>NZ_JAETXL010000002.1:0-840918 GCF_016774385.1 Micromonospora fiedleri
GCAGCGCGGATCCAACACGCGAGTCGGTCGGTCCTGAGTCGGTGAGCCAGCGCGCGGGCAGCGCGGATCCAACACGCGAGTCGGTCGGTCCTGAGTCGGTGAGCCAGCGCGCGGGCAGCGCGGATCCGGCGCGCGGGCAGCGCGGATCCAACACGCGAGTCGGTCGGTCCTGAGTCGGTGAGCCGGCACGCCACTACACCCGTCGCCGCATGCTCCCTACACCGCGCTGGCATCCGTTCGGCGGGATGCAATCACCATCGGTGCCCCGCCCCGGTTGTCTCCGCCCCGCTGTCTCCGCTCCGCTGTCTCCGCCCCGCCCCGCCCCGGTTGTGTCCGCCGTACTGTCTCCGCTCCGGTCTCGGCCTCCGCGAGGTTCCGACCCGTCCTCCGCTTCGGTCTCCGGCGACTTCGTCACCGCTTGCCCGTCAATACGGCGACGGGTCAGGGTGACGGTGACCGGTCAGGGTGACGGTGACGACCGGTCAGGGTGACGGTGACCGGTCAGGGTGACCGTCAGAGTGACGGTGACGACCGGTCAGGGTGACGATGACGAGAGCCCGGCAGCCATCCCGGCGAACGACCACCCTCTACCACCCGCCCCCCATGCCGCAGGGTCCACGGCCGCTCCGGAGGTCCGGCTACGCCAGACGTGTCCACACCGACTGACTCAGAGCACCCCGTCCTGCTGAACACTTGCTTCTGTGCCTGGCTTCCACCCCGAGAAATCGAACGTCCCCACCAACAAGCATCACCGCTACGGGCAATAACCCTTGCGTGCCGCCGGTTGCGCCTTTTCGCTGGCCAACAAACAGTTGAGACGCCTTCAGGGATGCCGACCGCAGAAGCCGGATGCAACGCTGGCGTCGAGCTGGCCAGTGTGGACGGAGCTCGGCTACGAAGCGGCGCATGACCGAGACATACGCGACCAGGCGCGTCTTGCCAGCAAGTCCGGCTGTCCGCAGGAGGGGCACCTGGCTGAGCGTCGACAGTGTTCGCGCCAAGAACACGGTGCCCAGCAGGGCAGCCTACGTGCAGGCGTCCGCGCAAGATCAGCAGAGCCGCGTTCGTCGACGACGGCATCGGCAGGCACAGTCGCTTGAGGTTCCAGCGCGCCGCCCTCCTAGCCTTCCGGGTCGGAAACATTCCGGCATCGCACCTTCCCAACCAGGACGCTATGCGGCTTTCGAGCCATTTGTCGCCGCGACCGAACGGGGGGCCAGAGGTGATTCACATCACGTCGACCTTGCCTTGCGCCGCAAGGCCCGTCCACCTTCAACCTGAACCCCCACCCAGAGAGGGCGCCACCGCATCCCCTCGAATTCACAGAGGGTAACGGCCAGCCGCAGGCGACGACGCCCCCCAGAAATAGACATTCAGCGATATTCCAACCCTGGCTACTTCCGCACCTGGCGAATCGCGCCGCCGCCGCCCTTCTGGACGTCGGCGACCTCCGCCGCCGTCTTCGAGTTGTACTCGCCACCGGCACGGCCGTCCTCGTAGGACAGCACCCACACGGTGCGCCGTGCCTTACTGCCGCAGTTGCAGCCCACCAGCTTCCCCCTTACCTGCTGTGCACCTCGGCGGCCAATGCCGCCACGAGCGTGCGCCGGTCGCGGCCGATCGTCGCGGCGATCCGGTCGGCGACCGCCGCGTTCGCGACCCGCTGCCGCTCGGCGGCGAACCCGGCCGCGACCGCACGCCGCACCGCCGCATCCAGGACGGCCGGGGACAGCCCGGCCGTGTCGCGCCGGCCGACGGCCGGGCCGGCCGGCTTCCAGCCAGCCCAGCCGGAGGCCACCATCGCATACGCCCGCCCGCCCGACGACCGTCCGCGCACGACGGGGAAGCCGCCGACGTTGACGCACAGCGCTGCGACGAGCTGCCGGGCTCCGCCGATCCACCGCCAGTCCCCGGACAGCGGCGACCGGCGCAGCAGCTGCACCTGCTCCTCGGTGGCCTCGGGCACCAGCGACCCGGCGACCCACGTGCCGTGCGCGTCCCGGCCGGCCCGGACCACCGCCACCTGCGTGCCGGTGTCGTCGTAGTGCGACACCGCCGCGGCGGCGTTCAGCGCCAGGTCGGCGTGCCCGGTCCCGGCAGTGATGTGCCCGACCGCCACCAGGTCACCCTCGGCGGTCTGGATCTCCGGCCGGTGGAACCAGTCGAACCCGCCCTCCGCCGGCGGCAGCACGCACTGCCCGCCGGTGAGGAACGTCAGGTGGCAGTCGTTGTCCGCGAGGTGCCCGAACACCCGCCCGTCAGCGGTCACCTGGATGGGCGTCAGCTCGGACAGGCCGGGGTCGTCGAACCACGCCCGGGGCGGGTACAGCGGAGCGACCTGCTTCGGCGTCCCGCCCGTGCCGGCCGCGGTGACCGCGGCTTCCTCGTCCTCCGGCTCGTCCGAGGGCGCATCCTCGTCGGCCTCGTCGGCAGGCACGTCGTCGACCAGGTCCAGGCGCGCCTCCATGAACGCCTGCGTACCGAGCATCGTCACCGCCATGACCCGGCCCTTCGTCACCGTGATGTACGGCTCCTCGCCGGACTCGATGAACGCTTCCCACTCCTCGTCGCTCATGTCCGCGATCGGCTTGCCGTCGCCGTCGGTGTACACGAACTCGAAGTCGTCCAGGTCCACGCTCGGGAACAGCACCCCGGCCCGCCACAGCTCCAGCGCCTCGGCCAGTTCCGGCACAGCGTCGATGAAGTCACCCTCGCCGGTCAGCTGCGTCGCCTGCACCTCGCCGGCCGTGATTCGGCCGATCGTGACCGCGCCCTCGTGCCCGGGTGCGTCTTCCCTCGCCCACCTCAGCGGCAGCGGCAGGTCGCGGAACGACCACTCGCCGTCTGCCGCGAAGATCCGCCGATCGCCGGACACGGCGCCCAGGGGCGCCAGCGTTCCCTTCCACGTCGTCATCTGCTTGCCACCCTTCGCGGCTGCCGCCGCCGTCACCGTGATGTCCAACCCGGTAGCCCGTCGCGGCCACGGGTGCTTCGGGATCGCAGGTAGCGGCTCCCCCGCCTCTACCTCGATCATGGTGCAGCGGCAGTTCACGACCTGGCCGGGCGGTGCCGCCGGGTCGCCCGGGAACCGCAGCGGCACCCCGCCGACCATGAACACGCCGTCCAGGGCGACGCGCTGCCCGTCCGCGTCCCGGTGGTCGCGCCTCGTCCGCGTGTCGTGGGTGGACACCCACACCTTGTCCAACTTCTCGTCGAGCGCCCGCGCGGACGTCAACCAGGCCGTCAGGGTGCCCGCGTTGTAGGCGCCGATCGTCTCCGTGCGGGCGATCGTCACCGCCCGGTCCTCCCACGCCAGTTCGCCGAGCAGCTGCTCGATGGCGTCGCGGATCCGCGGGATGCTCGCACCCTCGGCCGACAGCTCAGCAACCGCCGCCGTGACCTGCGTCCACGCCGAGTCCGGCACCCCCTGGAGCCGGTTCGGCAACTGCGCCAGGTACTCGTCTTTCAGCTGCTCCACCCGCAGCACGTCGACGTCGCCGCCCGCGGCGGCGACGCCCTCGAGGAACGTATCGTCGACGGCAGGCAGCAGGTGCGCGGTCATCGCCTCGAACCATGCTTGCCCGGCGCCGGCGAGCGCGCTCGGGTCCGGGGGCAGGGCCGCCGCGGTGACAGGCAGCGCCACGGCGCGGGCCGACCGCAGCCAGGCGGCCAGCGCCGCGCGGGCGGCCCGCTCGACGCGCTTCTCGGCGGCAATCACCCGCGCCTCGTGGGTGAGCCGCAGCGGCAGCCACTGGTCCCGCTCGGCCACGCCTATCCCTCTGGGGCGGGCGGCAGCGCGGCGACCACGTTGACCGTCGAGCCCTGGGTCTGCGCACCACCGTCAGGCAGGCAGCGGGGCATCCCGGAGCCGGTGCGCACCACCCGGTAGATCGTCAGCAGGTCCTCGCGCAGCTCCAGCCGCACGAAGTCGTCGTCGAGCTGAATCCCAATCAGCGCGAACGCATCACGCAGCTGGGTGAGGGTCACGTTCGCCGGGTCAGCCACTGGTCCTCCTGGTCTGCTGGTAGCGGGCCGCCTCCTGCGGGTCGCAGGTGTGCTCCGCGTCGGTCAGGGGCGGCTGGTCGCCGCCCCACAGCTCGCCCCACCAGCCGCAGGTGCGGCACCGCGACCAGCGGATGACCTGGCAGCCCTTGCCGCGCCCGGACCGCTGGCAGGCGTGCCCGTGCGCCAGCACCAGCTCAGGGACGAGGCCGGTCGGGGCGGTCACGCCGGCACCAGCTCCCCCGCGACGGTGCGCGCCAGGTGCTCGCGCAGCTCGTCGACGTCGTGCCGCCGCCCGCTCACCAGCAGCGCACCGACGTAGCCGGTGAGGGCGGCCGTCAGCTTGTCCGGGTCGACGCCGAGCCGGCCGGCCACGGCCGGGACCGCCGTGAACGCGCCCTGAAGCAGGCGGGGCACCGACGTGGGCGTGGACTGCCGCACCGTGTGGTACTCCCACACGGACAGGTCGGTGTGCCGGTACCGCTCACGGCCGATGACCCGCTTCCCGGCGACTTCCAGCGCCCGCAGCGCCAGGGCCTCGCACGCGGCCACGAATGGTCCGCTCAGCGGTTCCGCCGCAGCTACGAGCGCCGCCTTCTCGGGCGGCCCACGGCGTTCGGTGTCGCCGTCGGGCGGCGGCGCCGTGGCCGGCGCGGGGTCTTCGGCGGTCGGTGGCTCGCCGGCGGGAAGTTCGGCCGGCGCGGGCGGCTTCAGCTCTGCCGGGTCGACCTGCACGCCCACCTGGGCGACCTCCAGCAGCCGCTGCACGAGCAGCGGACCAGCCGCCGGCACCGTCCGGATGATCTCCAGGAGTCGGCGCAATTCCCGCTCATCGTCTGTGGGCTTGTCCTCGTCACCGAACCCCGTCTCCCGGCGCAGCGCGTCGCCGGACAGCTCACCGAGTCCGTAGAGGTCTTTCGCGTCGGCACCCTTGTCCGGGCTCTGCGTCAGTTCGCTGGTGTCGTACCAGACGATCCATCGCTTCGGGTCTGCGACGCCGGCCGCGCCCTCGAGCGCCGGCCACAGCATCTGCTGGGTCAGTGCCGCGCACACCAGCTCCAGCTTGCTCTCGACGTGGTACTTGATCGTCGCCTCGTCGGTCATCCAGGCGCCCCAATGGTTCGCCTGGGTCATGCCCAGCAGCATCTCGGGTGGAGCGTCGAGACCGAGGGCGAGCCGGCGGATCGCGCCGTCGAGCATCGACGGCACCGACGACGACAGTTCCGTGGCGAAGCTGAGCAGACGAGCCTTCTCCAAGTGCTCCGCCGGCCCCTGCACGACGATCGGCACCAACGCGGCAACTGAGTCGCGGTCCTTCACCGCGGTGGTCATCGCCTCGGTCAGCGTCGCCAGGAACGACGACACCCCGTCCTCCGGGTTCTCCTCCTGCTCGGGGGCGACGAAGCTCAGCTCGTTCGGCAGCAGCAGCACACCCGCGCCCGCCAACCGGGAGTCGATCTGCGACTGCACGTACTGCGTCAGCCGCTCGATCAGCCGCAGCACCCGCCGGTTGGACTGCACCTGTGATGACGGCAGGGCGTGCTTGCGGGGGCTCGGCGACCAGATCCGCACGATGACCGTCTCGTCGGGCTCCAGTTCCCTGGCGCCCGCGCCCTGGTCGAGGACGTACTTCCCGGCACGCTCGGACAGTTCCTCCGTCGACGCGATGATCCACGTCTCCCGGTCGGTGGCATTGCCGTCCTCGTCGCGTTCCGGCTCACCGATCAGGTAGCACTCGCCGGGCACACCAAGCTGGATTCCGGCATCGGACAGCAACTCGGCTTGCTTGCTCGGGCCGCCGAGGAACGTCTCGTTAACGCCGGCCGGCGCCTGATCCGGCGTCTCGACGGGCCGCCCCGCGTCGTTGACCTGCGTGATGTACAGCCGGGCCCGGCCCATTGCCTTGGCGATCGTGTTCACCAGGTAGGCCAGTTCGCCGCACTCCTCGTAGTGCCGCCACGCCTCTTCCTGCCACTGCTGCTTCGTCACCTTCCGCAGCGCGCCGCTGGACTCGTAGCGCATCTTCGCCGCCGACGCGACGACTGCGGTCGCCTTGCCGAGCGGGCTGTCGGCGTTCGGCTTCGTGCCCCACCAGGCCATCGACTACGCCTCCGGCTCGGCGCGCACGAGCAGGCCGGTCGCGTACGACAGGGCCAGGGCCATGGTCGGCACGTCCACCCACCAGTAACCGGACCAGCGGGGCAGGTACGACAGGTGCCACCAGCCGGCGGCGGCCGGCACGGCCACCCACACGGACAGACACCACCGGCACATCAGCAGGTACGCCAGCGGGCTGCCCTCGGGGAGTCGCCTCACAATCGCTTCCCGCAGCGGGCGGGTGATCTCGTCGGCGACGATCAGCCGGGTCACCCGGGCCACGACCAGCAGCACCACCGCGATCTCGATCAGCCCCGTCACGGCTATGAGCATATGCAAAGGCACTGCGGCCGGACACCATCCGTCGGCGCCAGCCCGTCAGATCATCTGACGGACCGGGTATCACAACACCTTGAGGTATCCACCGCCGCCGGGCGTATGGAAGTAGTCGAAGCCCATCTCCTTCAAGATCCGCCTCAGCCGCTTCGCCACCTCTACGGCTGCGGCGATCAGATCCTCACGCGGTAGGACCACGTCGGCGCCGGGCAGATCCTCCACGACATCCAGGATCCGGCCAGCCACCGGGACCCTCGCCCATGCCGCTGGCGATATCACACCGGTGACGACGCCGGCCGCACCGTAGCCGAGGACCTTCGACATGCGGTCCAGCGAAGCGAACGCAGCGTGGTACGCGCCCATCACGTCACCCGTGACGTCCCAGGCGGTCCGAGCAGCGCGGAAGGTAGCAACGACGCCGGAAACGTCGCCCGGGCCGACCAGGTTCGCGGGGTCCGTCCACCCCCGCTCATGCACGGTCCGCTCACACCGGAACTCGTCGATCGCGCTCTCGGCGAGCCACAGGTACTCCCACATGATTTCCCGTTGCGGCAGCGTGAACGGCACCCGCCGGTGCACTGCCAACGCAGCGTCTCCGTGCTGATGCAGGCGCACATGCTGCGCCTCGTGGAGCAGCATGTGCCGGGCGGGCCGGATCCCGTGCGGCATCAGGCCGCTGCTGGCCACGACCACGATCCTGCCGCCCGGCAAGACGCAGGTCTTGGCTGCAGCCCGCGCCCCGTCGGCCCTGTCGGCCCGGTACTGCTCGGCGGTCATCGACTGGTTCGCGCGGTCGACCTCCTGTACCAGGTACTCGCCGGCCACCTTCTCGTACTCGTCGGTGATGACCACCTCAACCTTGTCCGGGTCGGGCACCTCGGCGGCGAACTCGGCAAGCAAGGTGCTCCAGTTTGCCCGCTGGGCAGCCGGCAGGTCACGGACTACCCGGTACGTCACATTGATCTCACTGGACATCCCGCCAGTATGTCCGCGAGGTCGGACAGTCTCACGCATGCTCGAACACATGTACGACTATCCTGCGAGACGTGGAGTGGCGCAACCGGTGGTACATCACCATCCGCTGGGACCAGGCCGACAACAGCCCAGCCGGCGTGACGGTCATCGAGCGCGCCGTCGACTCCCCGGCCCAGCTGCGGCAGCTGGTCGCACGGGCCCGCGCCGACCCGCACGTGGCCGCCTTCCCGTACCGGCAGGTGCGGGAGCTGGTCGGCGACGAGCCGCAGCAATGCCGCGTCGGGCACCCCTACGCCGGTGGGTCCGCGACCCGACCCGTCCGGGACTGGTGGGCGTGCTCGTGCGGCGGCCACTTGGTGCTGCGCTGCCTCTGCGGCGACGTCTTGGCGGATCCGCCGATCGAGAGCGGGTGCGACGTCCGCCCCAACTAGGGACGTCCGGCGGACAGCCGCGCGGCCGACAGCGTGCGCCGAACAGCGGCAAGAGCCCACCGAATCTCGGTGGCGAAGCGGTGAAACCCTGGACGTCGCCCCACCGTGCCAGGCAGTATTCCTCGCGAACGTTATCGGGCCCAACTTGGCGACTGATCGTCGACTAACGCGCTCCGGTGGCCCGATATCACTACCGGCTTGGAAAGCCTCCCGATACGCATCTACAGTCTCTTGTCGGAGGGTGGACGTGCCGATCGCGTCAACCCACTCGGCAGGCTCGTCTACCGTGCTACCCGGCACGGGACAAGCGACGGGCACCCGGTGGCCGCCGGGTGCCCGTCAGGTACGTCGACCGTATTCGCATCCAACCGCAGAAGGAGGCCAACGCATGTCTAGCGTACGGCCTGGCAACGCAGAACCCCATCATGGGGTCGGAAACTCCGTTCTAAATTCCGTTCCACAATCAGTTCCACAGTCCGGGCCGATCGCGCCGACCACAATTACAACGTCAATATCAACGCGCGAACGGCTTCTTCCCGTCAGCATCCTCATCAAGCTGACTATCGCCGCTGGTATCGGGGTCGGCGAACACTTCACTCTGGACGAGATCGGCAGCGCGGTGAGCTTGGGCCTCATCGCGTACCTGGTGATGGACCAGGTGACCCGGCAGCTCCGCTAAGGCAGGACGGCCCCCGCACCGTCTGGTGCGGGGGCCGCTGGTCCGCAGGGCGGACTAGCCCGCCAGTCGTGGCCTCCCATCGTTGCCGCCGAGGTTCCCGACCAGCGCCGCTGCCCCGCGCCGTTCCGTCTCCTGGACCGCGCACACCATGCACAGCACCAGGGTCGCGTCCGGTGCCCGCATCGCCACCGCCTGCTGCCTCGGGCCAATCCACATGTCCGTGCCGCAGTCGCCGCACCGCGTCAGCGAGTGGTCGACGGTCGGCACGTACCGGGGCACGTCCGCGCCCTCCAGCAGCTCGTTCATGTTCGTCGGCGGGCACGCCAGGATCATCCGCTTGTCCCGTGCCAGGCCGCCGTCGCGCTGGGCGATGTTCACCGCCGCGCCGACCTCGACGTCATCCGCGCCGAGCGCCCGCATCCGCTCCGGGTCGAGCGTCCCGAAGCGGTTCAGCAGGGCTTCCCGCGCCACATCGAACGCGCTGCGCTTACCGTCCTCCATCGTGAATTCTCCTCGCTTCCCCGGGGAGCGTCTTCTCGACGACCCGCCCGTCCTCGTCGACCACCACGCCGGGCCCGGCGACGTTCCCGCCCGCGTCGCGTACCGCCGCGATCCGGGCGAACAGCTGCCGGCCGTGGCCCAGCGCCGCCACCGACGGCACCACCACCAGCTCGACGCGGCCGTCCGCCACGTCCGCGACCACGGACCGCCACGCGTGAGCACCGACGTGCTCACACACCACGTCCAAGCCCTCGTGCACCGCCCAGCGCTGCGCCACCTTCGCCAGCTCCTCGGCGGCCGCCCGGCCACCGCGCAGCACGCCGATGAACACCACCGCCCGCCGCCGCTCCCACTGCCGCTGGTCCGCGTTCCAGCGGGCCTGCGCGTACAGGCGGGTCAGCTCCGGCCCCGACCCGGGCACGTCCGAGGAGCACCGCGACCAGGTTTGGGCCTCGCGGTCCCACTGGACGTGCCAGCCAAACTCGCGGCACTCCCGGTGGCCGGGCCACCGGCCCGTCCAGTCGGCCTGCCCGCAGTCGTGTCCTGCCGTGTCGGCCTGGGCCCAGCACCACATGCGCTTGCGGCCGGTGGCCAGGCACTCGGCCACGTCGCAGTCGTCGGCGTGCGTCTCACCGATCCCGACCTCGCAGGCCGGGCAGCTGCCGCGCAACAGCTCCTCGTCCACGTCACACCCCGGCCTCGTCGAGGATCTGCGCCATGCTGAGGTCCTGGCGGAAGCGGTGCCCGATCTCCGCTTCCACTGCGGCATACTCGCGCGCCAGGTCAGGACGAAGGCGGCACGCGGTCAGCAGATCCTGCCGCGACGCGAGCACACAGAACGAGCACGACAGCCGCGACATGCCCTCGTCGTACGCGGGGTGGTACGGCAGACCCCTGGCGCGGATCCGGTCCCACACCTGATCGACGGTCCAGCCGAGGACGGGCAGCCACGTCCACACATGCCGGGTCGTCTGCGTCGACGCTGCCTGGTCGTAGGCGAACGGTTCCTTGGCCGCCCGACCCCGCGACTCCTGGGCGCGGAAGCCGTAGCACTGCACGATCCGCGCGGGCCGGTCCAAGGCGAGTTCGCGCGCCAGCTCTGTCAGCAGGGTCCGGCCGGGCCCACGCTTATGGTCGCTGCTGCACCACCGCCGCGCGGCGTCGGGGAACTTCCCTCGCCGGCGGATGTCGTCCAGGAGGTCCGGGCCGCGGCGACTGCGCACCTCGAACCGAAGCCCGTAGTGCTCGGCGTGCTGCTGGGCGATCTCACGGGCGCCGGGCCACTCGACCCGGCCGAGGTCGTTGTGCTGCACGACCACGCGGTTGAGTACCCCGGCGGCGTCGGCGGCGTGCGCGACGACGTCCAGCATGGCCAGGGAGTCCTTTCCGCCGCTGTGGTTGGCCACGACCACGTCGCATTCCGCGAGGTCAGGCGCGTTCGGGGGTGGTGTCGGGAGGCGCCGGGAGGCGGCCACTGCGGTGGCCGCCTCCCGCCCGTCCCAGGCAGGGACGAGTCGCGTCATGCCTGCGCTACCCCCTCCGTGTCAGCTTCGGTGCGCGGGTCCGGGTCGAGTTCGGAGCCGGGGTCGACGTCGTGCTCGGGCAAGGCCACGTCCACGATCCCCGGCTCGGCGTGGTCCTGTTCGCCGTCCTCGTCGTCTTCCTCGGCCTCGTACCGCAGGAGCTCGGCTTCTTCCTCGGCGATGAGCGCGGTGCGCCATTCGGCTTCGGCGTCGGACAGCTCGTAGCCGTCCGCCTCCAGTCGGGTCAGCCAGGGCACGATCAGGTCTTTCCGCTGGGTCCAGCGGCCTAGGGCAGCCTCACCGGCGTTGTACTCCTGCGCGCCGATCATGCGGGCCACGAGCAGCCGGTTCAGCCGGTCCTGCCCGGCGGTGAGGCCGTCGGCCAGCTCGCCGCCGGCCAGCTCGCGGATCAGCTCCTCGTCGATCTGGTGCACCAGGAAGCGGGGCTCCACCACGGCGAGCCGCATCGCGTCGACCAGGAGCGTCTTGGCGCCCTTCGCGCTGCCGTACTTCTCGACCAGGAACTTGCGGCGCACCGTGGCGGCTTCCTTCAACCGCTCGCGGCGTTCCTCCTTCGCCTTCGCTTCGGCCTCCTTCGCGGCGATCTCGGCGGGGCTCTTCCAGTAGCTGTGCCCGGTCCGCTGGTAGCCGTGGGCCTCCGGGTCGAGGCAGACGATGACGGCCTCGGCGCTTTCCCAGCGTTCCTCGATCAGTGCGCCGTACCCGTCGAGGGTCTTTACCGTCTCCGGGTCGATGCTCTCGCCGTCGGCGGTGGTGAGCTGGTCGAGCCGCGCCATCTGGCAGTTGTACGGCCACCCGTCCTTGGGCTTCTTGACGATGGTCACGCCGGCCGCTTCGAGTTCGGCTCTGAGCGCCGCGACGGCTTCCTTGACCGTGCGCTTGCGGCGTTCCTCGCCGACCTTGTGCTTGATGCCCCAGCTGGTGTCGACGTCCTTGAGGATCTTCTCCAGCGTCTTCGGGTCGTCCTCGAACTCGGCCAGCTCGGCAACGTCGTCGAGGGACAGCCGGCCGGCGTCGGCGGCCGCGGTGGCTTTCTCACCGAGCTTGACCAGCCGCAGCGAGTCGTGGACGTGCTTGTAGCTGCGCCCGGTGCGCTGGGCGATCTGGCTCGGGTCGAGACCGAACAGCTCCAGCTGCGCGTACGCGACGGCCCGTTCGGTGGGCGTGAGGTCGGCGCGCTGGTCGTTCTCGATCAGCATGGACACGACCTGGCTAGCGGGCACGCCGGCCAGGTCGGGGCGCACAAGGCACGGCACGGTCGGCGGCACGCCGTCGGGCCATTCCCCGGCTTCGAGTACCTCGGCGGCGGCCTTGGCGCGACGGTGGCCGGCGACGATGAGGTGGCCGCCGTTGTCGGGGACCACGAGCAGGGCCTGGAGGACGCCGCTGGCGGCGATCGAGGCGCGCAGCTCGGTCAGGTCGCCGTGCTGGGTGCGGACGTTCCGCGGGTTGGCCAGCAGGTCGCGCGGGTCGATGTCCGCGAGGTACGGCGCCTTGGCCTTCGGGCGCCGCTCGGTGGCTGCTGTCACTGGTGGTCCTTCCTCTTCCACGTGAACTGCGTACAGCTCATGCCGTACATATTCATTGTATCACTCAAGATCATCGCCCGTCTAATCGAAACCCCGTCTGACCTGCGAATTTGCCTGAAGGCGCCCGGCGGTCCACGATCGAATCCATGCCGACACTGCGGAACCGTCGACTCGAACAGCTCCTCGGCGGACCAATCGACGAATCCCTGACCTACAGCCAAGTCAAGGGATTGATCCCCGCGACGACCGAAGGCCCCGACCTGGACTTCAAGCGGGACACCTATGGCGGCAGCAGCAGCGAGCGAAAGAAGCTCTGCGGCGACGTCGGCGCTCTCGCGAACGCCACCGGCGGCATCCTCATCCTCGGCATGGACGAAGACGAACAAGGCCGCGCGAAGCACGACACCGGCGTCGACATCAGTGACGACGAACGGCGACGCCTCCGACAGACCGTCTACGGCAACATCCAGCCGACGCCGACCTTCGACGTCATCCCCGTCGAAGACCCCGACCGGCCCGGCAAAGGCTTCCTCATCATCTGGGTCGCGCGATCGGCACACGCGCCCCACGCCTACGTCAACGAGAACAAGTCGTTGCTCTACCCCAAGCGGATCGGCACCGAGACGATCTGGTTGTCCGAGAGCGAGGTCGCCGAGGCGTACCGGGCACGGTTCGCCGGCTTGACCAGCCGTATCGAAGAGGCCGTACGCCTCGAAGCCGATTTCACCTCGCGCCATGCCCCCACGGAACTGTTCGTGCTGGTCACCCTCGTCCCGGACGTGCCAGGCGGCTTCACGATCGACACAGCCACCCTGAGGGACTTCCAGCTGAGCAACATGAAGCCCGCCGACGCCTTCGGCATCCAGGTACGCAGCTTCCTCCACTCGACTGTCCGGCATCGCCGCCTGGTAGGTATTGGCACCTTCGAGCCCGGCAGGCCCTACTCGCGCGGCGCCTGCGAACTTCACGAGAACGGCAGCGGCGCATTCTCCACTAACGTCAGCTCGGAGAAATCCGGGAACATGGATCCCGGTGGTCGTCTGGTGGACTCGCAGTGGCTCACCTTGGGGGTCGCCGCAGGGCTTCAACTCCTTGCCCGCCACGCACGCGATCGTGCGGCGGCCGGTGGGCTCGCGACCGTCCGCGCAACGATCTGGCCAACGCATGGCCCGGTCACGCTGGTTTCCAACCTCGGCTGGGCGAACGATCCGATCGGTACCGAATCCATCACCGAACAGCCGTACGCCGACACCGTCGCCGATCTCGACGACCTCTGCACCGGGGGCAGCGGCCTGGTCGCCACGACGTACCGCCTGACCAGCGAGCTGTTCCAAGCGTTCGGCGCACCCGAGGTAGCACAGATCACCGCAGACGGCGAAATCCGCCTCCCGGAGTGGAACCGGTCCGGACATGAGCGGATCGCCCGTTGGGCCGAGGCAACGGGCGTCCAGGTTCTCTCGGAGGCGCTGGGCTGATTCCGCCATCAGCGCAGTCCTGAGGTGGGCCGGGCCCGCTGTCCGAGTGGCGAGGCCACCATCGCGCGGCGAGACTCCTTCGCCCGCAGATACGTCACCCCGTGCACCAGCGCGTCAAGCCGGTCCGGCGAGTCGCCCGACTCCGGCGTCCACGTCGTCAGCTGGTCCTCCAGCGTCGGGAACGCGCCGACGTGATGCACCCGAGGCGGGTCCACCTCGTACCGGGCCGCGACCGGTTCCGCCCGCACTCGCTTCGACTGGCGGGCCTGCACCACGTCGATCGGCGGGTCACCGCCGCCGATCAGGCCCTCCTTCTGCATGGCCACCCAGGCGTCGACCAGGATGTCCCGCAGCCACGCCGACGAGCCCTCGTACACCACCACGTCCGCGTCGACGTCCAGGTAGCACTGCCAGATCCGGCGGGCCGCCGCTATGCCGGCGATCTTCATGCTTCGGTCGGCCAGCACGTAGTGCTCGCCGTCCTCGCCCCGGCCGACCGCGACGATGCCCGTCTCGTCGCTCGTCTCCGACACCGTGTCCGCCGGGTCCACCGACACGACGGTCCGGACCAGCGGGGGCACCTCGTCCTTGTCGACCCGCCCCGCCTCGATCCATGCCGACTTCCACAGCGCGCCCTCGACATCGGTCAGCAGCTCGGCGTCCAGTTCCTGCCTGCCCAGCCGGGTGCCGCCGTACTGCTCCAGCAGCTCCTCCAACGCCTCCGGGCTGAGGTTCGCCGCGTTGTCCAGCGTCTTGCCGCGGGTAATCACCACCCGGGGTCGGCGGCTGCGCGCTAGCTGCTTCTTCGCCCGCGTCAGCAGCTTCTTCACGTGCGGCAGCGGCTTCGGCGTCGTGCTGATGACCATGCGCGGCTCGGGTGCCTCACGCATGCAGAACCACAGCATGTCGAACACGCCCTGCGCCGTCTGCAACGGCCAGGCCGCGTACTCGTCGAGCCAGCAGCCGTCGAAGTCGTAGCCGCGCAGCGTGTCCGGGTCCTGCGCGCCGAACCCGCGGATGATCGCGCCGTTCGTGAGCTCCAGGTACGGCTCGCTGCGGTTGAACGTCCGCACCTGCTTCGGCGGGATCACCGCCAGCAGCCCGGCCCTCCTGGCGGTGAAGCACACGTTGTAGACCTCGCGGTGCGTCTTTGCGATCACCGCGTAGTGCCCGCCCGGCCGCGTACCGGCCCAGCCGCGTACCGTCTCCGCGCCGGTGCGCGTCTTGCCGAAGCCACGACCGGCCAGCAGCATCCAGATCCGGTAGTACGCCGGCTCCATCTGCTCCGGCCGGGCCTGGCGCTGCCAGTCGTACCGGACCATGCCCTGCACCTCGGACACCTCGCGCAGGTACGCGGCCAGCTCGGCGTCCGTCATCAGCGCCGGGTCCGGGTACGACAGCAGCATCGGTCAGCGCCCGCACCACAACTCGGACTCCTGCTCGCGCAGGTCCACGATCGAGCACCAGACCAGCAGCAGCAGCGCCGCCACCATCGGCGCCAGGCAGGCGAACCCGGCCGGGCCGATCCACCGCAGCGCCAGCCAGCCGGCGAGGCCGGTCACACCGAGCCAGCCGGCGAGCAGCAGCCGCCACGCCCACACACGCCGCCGGAACGCGGCCAGTTGCGCTGGCGGCAGCGTGACCACCCGGGCTCGGCCGACCGCCCGACCCTGGACGTTCAGCGTCGCCCACGTCTGCGGGCCGACCCCTGCGATCGGGCCGCCCGGCCGGTACGCGGACCGGGCGGCTGCCGGCCGGCGGTGGCCGGTCAGCAGCCGCACCGAGCGGGGCCCTCGGGTCACCGCACCACCATCAGCACCACCACGGCGGCCGCGTTGCTCACGCCGAGCACCAGCAGGCCCAGCCCTGCCGACCACACCGCCCAACGGGGGGCGTGCAGCTCGACCGCGAGCCGCACTCGCCCGTCAGTCCTCCGTCGACGCTCCACCTGCACCCTCCTCGCGCTCGTCGTCGCCGGCCGGGTCATCGGGGCCGGCGGTCGGGTTGGCCTGGCCGGCGCGGGCCGCCGCCTCGGCCATCAGCGCCCGGAAGAAGTCGGCGCGCTGCTGTTCGGTCATCTGCTCGACCTCGGCGCGGATCGGGCCGCCGTCCGGGCCGGTGTGCGCCGTGGTCGAGTCGGGCAGGCCCAGGGCCAGGCGCTCGACCCGGGTCGCCACCTCCAGCCACCGGGCGATGTCGCCGGGGCTGAGCTTCGACGCGTCGAGGGACTGCAACCGGGCCACGATCTTGGCTTGCAGCGCCGACGCGATCCGCGCGTGCCGCTTCGCCATGTCCCGTCGCTGCTCGGCCAAGCCCTCGACGTACTGCCGGTCCTCTTCCCGGTCCCACGCCGCCGCCCGCTGCACCCACTTCCAGGCGGTGGCCAGCTTGTGGAGGTAATCCCGGCTCTTGTTGACCTCGGAGGCGACCTTCGCGACGGTCCGGGTGCGGCCCAAGTCGCGGTACAGCACGAAGTAGCCGTACGCCTTCTCGGGCTCACGGTCCTGCCGGTCCCAGGGCAGGATCTCCGGCTCGCTCACGGTCACCTCCTTGTGGTGCTCGGGGGGGTGGCCCGGCGGGCGGGGAAGTGCCGGCCGGGCCACCCGGTCAGTGGCCCGGCCGGCGGCCGTTGACCATCGGCGGGCGGGCGATCGCCGCGTTGCCGTACATGAGGGCGTCGTCCAGGGCGGTCAGGACCATCGACGTTTCGCGGCAGGGCGGGAGGCTGCGCATCGCCTCGGCCATGGTCACCTTGATGGCGGCACGCCACCGCCCGTGCGCTTCGGCGGTGGCGAGGTCCTTCGGCGGGTGGTGGTCGCAGCGCCGGTCGAGTTCGTAGCGCTGCCGCTCGTCCAGGCTGGCGTACGGGTCGTCGTCGGCGTGGCTGGTCGGTTCGGGTGCCATGTGGATCCTCCTCGCTAGGGGGTCTCTGTCGTGGACTTCGCTAGGCCGGCCACCTCTTCCTCGGGGGGCTCGGTGAGCAGGAACTCGGCGTACGCCAGCAGAGCCGGGTGGGGCACCGCGTCGGCCCGGGCGAGCCCGGTCGACCGCAGGCCCTTGGCGATCTCGGCCGCCTTCTCCAGTGCCGTGACGCGCCTCAGGTTCAGGGCGCCCAGCCTCTGGAGCCCGGAGAGTTGGGCGCGAAGTTGCTCGCACTCCTCGGTCAGCGCCGCCAGCTTCGCCTCGTGCTCCAAGCGGGTGACGAACTCGGCGGGCGGGTCGTCGGCGTCGGTGCCGGTCGGGTCGGGTGCCATGTGGCTCCTCTCTTTGGGGGGCCGCAATGCGGGACTGCGGCCGGTGGGCTGTGGGCCGGGCGACGGGCTGCCGTCCGGCCCGGGGGCTCCGCCGGCGGTCAGCCGGCGAGGTAGTCGGCGGCCAGCAGCTCCAGGGCGCGCCACCGCTGGTCGGCCGGGATCTCGCCGGACGCGACGAGCTTGTTGACGGCGCGAGTCAGCACGGCGGCGGCGTCGGCAGGCATCGAGCGTGTCTCCAGCACCGTCTCGATGGGGACGAGCCGGCTTGCCGGGCCGATCGGCTCGCCGCTGTCGGGGTCGAGCCATACGCCGTCGCGCAGCTCGCCAAGGTGCCGCTCGAACACCGTCAGGATCAGGCCGAGGGCGGTGGCCACGTTGCCGACGTTGTGGGCGCCGTGGGCGGTCGCGAGGGCGTCCAGGGTGGTTTCGTAGTCGGCGTACCCGGCGAGCCAGCGGGCGTCGGCTTGAACGAGCTTGCGGGCCTCGTCGAACGAGGTGCGCGCGGCTTCCAACTCGTGCGGCAGGAACACCAGCTGGACGGTGGCGAAGTCCAGGTTCGCCTCGCTGAGCCCTTCGAGGTCGACCTGGGCGAGCAGGTCGAGCTGCTTGTCGTCCAGGCCCGAGTAGGCCCGCCAGTCCACGTCGTCCAGCTCCTCGTACAGCTGTTTCAACGTGGCCGGGTCGTCCTCGCCCTCGATGGCGTTGTGGGACAGCTGCAACGCGACCTGCCGGGCGCGGGTGAGCGGCTGGTCGACCACGATGACGTCGACCAGCTCCAGGCCGGCGTCGCGGGCCGCCATGATGCGGTGGTTGCCGGACAGCACCACCATTCGGCCGCCCTGCTCGTCGTTCCACACCAGCGGCGTGCTGGTCAGCGCCCCGTCTCGGCGGACGTTCGCCACCAGGCGGTCGTACGTCTCCTTCCGCATGTATCGCGCGTTGACCTCCAGCAGCGTCAGGCTGCGCGGGTCGACCCTGGCGGGGCTCAGGTTCAGCGGGCCGTCGTCGCGGCGCTCGTCGCTCATCGCGCTGCCCCGATAACGAACCGGCCGTCCTGCACTTCGCACTCGAAGACGCCCAGGGTCTCGGGGGCGACGGTCAGGTCGCGCCCAGCGGCCCGGCTCACCTCGCATCGGAACAGGTTCGGCCGGCACGACAGCGGGTGCTGGACGGTCCACCCGTCGGCCGTTAGCTCGATCAGGTGCGCCGTCTCCGCGTCGACGGGCATCATGCGGCCGGCGCCGGCGAGAGCCGCGACGGCGGCGGTCATTTCCGCGCGGAACGCCGGGTCGGCGGCCATCCGCTCGGTGTACCCGTCGGCCCGCTCCTGGTCGGCCGGGTACGCGCGGAGGTAGCGGGCCCTGGCGGCAGCCCGGACCGCCAGGTCGACGTCGGTGGCCTCCGGGTACGGTGTGCCGGGCAGCGCCCCCGGGTAGGGCGGCACGCAATGCGCTGACTCTCCGCACCAGACTCCGGCGTCGTGGTACTCGTCGTTCACCGCTCACCGTCCCGGTACTGGATGGCGAACCCCGGGATGCCGAGGCCGAAGTCGGGGTCGGCGGTGGACGGCCGGATCGGCGCGTGCAGCGTGAACTCGTCCGGGCTACAGGCGGGACGGCCCGGCATCAGACCGGCGGGGACACCGACCCAGCGGAACCGCTCCTGGCAGGCCAGGCAGCGCACCTGAAGCTCGACGATGTACGCCACCACGGTGGGGTCGTCGTCGGAGGCGGTTAGCCGCTGCACGTCGGCGTCCAGGTGCATGTCGGTGTGGAGGCACGGCCGGTCAGGGTCGGCCGGCTGCGGGTGCCGGAACCGGCCGTGCAGCGGGCAGACGCCGTTGTCGGCGCCCTGGTTGCATCGAATATGGTCGGGGCCGTCCCACATCACCTTGGGACAGCCGGCCGGCTCGGCGGCCGGCTGCTGGCCGCCGTGCTGGTCGTCGTTCATCGCATGTCCTTCCCGTGGCGGCGCTTCCACTCCGCCAGCGCCTCGTGCAGCGTCCAGTCGCCCAGCGGGCCGCCGTACTGGAGCTGGTATCGGTGGATGCCGTCGGCGGCCGGCTCGCTGCGCTTCTGCAACTTCACGCCGGGGATGCCCCGGCCGTACTTCGCCGAGTTCGGCCGGTCCGTGAACGCCGTGGTCGACCACGAGGTGAGCCGCTTCGACAGGGACCGCTGCAACAGCAGCTGCGTCTCGCGGCTGGCGGCCGCCATCACGATCAGCTTCGCCAGCCGCCGGTACCGGGTCCACGACACGGGGAAGTCGCTCATCAGGTAGGCGCAGGCCGGGTCGAACTTGGGCGGCAGGTACGCGAACGCGCCGATGAGCTTGCCGTCGACGCTGACGCCGCAGGCGAGCAGCGGCGACCCGGGCAGGATCGTCTTGCTCATGAACTGCGAGCGGATCGCGGCGAACTGGCCGCCGGACAGGACGTGGATGGCCATGCGGTCGCCGAGCTGCTCGGCGGGGCCGATCTTCGGCGCGAGGATCGGCGCGACGTCCTGGGCGGGGGCGACGACCCGCCGGGCCCCCGACGAGGCGTACACGTAGATCGGCATGCCGCGGTTGGACGTCTGCACGACGCCCCGCAGCCAGGGCCGCAACTCGTCACGCGGGATGTGCAGACCGAGGATCCAATGGGGGCGGTCGAGGACCGCGCCGATGATCTGCTCCTTGCCGTCCTCATCGAGCATCGGATAGTCCGGCGCCGGCCAGTCGAAGAACTCGTCGATGCCGGCGAACTGCGCCTCGTAGTCGCCCGCGTAGAACGGCGGGAACATCGCCACCGGCGCGTCGGCCGGCACGACCGTCTCCAGGTACTCGCGCACGTCGCCGCAGTAGTAGGAGGCGAGGCGCAGCGTCAGCGCGTTCAGCTTCGCCACCGTCTTGGCGTGCATCGTCGGGAACTGGCCGACCGTGGCGCGGACCATCCGCTCGTAGTAGACGCCGGGTCGGCCGACGTACTGGAGGAACCGGGTGCCGAGCATCAGCGACGCCAGCGTGTCGGTCGACGTCGTGAGGTACGGCTCCAGCCAGGCGAGCAGGTCGCGGTGCTCGTCCTTGAGCCGGTAGTCGAGGGGCCGGCCGGCGAGCCACCAGCCGAGGGCGCTCGAGTACGCCTGGACGTCGTTGCCGTGGATGGCCCGCCGCTCACCCGGTCTTGAGTGGAGCGTCCGCTCGATCGTGAAGTTCCCCGAGCAGCCGACGTACAGGTCGGTGTCGGGCCACGACTCGGCGTGCTCGTAGATGATCGAGCGCAGGTCGGCCGGGATGCTGCCGTGGAACACGCGCCTCTCACCACCTTCCCCTGTGGCCGGGCGTCGAGAGCGCCGGCCAGGACTTGAACCTGGGCCTCCGCCCCGGTAGGGCGGCGTGCCACCAACAGCACTTCCAGCGCGCGGCGCGTGCCATGCACGCGCAGTGCCCGATGGTAGCCGTACACCTGGCCGGTAGGTGAGAGGGTCGGCACAGTTCCGCCCGCCCTGTGGCCTGGCGTAGCCCGCCGTAGACCTATCCGGCCGCAGTGGTCTATTGTGACCCCGCACGACGCGCTGAGACGGGAGGGCAGGCAGGTGAGCCAGGACTACACCTACGCGGAGGCCGCGGCGAAGCTCCGCATCGCGGAGACCACCCTGCGGCGCTGGGTGTCGAAGGGCCGCGTGCCGTGCCAGCGCCTCGGCCGGCTGGTCCGGTTCACCGACGAGGACCTGGCCGCTGCGTACAAGAGCTGCCCGGCGCTGGCGGGCCGCCGCTGACGTGGGGGCCTCCGGGCGCTCGTTTGTGCTGCGCACTCATCCGTATCGGCCGGCCGGATGCCGGCAGCCGGAGGCCCCCGCACCACCCCACACCCTGTAGACCGTCCTAGGAGGATCGGGTCGTCGGATCTCGCTCAGACAGGTCGGGGTTAAACCCCAACTTCCCGAGCACCTCGACGAGGACAACTCGCCGGTCAGCCTGCGAGCCGTCGGCGACGGTCATGCCCTTGCCTTCGCGAACCTGGCGGTCCTCCAACTCGGCCACAATCGCGGAGCACTGGTCATACACCATCTCGTAGCGGACGAGGTGTGGCCCCAAGTCGGCATACTGAAGCCTGGTCAGAAAGAACCGGTGCACGATCGCATTCCGGTGCTCGTAGAGGTCAACGACCTCGTTCATCAACGGCTCGTCGATGATGCCGCGCCGCCGGGCCTCCTGGTAGATCGCCCGCTCGCTGAGCTTCGCCCCGCCCGGCACCTGCTCCATGTACTCGCCCACGGTGACCGCATCGCCCGCGAGTTGCTTATCCAGGATGATCGCCAAACGCAGCAGCCCGTCGATCAGCGAGACGTACAGCACCATGCCCTCAATCAAGAAGCCGTGCTCGTGTGCCCGCTGAAGCAGCACCCGGGCGGCGGCGAACGAGTACACGAAGTTACTCATCGGGCTCGTCGACTCAGCGCTCATGCCGCCAGGGTAGGTGCGACCGGCGCACGAAGCGGGCGGCGAAGACTCTGTGGCTCGCCGCCCGCTTCTTCGTCTCCGGCTACCGGCCGGGTCGCGTCTTGTCGGCGTACCGCGCCGCCGTCTCCTTCGACGACCGGTGGATCCGGCCACGGATCTCGGCGGCGCGCATGACTCCGGCGGCGCGCTGCTGCTCGCCGGCCTGGATGCCGGCCTCCAGGAAGCCGCCGACGATCCGCCGGACCGGCTCGTGGTGCGCCGTCGTGTGGTGCACGTACACGTCCATCGTGGTGGACACCTGGGCGTGCCCGGCGACGCCCTTGAGGCCCGGCAGGTCCAGGCCCTCGGTCGCGAGGAGCGTCAGCAGCGAGTGCCGCAGCCCGTGCATCGTCATGTGCCCGCGCAGCCCGCGTGACTCGGCCAGGTGCCGGATCTTCACCCACCGCCAGTCGTAGAAGTCCTCGTACCGCCAGTGGTTCCCCCGGGGCGCCCAGAACAGGAACTTGCCGGCTTTCTCGACGCGCTGGTTGACGACGTGCATCACCAGCGGGTGCAGGGGCACCTGCCGGTAGCCGTTCTTCGTCTTCGGTTTCGGCTGGACCGTCCAGCGTCCCTCGACCTTGCGGAGGACCTGCCGGATCTCGATGGTGCCGAGGTGCTTGCGGACGGCTTCGGGCGGGAGGGCGGCCACCTCACCCCAGCGCAGTCCGCCGGCCAGCTTCGTCAGGAGCAGGTCGGCGGCCTCCGGGTCCACTTCGTACGCCGCGGTGAGCAGGATCGACGCCTGCTCGGGCGTCTCCAGGATGTCCCGCTCGAAGCGGGGGCCGTCGGGCAGGGCCAGCCCTTCCAGCGGGTTGTACGTCCGCAGCGGCGGCTCCTCGTCCTCGCCGGGCAGGCACGCGGCGCGGAAGATCGGGAACAGCGACTCGCCTCGGATGTTGGCGATCGTCTTGCGGGACAGGCCCGAGACCATCATCTGGGTCTGCCACTCGCGCATCATCCGCCGGGTGATGCTGGCGATCGGCACGTCGCCCAGCGTCGGGAAGACGTGCTTCTCCAGTCGCTCCAGGTACTTCCGCTTCGTCTCGGCGCTCGGCTTCGTCAGGGTGTCCAGCCACGTCAGGGCGTACTGCCGGAACGTCATCGCCGTCGGATCGTCGACGGGCGCCGCAGGCGGGGCGGGCGCCAGGTGCCCGAAGCCGTGCTCGACCAGCTGCTCCGGCGACGGCCGGTGGTTGCCGTTGGCGTCGACGAGCGCCTTGAAGCGCTTCGCGTCGGCCTGGTAGTCGAACGTCTCGCCGTCCCAATCGCCGTCGCGGCGGCCGCCGTCGCGCCACTTCACCCGCCACCGGGTGTTCTTGCCGTCTTTGGTTGTCCTCTTCTCGATCGTCGCCACCGTTCCTCCACGTGAGCGGGCGGCCTCGACCCGGTGTCGCGGGCTCTGCCGCCGACCGCGCTTGTATGCGCAGCAATGGGACCGTAACCGCGTTGGCGTGCTGAGACAAGATCGCGCCGCCCGCTGCTGCGGACGGCGCGACTCGTAGCCGGTGATCCCACGGTGATCCCACGGCGGCAACAGCCCGAGAAACGATCAAGGCCGCTGACCTGTGTTCTGCCAGGTCAACGGCCTTCTACCGTGGGTTCCAAGATTGTGTCCGAGGGGGGACTTGAACCCCCACGCCCTATACGGGCACTAGCACCTCAAGCTAGCGCGTCTGCCATTCCGCCACCCGGACCTGCTCTGTCCAGCCTACCCTGCCGGCCTCGGTGGTCCACCATCCGAAAGCCGCCCAGCGGGCCGCACGGGGAGTTACTGTACACGCCGCAGATGGATCATGCACATCGGCATCCGCCGCCCGCCCAGGCCCGACGGGCCAGGGTCCGGGGACGCGTGCGTGCCGGGTCCGCGGGTCGGGTAGCGGTGCAGCGGCGGTACCCGGCAGCATGGGCCACGTGCCCCATGCCTCTCCCCTGGCCGTCGCCCAGCAGCGTGCCCTTGCACTGCGTGGGGCGGGCAACCTTGCCGCCGCCCGTGAGCTGCTGAGTGACGCGTTCGAGTCTGCTCGGCCGCCGTTCGGCAAGGATCATCCGGACGTCCTGAGCACCGCGCACCTGCTGGCTCGGCTGCACCGGGAGGCGGACGAGCCGAGTGCCGCCCGCCGGGTGCTGGAGGAGGCGTTCGCCGCCGGGGAGCGCCGGTGGCCGCTGTCGGACCCGCTGATGCTGGCCTTGTCGTATGAGCTGGGATCCGTCGCGGACGAGCTGGGCAACCGCCACGAGGCCCGCCGAAACTACATGCGCGTCGCGACCGCCGGCCCCGCCGTGCTCGGTGTGGATCATCCCGCGGTACGCGCAGCACGCGAGTATCTCGGCGACGCCACGCCCGCCCTCCAGCCGGCAGCTCCCCCGGCTGGTCAACCGACTCCGGTCGATCAGTCGCCGCATGGAGCGCTTGCCGAGCCGACGGTGTCGCTGGCCGTGCTGTCGACCGCCTGGCAGCCGCACGACGCGTCGATCGTCACCGCTCCACTGCGCCCGGTGGCACCCGCTGCGCCGGCCGCCCCAGCCGTCCCCTATGCGCCCGACCTGCCGCCTCCCGCCCCGACCACCCCGCCGGTGCCGCCGACCCCTGACCCAGCACCATCAGCGCTGCCGCCTCCTGGCCCGGCGCTACCGCCCCCTGGCCCAGCACTGTCCGCGCCGTCGGCTCCTGGCCCCGTACCGACGGCACCGCCGATCCCCGGCCCGGCAACATCGGTGCCGCCTGCTCCGGTGGTACCTGCGCCCAGGGCCGCCCTCCACGACCAGACCACCCGCTTGGGCGAGCCAGGTCTGGCGCTGCAGCCCGAGGCGGCGTCGCGCGAAGCGATGACACCCGGAGCATCGTCGCCAACGGCAACCTCGCCGGAGATGGTCGACGCGACGGAGGTGCTGGGCCTGACGGAGCCTGCGCCGTCCACCGAGCCGGCGGAGCCGGAGGGCGACCAGCCGGCCGCGCCACCCCAGCCGCAATGGGCAAATCCGACGATTCCGGTCCAGCAGATCGGGCCGCTGTTGGCGGAGGAGGCGGCTCGCCTCGGCTCCCGGGCGCAGGCTACGACGCCGCCCGCCGACACAGCGCCGCCCGTCAGCGGCCCACCGTTCGCCACGGCACCCACCAGCAGCGCACCACCGCACAGCGCAGCACCAGCCAGCGGACCCCAGCACAGCGCACCGCCGATCAGCGGACCACCCCACGGCGCCCTGCCGGTCAGCGCACCCCCGCACAGCGCAGCCCCGATCAGCGGACCACCGCACGGCACACTTCCGGTCAGCGCACCCCCACACGGCACGCTCCCCGTCAGCGGGCCACCGCAGAGCGCACCCCCGGTCAGCGGACCACCGCACAGCGCGCCCCCACTCGGCGGAGCACCGACCAGTGCCCCACCCTCGGTGCCGAGTGATGATCGGTCCCGGCCGCAGCCGCACCAGGTGCCGGGGTTCGGCGACGCGGGACAGGTCGCGCCGGTGAGCCCGGCGGCGCACGAGTTGACCGCGCCGCTGCCCCAGCCCGGACCGACGAGCGGGCCGCCGGGCAGGGTGCCGTTCCCGCGCGCAGCCGCCGGCAGCCTTCCCGGCCCTGCCGCGGAGACACCGGCGTACCGTCCGATCAGTGGGCCGCCGCACCGCCTGCCGGCTGGCGACCCATCCGTCAGTTCGGGTGGTTACGGCAGCGCGGGCGGGCCGCAGCAACACGGTGGTTTCGGTGCCGAGCACCCGCAGCGGTCGGCCCAGCAGATCCCGCCCCCTCCGCCGACCTACTCACCGCCCCCGCAACCGACGACACCGCAGGCTCATCCATCGCCGGGCCAGTCCGGATCGCCGACTTACCCGCCGTCCACGCCACCAACGACACCGCCCGCACCACAGGCATATCCCCCGCCCGGGCAAGCAACGACGTCGCCGGCGTACCCACCACCCACGCAAGCCACGACACCGCAGGCTCACCCCTCGCCCGCACCACCAGCGACACCGCAGGCTTTCCCACCGCCCGCACCACCAGCGACATCGCAGGCTTATCCCCCGCCCGCACCACCAGCGACGCCGCACGCCTACCCACCGCCGACGCAACCAGCGGCACCGCAGGCCTACCCGCCGACGCAACCAGCTACACCGCAGGCCTACCCACCGTCCAGTGGTCCGGCGTACCCGTCGGCCGGTTGGGGGCAGCAACCGCCCGGTCAGCCGCCAGCGGGGATGCCGGCGCGATCGGGGGGCACGCCGCCGTACCAACATCCCATGATGACGCCGGCGCCCGGCCGGAGCCGGGTCGTGGTGGTGGTGGCCGTGGTCGCGGTGGTGGTGGCTCTCGCGGCGATGCTCGGGGTCGGGCTGTTGCTCCTCGACCGGCGGTCCGCCGCGTCGCCGACGGCGCCCGACTCGGCGGCGCAGCCGCAGGGTGGGGCGCCGCCTGCGGAGCTCGCGTTGCGCGACGATCGGAGCACGATCACCCTGACCTGGGTCGATCCGGCGGACGGGCTGGTGCCGTTCATGGTGGCCGGTGGGCGGGCCGGTCAGTCGCTGGGCGTGATGGCCACCGTGGGGCCCGGGGAGACCAGGTACACGGTCAACGGGCTGAACTCCCAGGTGGACTACTGCTTCACCGTGCTCGCTGTCTACGGCACCGACCAGTTCGCCACCTCCAGCCAGGTGTGCACCAGCCGGGAGGACGGCGAGCCGACGAACTGACCGGTACGCCGTCGCAGCTCGACGGTGGTCCGAGGACACGCCGACGACACGCCACGCAGGGTGTCCACAGGCGGACAATGCGGGTTCCCGGCGTCCGTAGCGTGACCATATGATGGCTCCCGGCTCAGGGGAGGGGTTGCCGTACGGGGGCGCCACCTGCCAGGACGACACGGGAGGCGCCAACTGTGGCGAGCATGGACGAGGTCGTTCCGACCCGCACGACCCGGTCCCGGTCCCGGCTGCGGGGTGGTCTGGTCACCGTGGCGACGGTGCTGGCGCTGCTGGCGGCGATGGGTCTGACCGTGCTCGGTCTCGGCTCGGCGGACAACGCGGTGGCCAGCTACGACGCGAGTTCCTGGTTGTGGAGCGCGGCGCGCAGCGAACTGGCCCGGGTCAACGGGGTGACCGCCCGGGTGGACACCCGGATGGAGGTGCCTGCGGCGCGGCGGCATCCGATGCAGGTGGTGCAGACGGATCGGATGTTGGTGCTGCGCGACCTGCACAGTGGCCAGATCAGCGCGCTGGACCTGGCCACGCTCCAGATCACCGCGACCACGCCGACCACGCCCGGGTTGGGCGTCAGTGTGGCGCTGCACGAGGATGCCGCGTTCGTGGTGGACGCGGTGCAGGGTGTGGTGCGGCAGTTGGATCCCCGGTCGCTGACGCCGGTGGGTGAGCCGGTGCGGTACCCGCCGGGGATCACCGGTGGCACGTTCGACGGCGAGGGTCGGTTGTGGATCGCGGTGCCGGCCGAGGGCACGGTGTCGGCGATCACCGCCGCCCGGTTGCCGGCGTCGGGGGCGTCGGATGCGCCGGTGTCGCCGCAGCAGGTCGAGACCCATGACGTGGCGGAGCCCAGCCACGAGTTGATGGTGTCCACGCTGGATGACGGTGTGGCGGTGCTGGACCGTACGGCCGGGGCGCTGGTGACGGTGGTGCGGGGCGAGACACGTCGTACGGTGCTGGGTGAGCAGTTGACCGGGCCGGGCACGTTGCCGACGCGTACCAGCGGGCCGGTGGTGCCGGTGACGGTGGCCGGGCAGCGGCAGGTGCACGCGGTCGCCGACGGCGAGGTGCGGTCGTTCACGGTGCCGGGTGAGGGTGACCGGCTGGGCGCCGCGGTGGCCTGGGCGGGTCGGATCTACTGTGCCGACGACGCGGCGGGTGTGGTGTACGCGTTCGACGCGGCGGGCCAGTTGGTGGACACCATCCGGGGCCGTTGGGGCGGGCCGCTGGAGTTGGAGGTGCGGGAGAACCACCTGTTCATCAACGCACCGAACGCGGCGACCGCCCGGGTGGTCAACGATCGGCACGAGGTGCGTGAGGTCGACAAGTACGCCAACGACGTGCTCGGTGGTGACCCGCCGGAGGAGCCGCCACCGCCGCCGCCTCCCCCGCCGCGCAAGCCGCAGGTGAGCAAGCCGGGCGCGCCGCGCAGCGTGACCGCGTCGGCAGGTGACGCGCAGGCGCGGGTGAGTTGGCGGCCGGCGGCGGCCAACGGCGCGGAGATCGTCCGCTACGTGGTGGAGGGTGCCGGGCAGCGCCTGGAGGTGGGGGCGAACCAGCGGTCGGTGCAGGTCAAGGAGTTGACCAACGGGGAGACGTACACCTTCGCCGTGCACGCGGTGAACGCCAAGGGTGCGGGACCGTCGCGCAAGAGCAACCCGGTGAGCCCGACGGCGGAGGTGCCGGACGCGCCGGCCAGCGTCTCGGCGCAGGCGCGGCCGGACGGCACGGTGGTGGTGACCTGGCCGGAGGCGAACGGGCAGGGCAACAAGATCGCCCGGTACGCGGTGACGGCCACGTCGGCGGGGACGAACGCTCCGGCCGGCGAGTCGGAGGGCACCGAGTTGGTGATCGCCGCCGGTGAGTTGGCGTACGGCACGCAGTACGCGTTCACGGTGGTGGCGGTCAACGACAAGGGTGCGGCGTCGGAGTCGTCGCCGGTCAGCGACACGGTGGTGCCGTTCACGGTGCCCGGTGCGCCGGTGGAGTTGACGGCGGGCACGGTGGCGGATCGGCCGGGCACGGTGTCGGTGCAGTGGGCCCCGGCCGAGGCCAACGGCCGCCCGGTCACCGGGTACGTGGTGGAGGTGGGCGAACAGCGCAGCGAGGTCACCGACACCCGCACGACGGTGGGTGGCCTGGGTGACGGGCAGAACGTGACGGTACGGGTCCGGGCGGTCAACGAGGCCGGTGCGGGTCCGGAGGCGACGACGACGGCGCGGACGGTGGCGCCGCCCCGGGTGACGGTGACCGGTTCGTCGGCGACCGCGACGTCGGCGACGGTGGCGTTCACCGTGGACGCCGGCGGTGGGCAGGCGACGTGCACGCTGTCCCGGTCAGGTCAGCCGGCCACCAGCGGCCCGTGCTCCAGCATCACGATGGGTGGGTTGACGCCGGGCACCGGTTACACGTTCACGGTGACGGCCAGCAACGCCGCCGGTTCGGGTACGGCGACCCGCGCCCAGCAAACCGATGCGCTCTACGGCATCGCCACCTGCGTCAACGGCGACGAGCCGGAGCAGCGCACCTACTGCGACCGGGACCGCGACGGCCGCAACGGCAACGAGATCTTCTCGGTGCCCCGGCAGGACAACGACCGGCAGGTCGGCTGGGCCAAGCCCGGCACCCGGCTGAAGGCGCTGTGCAAGGTCCGCGGCGAGGAGGTGTACGCGTACGTCTACAACAACAACAAGCGCAGCACCTGGTGGGTGCGGGTCGAGTACAGCGGTCGCAACTACATCCCGTGGGTCTGGTTGAACCTGGAGGACGGCGACAACATCAACGTTCTGCCCACCTGCTGATCCACCCCAGGCAAGGAGCACCACCGTGAACAGCCAGGAACCCCTCAACCACCAGGAGGTGCAGGGCTTCGCCGCCCTGGCCGCCCGGCTGGCGGAGAACGTCAACGCGGTGGTGCTCGGTAAGCCGCAGGTGGTCCGGCTGGCGTTGACGGCGCTGTTCGCCCAGGGGCACGTGCTGCTGGAGGACGTGCCCGGGGTGGGTAAGACGACCCTCGCGCGGGCGATCGCGGCGACGGTGAAGGGGCAGTGGCGGCGGATCCAGTTCACGCCGGACCTGCTGCCGTCGGACGTGTCCGGGGTGACCATCTTCAACCAGGCCACCCGGGGGTTCGAGTTCCATCCGGGTCCGGTGTTCGCCAACATCGTCATCGCCGACGAGATCAACCGGGCGTCGCCGAAGACGCAGTCGGCGCTGCTGGAGGTGATGGAGGAGCGCACGGTCACCGTGGACGGCGTACGCCATCCGGTGCCGCAGCCGTTCCTGGTGGTGGCGACGCAGAACCCGGTGGAGATGGACGGCACCTACCGGCTGCCGGAGGCGCAGCTGGACCGGTTCCTGGTCAAGCTTTCCGTCGGCTACCCGGACGAGTCGGTGGAGGTGGAGGTGCTGCGCGGGGCGACGGTCCGCTCCCCCGAGGCGCTGGCCGCGATCACCGACACCACCACGATCGGGGAGATGGTCCGGATGGCCCGCCGGGTGCACATCGCCGAGCCGCTGTACACGTACGCGGTGCGGCTGGCTGCGGCGACCCGTACCCATCCGCAGGTGCGGGTCGGGGTGAGCCCGCGCGGGGTGATCGCGTTGACCCGGGCGGCGTGCGCGTACGCGCTGATCGACGGCCGGGGTTGGATCATGCCGGAGGATCTCAAGACGCTCGCCGAGCCGGTCTTCGCCCACCGGCTGCTGCTCACTCCGGACGCGCAGGTGCGTGGTGTGACCGCCGGGGACGTGTTGCGCCAGGCCGTCGCGTCGGTGCCGGTGCCGTTGCCGTCGGGGCAGCCGGCGCCGGCGCAGCCCTGATCGCGAGGAGCGGCGTGGGGATCACCGCCCGGGGTATCGGTCTGCTCGTCGCCGGGGTGCTGCTGCTCGGCGCCGGGTTCCGGTTCGGGTACCCGGAGTTGACGGTGCTCGGTGCGGCGGCCGGCGTCGCCGTGGCGGTCGCGGTGTTGAGCGCGGCATGGCGGCCCAGGTTGCAGGTGCGCCGGCAGGCGGATCCGGACCGGGTGGCGCGGGGTGAGCCGGCGGCGATGACGTTGACCGTACGCAACGTGGGTCGGTTGCGGTCGGCGAGTCTGCTCGCCGCCGACCGGTGCGGCGACCAGGTGGTGCCGGTGCCGGTGCTGCGGCTGCGACCGGGGACCGACACCACAGTCCGCTACGAGGTGCCGACCGCCCGCCGGGGCGTGGTGCCGGTGGGTCCGCTGCGGGTGACCCGCCGCGATCCCCTCGGCCTGGTCGTGGTGGCGCGCAGCTACGGCGACAGCGTGCCGGTGTGGGTGCACCCGACGATCCATCCGTTGCGCGCGGTGCCCACCGGCGCGGGCCGCAGTCTCGACGGCCGGGTCGACGCCGTACCGCACGGTTCGATCACCTTCGACTCGTTGCGGGAGTACGTCGTGGGTGACGAGTTGCGGCGGGTGCACTGGCGTACCAGTGCCCGGGTCGGTGAGCTGATGGTGCGGGAGAACGTGGACACCAGCCTGCCCCGGATCGTGGTGCTGCTGGACAACCGGCTGGCGGCGCATCCGCAGCGGGTACGCGGAGTGGCCGAGTCGTTCGAGTCGGCATGTGAGGCGGCGGCCTCGGTGGTCACCGCGGCGGTACGCGAGGACCTGCCCGTGACGCTGCTCTTCGTCGCCGCCCCGGACAACCTCGCCGCGCCGGACAACCTCGGCGGGGAGGGCACCGCAGCGGACGGGTCCGGCGACGGTGGACCGACCGGGCCGTTGGACCGGTTGGCGGCGGTGTCGCTGTCGGACGAGGGCACGTTGGAGGCTGCGGCGGCACGGCTGCGCCGCGATCGTCTCGGCGACACCCTGGTCGTACTCACCGGGCCCGGTGGGCGCGACGACCTGGGGCACGTCGGTGCGCTGCGCGGGGCGTACCCCTCGGTGGTGGTCGGGGTTTTCGGCGCGGCGGAACCGACACCGCCGGGGACCGGCGGACTGCTCGTGGTGGACGCGGCCGACGGGGCCGGGTTCGCCGCCGAGTGGGACGGGGTACGCCGGTGGTGAGGCTGCTGCGGGCGGTGCCGGTGCCGGCGGCGCTGGTCGGCATGGTCGTCCTGGCCGGGGTGACGCTGGACCGGGTGTACGCGGGTTCGCTGCTGACCGCCCTGGTGGCCGGCGCGGCCCTCGGGTCGGTGGGAGTCAGCGTCGCGGCGCGGCGGCTGCCGTCGTGGCTGGTCGCGCCGGTGTCGGTGCTGGTGATGGCCGGCTGGACGGCGTGGTGCCTGCGGCTGACCGCCGATCGGGCCGGTCTGCCGGGCGGGTTCGCCCAGGTGGCCGCCGACGCCGCCGGTAACGGCATTCCCCGGCTGCTGACCGCGATGATCCCGGTGGAACCGACCCCGGACACCGTCCTGGTGCCGCTGGTGGGTGCCTGGCTGGCCGGGCTGGCCGGCGCGGAGGTGGCCCTGCGCGCCGGGCGGGTGCTGCTGGGCTACCTCCCACCGGTGCTGCTCCACGTCGGCGCGGTGTACGTCGTCGGGCCCAACGCCGAACCGGCGATCGGCCCGACCGTGGCGCTGGTGGTGCTGGCCGGGCTCGGCCTGGCCGCCTCGGCCCGACGCGGCGACGACCCGCTCGACACGCTGGCCCCGACGGTGCGCTCACGGGTACGGGCCCGGCTGGCGGTGGCCTCGGCCGCCGGTACGGCGGTGGTGGTCGCGGCGGCGACGCTGCTCGGCCCGGCGGTGGCCGCCCTGGTGGAGGTACGACCGGTGGACCCGCGCCGCTACGTCGAGCCGCCGCAGGTCGAGACGCTGGACGAGAACCCGCTGATCCGGATCTCCGGCTGGGCGCTGCGCCCCGACCAGCACCTGTTTCAGGTGCGCACCGAAGCCGGTGGTGGCAACCGGATCCGGCTGGCCGTGCTCAGCGACTACGACGGGGTGACCTGGCGGGTCGGTGCCACCTACCGCAACGCCGGCCGGATCCTGCCGACGGTCCAGCCGGCGACGTACGCCACCGTGGAGACGGTCCGGCAGGAGATCACCGTCGACGAGCTGAGTGGCCGGTTGTTGCCGGCGGTGGCCACGCCACGCGAGGTCACCGGCGCGCGGGTGGCCTACGACCCGGGCACCGGCACCCTGATCCGGCCCGACGGGCTCAGTCCGGGGCTGCGCTACACGGTGATCTCCGCCCGGGAACGTCCGGACGCGAACCTGCTGGCCACCGCGAACACCCCGGTCGGGGACGAGGTGGCCCGGGTACTGCACGTGCCGGACGGCGCACCCGACCAGTTGCGCCGGCTCGCCGCCCAACTGGCCGAGGAGAACGGCGCCCCGTACGCCCGGGCGGCAGCGATCGAGCAGTGGCTGGCCGAGCACTACCGGCTGGTCGCCGACGCGCCCAGTGGTCACGCGTACCCGAATCTGGCGTTCTTCCTGTTCGGGCCGCGTAACGGTGGCGGGCAGCGGGGCACCTCCGAACAGTTCGCGGCCTCGTTCGCGGTGCTGGGCCGGTTGGCCGGGTTACCGACGCGGGTGGTGGTCGGGTTCGCCGCGCCGGGCGACGGGCCGGTGCGGGCCGGTGACGCGTACGCCTGGCCGGAGGTGCTCTTCGACGGGGTGGGCTGGGTACCGTTCGACCCGCTGCCCCGCCCGGACGACGAGCCGCGACCGGTGGAAGAGGACTTCCGTCCGCAGCCGGAGAAGCCGCCGCCGTCGGAGCAGCCGGAGCCGACCGTGGAACCGTCCGCGTCCTCCGCTCCCCCGGCATCTGCCGAGGGCGGTGACGATCAGGCCGGGCTGTCCACGCCGATGCTGGCCGCCGGCGCCACCGCCGGTTTCCTGCTGCTGGTCGTGGCGGCGCTGGCCACCCTGGCCGGCCTGCGCCGGGCGCTGACCCGCAACCGGCTGCACCGGGGTCCGGCCGACCTGCGGGTCGCCGGTGCCTGGCGGGAACTGACCGACGGGCTGCGGCTGGCCGGGCGGCCGGTCCCCACCGACCTGTCCGCCACCGAGGTCGCCGCCGCGGCTCGCCGTGCCCTGTCCGCCACGTCGCCAGCCGCCGTGTCGCAGGTCGCCGTGTCGCAGGTCGCTGGATCGCAGGTCGCTGGGGCGGGACCGGCCGGGCATCAGTCGGTGGGCGCGTACCGGGCGGTGGACGACCTGGCCCGGCTGGTCAACCAGGTCGGGTTCGCCCCCGGTCAGGTGACCGACGCGCAGGCCGACGCCGCCGCCGACGCGGCCACCCGCTACACGGGCGCGCTGCGCGCCGCCCGGTCCCGGTGGCGGCGGCTGCTCTGGTCGGTGCATCCGGGGCCGCTGCGCTGGCGACGCCGAGACGACGCCGCCCGGCGGTGACACTGAAGACCGGCATCGCCCGGCGGGGGCGCTGATACCGGCGTCGCCCGGCGGTGGCGCTGACCGGCTGGCCGGTCACTCCTCGCTGCGGCCCGTCCGGGCTCAGCGCGACACAGGACGATCCGATCAGCCGAGGCCGAGCCGGGCGATCATCGTGGTCAGGGCCGCCGTGTCCCCGGCAGCCAGTTCGGGGGTGGGCAGCAGCGCCAGTACGGGGACGTCCACCCCTGCCTCGGCGTACCGGCGGACCTTGGCCCGGCACTGCTCGGGTGAGCCGTGCACGATCAGCGCGTCCACCACCTCGTCCGGCACGGCGGCGAGCGCGGCTCGCCGGTCACCGGCCGCCCAGGCCTCCCACATCCCCGACAGCGCCTCCTGGCGGCCGAGCCACCTGTGGAATTCCGCGTACGCGGGCACCGTCAGGTAGCTGGTGATCATGCGGCGGCCCAGGGTGCGGGCGTACCCGGCGTCCTCGGTGGGGCAGACGAAGATCCGGGCGACCACCTCGAACTGCGGACGGCGTTCGCCGAGTTCGGCCACGGCACGGGGTACGTCGGTGGCGGCGAGCCAGTTCAGAATGACCCCGTCGGCTTCGGCGGCGGCCAGCCGCAGCATGCCCGGCCGCAACGCGCCCAGCAGCAACGGCGGCGGTACGGCCGGCGGACGTTGCAGGCTGAACCGCCGCACCGCGAAGGTGTCGAAGGCCCCGTCGACGGTCTCCCCCCGCAACGCCGCCCGCAGGAACCGCAGCACGTCACGGGTACGCCGAAACGGCTCGGTGAACTCGACCGCGTTCCAGTCCGACACCACCACCGGCGACGACGCGCCGATGCCCAGGGCGAACCGGCCCGGCGCGACGTCGGCGAGCGCGGCGGCGCTCATCGCCAGCAGGCCGGGCCCACGGGTGAACACCGGCGTGACCGCGGTGCCCAGCCGCAACCCCGGCTGCCAGACGGCGGCCAGCGTCAGCGGGGTGAAGGCGTCGACACCGTTGACCTCGGAGGACCACAGGTCGGTGAACCCGGCATCGGCAAGAGCCTCGTACACGGCGGCATGGTCGGCCAGCGCGACCCCGTCCAACGGCACCGTCATCGCCCATCGCGTCGTCATCGATCGATGGTGCCCGCCGCGCGGTCCCCCAGGCAAGATCCTGTCGGCTTTCCCGGTCGACCGGGAAGCCCTCGCCGAATCGGCAACCCGGCCGTGACCAGCGCTAACCTTGCCGACGTGACCTTCTCACTCGTCGCCCGCTCCGCCGACGGCCACCTGCACGGTGTCGCCGTGGCCAGTCGTTTCCTGGCTGCGGGCGCGCTGGTGCCGGCGGCCGAGGCGCAGGTCGGCGCGATCGCCACCCAGGCGCACGTGAACCTGGCCTACCGGCCGCAAGGGCTGGCCCTGCTGCGTACCGGGGTGACGGCGGCGGGTGTGGTCGCCGGCCTGGTCGCCGCCGACCCGGAACGCGACCACCGCCAGGTCGGTGTGGTCGCCGCCACCGGCCCCGGCGCCACGTACACCGGGGAGCACTGCCGGGACTGGGCGGGCGGCCAGGCCGGCGACGGCTGGGCCGCGCAGGGCAACATCCTCACCGGCCCCGAGGTGATCGACGCGCTGCGCGACACCTGGCTGACCCGTACCGACCTGCCGTTCGCGCAGCGACTGCTCGCCGCGCTGCGCGCCGGCCAAGAGGCTGGCGGCGACCGACGCGGCCAGCAGAGCGCCGGGCTCGTCGTGGTCCGTCGCGGCGGAGGGTACGGCGGCACCGGCGACCTCATGATCGATCTGCGGGTCGACGACCACCCCGACCCGATCACCGAACTCGACCGACTGCTGGCCGTGCACACCCTCATGTTCAGCCGCCCCGACCCGGCCACCCTGCTCGACCTGACCGGCGCGGTGGCCGCCGAGGTGGCCGGCCTGCTCACCGCCCTCGGCCACCCGGCGGACCCGGCCGATCCGCAGGACGCCCTGATCGAGTGGGCCGGCCTGGAGAACCTGGAGGAACGGCTGGCCCCCGGCCGCATCGACCCGGTGGTGCTGACCCGCCTGCGTGCCGCCCTCCCCCACGTACCCGCTCCCCGAGGTGCGGCGTCAGCGGATCCTGACGCAGCCGTCGGCGCGGGCGGTGACTTCGCGGCCCAGGTGGGCAGCGAGCCTGAGTCGGCACGGTAAAGCGCCCCACTCGACGCAACCAGCCTTCCCTACGCAGCCAGCCCGCTCGGCGCAGCCAGCCTCCTCGACGCAGCCAGCCCGCTCGGCACAGCCAGCCCGCTCGGCGGGGATCAGGGGCCGAAGGCCAGCAGCGGCAGGCCGACCCGGGCGAGGGCTGCCTGCTCGGCAGGACTGCACGGCATCCGCCCGGTCACCTTGGCGATCAGGGTCAGCCGGTCCCAGCCCAGCTCCGCCGGCAGGGAGCGGCCCGCGGTGAGCAGATCGGCGATGACCCGGCTGGCGGCCGTGGTCAGCCACGGCGGCCGGTCCAGCGCCACCGCCAGGTCCAGGCCGTGCACCCCGACCTCCACCACCCGGGTACGCAGGAACTCCGTCACCGTCATCGCATCGCCGTGCCGGGTGCGTACCACCCGATCCGTTGGGTACGCCTCGACGGCCGCGAGGGCAGCACGCCAGGCCCGTTCGAAGTCCTCACCCAAGCCAGCCCTCCAACCCGTGCCCTCCGAGTCGAGCCTCTTCCCATCACAGTCAACCCGCCCGTCTCCCGCCTGAGCCGCTCCGCCCCGAGCGACCCCGACACGAGCCGCCTCCACCGGAACAGCCACGACCGGAGCAGCCTCGGCACGAGCAGCCTCGGCACCAGCGGCCTCAATGCGACCGGCCTCGGCATGAGCAACGCCACGAGCGGCTTCGATGCGAGCGGACTCGGCGCGGGCCGACTCGATGCGGGCGGCATCGACCTCGGGGGTGAACTTGGCGGCGCCGAAGTAGCCGGCGGCGTCGACCAGGGTGCCGTTCGGTGGCGGTGCGGCCAGCATGTCGATCAGCCGGCCCGCACCGGTGCGGACATGTGCCAGCAGTTCAGCCACCGTCCACGGCACGCAGCCGGTCGGCCGGGCCAGGTCCTTCGGATCGAGGGTCGCCAGCACCTCCCCAAGCCGCAGGCACTCCTCGCGGAAAGCCGCCCGAACGAAATCGGCGTCCCTCAAATGCTCCCCCACCTCGGACAACCCCACATCGGGCAACCCAGCGTCGGACGGCCCCAGCTCGGGCAACCCAACCTCGGGCAACCCAACCTCGGACAGCCCAGCGTCGGACAGCCCTAGCTCGGGCAACCCAACCTCGGACAGTCCTGCTTCGGACGGCCCCGGCTCGGGCAACTCCGTCTCGGACAGCCCCGGCCGGGACGGCCCCATCTCGGGCGGCCCTGTCATGAACATCGCCGATCGCCCGTCAATCGCACCTCTCCACCCTCCACTGGACCTGCCGATCCCCCATCTTCAGCCCGAGGCACCATCCCCTGGCGTCCCACCTCCGACCGCTTTGCAGGTCGACGCTCGACGAAGGGCGCACCCCCGCCACTCGGCTCGGCGCTGAGGGCCAGCGGGCTGGCCAGCATCGTCGCCGCACCGGGTGCGGGTGGTGTGGTCCCGCAGGGCGGCCGGTGGACAGATAGCCAACTCCTGCCACCGATCGACGGTTCATGATCGCGCTCGATCCCGGATCGAGTGGCCTCGTTTTCATACTCAACCCACTCGATCGTGGATCGAGCATGATCTTGCAGGCAAGGGCCGGCCGCGGTGGTGTTGGGGCACGGGTGAGACGGGTCGATGTGGTCGGTGCCCGTGGCGGGGAGCGGGTGAAGGCCGTCTGTCCGGCAAGACCTTAAGACTGTCAGGTTGTCGTGCAGGTGGGAGCCGACGCGGAACACGGGTACCTCACCCGGTCGGCGGTGAAGGCGGGCGGGCCGATCACCTGGCGTTCCACCGACGCCCGGCAACCACACCGGGCGCGCCAGGAAGCAGGGCCAGCCCCATCACGACCCGCACACCGCTACTCCTCAGCGCGCCAGAAGGTATGGCCAGTCCGCCGTGACCTGGTGGGCGGTCTGCGTGGGGGCGGACAGCCCCAGCGCGACCAGGTACGCGGTCGGCGTGGGGGCGGTCAGCCCCAGCGCGACCAGGTACGCGGTCGGCGTGGAGGCGGTCAGCCCCACCGCGACCTGGCACACGGTCGGCGTGGAGGCGGTCAGCCCCACCGCGACCTGGCACACGGTCGGCGTGAGGGTGGTCAGCCCTTGTGGCGGGGGACGATGCGGTGCACGGCGGAGAGGGCCAGGGCCATGACCACCCCCATCGTTCCGGCGATGCCGGCGGCGCTGCCGGCGTACCCGACGAACAGGGGGTGGCGGGGCAACTCGGCGGCTGCGGTGGCGCGTTGCCCGGCCAGCCAGGACAGTGCCAGCGCGCAGCCCGCGATCGCCAGGAGTCCACCGATGCCGAGCAGCAGGGCGACGCCTCGGTGCGCGTCGGCCGAGGAGACCTTCGCCTGTTCCCGTTGGGTGATCAGCAGCAGCAGGCCGGCCAGCGCGGCCCACACGCCGACGACGAGGAACGCGGCCACCGCGTCGCTGGGGCGGTGCCAGCCCGCCGAGAGGGTCGCCACCCCGGCGAGGGCCGCGTAGGCGGCACCGACCACGGCGGCGAAGGCCCGGCCCTTGGGTGGCAGGACGAGCACCAGCGCCACCGCCACCGAGGCGGCGACGGTGGTGTGCCCGCTGGGCAGGCTGTTGCCCACGTACGCCCGTTCCGGGTCGATGCCGTAGTCGGGCCGGACCAGGCCGTACTTGAGCAACTGGGTGGTGACGTTGGCCCCGGCGATCAGCAGGGTGGCCGCCACCGCCAGGGCCACCCGGCCCCGGATCAGCGCGATGAACCCGATCGTCACGGTGGCCGCCAGCAGCGACACCACGGACATCGCGTTGAGGATCCGGTCCACCGGATCCTCGATGTGGTCACGGCCGATCCGGTTGCCGGTCAACGCCACCGTGTCGATCCACTGGCCGACGTCGGTGTAGAGGGCGAATCGCCAGACGACGATGAAGGCCGCCGTCTGGACAAGGGCCAACAAGACCAACCAGACCGCAGTCCCACCCCTCGGCGTCACGCGCACCCGGACAACTTAGCCGCCGTTGCCCGCCGGTCTGCCAGTGGCCCGCCGGCTGCATCGGCACCGGCGCCAAGCGCAGCTGAGCAGGGGTAACGGTGAGCGGCACGGAGATGTTGCGAGGCTTCGGGCCGGCGGGCGGGAAGGATTGTGGCCGCAACAGCAAAAGGGAGAGGCCGCCACGGGGGGAGCGGCCTCTCCGGTGATGTACGTTACTCCGTCCCCGGCGGTGTTGTTATCCCGAGGCGGTCACTTTTTTTCACGATCTGCGTGGTGTCGCTGTCGAATCGGGGGGGCGGTGGGGTGGGTCGACTGCTCCGCTGCGTCGGCCAGAGGGCCGACCCACCCCGGCCTGACCGTGGGCGTCAGGCCGCCGGCCGGTCCTGCCTCTACCCCCGAGGCCCGGCCGGAGCCTCCGGGTGGGTCACCGCCCACCCGGAGGACGTTGTTCGTCAGCCGTTCGGGAACAGCTTTCCGTAGTCGGCGTACGCCATCGCGACGTCCGCCTGGGCCCAGAACCGGTGGTAGCGGAACTCCGGCTCCGGTCCACCGTCGAGGTACGCCTGGACCTTCGGCCACGCCGGGTCGTTCTTGTAGAACGACCGGATGTCGACGAAGCTCTTGCCCGGGGCGATCACGTCACCGTTGGGCATGCGGCCGGTCCAGCCCTGCGGGATGTACAGGCCATCCCCGGTGGAGGCGTTGTAGACGTCGTCGAAGCGCCGGTAGTCGCCGCGCTTCTCCACCGTCGACACACCCTGCGCGTCACTTTCCCCGTGCAGCGCGTCCAACAGCCCCTTGGCGGTGTTCTTCGCCGCCGTGTTGCCCGACTTCGCCGCGTACGCGATGAGCGTGCGGGCGTAGGCGGCGGCGACGCCGACGTCCTGGCCCTTGACCGTGACCTCGACGTGCAGGTTGGTGTTGGGCTGCGGGTTGGTCGGGTTCCAGTTGTTGGGCTGGCCGGTCCACTTCATGTCCGACGGGATGGACCAGTCCTCACCCAACGTGGTGTGGGAGATCGCCCACGGCACCCACTTGTCCAGCAGCGCCTTGGCTCGGGCGTCGCCGCTGACCAGGTACAGCTCGGCGATGCGCTGCATCGACCAGGCCTGCATGCCGAACCACTGGTTCGACGGCGGGTCGTTGTAGACCGGGTCCTCGTCGTAGAACATGCCGTAGAAGGTGGCGGTGCCGGCCGGCGGCGTGCCGTAGTGCCCGCCCCAACTGTTGGTCGCGCCACCGGCGATGCCACCCTCGGCCGACTGGAGCCAGGTGTAGAGCTCCAGCTGCCGGGTGAGGCTGTTGTTCCAGTCTGCCGCCGCGGTCGACGAGCGCGGCTTGAGCTCGTTGACGTTGGTCAGCGCCCAGGCCGCGAACGGGTTCTGGTAGCCGAAGTGGCTGTGGCTGGAACCGATCCGCCACGACCAGTTCTGGCTGGTCTCGTACGCGCCACCCCAGGCGTAGTACCAGGAGAGCAGGTAGTGGGCGGACTCGCGGTTGTTACCGGCCGGGCACTGGGTGGCCCCGACGCAGTTGCCGATGCGCTTGAAGTACTTGTCGAACAGCGCGTACCGCAGGTAGTCACCCATCTTGGCGGCCTTGGCCACGGTGGCCGCCACGTCGGCCTGCTTGTTCTGCTCCTTGGCCCAGGTCAGCGCCCAGTAGGCGGCCTGCACGGCGCGGGCGTCGGCGTCCGGGGCGTTGGTGTACTTCCACTGCTTGGCCGGGGCGCCGGACTCCTTGATGAACAGGTCCAGGTAGCCGTTCGGGCCGCCGTGGGCGAAGGTGTCGCAGGAGGGGTGCGGCACGGTCTCCCACACCGACTCCTGGGTGCCCCGCTGGAAGGTGTTGATGTACGCGGGACGGGTGGTGCCGTTGCCGCAGCGGCCGAAGCCGTAGACGTTGTCCACGTCCAGCAGCCAGTGCATGCCGTAGATGCTGCCGGTGCCGTAGGTCTGCTGCAGTTCCGCGCGCAGCGGGTCCTTGCCGACCGGCACGTTCGCGTCGAGCTGCGACGGGTACTGGTTGGGCAGGTCGTGCTCTGCGGCGTAGGTGGCGTCACCGGCGGAGCCGGCGGTCGGCTGGTCGGCCGTGGACGGGATGATGTAGGTCTCCATCACCGTCCAGGCGTTGTTGAACGGCGCCCAGTTCTGGGTGACCCGACCGTAGTACGCCTCCAGCCACAGCCAGAAGCTGAACGCCTCGGAGGTGGTCTGGTGGCCGTGGTCGGGCGCCTCGACGATCAGCGTCTCGATCGAGTGGTACGGCACGCCCTCCGGGCTGAAGTAGCCCGAGTTCTTGATCTTGTTGTACTGGGTGAGGAAGCGCTGCACGTACTCGCCGTCGCCGCCCGGCACGTCGTTGTCGATCTCGGTGACGGTGACCGTCGCCGGCGTGTGGCCCGAGGCCGAGGCGGTGATCGTCGCGGTACCACCCACGGTGTCGGCGTCCTCGGCGGCACTGACGGTCACGTCGACGCCGTTGTTCCAGTTGCTCGTGGTCAGCGTCAGCGGCGTCGACGGGACGGTGATGTCCGCGTCGCCGGTGCGGGTCAGGCTCACCGAGACGTTGGCGGTGGGCGCCCGGTTCAGCTTGATGTTGAACGTCGAGCTGCCGCCCTCGGGCACGGTCAGTGCGGTCGGGGTGGCCACCACCGCCGGTGAGGTGGACGCGGTGACGGTGAACGCCCGCTCGGCGATCGCCGACAGTCCACTGTTGTCGTACGCCCGGGCCTGCACGGTGTAGTCACCGGCCGGCAGGCTCTCCAGGGTGTACGCGTACGGCGCGGTGGTGTCGGTGTTGACCAGCAGTCCGTTGCGGTAGAACTCGACGCGGGCGATGGTGCCGTCCGGGTCGCTCGCGGTGGCGGTCAGCGGCACGGTCGCCGGGGCGGTGAACGGGCCGGCGGGGACCGACAGGCTCACCGTCGGGGGCTGCTGGGCGACGCCACCGCAGGTGACCCCGTTGACGGAGAACGAGGTCGGCTTCGGGTTGCTGCCGGTGTACGAGCCGTTGAAGCCGATGGTGGTGCTGGCGCCGGTGGCCATGCTGCCGTTCCACGCCTCGTTGACGGCGGTGACCTCGTTGCCGCTCTGGCTCCACCGGGCCGACCAGCCGTTGGTGACCCGCTGGTTGCCGGGGAAGGCGAACCGCAGGGTCCAGCCGTTGACCGGGTCGCCGAGGTTCTTGAGGGTGATGTTGGCGGTGAAGCCGTTGCTCCAGTCGTTGGTCTCATAGACCACGTCGCAGGCCGGTGCGGCCTGCGCGGCGCCGGCGGGTACGGTCACCCCGCCGATCGCCAGTGCCGCGGCGCCGAGCCACGCCAGGCGGCGACGTCTTGCCAGATTTCTCATCTGCGCGGTGTCTCCTCGAACCAGGCCGGGTGCGGTGCCGCCCCGGCGGGACGCCTCGCAGACGACAGGACGCGAGACGCCGGTGGATGGTGGTGGGCCGGCCGACCGGCCGGAACGCAGCAGGTCGTCGTCAGACACCCACTGCGATCAGGGCGCCGTACCGGATACACCGGAAGCCCTCGGCGGCCCCACGCTCACGCATACCTGGCTCCACGTGGTCGATCGACAGTGTGCCATGGAAGCGCTCCCAGCACCAGAGATCACACTTCCGGAAGCACTCGGTTGTTTCGATCTTATTTTGGGGCTTTCACAAAGCCGTGACGGGCGTTACAGTCGCAAACAACGTCGATGGGAGCGCTTCCATCGACGGAGCTCCAAGCATTGGATTACCCGGCGCTGTGCCCACAGCAACGGGTACTAAGACCGCAGGCCGACGGCGGGCCAGCCCGGACACCGCCGTCAGCCGTCACCCCACCACAGTGAGGGGAGGTGGATCCTCAAGCCACTCGCGTGGCCCGGCTCCCGCGCGACACGCACGACTGGGACGCCAATCCGCACGTGCGTGTACCGCAACACGGTGGGGACGGGGGTTGCCCTCCCCCGTCCCCACACTAAACCCCCGTTCACGATGGGAAAAGAGGCCGACGGGTCAGACGCGCATCACCCGCGCGCCCCGCACGGCAGTATGCCCCGCCCGCCGACCGTGCGCTGCCCCGCCGACCACCTCCGGGAGCACGCCGCCGGTCCGCCCGCGGAACTCGGCGCACCCCGGTCCCGCCACACCCGATGCCCGACCGGCTGACGCCAGAACCCCCACCTTTGTCACCGCCGCCACCGCGGTCGTCCGTGATCTGCGACGATCATGCGCCAGCGGCGGCCGCCCACCCTTTACGCTGTATTGGGAGCGCTCCCGAGGGGCGCGGCGGCCACCCCACCCACGAGGAGAACCCATGTCGATGCTCACCAGGCGCCACCTGCTGCGCCGCGCGGCGCTGTCGGCCACCGCCGTGACACCGGCCGGCGCCGCACTGGGCGCGGTCACCACCGCAGCCGGCGCCACCGCCCTTGCCGGCTGCCAGCCCGGCGAGGACGTCGCACCCACCGAGCCGACCGCCAGTTCCGCCGCCCGGTTGCAGTTCCCGGTGAACTTCGGCTGGGGCGCGGCCACCTCGGCGTACCAGATCGAAGGCGCCGCCAAGGAGGACGGCCGGGGCGAGTCGGTCTGGGACACCTTCAGCCACACGCCGGGACGCATCCGCAACGGCGACACCGGTGACGTCGCCGCCGACCACTACCACCGCTACGCCGAAGACCTCGATCTGATGCGCGACCTGGGGCTGCGCAGCTACCGGTTCTCCATCTCCTGGCCGCGCATCCAGCCCGACGGCACCGGCGCCGCCAACCAGCGGGGCATCGACTTCTACCGCCGCCTGGTCGACGGGCTGCACGAGCGCGGCATCTCCCCGATGGCCACCCTGTTCCACTGGGACCTGCCGCAGACGCTGCAGGACGCCGGCGGCTGGGAGTCCCGCGACGTGGCGTACCGCTTCGCCGACTACGCGGCGACCGTGTTCGAGGCGCTCGGCGACCGGGTGCCCGTCTGGCTCACCATCAACGAGCCCAAGACCGTCGTGCAGAACGGCTACCTGTTCGGCCACCACGCCCCCGGCCGGCAGGACCCGGACGCCGCCTACCTCGTCGCCCACCATCTGCAACTCGCCCACGGCCTCGCGGTGCAGGCACTGCGCGCCGAGGATGGCGCCGGCCGCATCGGGCCGGCCTTCAACCTGCACCCCTGCTACCCCGCCGACGACTCGCCCGCCGCCGCCGAGGCCACCCGGCTGTACGACGGGTACGAGAACCGCCTCTACCTCGACTCCGCCCTCAAGGGCAGCTACCCGGAGGACGTCCTGGCCGACCTCGGGCCGACCAGTCGGATGGTCCGGGGCATCCGCGACGGCGACCTGGAGATCATTTCCTCCCCCGTCGACGTGCTCGCGGTGCAGTACTACACCCCGATCTACGTCACCGCCAACGGCGGCACGGTGCGCCGCTGGCCCACCTCCGAGGCGAGCTGGCAGCAGATCTACCCGGACGGGATGTACGACATCCTGACCCGGGTCACCCGCGACTACGGCCCGATCCCGCTGACCGTCACCGAGAACGGGCTGCCCACCCCCGACGTCCTCGCCGCCGACGGCACCGTCGAGGACACCGGCCGGGTCACGTTCCTGCGCGACCACCTGGCCGCCGCCCACCGCGCCGTCACCGACGGCGTGCCTCTGGAGAGCTTCCACGTCTGGTCGCTGCTCGACAACTTCGAGTGGGCCGAGGGCTACGACCAGCGCTGGGGGCTCATCTACATCGACTACCCCACCCAGCGGCGCGTGCTCAAGCGCAGCGCCCACTGGTACCGCCAGGTCATCGCCGACAACGCGGTGTGAGACCCGGTGACGCGCCGGGCCGGCGTACGGATCAGAGCCGCCGGCCCTGCGCGTCCCAGGCGAGGATGCCGTCGAGCCGTTGCCCTGGGCGCAGCACCTGCGGATGGAACCAGAAGACCACCACGTCGTCGTCCTCGCTCCACGTGGCCAACTCCGCCTTCAACCGCTGCCCGCCGACCGAGCCGATGATCCGGGTGGCCGGTCCGACGAAATAGCCGAACGTGGGCACCGGATCGTCGGGGAGCAGCTGCGCCGACGGCTCGTACCCGATCTCGTGGAAGCCGGGTCGGCGGTCGCTGCCCTCGACGTCGTTGATCAGGTAATCCACGGTCAGCGCGCCGGTGGCGGAACGTCGGCCGGCGACCAGACCGATCGTCACCTCGGGAGCCCGGGGCACGTCGACCTCGACGAAGTAGAAGACCCGCTCGTCGCCGCCGTACCGGATGCCGGTGCTCAGGACCGTACCGATCGGCGGCGGTGCCGGTGGCGGCGTCGCCGCGCCGACGGTCGGCTCGGTGACCTTGGCGGCAGTCGACGAGGTGGTCGCGGGCGGCGCGCCGCGCTCGGACGGATCGGGTTGGCGGAGCACGGCCGCCGCCACACCGACGGCCACCACGACGACCGAGAGCAGGGCGGCGCCGCCCCGGACCACCCGTCGCCGACGGCGCAGCCGACGTCCCTGCCGCATGATCGTGTCCACGTCGAACCGACCCCGGCCGTCCGGTTCGGTGGCCCGGATGGCCGCGCGGAGGCGATCTGTCTCGTTCATCGGTCGCCTCCCGGCGCGGTCGGCAGGTCGACAAGGGTCTGCCGCAGCCTCTCCAGGGCCCGGGAGGTGGTGCTCTTCACCGTGCCCAGGGAAACGTCGAGCTCGCGGGCGACCTGCTGTTCGGGCAGGTCGAACAGGTAGCGCAGCACGACGATCGCCCGTTGGCGGGCGGTGAGGGCGCCGAGGGCGAGTTGCAGCCAGCGCCGGGCGGTGACCTCGTCGGCGACGTCACCGCGTCGCTGGTGCGGAACCTCGTCGACCGGGTACTCCCGGATCGGACGTCGCCAGTTGTCCACTATGTAATTGATCATCACTCGTCGGGTGTAGGCGTAGGGGTCGTCGCGGCGTACCCGCGACCACGACGCATAGGTACGCACCAGCGCGGTCTGCGCGGCGTCCTCGGCCTGATGGTGGTCGCCGGTCATCAGGTACGCGGCATGGGCCAACCGGCCGGAGGCCGCCTGGACGAACTCCACGAACTCGGCGTCACCCCTGGCCATCGTCACCTCTTGCCTGCCTCACGACCGATCCTGACGAGCGAGGCCCCGAAAAGGTTGAGCCGTCGGCGGATCAACTTTCCACAGGTGCCGGTCGTCTTCCTCCCCGCCGCCCCGACCCGGGCAGGCAGTGGAGGGAGAACCATGATGTCGTACGCCCCTCGGGTGCCCGCCGATCGCGGCCGGGCGTGGGTGTCCCCGCTGGTCGCCGTCCTGCTGGCCGGTTGTGCCCCGGCGATGCCCGCGCCCGCCGCGCCGGTCGCGCCGGTCGTGACCGCGCCGCCGACCAACCGACCGAGAGTGGCCGCCGCACCGCTCGCGTCCACGCCACCAGCGCCGGTCAGCTACCCGGCGCGGGGCGCCAACCGCTGGGACGTCGCCGGTGGCGAGGCGGCACCGAGGACCGGGCCGGGTCGGCTGCTGCGCTACCAGGTGGCGATCGAGCGGGGCATCGAGGGCATCGCGCTGGCCGAGTTCGCCGCCGAGGTCAGCCGGATCCTCTCCGACCCGCAGGGCTGGAGCGCCGGTGGGCAGTGGCGGCTGCGCCGGGTCGGCCCGGACCGTCGTCCTGACTTCACCATCTATCTGGCCACCCCGGTCACCCGGGACCGGCTGTGCCAGGACGTCCCCGACGGCTACACCTCCTGCCGTAACGGTGACCGGGTGGTCGTCAACGTCGCCCGCTGGGTCAAGGGCGCACCCGGCTTCGGCACCGACGTCGACCACTACCGCCGGTACGTGGTCAATCACGAGGTCGGTCACCGGCTCGGCATGGGTCACGAACTGTGCCCGGGCCGTGGCCGACCGGCGCCGGTGATGCAGCAGCAGACCCTCGGCCTGCACGGCTGTACGCCCAACGGCCTGCCGTACCTCGACGGTCGCCGCTACTCCGGGCGATCCGGGACCTACGATGATCGGATTCCGCCGCGCGACCGGGGCCTGCCGGGCTGACCCACCGACGGCCCGGGTGGTGTCAGCCGGACGCGAGTTGCGTCTAGGCTCGCGGGATGGATCGGAATCGACGGCCACTGGGCCGGCCGTTCTGGACGTTCTGGAGCGCTGCCGCACTGGCCAACCTCGGTGACGGCATCCGGGTGGCGGCCTTCCCGCTGCTGGCCGCGACGCTCACCGACAATCCCCTGGCGGTCGCCGCCGTGGCCGCCGCCCAGTTCCTGCCCTGGCTGGTGTCCGGCCTGCTCGCCGGCGCCCTCGCCGACCGCCGTGGAGCCCGCGGCCTGCTCACCGTCGCCGACACCGGCCGGGTCGTCGTGCTCGGCACGCTCGCCGCCGCGATCGCCCTCGGCTGGGCGAGCATCGCCCTCGTGGTGGCCGCCGCGTTCCTGCTCGGCGTCGGCGAGACCATCCGCGACACGGCTAGCCAGACCGCCGTACCCCGGCTCGTCCCGGACGCCCAGTTGGAGAAGGCGAACGGGCGGCTCGTCGCCGGTGAGATCGTCGGCAACGAGTTCGTCGGCCCGCCGGTGGGGGCGCTGCTGTTCGTCGTCGGCGCCGCCATTCCGTTCGCCGTCAACGGCGCCACGCTCGCCCTGGCGGTGATGCTGGTGTTGTCCCTGCCGCTGACCCTGGCCCACCGGCCCGGCAGCGACGACGACGCCCCGGTCGCCGACGGCGACGGTGTCCTGGCCGGCCTGCGCTGGCTGGTGCGCCAGCCGATGCTACGAACCCTGGTGCTCGTCACCGCCGCCGTGGCCGCCGCCGACACCGCCTGGTTCGCGATCTTCGTGCTCTATGCCCGCGACGCCCTCGACCTCGGCGCGTTCGGCTTCGGACTGCTGCTGGCCACCGGGGCGGTCGGCGGTCTGCTCGGCTCGTTCACCGCCGACCGGCTGATCGCCCGGTTCCGCCACCGCGCCGTGCTCACCTGGTCGATGGCGGTCACCGCGGGCGTACCGGTGCTGCTGGCGGTCGTCGCCGACCGGACCGTGGCCGTGGTCGTGGTGGTCGCCACCAGCGCGGCGTTCGCCGTGCTCAACGTCGCCGCCCTGTCGGTACGGCAGCGGCTGGTGCCCGGCGGGTTGCTGGGTCGGGTCATCGCCGCTGCCCGCCTGGTCACCTACAGCGCCACGGCACTCGGCGCGCTGGCCGGCGGCGCGCTGGCCGCCCGCGCCGGCCTGGGCGCGCCGTTCGTGTTCAGCGGCGCGGTCGCCGTCGCCGCCACCGCAGCCTGGTGGCTCGCTTCCCGACCCGCCACGCCCGGTGCCCTCGGCCTGCGCTGAGCGCGATGTCACGAAGGGCCCCGGCCGCTGGGCGAGGGGCCCGGGTCAGCGGGGCAGGGCCTGCTGCAGCTCGGCGCGCAGGGCCGGGGTCAGCATCTCCCCCGCCTGCTTCGCCAGCCGGGCCATCTCGTAGCCCACCACACCGATGTCGGCATCCGCCGCAGCCAGGGTGGCCAGGATCGAGCCGTCGCGGATCTGCATCACCAGGAAGTAGCCACGGCCCATCTCGACCACGGTCTGCTTGACCACGTCACCGTCGAACATCTGGGCCGCACCGGCGGTGATGCTCATCAGGCCCGAGGTGACCGCGGCGAGCTTGTCCGCGTGGTCGCGCGGCAGGTGATCGGAGATGGCGACCAGCAGTCCGTCGGAGGACACCACCACGGCGTGCGCCACACCGGGCACCCGTTCCGCGAACCCGCTGACCAGCCAGCTGAGGTCCCGGGCCTCCTGAGACAACGTTGTCACTTGGGTCCTCCTTCACTCCATGTCCCGGGCGGTGGCACGGGTATCTCGGTGGTCTCCTCGGCCTCGGCACGTCGCACACCGCTGTACAGCTTCGACAACATGCCGCCGACCGCCTCCGGGTCCGGGTCGTGCCGCGCCACCTGCTGCTGCCCGGGCTGGGCCGGCTGGGTGACGCTGCGCAACTGGGCCATCGGCACCCGCATCGGCAGTCCCCGGTCGTTGGTGCCCCCGGTCACCGGCACCGACGGCGGTGCCGGACTGCCGGCGGTCGCCGGCGACGACGGCCCCTCCCGGGACCACCAGCCGCTGCCGGTCGACGCCGGTGCGGCCGCCGGGGCGAGCACGTCCTCCGCGCGTACCGGCACGGGGTGAGCCTGTCGGGGCACGGTGGTCGGTCGCCGCCCGGCCACCGGCAACTCCACCGGCTGCGCGGCGGTCACCGGTGCCTGTGAGCGGGGCACCGGCAGCGCGCGCGGCGACGGCACCGGGTCCAGACCCGGCGGCGGTGGGGCCGCCAGTAACGCACCGGGCAGCCGGATCCGGGCCACCAGCCCGCCGGTCCCGCCGTGCAACCGCACCTCGATGCCGTGCCGGGCCGCCAGGTGGCTGACCACGAACAGACCCATCCGCTCGACCGTCGCCACGTCCGCCGCCGGCGGCTCGGCCAGTACGGCGTTGGCCTCGGCCAGCGCGGTCGGGCTCATGCCCAGACCCTGGTCGGCGATCTCGACCGTCGCGCCGGCGCCCTCCGCGCGGGCCATCACCTGCACGATCGTGTCGGGACGGGAGAACGCGGTGGCATTCTCCAACAGCTCGGCGAGCAGGTGCACCACCTCGCCGACGGCATGCCCCACGAGATGCAGGTCGGCCACCGCCTCGTGCCGCACCCGCTGGTACTGCTCGATCTCGGCACTCGCCGCCAGCAGCACCGCGTTCAACCCGACCGGCCGGTTCCAGCGGCGGGTCGACTCGGTACCGGCCAGCACCAGCAGGCTCTCGTCGTTACGTCGCATACGGGCGGCGAGATGGTCCAGCTTGAACAGGTTCTCCAACTGGTCCGGGTCGCTCTCCTCGCGTTCCAGGTCGTCGAGCAGCTCCAGCTGCCGTTCCACCAGCACCTGGCTGCGCCGGGCGAGGTTGACGAACATCGCGTTGACGTTGCGTCGCATGTTCGCCTGCTCGACGGCCACCCCGACCGCGCTGCGGTGCACCGCGACGAACGCCTCGGCCAGCTCACCGATCTCGTCGAGCGAGCGCACCACCGCCGGCGAGACCTCGATCTGCGGCACACCGCCGGAGACCGACCGCAAGCGGGCCAACGCGTCGGGCAGCTCGATCTGCGCGATCCGCAACGCCTGCGAGCGCAGCAGGCGGATCGACCGGGCCATCGACCGGCCGATCAGCACCGAGATCAGCACGGCCACCAGCAGCACCGTGATGATCACGCCGACCATCAGCAGCGTCTCCCGCAGCTGGGCGGCGCTGGCCCGGTCCGCCTGGGTCGCCGAGTCCGCGAGGATCCCCGCTTCGAAATCCCGCAGCAGGTCATGGCGGACCTCACTGAACGTCCACCAGTCGTCGTCGGCCAGCAACGTCAGCGCGGTCGGGTTCTGGGTCAGCGCCCGTTCCTCCAGCCGGCCGGCCTGGACGAAGGGATCCTGCTGGCTCATCTGGTCGTAGCGGGTCACCTGCGCGTTGCTCGCCGCGACACGGAACGCGCCCAACGCCGTCAACTGCCGCGATCGTAGATCGTTGAGCTGCACCCGGTCGTTGTCCTGGTACCCACCGTTGCGGGCGGCGGCGTAGAGCTCCGCGCGTACCCGCGAGGAGAGATCCTTGGCCCGGGCGAACTGCACGTAGCGCAGCACCGCGTCGGACAACTCCGGCCGTTCGGCGCCCGGCGACGGCTGGGCGAGCAGGGTCAACAGCGCGTCGACCGCCCGGTGATAGTTGCCGAGGATGGTGTCGTCACTCAACACCACTGTGGTCATCACGTTGCGCATGTAGAGGATCTGCTGGTACGCCTGGTAGGCCACCGAGTAGGTCTCCGCCCAGGAGGAGTCGCCCTTGCCCACCGGCTCGGCGGCCCGGTGCAGCGCCTGCGCTGCCTGGTCGACGCCGTCGCGGTACGGCCTCAGCACCTCCAACACCTGCGCGCTCTCCTCCTCGGAGGAGGCGGCCCGCAACGCGGACAGCTCACCGGCGGTGCGGTCGCGTTCCTGCTGCAACCAGTGCACCAGGTCGGCGATCTCCGGCCCGATGCCCACCTGCGCGGCGAAGTCACTCAACGTGTTGGCCCGGCTGACCAGGCTCTGGGTCTGCACACCCGCCAGGACCAGGAAGGCGACCGACGGGATCACCAGCACCGTGGCGAGCTTGGTGCGCATCCGCCAGTCCCGCAGCCGCAGCGCCGAACGGCGGCGGTGGGGCACCACCCGGACATCGAACCGTCGCCGACGATGATTCGACACCGTCGAGGCCTGGTCCGGTCCTGCTGCCACGAGCTCCTCCTCCCACGCGTCCGCCGCGGCCCGGGGAGCGCCCGTTATCCAACCAGGTCCCGGACCAGTGTCAACGCCCTGCCCTTACGCTGGTTCAGGAGGGCACCGCCGGGCGTCACCCTATGCCGTACCCGGCGAGCTTTGATCATCCGTCTGGCCGATATCGGCCAGTTCGACGGCGTCGGCGATGCGGTCACAGGCGACCAGCGCGGCACCTGTCGCGCCGATCTCCGGATGCCGCCCGAAACGTACCTGCCGGGGTGCCAACACCTCGACGAATGCCGCCCGCCACCACGGCGAGGCGGCCATCGCCCCGCCGCCGAGGACCACCTCCACCGGTGCGCCGACGGTGGACTCCAGCGCGGCCAGGTCGTCGACGACCTGCTCGCACACGCCGTACAGCAGTCCGGCCAGCATCTGCACCGCGGTGGTGCTGAAGCTCAACCCACCCAGCTCACCCGAGCCGGCGCGACGGCTGCCCGGTGGCCGGTCACCGCCGAGGGCCACGTTCACCGGGCGCCGGTCGCCGGGCGACAGCCCCCACAGCGCCGCCTCCAGGGCCGGGCCCTCGGGGAGCCGCAACTCCCGATCGGCCCACGCGAACACGTTCCCTCCGGAGGAGTACGCCGCCCCGGTGACCACGTGCTCGTGGTCGACACGGTAGCGCCACAGCCGCGGGGGCAGCGGGGCCAGCGGCGCGTGCGCGGGCATCCGTTGCAGCAGCCGCACCGCCGACGAGGTGCCCACGGTCACCGCCGCCCGGGTGTGGTCGATGCAGCCGGAGCCGACGTTGGAGGCGGCACCGTCACCGATCGGCGGCGACCAGGACGCCCGCGCCAACGCCGGCCACCGGCGGGCGTACGCCGGACGCAGCCGTCCCCGCCAGTGCGGCGGTGCCAGTTGCGGCAGTTCGTCGCCGCCGACACCGGCCAACGCGCAGGCCTCCGGATCCCAGTCGAGGGTGCTGATGTCCAGCAGGCCGGTGCCGGACGCCTGGGACATCGACATCGGCGCGTCGTCGAGCAGCTGGCTGAGGGCGTACTCGACCAGGCCGACGAACCGGGCCACCGGGCTGCCGCACCGGGCCCGCAGCCAGGGCAGCCGCACCGACCAGTAGCAGCGGTGCCACCAGGTGCCGGTGCGTTGGTGGTAGGCATCGGGATCGACCGGGCCGGTCTGCGTCGGGGCGGGCTCGGGCCGGGTGTCCAGCCAGGTGAGCGTCGGGCCGAGCGGCTGGCCGTCCACGCCGAGCGGCAGTACGGAGTGCCACTGCGCGCTGACCGCCACCATCTCCACCTCGCGCAGCCAACCCTGCTCGTTCAACTCGTCCAGGCAGTCGAAGAGGCAGGCCAGGTAGCCGCGGGCATCGAGGGTGCCGGTGCCCTCGTCGTCGACGGTCAGGTCGATCCGACGCCGGGCCAACGCTCCCGGCACCGGCTGGATGTCGTCACCCAGCACGAGCCCACGCACCGAGGAGGTGCCCAGGTCCAGCGCGAGAATGTTCATCGCCGGTCAACGTACCCGGTGGCCCGGCGAGCACAACCCTGCCGCGTGCCCGGGTACGCCGAACGGCTTCCCCACCGCCCGCCCCGCGCGTAGCATGAGCCCATGCTCGCGCGACTGTCCTGCTGGTGGCCCGCCGACCCGGCGGCCCATCCCCGCGCGTAGCTTTCCCCACGCGGCCGCCCGACGAGGCGGCCGCCGGTCAACTCTTCCGGCCCGTGGGCCGCCCCCGACGGCGGCACCCGGCCCGAGGAGACCCGATGACACCGCTGACCGACCTGCTCGCCGCGCTCGCCGACGGCGACCCGGGCCCGTTCGCCCTGATCCGCCGCGACGGCGCCGAGCATCTCGACCTGTTCACCGGCCCGGTCGGCACCGTCGACCGGCTCGCCGACATTCCGTTGCCCGCCGGACCGGCCGGCCCCACCACGCTGGCCCTGGTGCCGTTCCGGCAGGTCGCGGAGCGGGGCTTCGCCTGCGTCGACGACGGCGTGCCGCTTGAGTGCCTGCGCATCGACAGTCGGGCCCGGTTGCCGCTGGCCGAGGTCCTCGACGCGCTGCCCGACGGCCCGGTACGCACCACCGGCGCGGCCTTCGACATCAGCGACGACGAGTACGCCGACACCGTGGCCCGGGTGCTCGCCGACGAGATCGGCCGCGGCGAGGGGGCCAACTTCGTCATCCACCGCACCCTGCACGCCCAGGTGCAGGGTGCGCCGCTGACCGCCGCGCTGGCCGCGCTGCGTTCCCTGCTGCTGCGCGAACGCGGCGCGTACTGGACGTTCGTGGTGCACACCGGCACACGCACGCTGGTCGGCGCCAGCCCTGAACGGCATGTCAGCGTCGACGACGGGCTGGTCATGATGAACCCGATCAGCGGCACCTTCCGGCACACCGGCGCGGCGGCGGACCGGGCGGCGCTGCTGCGTTTCCTCGCCGACACCAAGGAGATCGAGGAGCTGTACATGGTCCTCGACGAGGAACTGAAGATGATGGCCACGGTGGCCGAGCACGGTGGTCAGGTGGTCGGGCCGTACCTCAAGGAGATGTCCCACCTGGCGCACACCGAGTACCTGCTCGCCGGTCGCGGCTCGAAGGACGTCCGCGACGTGCTGCGGGAGACCATGTTCGCCCCGACGGTGACGGGCAGCCCGATGGAGAACGCCTGTCGGGTGATCGCCCGACACGAGCGCACCGGCCGCCGCTACTACGCGGGCGTGCTGGCCCTGCTCGGTCACGACGACACGGGCCGGCAGACCCTCGACGCGCCCATTCTCATCCGTACCGCCGAGATCGCTCCCGACGGGGCGCTGCGGGTGCCGGTCGGTGCCACCCTGGTGCGGCACTCCACCCCAGCAGCCGAGGTCGCCGAGACCCACGCCAAGGCGGCCGGCGTGCTGGCGGCCCTGGGCCTGGGACCGCAGGCGCCGACCGCCGGGTCCGGCCCGGTGGGCCGGCTCGCCGACGATCCGCAGGTACGCGCGGCACTGGCGGCCCGCAACGCGCCACTGTCCCGGTTCTGGCTGGACCAGCGTCCGCCGGGGGCACTCGCCGTGCCCGCGCTGACCAACCGTCGGGCGCTGATCGTCGACGGTGAGGACACCTTCACCGGGATGCTCGCCCACCAGTTGGGGGCGCTGGGCCTGACGGTCACCGTGCAGCCCTGGCACGCCGACGCCCCGCTGTCCGGGTACGACCTGGTCCTGGTCGGGCCCGGACCCGGTGACCCGAACAGCGACACCCCGAAGATGCAGCGGTTACGGGCCCTGCTGCGGGTGTTGCTGGCCGACGGCCGACCGACGCTCGCGGTCTGCCTCGGCCACCAACTGCTGGCCGGGCTGCTCGGGTTGCCGGTCGACCGTCGCGCCGCGCCCTACCAGGGTCTGCAACGCACGGTGCCGATGTTCGGTACGCCCCGACGCCTCGGCTTCTACGCCACCTTCACCGCCCGCGCCGCCGCCGACCGGCAGGACAGCCCGTACGGTCCGGTCGAACTGGCCCGCGACGAGGCCGACGGGGCGGTGCACGCGCTGCGCGGCCCGGGCTTCGCCGGGGTGCAGTTCCACCCCGAATCGGTGCTCAGCCCCGACGGTCTGGCCGTGCTGGCCGACCTGCTGCGGGACCTGCTGCCGGCAGCGGCCGGTGAACTCTCCCCCACCGTGCAGGCATAGCGGCGCGGATCCGGGGTAGCGCTGCTGACGGCCGGTGGCCCGGGCGGGTTTGAGAGCCCCCGCCCGGGCCACCGGTCCGTCGACGCTCAACCGGCCAGGCCCTTCTTGACCGCCGCGCCGATCTGCACCGCCCGGCGGGCGGTCAGCGCCGTCGCGGTCAGGGCGACGTCGTCCGGTGCGGTCTCGCCGTTGTTGCTGACGTGCGACGCACCGTACGGGTTGCCGGCGACGAACTGGCTGGGATCGGTGTAACCGGGGGTGACCACGATCCCACCCCAGTGGTAGAAGACGTTGAACAACGACAGCAGCGTCGACTCCTGCCCACCGTGCTTGGTGGCGGTGGAGGTGAACGCCGAGTAGACCTTGTTGACCAGCGCACCCTGGGCCCACAGCGGGCCGGTGGTGTCGATGAACTGCTTGAGCTGGGCGGCGACCATGCCGTACCGGGTCGGCGCCCCGAGGATCACCACGTCGGCCCAGCTCAGGTCGTCCAGCTGCGCCTCCTCGATGTGCTGCGTCTCCAGGTGGTGTGCCGACCACCCCGCGTTCGACCGGATCGCCTCGTCGGGCGCCAACTCCCGCACCTTGCGCAGCCGCACCTCGGCCCCCGCGTCACCGGCAGCCTCTCGGGCCGCCTGAGCCATCTGATACGTGATGCCGGTCGCGCTGTAGTAGATGACCGCCACCTTGACCTGTGCCGCCATCACACGCCCCCTTCCTCGATCATGAGCAGGCTTCGCAGTTACCCGAACTTCGCGTCGGTGAACATTCGCGGCACTGCCTGACCTGGTCGCGATCACGGCGGTATGCGCTGACCCACGCGGCGATAACGGTTGGCTCGGGCAGCCTGCCGGCTGGCATGCTCGCGGCCATGGAGATCAGGATTGCGACGGCCGACGACTGGTCGGGGATCTGGCCCTTCCTGCGGGAGATCGTCGCGGCCGGCCAGACGTACACCTGGCCCCGCGACGTCGGTGCGGAACAGGCGCGGGGCATGTGGCTGGTGCCCGCACCCGGTCGTACGGTGGTCGCGGTCGAAGCCGACGGCACGGTGCTCGGCTCGGCGAAGCTGACCCCCAACCAGCTGGGCCCCGGCGCCCACGTCGCCAACGCCAGCTTCATGGTCGCCCCGTGGGCGGCCGGGCGTGGCATCGGTCGGGCGCTCGGGCGGCACGTGCTCGACCTGGCCCGCGCCGACGGCTACCGGGCGATGCAGTTCAACGCCGTGGTGGCCAGCAACACCCGGGCGGTGGCGTTGTGGCGGTCGCTCGGGTTCGAGGTGGTCGGGCGGATCCCGGAGGGCTTCCACCACCCCGACGAGGGCTACGTCGACCTGCTCGTGATGTACCAGCGGCTCTGATCCGGGCGCTCGTCGTACGGCCGGATAGCCTGGGCCGCGTGATGCTCCCCCTGCCCTCCGGCGACTTCAAGGCGTACCTGTTCGACTGCGACGGCACCATCGTCGACTCGATGCCCCAGCACTACACGGCGTGGCGGCAGGCCCTCGACGAGTGGGGCTGCGAGTTCCCCGAGGAGTTGTTCTACGCCTGGGCCGGACGGCCGACCGCCGACATCGTCGCCGCGCTCAACGAGCAGCAACGGCTGAACATGCCGCTGGAGGCGGTCATCGCCCGCCGGGAGGCGCTCTACCAGCAGCTGCTGCCCAGCGCGGCCGGCATCCCCGGGGTGCTGCACCACATCGACGACGCCCACGGACGGATCCCGTTCGCGGTGGTCTCCGGCAGTACCCGCGAGGCGGTCACCGCCTCCCTCGGCGCGCTGGGCATCCTCGACCGGTTCGACGTGCTGGTCTGCGCCGGCGACTACACCCGACCCAAGCCCGACCCGGAGCCGTTCCTGCGCGCCGCCGAGCTGCTCGGCGTACCCCCGGAGGCCTGTCTGGTTTTCGAGGACGCCGACCTCGGGATCGAATCCGCCACGGCCGCCGGCATGGCGGCGGTACGGGTGCCGCAGCCCCGCCAGGGCTGAGCGGCGCGGTGCGGGCGGCCGGTCAGGCTTGCGCCTTTGCTCAAGAGTTCCGCAAGGTGCCCTTCATATGGTTCTCGGCCGGGCTGGAAAGCGCCATCCTGTGAAGACCGCTGCCGGCGACTTCGCATCGCCGCCCCGCGGCGGCGAACCTGAACGGGGGATCGCGCTCCGCCACCGACGAAGCTGGCGTAGCGCGATCAGGGGGGATGCCGGCTCGCCTGGATGTCGTGGCCCGCTCGCGGATGTCGTGGCCCGCTGATGTCGGTGGGCACTCCTATGCTGCGGTGGACCAGCAGCAAGGGAAGGCGGCCCACCTCGTGGCACCCACCGTTTCGACGGCGCTGACCGGCGCCGAGGCGCTCGCCCTGCGGATGGCCGGTCTCCGGTTGCGCCCGCACGCCACCGCCCCGCCGCTCACCACGGTCGCCGAGGTGGTGGAGTGGTTCGGCGCGATGCAGGCGCAGGACCTGGCCAGCGGCATGTGGTCGTTGGGCGTACGACTGCCCGGGTCGATCCACGCGGACGTGCACGCCGCGCTGGAACGCCGGGAGGCGCTGCGGACCTGGCCGATGCGCGGCACCATCCACCTGGTTCCGGCCCGGGACGCCCGCTGGCTGCTGGAACTGACCGGCGTACGCGCATTGGCCGGTGCCGCGAAGCGGCGGGAGTTCCTCGGCCTGTCCGAGGCCGAGGCCGACCGCGCCGTCGACGTGCTGGGCGCGGCCCTGGCCGGCGGCACCCGCCTGACCCGCACCGAGTGCGTCGCCGCGCTTGTCGCAGCCGGCATCGACGGCGCCGGCCAACGCGGCTACCACCTGCTGTGGTACGCGGCCCAGCGCGGCGTCACCTGCATCGCCCCCAACATCGGCACCGAGCAGACCTTCGCACTGCTCGACGAGTGGGCGCCCGACCAGCACCAACTCGACCGCGACGAGGCGCTGGCCGCCCTGGCGCTGCGCTACTTCCGTAGCCACGGCCCCACCACCCGGCAGGACTTCGCCGGTTGGACCGGCCTGACCGCCGCCGACGCGAAGCGCGGCATCGCCGCCGCCGGTGACGACCTGACCACCGTTGTGGTCGACGGCGCCGAGGCGGTGCTGCACACCCCGCTGCTGGACGCGCCCCGGATTGCGGCCGATGAGGTGCTGGTGTTGCCCGGCTTCGACGAGTATCTGCTCGGCTACAAGGACCGCGCGCTGATGCTCGACCCGGAGCACAAGCAGGCCATCATCCCTGGTGGCAATGGTGTCTTCCAGGCCACGGTCGTGGTCGGTGGCCGGGTGGTCGGCACCTGGAAACGAAGCCTGGCCAAGACCCGCGTCACTCTCACCGTGCATCCGTTGACCGACCTCGGTCCGGCCTGCCGCGAGCAGATCGAGCAGGCGCTGCACCGGTACGCCGACTTCCTCGCCCTGCCGCCCCGGGTCAGCTGGAGCGACTGAACCGCGGGTAGCGCAAGCCGGTGGCGGTCATGCTGGCGAGCGCGGCCAGCACCGCGACCGGTCCGCCAGGTCCGACCGACGGACGGACCGCAGGAACGACCGGGCCGAGGAACACGTCGGCGTAGTGGGCCATGACAACGACAGCGGCCACGATCGTGACGACACCGAGCCCACCCGCCACCAGCAGCAGCCACCCTCGACGGCCCCGCTCGATGATCGTCCCCGCAGTGACCAGGTTGAGCAGGACGGCCGCGCCGACATACCAGGCCCACCCCGGAAACTCGGTGAGGCGTACGGCCCGGTCGCCGTACCAGGCCCAGGGCAGGCCGAAGACCGCGACGAGGCTTCCTGCCGCGCCGACGACGGCAGCGACTCGAATGAGCACCTTCGACATCACGTCTTCCCACGGGTGTGCGGGCCATGACACGTGCACGGCGCTGACCGGGGCGGACCCTCGGTCGGCGCCGTGCTCGGTCAATTCGGCGGTGTCGGTGGCAGAACCTGCCGGCACCGCCGAGCCAGCTACGACGTTTGTAGTGACAGGTTGAGCACCGTCAACACGGACGGGGTCTCTGTCCAGAGAATATATTCGCCGGACCGTCCAGGATCGACATCGGTGTGGAATCCGCTCACGATTCCTCGACTCGTCAACACGCCATCGGAGCGAATCGCCCAGACCGGCCCACCGCTGTCACCCTTCGCGACCGCCGCGCAACCGGAGCACTGCCAGCCTTCAACTCCCAGCCGTACGCCCTTGCCGTCACCGAAGTCCCACTGGACGGCTTCGTGCGTCACCACGATATTGCAGCGGTTGGGGTAACTGGTGTATCCACTGTGGCACACGTACTCGCCGTCCCATGAGTACTGGGCGGCACCGAAGTTGAATACGTAGTCGTCGTTGACCCATACCTGGGACGACGCGTTCGCGTTGATGATCGCCGCATCGTGCGGATTGTTCTCCTGCTGAACCCGGCCAATTCCCGCGCCACCCTGCGCCTCGATTCCGTTTCCGACGCTGAAGCAGTGCTCGGCGGTGACGAGATATTCGGCGTTGTAGGTCCGGTCGCGAACACCGAAGGCCGATGTGCATTGATAGCCGGAGATGTTGACGTCGTGTCGGATGGGGATTCCCCCCTGCCAGGGAGCAGACGGACTGTGTCGGTCGGCAGGACGGACCGGACTGCCCTTGACGTACCGAATATCCGCCGCGTCCAGAGCGCTTACCGACAGCGACCTCGACGCGATCGAGGCCGCCCGAGCCGGATCGTTGGTGCGGACCTCCAGACCGCTGCCGTCACTGAGCAGCACTATGGAGTAGACCTGCCCCCAACCCCAGCCGGTGTCGGTGGCCTCGAGCCGCAGACCGGTCATATCCATCCCGAAGATGGCACCGTCGGCGGCGGTGAGCTGGTCGAGCACAACGGTCACCGCCTCACCACCGACCGCGCCCAGGTCCGCACCGAACTGCTCGGCGGTCAGCCGCGCGGAATCGTCACGTACGCCGCCATATGGCGGACGAGCGACTTGTCACACAGCGACTGTGCGTTCCACGTCTCGGCGGGCGCGGCGGCGAGAAGGTCGGGGAGCCGCGTACAGGTCGCCCCCCACCCAGACCTGCGGATCGGTCATGGCCGTTCTCCTCGGCTCTTGGTGCGAAGACGCCCCTCTGGAGGCCGTTTCGCACCAAGGTCCACCTGGCGGGTCAGGCGGAGAAGCGATTCACCTTCTCCGGGTGCAGGACGATGCGTACTACTCCGCTGGCACGCCACTGCTCGATCAGCGCCTGGTACTTCGGGTCACTCGACAAGCCGTAGCGGTCGGCGAGACGGGCCGCGAGGTCGGCACCGCCCTGGTCGTGGAGAGTGACCGCGCCTTCCACCGCCACCCAGTGTTCGGGCTCACCGGGTGGTGCCGCGACGACGACGGAGGCACGGGACTGTTCCCGGAGACGGCTGAGCTTCGGCGACCCCGACTCCGAGAACATCGCCAGGTCACCGCCGTCGGTCACCTCGAACCACACTGGACGCGGCGCGGGCCAACGACCGGCGCGGGGCGCCACAGTGAGGAAGGCGAACAACGGGCGGACGAGCAGAGCAAGATCCTCATCACGGAACATATCGCCCAGCCTACGACCGGCGACCCGATCCGGCTCGGGCCTCAAGGCAGCCGTACGGCATCCCGGGCGCGTCGCACCGAGCGGCTCGCCTCATGCAGTCCGACCGCCGGTCGGGGCGACTCTTCTTGTGCGCAGACAGCGCAATCGCGAGGAGGACGCGACGTAGTCGACCAAGCACACTGAGCGCATTCGTACGGCGATCGGCCGGCCGACATGCTGCCCGGAGGTGTGCGTGTACCGTCCGACCCTCGACCCGCTCGCCGATTCGCTGGCGTTGAGCGCCCTCGTCGCCGGGTTGCCGATCGTCACCCTGTTCCTGTTGCTCGGTGTGCTGCGGGTACGGGCGTGGCTGGCGGCTCTCGGCGCACTCGCCGTCGCGCTGCTGGTCTCCGTCCTGGCGTACTCGATGCCGACCGGACAGGCGCTGCTCACCGCGAGTCAGGGCGCGACGTTCGCGCTGTTCCCGCTGGTGTGGACGTTCGGCACCGCCATCTGGATCTACCGGATGACCGTGACGAGTGGGCACTTCGACGTGCTCCGGCGCTCGTTCGCCCGGGTCAGCGACGACCAGCAGGTGCAGGCGTTGGTGATCGCGTTCTGTTTCGGTTCGCTGTTGGAAGGGCTGGCCGGCCAGGGCACACCGGTCGCGATCACCACGGTGATGCTGCTGGCGCTGGGCTTCCATCCGATGAAGGCGGCCACCGTGGCGCTGGTGGCCAACACCGTGCCGGCCGCCTTCGGGCCGCTCGGCCTGCCGATCACCACGCTGGCCCGGGTGACCGACCTGCCGACGGGCGACCTGGGCGCGATGGCCGGGCGACAGGTACCGGTGATCGCACTGTTCATTCCGCTGCTGCTCGTCGGCATGGTCGGCGGTCGCCGAGGGCTGCGCCGGACCTGGCACATCGCCCTCGCCTGCGGCGTGTCGTTCGCGCTGGCCCAGTTCCTCACCTCGAACTACTTCGCGATGGCCCTGGCCGACATCGTCGCCGGGCTGGTCAGCGCCGTGGTGGTGACCGTGACCGCGCGGATGTGGCCACCTCGGCGCCACGACGACCCGACGATCGACCCCGCCGACCCGGCAGAACCCGGTACGACGTCAACGCCGGACGAGCCGGGCGGGCCGGGCGGGCCGGGCGGGCCGGGCGGGCCCGGAGGGCTGGGAGCACCAGTAGCGCAGGGAGCGCCGAGCGGCTCCGGCGGATCGAGAGCACCCGGCGGGCCGGGCGGGCCCGGAGGGTTGGGAGCACCCGGAGCACCGAGCGGCCCCGGCGGGTCGACAGAGCAGACGGTGGGGGTCGTCGGCCGCACGGATGTGGGGTCGGACCCGCCGGACAGCTCGGCTCAGGTGTGGCGGGCGTACGCCCCGTACCTGGTGATTGTGGCGATCTTCGGCCTGTCGCAGGTGCCCGTGATCGCGGACGCGCTCAACGCCGTCACGGTGACCTTCAACTGGCCGGGGCTGCACCTGCTGACCACCTCGGGCGCGCCGTCGACGTTGCCGGTCTTCCGGTTCAACTGGCTCTCCTCGACCGGCACACTGCTGGTGCTGGCCGGACTGGTGACGATGGTGATCCTGCGGGTCACTCCGCGCACCGCACTTGTCACGTACGGGCAGACGCTGGCCTCGCTGCGCTGGGCGATCCTCACCGTGTGCGGACTGCTGGCGCTGGCCTTCGTGATGAACGGCAGCGGGCAGACCGCGACTCTGGGCACCTGGATGGCCGGTGCCGGTGGCCTGTTCGCGCTGCTCTCGCCGGTACTCGGCTGGCTGGGTGTGGCGCTCACCGGCTCGGACACCTCGTCCAACTCGCTGTTCGGTGCGCTCCAGGTCACCGCCGCGCAGCGCGCAGGTCTGGACCCGGTGCTGCTCGCCGCGGCCAACGCGTCAGGCGGAGTGGTCGGCAAGATGATCTCGTTGCAGAACCTGACGATCGCGGCGAGCGCGGTGGGGCTCAACGGCCGCGAGGGTGATCTGTTCCGGCGTATGTTCGGCTGGAGCGTGGTGTTGATCTGTGCGATGGCGGTGCTGGTCGGTTTGCAGGCGACCCCGGTGCTGAGCTGGATGGTGCCGTAACGGCTCCGCCGGGTTGCCGTGCCGGTGCGGAAGACGTGGCCGCACCGGCGCATCACCCCCAGCGGTGCTGGCGGCACACCCTACTGGGTGCATCTGTTGTGCCCACGGCAACAACAGATGCACCCGGAAAGGCCAGTCAACGCACATCGGTGGTCAGGTGCGGGTCAGTGACCCCTGCGGCGGGCCTGCCGCTGCGGGTGCTGCCGACCTGGCTGACTCTGCTCACCCGAGCGCGAGCTACCCGCGAGGGGGCGGCTGCCGGAGGCGGCGCCACTGACGGCCCGGGCGGCAGCGGCCACGTCCGGCTGCCGGGGAGGCGATTGCCGCTGCACCTGGAACTGGGTGAACTGCGGCCCGGACATGTTGACGACCGAATCCGCCTCGGACGAGGAACTCGAACTCCAGTCGGTGGTCGAGCCGATCGACGAGACCCGAGTCGCCTGGAACCTGGCCCGGACGTCCTCGATCTCCGACGCGGTGGGCGAAGCGGGGGCCTCGTACTCGTTGGTCGCCATGCCGTGGTCCTGCGGCACCTGGTATCCGTTGCCGAGGTTTGCCAGAAACCCCGCCGGGCTCAACGGCTGCCCCGGCCCGTGGTAGGAGTCGTAGGCAGCCTGACTGTTGGTATGGATGTGGACGATGTCGGCTGCGTCCTCGCGATCGGCAAGCCAGGTCATCTGGGTCTGGTGATCCACAGGTACGAAGCCCTGGCCCACCTGGTCCCTGATGTGCTCCTCGCGCGCGTCGCGCTCCACCTCGAAGGAACGCAGTTGTTCCCGGGTCAGTGGCGTGTCGACGCTCGACTCCGGCATGTCGTCGCGCACCTCCTGCCGGAAGTCGACTCCGGTCGCCGCACCGCCGTACCTGCGGTAGAGATGCGGTTCGGGAATGGTCGATTGCGCCGGATTCACCATCTGGGGATCCATCACCCAGGGATCGAGTTGGACCGACCCGGGATACTCCGGTGGCCCGACGACGACGTTCGTGTGCGGGAAGGCGTACTCCGGTGCGATGTCCTCGCCGTCGTGATCCCGGTCGTAGGTGACCCGGTAGATCGGGTCGCCGTACTGGGACACCGGATCGTAGAGCGTGGCGTTGGCCGCCGCCATGGTGGAGTCGGCCATGTCGTTGCAGGTGGCCAGGCCGGTTGCGGCGGAGAGGACATCGGTCTGGGCGAAGCTTCGCAGCATGGTGGGTCGCTCGTCGTCCAAGCGCTCCTGAAGCTCCTCGACCGGCTCCCGGTCCGCGTAGACCGTCCCCTCGCTCACCTCGAAGTCCGGCCCCTGGTTCGGCCTGCGCCGCTCGGACAGCTCCGCCTGGACGGGCGCCATGACCGACGTCCGAAGCTTGAAGAGTTCCCGCTCACCCTTGTCGATCAACTTCAGCCCGTCGAGGGCAGAGCTGATCTTGTTGTAGGACCTGTCGTTGCCCTTTTCACCAGCCTTGTCCTTGAGGGTCTTCAAGGCGCTCCGCAGCGGATCACGCACGGCGGTCTCGAAGTGCTTCTGGCGATAGGCGTAGTCCCGACTCTCCGTCGAACCAGCCTCGTAGATCCGCTCATCCTCCCCCGCCCGCTGCATGTTGTGTTCCTGCCAGTTACTGACGGCCTTCGTGATGGCACTGACCTTGGCCGGGTCAGCGGTGATGCGCCGGAGCCGGTCACGATCGGTGATCCAGTGCAGCCGTTCGGCAGTGATCCGGTAGAGATCGTTGAGATCGTTCTGGCGGGCGCCTATCTGTTGCACAGGGTCCATACCAATCCTCCGCATCTGGCGCTCGATGTCGGCGCAGGCTTGACGGTGCGTACCCCCATGACGTGGCCCGGCGCGGGTCGGTTCACCGCGCGATACAACGCCGTGGGGTGCACCTGCTCCGACGACAGCAGGTGCACCCCCGTGAGGCGGGTCTCAGCCGGCCAGCGCCCCTGCCGAGCGGCCCTCGTGCAGGGTCAGGTTACGACCGTTCGACGGGTCGAACAGGTGCAGCTTCTCCAGGTTGAACCAGACCCGCCGGTCCTCCCCCTCGGTCACCGTGGACTCGGCCGACAGCCGGGTGACCAGGTTCGAGCCGGCGAGGTCGGCGGCACCGGCATCGGCGGCCAACTCCTCCAGCTCGGCGGCGGTGGCCCGGCCTCCCTCGACGGTCAGGTAGACGTACTTGTCCGAGCCCATCGACTCGACGATGTCCACCGGCGCGGTGAACTCCATGCCCCGGTCGCGGGTCTGCTCGTCGACCAGTTCGGCGTCCTCGAAGTGTTCGGGGCGGATGCCGACGATCAGCTCCCGGGGGGCATCCGCCTCGGAGAGCTCGCGACGGATCCGGTCGCCGATCGGCAGGTCACCCAACGCCGTACGCAGACGACCCTCCTCGACCGTCGCGGGCAGGAAGTTCATCGACGGTGAGCCGATGAAGCCGGCCACGAAGAGGTTGTTCGGGTGGTCGTACAGTTCCTGCGGCGGGCCGACCTGCTGGATCGCCCCTCCTCGCATGATCACGACGCGGTCGCCGAGGGTCATCGCCTCGGTCTGGTCGTGCGTGACGTAGACGGTGGTGGTGCCGAGCTGTTTCTGGAGGCGGGACACCACGGTCCGCATCTGCACCCGCAGCTTGGCGTCCAGGTTGGACAGTGGCTCGTCCATCAGGAACGCCTTGGGTTGACGCACGATGGCCCGGCCCATCGCCACCCGCTGCCGCTGGCCGCCGGAGAGGTTGGCCGGCTTGCGGTCCAGCAGCGAGGTCAACTCCAGCACCTTCGCCGCTTCCTCGACCTTCTGGTCGATGGTGGCGCGATCCAGCTTGGCCAGCCGCAGCGGGAAGGCCATGTTCTCCCGCACGGTCATGTTCGGGTACAGCGCGTACGACTGGAAGACCATCGCGATGTCCCGGTCGCGGGGCGCCTTGTCGTTGACCCGCTGGCCGCCGATGCGCAGCTCACCGGAGCTGATGTCCTCCAGCCCGGCGATCATGTTCAGGGTGGTGGACTTGCCGCAGCCGGACGGGCCGACCAGGATCACGAACTCGCCGTCGGCGATCTCCAGGTCGACGTCCCGTACCGCTGTGGTGCCGTCCGGGAACTTCTTGCTCACCTTGTCGAGCACGATGTCAGCCATGAGAAACCCACCTATCCCTTGACGGCGCCGGAGGTCAGGCCGGAGACGATGCGGCGCTGGAAGAAGAGGACGAACAGGATGATCGGTACGGTGATCACCACGGCGGCGGCGCAGATGGCCCCGGTCGGGTCCTCGAACTGCGAGGCGCCGGTGAAGAACGACAGCGCCACCGGCACTGTGCGGGACCGCTCGGTGGAGGTCAGCGAGATGGCGAACAGGAAGTCGTTCCAGCAGAAGATGAAGACCAGGATGGCCGTGGTGAACAGCCCCGGCGCGGCCAGCGGAGCGATCACCCGCCGGAACGCCTGCGCCTGGGTCGCGCCGTCCATCTTGGCCGCCTTCTCCAGATCCCACGGGATCTGCTTGAAGAACGCCGACAGCGTGTAGATGGCCAGCGGCAACGCGAAGGTGATGTACGGCAGGATCAGGCCCGGCCAGGTGTCGAAGAGGCCCAGCTGCCGCTCGATCTCGAACAGCGGCGAGACCAGCGACACCTGCGGGAACATCGCGATCAGCAGGGACACCCCGATCAGCAGCCGCTTGCCGGGGAAGTCCAGCCGGGAGATCGCGTACGCGGCCATCGCGCCGAGCACGACGGCGATCACGGTCGCGATCATCGCGATGCCGATCGAGTTGATCAGTGCCCGGACGAACTGATCCGTGCCGAAGATGTTGCGGTAGTTGTCGAGCGTCCACTCCCGCGGGATGAACTTCCCGTCGGTGAGGGTGGCCGGCGTCTTGAACGACAACGACATGATCCACAGCACCGGGATCAGGGCGAAGACGACCACGACGGCGTTCAGCAGGCCCCATTGCAGCTTGGCGCGGCGGGCGGTGGTGTCAGCCATGTCAACGCCTCTCCCCGTCGTCGCTGCCGGGGGCAGCGGTACCGAACAGCTTCACGAAGACGAACGCGATGATCGCCACGGTGATGAAGATCAGCACCGACATGGTCGAGCCGATGCCGAGGTTGAGGCCCCGGATCAGGTTGTTGTAGGCGATCATCGACACCGACGAGGTCTCGTTGGCCCCGGAGGTCAGCACGTAGATGTTGTCGAAGACCCGGAACGCGTCAAGGGTGCGGAACAGCAGCGCGACCAGGATGGCCGGCTTCATCACCGGCAACATCACCTTGGTGAACCGCTGCCAGGCGGTGGCACCGTCGGTGGAGGCCGCCTTGAGCAGGTCCTCCGGCACCAGGGCCAGGCCCGCCATCAGCAGCAACGCCATGAACGGGGTGGTCTTCCAGATTTCCGCCAGCATGATGATCGCCAGCGAACTGGCCCGCTCGGTCAGTGGCGCGCCGTCGGAGAAGAGGTTGGCCAGGTAGCCGGTGCCGGGCGTCCACGCGTACCGCCAGGAGAACGCGGCGACGACCGTGACGATGCCGTACGGGATCAGCGCCGAGGTCCGAACGATGCCGCGACCGACAAGCGTACGGTGCATGATCAGCGCCAGGCCCATGCCGAGGACCAGTTCCACGGCCACGGTGACCACCGTGATCAGCATGGTCACCCCGAACGCGGTCCACCAGAACTCGTTGGTCAGCACGGTGACGTAGTTCTGCAGACCGACGAACTCCCGCTCGGCGGGGAAACGCAGGTCGTAGCGCTGCAACGACAACCACACCGAGTAGAGGATCGGGTACGCGGTCACCGCGAGCATGACCAGCGCGGCCGGTGCGCACAGCAGCAGACCCAGCCGACGCTCGGCCCGCTTGTTCTCACTCAGCGGCGCCTTGCGCCGTCGGTTGTCCCGCTGCGCGGGCACCGCAGCGTGCCGACCGGTGCTGCGGGTGTCGGTCCCGTCGGCGGCCACGTCCGCGCCCGCCGGGGTGGCGTTGACACTCATGCTCTCACCCCCGTGTGGTGTCGCCGGCTCATGGCAGGACCCCCTTCGACTCCAGGGCGTCGGCGATCGCCTCGCGCAGCTCGTCGGCGGTCTTCTGCGGGTCGATCGCCGCCGGCGGCGACAGGATCGCCGAGGTCACGGTGGAGATGCTCTGGTACGCCGGGGTCAGCGGCCGGACGGCCGGATCCCGCAGCTGTTCGAGGATGGTCTCCTTCATCGGATACGCCTCGTCCATCTCCGGGTCGTCGTAGACGCTCTCGATGGTCGGCGGCACCCCGTCGTTGATCGCGGAAAACTTCTGGTTCTCCGCGTTGCGCAGGCACTTGGCCGCCTCGAAGGACTCCTCGGGATGCTTGGAGTACCGGCTGACCGCGAGGTTGACCCCGCCGATGGTCACCCGGCTCGGGGTGTTGCCGTCGACGCCCGGCACCCGGGCCCAGCCGACCTGCTCGGCGAGCTGCGGGTTGGCCTCCTGCATGGCCGGATAGACGAACGGCCAGTTCACCTGGAACGCCCCGGAGCCGGACTGGAACTCCAGCCGTACCGGATCCTCGGTGGCGTTGCTGAACGACGGCGAGGCCACCCCCGAGGTAGCGAAGGTACGCAGCACCTCCAGGGCCCGCACGGCACCCTCGTCGACCACGGCCTCGGTGCCGTCCTCGTTGAGCAGGTTGCCGCCGGCACTGGCCACCAGGGTGTTGTAGAGCACCACCAGGCCCTCGTACTGGGCCCCCATGGTGAGCACCTGGTGCGGCTTGCCCTCTTCCTTGAGCTGCTGCGCCGTCGAGATCATCTCGTCCCAGCTGGTCGGCGGCTCCGGCACCAGGTCCTTGCGGTACCACAGCAACTGCACGTTGGTGTTCTTCGGCGCCCCGTAGAGCTTGTCCTCGTACCGGGCGGTCTCCAACGGGCCCTCGAGGGTGCCCTCCTCCACCTCGGCACGGTCGGATCCGGTCCACTCCAGGATCCATTTCGCGCTCGCGAACTCCTGCGTCCAGGTCACGTCGAGCCCGAGCACGTCCATGCCGTCGTCCTCGGCGGCCAGCCGCCGGACCAACTGCACCCGCTGCTCGTCGGCCTCCCGCGGCAACACCCGGTTGACGATCCGGTACCGCCCGGCGGCCTCGGTGTTGCACCGGTCGACCACCTGCTGAAGGTTCTGCTCCGGCGGGTAGTACAGGTTGATCACGGGCACACCGGTGTCGTCGCCGGAGGCACAGGCTGCCATCGGTGCCACCAACGTCAGCGCTGCGGCCGCCGCCGCCACGCGTACCCGGGGTCGGCGCCGGCGCTCGCCCTGGTCTGGGTCACTCATGTCGGCATCCCCCTCCCCCTCCTCCTAGGTCGGCCAACAGCCGGGGGAAGGCACCCGTGCCCCGGCGCACGGCGAGACGATCAAGGCCCGTGACCTGCTGGTTTCTCGGCCCCACGTTTCGTGGCGACAACACTGCCCGACCTGCGAAGTCGCGAAACCTGACCCAGGTGAGACGCGCCGGGCCAGCGCACCGGTGGCCCAGATCACACGCCTCGGTGGGGACGCGCGGTCGGCGCTACCCTCGGGCGGTGGATGCCACCTTCTTCTTCGACCCTGCATGCCCGTGGACCTGGCGGACCTCCCGCTGGCTGGTCGCCGTCGCCGAAGCTCGCGGCTTGAGCATCGAGTGGCGGGCGTTCAGCCTCAGCATCCTCAACGGCGGAAACATCCCACCGGAGTACGCCGACGCGGTGGCCGCCTCCACCCGGGCGCTGCGCCTGGTCGAGGCGCTGCGCGCGGAGGGCCGCCACGCCGACGCCGGTCGGTTCTACGCCGAGTTGGGTGCCCGCACCCACGACGCCGGCAACCCGCCGAGCGGGAAGATCGTCGACGCTGCCGTCGAGGCAGCCGGGCTCGACGACCTGGCAGCCGCCCTCGACGACGAGCGCTGGGACGAGGCCGTGCACGCCTCGCACGCCCTGGCGTACGGATCCGCCGGCCCCGACATCGGCTCACCTGTGCTCATGGTCCCCGACGCCGACCGAGGCATCCACGGACCGATCCTGACCGAGGTCCCCGCCACCGACGACGCCCTGACCCTCTGGGACAACCTGCTCCCCCTGCTCCGCATGCCAGCCTTCCACGAAATCAAACGCGCCCGCCGCTAACTCCACCCCCTCTCCCCCTCTCCCCCTCTCCCCTCCCCCTCCCCTCCTCCGGCCAAGATCGCCCAGCAACTTCGGGGAAGATGTCGCCTCGCCACGCGAGAAGGCGACATCTTCCCCGAAGTTGTCTCCGGCTGCGGGGTGAGCGGGGTGGGCGAGTGGTGGATGGTGGTTCGTCTGGTGGGTTGTGTGGGGTGGCCGTTCGTGCGGCGTCGGGGCGCAGTGGTGCGGGGTGCTACCGAGGTGGCCGTCGGGTGCACTAGCGTTGACGCGCATCGCCGTCAGCGCGTTCGCCGTCGCCGTCGATACGCCACCGGCCGACCCCCGATCCGCCCGATCGGTTGGTTCTCCCGGGAACAGCACGCCACCGCTGCACCGGTTGGGCAGGATCATCTCCAATGAGGAGGTGCCGTCGTGGTGCAGGACACCCGCACTCTCGCCCTGACGTTCGAGGTGAGCGGCCTGCCACCGGTCAAGACCGAGGCGTTGTCCATCTTCGCCGCCGGACACCGGCAGGCGACGAGAGTACGCGCACTGCTGCAGGCTGCCTGCGAGGCGGCGCAGCGTACCGGCTGGACCCCACTGTCCGGGCCGATCGAGGTGGACCTGACCCTGCGCTGCCCGCCCGGACATCGCACCTCCGACGCGAGCACACTGCTGGGCGGGGTGTGCGCGGTGTTGCAGGACAAGAAGCGGGTCGCCAACATCGGGCTGGCCCATCTCGGTGTCCTGGTCGATGTCGCCGTCTACGGCGACGACAAGCAGATCCGCCGGCTGTCGTACGCCGAGGAACCGGCCGAGGAATTCTCGTACCAGGTTCGGGTCGCGGCCGTACCAGAGGCGGTTTGACCGACGGCCGCGGTGGGGTACCGCAGCCGCCGACGAAGGGAGCGCCGATGTCGGAGCCACATGTCACGCTCGAACCTCGTGACCCGGTGCAGGAGAAGCTGCGCGGGCCACTGGAGGAGCAGCTGACCTCGGCGCTTCAGGCAGCCGCCGTCCGGGTCCGCAGCGACTACGCCGGCGAGCCGGTGGAGCAGGTGTGCCAACGGCTCCTGGACGAGACCCGGTCCGGGCTGCACCCCGACATCGCCGCCGGTTTCGAACCCGACATGGACGAGTTCTGCCGAGTCGCGGTCGCCATCGTCCGAGGCGAAGCCCCCTGAGAAAGCACGCGGACCGGGGCGTACCACTCACGCTCCGTCGGCACCGCCACCAGTTTCCGTTTCGGGTAGCGCAGCGCGGTCAGCCACGGTACGGGCCGGCGCGGCACGTTCTCGCACACCGGCAGCCCGACCCGCCCTCGCGGACCGGCACCCCGACCCGTCACCGCCGCCCGGCAGCCCGACCGATCATCGCCGCCCGGCAGCCCGACCGATCATCGCGGACCGGCAGCCCGACCGACACCGAAGACAGGCGCGGCAGGTCGGACCGGCCCGGGTCAGGATGCTTCGGCGAAGGTGACGTCGGCGGTGGCGACAGTACCGGCGGTGCGACCCGGCGCGGAGTGGTGCGCCCAGTACAGGTTGGTGTGCGCGATGACCTGCTCCGGCGGCGGCGCGCCCCAGGCCGTGAGATCTTCCGTGGTGTGCGCATCGCTGACCAGGGTCGCGTCGTAGCCACGCACGAGCGCACCGTGCAGGGTCGAACGGATGCACACGTCGGTCTGCGCGCCGGTGACCACGAGCCGCCCGACACCGAGCCCCGACAAGACGGTCTCCAGGTCAGTCGCCTCGAACGAGTCCGCGTAGCTCTTCTCCACGAGCGGCTCGGTGTCGGCCCGTTCCAACTCCGGGACGATCCGCCAGTCATCACTGCCCCGGGCCAGCCCGTTGTCGGAATGCTGAACCCAGACCACCGGCACGCTCTCCCGGCGGGCTCGGTCGACCAGGACGGCGATGTTGGCGACGACCTCGTCCCGTCGGGTCGCCCCGGCGACAACCCCGTTCTGCACGTCGATGACCAGCAGTGCGGTGTGCGGGCGGTTCTCCAGAGTGCTCATGACTCCCCCGTCGGCTCGATGTGCGGCCCACGCTAAACGAGGCCTCCGACAAACAGCTCACCGTCCTGAAATGATGATCTCGGCCAGGATCGGGACCGCACGTTCCGGCCCTGACCGACCAGATCGGCCGCCGATGGCGCAGGGTCCGGTGACCGGGTCAGGACCGGGCCCGCACGTCCCGGCCCTGACCCCCAGTTCGACGTGGCAGCGGGCCTGGCCTTGCGCTGACCTGGTGTGTCGACCAACCCAGCACGGTGGCCGGCCCGCCCGCACTCAGCTCCACGGTGCCCCACACCGAACCGCAGCGCCGCGACACACCCCGGCGAGTCGCGGCGCCGAAGGCGAGGGTAGGCGGCGCTACGAAGGCGGACAACAATGCGCGCTCTCCAGACTGGACGATTACCAGCACAGCGAAAAAGTGGCAGGTCGCTGTAACACCCGACCACCCATTGGCGCTGATCAAGATCGGACCCCAGGCGCGCAGCCGGGCGTGCAGCTCGACCACGCTGAACTGTTCAGTCAGAAGTGCCGCAGCAGTTCGGGGAAGGTGCTGAGGTGCAGCACGCCCTCGTCCGCCGGGTCCAGTTCGTCGTGCTCCAGCACCCAGGTGTTGGCGTTCGGAATGTACACGGCACGCCACCCGGCGGCACGAGCCGGCAGGATGTCCGACCGTGGCGAATTGCCGATCATCCAGGCCCGAGCCGGGTCGATCGCATGTTCCCGGACCAGCCAGCGGTAGGTCTCGACGTTCTTCTCCGCCACGATGTGAGCGGATCGGAAATGGTGCAACAGTCCGCAGGCGTCCAACTTGCGCTGCTGCTCCTCGCGTTCTCCCTTGGTGAGCAACAACAACTCGTGCCGGCCGGCCAACTCGTCCAACGCGTCGGCCACCCCCGGCATCAACTCGACCTGGTGGTTCACCAACGCCACGGCCAACTCGTCGATGTCGCGCTGTTCCGCCGCGGTGGCCGGTCGCTGCCGTAGCCGCTCCAGGCACTCCCGCAAACTCCGCAGGAAGACCTTGCTGCCGTACCCGTGAGCAACCGCGTTGGCCCGCTCGATGTCATCGAGTACGGCCCGAAGTTGCACCCGGTCCAGCGTCGGATGATCCAGCCAGGCCAGGAAGTCGTCGATGACCCGCTCGAAGACGACGTTGTTCTCCCACAGCGTGTCGTCGGCATCGAACACAAGGACCCGACCCGGCTCGATCCCCACCCCGTCAACAATCACGCCGCGACTCTAGAAGACCCACCCCAATCCCCACGACCCGATAACCACCCCACCCCACCCCACCCCGGCCCGGCCCGGCCCGGCCCGGCCCGGCCCGGCGATCTTGCACTTCTTGCCTCTACGAAGCGGCCTAAAACGGGACACAAATGCGACCAGAAGTGCAAGATCGCGGAGCGGGAGCGGGAGCAGGGTTGCGTGGGGTGGGGTTAGGGAGGGGGGAAGAGGTGGTGGGTCAGGAGGGTTTCGCGGTGGTCTTGGGCTTCGGGGCGAAGGCGGCCGCCGCGGGTGAGCATCACCATGCCGTGCAGGAGGCTCCAGCCGAGTTCGGAGAGTGTGTCCTCGTCCCGGCCGGCGGCCAGGGGCGCCAATGCTGCGCGCAGTTCGCTGAAGGTCGCCGCGACCGTCTCGGGGGTCTGTTCGGCGCCGAGGGTCAGGTCGGGGGTGTGGGCGAACATGGCGTCGTACACCTCGGGGTTGGCGTACGCGAAATCCAGGTAGGCCGCCACCACCGCCGGCCAGCCCTGGGTCGGGGTGTCGGCGGTGGTACGTGCGGCGGCCAGCGCGGCGGCCAGGTCGGCGAAGCCGCGCACCGCGACCGCAGCTACCACCGCGTCGCGGTCGGCGAAGCGTTCGTAGAGTTCACCGAGATCGACAGCGGCGTGTTCCGCCAGTCGGCGGGCCGTCACCGCCGCCCAACCCTCGGCCTCGGCCAACTGCCAGGCGGTGGTGACGATCGCATCGCCACCCGGCTCCACGTCCCCGTGCTCAGCTCCGGACACCCCGCCGAGCCTAGTGGCGACACCCCCCACGCCACTCTTCGCGACGGATTGGCGACTCTCCGCGATGGCTGGTGAGTGATCGACTCTGTTACGCCGTAGTGGCGGTGTCGACCCCGCCGGAACACCGCCACTACGGCGTAACGGAGTCGATCACCCCCAAACCAGCCCGCCCCAGCCCACCGCGGGCGGGCGCAGGCCAGGGCAGACGCGGGCGCAGGCGCAGACCCGGGCGGGCGCAGGCGCAGACCGGGCCGAGGCAGACCCAGGCCGAGGCGGGGCGCAGACCGGGGCAGGGGCAGACCGGACGCAGGCGCAGACCGGACGCAGGCACAGACCGGACGCAGGCACAGGCCGGACGCAGGCGCAGACCGGACGCAGGCGCAGACCGGACGCAGGCACAGGCTGGACGCAGGGGCAGACCGGACGCAGGCGCAGACCGGACGCAGGCGCAGGCCGGCGGCAGGGCGGGTTAGCGGCGCAGGGTGAGGATGAGGTCGGCGACCAGGGCGGTCCAGCCGGTCTGGTGCCAGGCGCCGAGGCCGGCGCCGTTGTCGCCGTGGAAGTACTCCGGGAAGGCGATCAGGTCCCGCCAGTCCGGGTGGGTCTGGAACAGTTGCGCCGCACCGTAGATCGGCCGACGTCCCCAGCCGTCCCGGGTGAACAGCGCGATCAGTCGGGCGGACAGATCGTCGGCGATCTCGTCGAGGGTGCGCTTCACGCCGGACCGGGTCGGGTACTCGACCTGGAGGTCGTCGCCGAAGAACGCCGCGTGGTCGCGCAGCGCGCTGATCAGCAGGAAGTTCGTGGGCATCCAGATCGGGCCGCGCCAGTTGGAGTTGCCGCCGAAGAGGCCGCTTGTCGATTCGGCCGGTTCGTAGCCGACGGAGAATTCCTGCCCGCCGAGGGTGACGGTGAACGGCTTGTCCAGGTGGGCGCGGGAGAGCGTACGCAGGCCGTACTCGGAGAGGAATTCGTCGGTGTCCAGCATCCGGGCGAGCAGCCGGACGATCTGTTCCGGGCCGCACATGGACAGTAGTCGCTGCTGGCGGCCGTCGGGGCCGATGCGGCGGGCGCCGATGACCGAGGCGTACTCGGGGCGGTTGGTGAGGAACCAGCGCAGCCGGGCGCCCAGTTCGGGCAGCCGGTGCAGGGTACGCGCGGGCAGCCGGGTCACCGCGGCCAGTGGCAGCAGCCCGACCACCGAGCGCACCTTCAGCGGCACCTTGGTGCCGTCGGCCAGCCGCAGTACGTCGTAGAAGAAGGCGTCCTCGTCGTCCCACAAGCCCTGGTCGTACGCGGCGGCGGCGATGTACGCGAAGTGTTCGAAGAACTTCGTCGCGGTGTCCACCCAGGTGCGGTCGTGTTCGGCCAGCACGATGGCGATGTCGAGCAGGTTGAGGGCGTACATCGCCATCCAGCCGGTGCCGTCGGACTGCTCCAGCGTCCCGGCCACGGGCAGCGCCGCCGACCGGTCGAACGGGCCGACGTTGTCCAGCCCGAGGAAGCCGCCTTCGAAGACGTTGTTGCCGCCGGTGTCCTTGCGGTTGACCCACCAGGTGAAGTTCATCAGCAGCTTGTGCATCATCCGGGCCAGGAAGTCGTGGTCCCGGCTGCCGTCGATCTCGAAGACCTTCAACGCGGCCCAGGCGTGCACCGGCGGGTTGACGTCACCGAAGGCCCACTCGTACGCCGGGATCTGGCCGTTGGGGTGCAGGTACCACTCGCGCAGCAGGAGCAGCAGTTGCTCCTTGGCGAAGCCGGGGTCGACCCGGGCGATTGTCACGCAGTGGAAGGCCAGGTCCCAGGCGGCGTACCAGGGGTATTCCCACGGGTCGGGCATGGAGATGACGTCGAAGCTGGTCATGTGCCACCAGGCGCTGTTGCGCCCGTGCCGGCGTCCGGCCGGCGGCGTGGAGCCCGGGTCGCCTTCCAACCACCGTTTGACGTCGAAGTGGTAGAACTGCTTGCCCCACATCAGCCCGGCGATGGCCTGCCGGGCGATGGACGCCTCGTCGGCGCTGGCCTTGGCCGGGATGATCCCGGCGAAGAAGCGGTTCGCCTCGGCGCGGCGGGCCCAGATGACGGCGTCGAATCCGTCGCCCAGGTCGGCGGGCGGCGGGTCGCCGTCGCCGGGCGGTGGGGCGGTACGGGTCAGCCTCAGCCGGATCTGCCGTTGCGCGCCGGCCGGCACGTCCAGGACGTAGTGCAGCGCCCCCTTGGTGCCGGTCAGTTCCGGGTTCACCGTGTCGGCTCCGGTGACCACGTGGTCGTTGATGCCGTCCTTCGGGTACGGGGTGCGGCTGGGCAGCCCCCACAGCCGTTCGGCGTTGCTGTCGTTGTCGCACAGCAGCGGGGTCGGCTCACCGTCGCCTTCGAGCACGATCTGCCCGAGGACCCAGTGGTCGCCGAGCAGCCGACTGCCCTGCCCGACGAGGCGGGGCACCCGGTCGTCGGTGCCGGGCAGCCCCCAGCCCCAGGTGTTGCGGAACCACAGGTGCGGCAGCACGTGCAGCCGGTCGGCCTGCTCGCCCCGGTTGGCCACGGTCACCACGATGCACAGATCCGTCGGGGTGGCCTTGGCGTAGTCGACGGTCACCGCCCAGTACCGGTCGTCGTCGAAGATGCCGGTGTCGACCAGCTCGTACTCGGTGTCGTCGCGGCCGCGCAGCGCGTTGACCGCGACGAGTTCGTCGTACGGGAAGGCGGCCTGCGGGTAGTGGTAGCGCCAGCGCATCCACGAGTGGGTGGGTGTGGAGTCCTCGTACCACCAGTACTCCTTGACGTCCTCGCCGTGGTTGCCGCCGTCGCCGCCGAGGCCGAACATCCGTTCCTTGATGATCGGATCGCGCCCGTTCCACAGCGCGAGGGCGAAGCAGAACGTCTGCCGGTCGTCGCACACGCCCGCCATGCCGTCCTCGGACCAGCGGTAGGCTCGGGACCGCGCGTGGTCGTGGGGGAAGTAGTCCCAGGCCGTGCCGTGCTCGCTGTAGTCCTCCCGTACCGTGCCCCACGCCCGCTCGGACAGATAGGGACCCCATGCGCGCCAGTCCTGCTCGCCGGCGTCGGCCTGGGCGAGTCGGAGGCGTTCGGCGTCCGGGGCGGAGGGCGAACCGTCAGTGATCACCTTTACATCTTCGATGCCGCTGGGGTACTTCACCACAGCGACCATTGTCGTCGTGTCGTGTTACACCTCGCCGCCGGTGGAGGAAAGTTGATCGAGATTCGCTTCGGTTCGCAGGTCTGCGGGGAGCTGACCAGCGCTGCCAGCCGGGAATGGCTGGTGCCCGACGGTCTCGGCGGGTACGCCATGGGCACCGTCGCCGGGCTGCGTACCCGCCGGTATCACGGGCTTCTGGTGGTTCCCGGAGAAACCCCGGCTTCCCGCAAGGTGGGACTGGCCAGTCTCGATCCGGCGGTGCTGCTGCCTTCGGGTGCCCGGGTGCGCCTGGGCGCGCACGAGTGGGCCTCCGGCGACGTCGACCCGCGCGGGTTCGAGTTGCTGGAGCGGTTCGACCTGACCGACGGGCTGCCCCGCTGGCGGTGGCGGATCGGTGACGTGGTGATCGAACGGGAGTTGGCCATGGTGCCGGGTCGCTCCTGTGTGGCAGTGGTGCACCGGCTGATCAGCGGCGGGCCTGTCGAGTTGAAGTTGGCCGCCGCCTGCACCTGGCGCGACGCGCACGGCGAGCGTCGGGCCGACGGTCCGCCGCTGCGGATGGATCCGGTCGACGGTGGCGCGGTGATCGAGGGGGCGTACCGGCTGTCCGGGCCGGGCTGGACGCCGCAGGGTCACTGGTGGCGCGGCGCCTACCACCGGGAGGAGGCGGCGCGCGGCCTGCATCCGGAGGAGGACCTGTGGTACGCGGGTCAGTTCCGCGACACGCTGCGCCAGCCGGGCGACACGGTGTCGGTGCTGGCCTGGGCCCACGATCCCGCCCCGGCCCCTCCGCCGGCAACCGAGGTGGTGGCGGCGGCGCGGCGACGTAACCGGGAGGTGGTGGCGTCGGCCAAGCCCGCCGACGACGTCGAGGCCACCCTGGCGTTGGCCGCCGACGCGTTCGTCGTACGCACGAACGACGCCGCGGTGGACGTGGTCGCCGGCTACCCGTGGTTCGGTGCCTGGTCGCGGGACACGATGATCTCCTACGAGGGCCTGTTCCTGTGCACCGGTCGCGCGGATCTCGGCCGGGAGCTGCTGCGCTCGTACGCGGCGACGCTGTCGGAGGGGATGCTCGCCAACACCGCCGACACCGGTCGGGTCGAGTACAACACCGTCGACGGAACCCTGTGGTTCCTGCACGCGGTCAGCCGGCACGTGACAGTCACCGGCGACACCGACCTCGGTGACGAGCTGCTGCCGGCGTTGCGCTGCGTCGTCGACGCCCACCTGGCCGGCACCCGGTACGACATCGCCGTCGACCCGGCCGACGGGCTGCTCACCTCCGGTGCCCCGGGGGCCGCCCTGACCTGGATGGACGCCCGGGTGTACGGGGTGCCGGTCACCCCGCGTCACGGCAAGCCGGTCGAGGTCAACGCACTCTGGATCAACGGGGTGGCCGGGGTCGCCGAGCTGGCCGAGTTGGCCGGGCAGGACGCCGACGGGCTGCACCGGCTGCACGAGCAGGCGGTCAAGGCGTTCCGTCAGCGTTTCCCCGCCCCGGCGGGCTGGCTGCACGACGTGCTCGACGCGCCTGCGCCCGCGTACCCGTTGGGTGGTGCGGCCTTTCACGACGACGATCTGCTGCGACCGAACCAGCTGCTGGCCTGGTCGCTGCCGAACGCGCCACTTGCGCCGGACCCGCGGGCGGTCGGCCTGGTCGGTGCCGCGCTGCTCACTCCGCTGGGCCTGCGCAGCCTCTCCCCCGAGTGCCCCGGTTACCTCGGCGGGCACCGGGGTGGGCCGGCCGAGCGGGACGGCGCCTACCACCAGGGCACCGTCTGGCCGTGGCTGATCGGCCCGTACGCCGACGCCGCCCGCCGGGCCGGGCTGCCGGTCGGCGAGTTGTTCGTCGGTCTGGAGGCGCACCTGAGCGAGTACGGCCTCGGCTCGGTCAGCGAGACCGCCGACGGCTCGGCCCCGCACACCGCCACCGGCTGCCCCTTCCAGGCCTGGTCGGTGGCGGAACTGCTGCGGGCCCGCCGGTGACGCGCACCGACGGGCCCTCGCGCTACTGAGCGCGGCGTTGGTGGGACGCCCCCCGGGCGCCCCACCAACCGATCAGTTCAGACCCGCTGCCACGGCGGCCTGACGGCCACCGACGATCGGCAGGGTGATCCGGGTGCTGTCGAAGTGCACCGTGATCTCGGCGCGGGTCTGCTTGGCCCGGCTGCTGTAGCCGGAGTACGAGCCGAGCAGGACCACACCGATCTGGTGGCCGGCCTCGAAGACGTAGTCCTCGGGCTGCAGCGGGATGTCGACGGCGTTCTTCTCACCCGGCACCAGCGGGGTCGAGGTGTAGAGCGAGTCGAGGTTGAGCCCGTCGTAGATGCCCTTGGTGACCAGCTCCTGCGGGTTGCTGGCCACGTTCTTGACGACCTGCCGGTAGCAGGCCTCCTCGTGGTGGCCGCCGAAGGTGGCCGACTCGCCCCAGCAGTCCTCGGTGGTCACGGTGCGGACGCCGTCACCGGAGGTGCTGAACCGCTGGCGGGTGCCGTAGTCGACGAGCAGACCGGCGAAGCTGGTGTCCTCGCCGTTGACCGAAGCCTTGATCCGCACGATCGGGGTGCCGGAGATGTGCAGCGGCGCCTTCAGCGGCTCGGACAGGAAGACCAGCCGGTTGTCCTTGTTCGCCGCCGGGTCCGAGGGGTGCCGGATCGCGTTGGCCTGGCTCATCGACGGGGTGTCGGTGAAGGTGGCCTTCTTGTTGCCGGGGCCGGGCTTGACCGAGATGTCGCCGGGGTTGCCGTTGGTGCCGGGGCGCAGCCAGACCTGGGTCGGCTGGGACTTGGGGATCGGCCAGTTGGCGTGGGTCTCCCAGACGTCCGGCAGCCGCTCGAGGTCGACCATCGGCTCACGCATGATGCCGTTGTTGATGCCCTGGAGCCAGAAGTCGAACCAACGGTGCAGGGTGTTCACCCACTCCGCGCGACGGAAGTCGAACGGGTCGATGTGACCGGTGCCGGTCAGCCACAGCTTGCGCGGGACGTTGTTCTCGGCCAGCGCGTACCACCACTTGCTGAAGTGGTCGGCCCGCACGTTGTCGTCGTTGATGCCGTGCACCAGCAGGACGCTGGCCTTCACCTTGTCGGCGTGCGGCACGTAGTCCCGCTCGGCCCAGAAGTCGCTGTAGTCACCGGTGGCGTCGTCGGCACCCACGCCGAGCTGGGTCCGCACGGGGGCGCAGTACGCCCGACGGTTCGGGTTGGTGACGGTGTTGGACAGGCTGCCCGAGTAGTTGTTGGCCCGGGTCACCAGACCGTTGCTACGCGAGTAGTCGTACCAGCTGGAGATGGCCGAGATCGGCACGATGGTGGACAGTCCGTCGACGCCGGTGGCGGCGGCGGCGTTGGCCAGGGTGCCGTCGTACGACTTGCCGATCATGCCGGACTTGCCGTTGTGCCAGTTCGCGACGACCTCGTTGCCGTCGGCGTCGAAGCCCTTGCGGCGGCCGTTGAGCCAGTCGATGGCGGTCGGAGCGCTGATGTTGTCCCCGAGACCGCCGGTGACCGGGCAGCCGGTCGAGTTGTTGGTGCCGATCATGTCGAGCAGCACGACCGCGTAGCCGCGCGGCACGAAGTAGTTGTCGTAGAACAGCGGCCACTTGTCGAGCAGGCCGTCGCCGTCCAGGTCGGCCTTGCACTCGGTCTCGTTGCCGCGGCACACCGTCGAGTAGTAGGGGCTGGCGTCCATCACCACCGGCACCCGCAGGCCGGCGTCGCTGGCCTTCGGGCGGATGATGTCCATCGCCACGATGTCGAGCTCACCGTTGGAGTCGGTGTCGACATCGGAGGTGACGAAGATCCGTTCGCGGATCGCGTCGGCGTAGCCGAAGACCGGCTGCGTGACACCGTCCGCGATGACCAGTTGGTTTGCCTGCACGGGCTGCGCGAGCGCAGGGGTCACCGGCAGCACAGCGGCGGTCACCGCGACCGCCACCGTGGTGCCCAACCATCGCCTCGTGGTTCGCATGCTTCTCCTTCCAGGCACCGGGCGCCGACCGCCGCACGCCGGTGCTGACGCGCGGACCACGAGCCTCGATGCTGCGTCCGGATAGAACCTACGAACCAGGCCGTGGCAGGTCATCAGACAGTTGTGGGAGGTGCGGGCCGCCCGGTGCTACGCCTGTCGCAGAGGTGGCCGCAATGTCGGGTCGCGTCCGTTCCTGGCGATGTGATCGGGAGTACCGGCCGGCTTTACAGCCCCGCAACCGGGATGTCTCCGCTGGTTATCCGGTTACCAGCAGGATGGGTCGTGGTCCGGCCGCGCCAGCTGTGACACCGCCCGCCGGGGGCGGAACGAGGCTGCGCGCAGACAACTCAAAGGGGGCGCGTATGTCAACGAACGCCGACGTGATCGACATCAACCCCGTACGCCCGCAGCGGGTGCTGATGTTGTCCTGGGAGTATCCGCCGGTCCTCGTCGGCGGCCTCGGTCGGCACGTGCACGCCCTGTCGGTGGCGTTGGCCGCCGCCGGCCACGAGGTCACCGTCGTCACCCGCCACGCCGACGGGGCACCGCTGTCCGAACGCCGCGACGGCGTACGCATCCTGCGGGCCGCCGAGGATCCGGTCACCTTCCCGCTGGCCACCGGATCGCTGCTGGCCTGGACGATGGCGTTCAACCACACGCTTACCCGGGCCGCGCTGCACGCCACCGACACCGCCGAGTTCGACGTCATCCACGCCCACGACTGGCTTGTCGCGCACACCGCCATCACGCTTGCCGAGCACCTGCACCTGCCGCTGGTGACCACGATGCACGCCACCGAGGCCGGCCGGCACCAGGGTTGGCTGCCCGAGGAGATGAACCGCACCATCCACGGCGTCGAGCACTGGCTCAGCAACGCCTCCACCCGCCTGATCGCCTGCTCCGGCTACATGCGCGACCAGGTCACCACCCTGTTCGAGGTGCCGGAGGAGAAGGTGGCGGTGGTGCCCAACGGCGTCGACGACCGCGCCTGGCGGGCCCGCCCCCGCGCGGTCGCCTCGGCCCGCGCCCGCTTCGCCGGCGACGGCCCGTTGATCGGGTACGCCGGCCGGCTGGTCTACGAGAAGGGCGTGCAGCACCTGGTGGACGCCGTGCCGCAGCTGCGGGACCGGCACCCGGGGCTGCGGGTGCTGATCGCCGGTGACGGGCCGTACCGGGGCGAGTTGGAGGAGCGGACCCGGCAACTCGGGCTCGGCGGGACCGTACGCTTCGCCGGTTTTCTCGACAACACCCAGCTGCCGGCGGTCCTCGGCGCCACCGACGCGACGGTCGTACCGAGTCTCTACGAGCCGTTCGGGATGGTGGCCCTGGAGGCGGCGGCGGCCGGCGCCCCCCTGGCCGTGGCCCGTACCGGCGGCCTGGCCGAGATCGTCGAGCCCGGCGTCACCGGGGTGACCTTCCCGCACAGCGACCCACCGGCGCTGGCCGGCGCGGTCGGCCAACTCATCGGCGACGAGGTGTTCGCCCGCCGGGTAGCCCGGCAGGCCCGCAGCATGGTCGGCCGGCGGTACGGCTGGGCCACCATCGCCGCCCGCACCGCCCACAGCTACGCCGTCGCCCGCCGCGAACACGCCCCGGCGCAGGCCCGCCGTCCCGCCGTCGACCTGCCGGCCCCCCGCCGACCGATCGCCATCCCGCACGGCAACCTGCTCGTCGGCACCGCCGCCTGCTGACTCCGTGCCCGCCGCTGCCTGCTGACTCCGTGCCCGCCGCTGCCAGCAGCGGCTGGTGAGGCGGGTGCGGGGCACCAGTAGGCTCGCCTCGTGGAGTGGGAACGGCACAACGACGATGACCGGCTGCGCGTCTCCGACCGGGAGCGCGAGGAGGTCGTGGAACTGCTCGGCAAGGCCACCACCGAGGGCCGGCTCACCCTTGACGAATACACCGAGCGGGTCGGTGCGGCCCACGCCGCACAGACCCGGGGTGAGCTGGCCCGGCTCACCACGGATCTGCCGGGAGCGCCCGGCCGCTCCCCCGCCCGGTCGGGCGGGGGACTCGCGCCGGCGGCGGAGAAGCTGCTGGCGGTCTTCGGCAGCGACGTACGCAAGGGCGCCTGGCCGGTACCGGAACACATCGAGGCACGGGCCGTCTTCGGCGACTGCCGGATCGAGTTGCACGAGGCCCAGTTGCCCCGGCAGGTGACCACCGTCGACGCGAACGTGATCTTCGGCAGCATCACCATCGTGGTACCGGAGGGCACCGAGGTCCGGCTCACCGGCTCCGCGGTCTTCGGCGACAAGAAGTCCAAGATGAGCGGCCCGGTCACCCCCGGCGGTCCGGTCGTCGAGGTGCGCTGCCGCGTCGTCTTCGGTGACGTGACCGTCCGCCCGCCCCGCAAGCGCTGGTGGTGATCTGACGGCCCCGCCGCCGTTTCGCCGAAACGGCGGGTTCGACGCGGTGGGAACCCGCCGTTTCGGCGAAACGGAGTCGATCATCGCGTCAACCGGCCGCACCGGCCGGCGCGACGGCATCGCGGGACAGGTACTGCGCGGCCCACTGTTCGAAGGAGGTGAGCGGGATGCCGAGGTCCCGGGCGAACTCCGGCCGGGCAGGCTGCCCGGCCACCTCCACGAAGCGGTGGGAAACCGCGCCGAAGGCCGGCATCCCGGCCGCCAGCGCCTCTTCGTCGGTCATTCTCGGCGCGGTCAGCGGCACACCGAGGGCGCGCGACATAACGTCGGCGATCTCGGTCATCGTCCGGTAGTCGCTGGCCAACTCCAGCTCGACCTGGTGGAAGCGCGCCGGTGCCGCGACAGCCGCCGCGGCCGCCCGACCGATGTCGTCGACCGCGACCAGGGACAACCGGGTCTCGGGCCGCAGCACGGTCACCAGCCCACCCTCGACGCCTCGGGGAAGCAGATAGGCCATCGAGGGCAGGAAGTTCTCCATGAACCACCCCGGCTTGATCAGCGTCCAGTGCGTGAATCCGGCCGTGCGTACCCGATCCTGGATCGCGGTCTTGGCGTCGTAGTAGGGCCGCAGGCCCGCCCACCGGCCTTCGCCCCAGCCGGGGGCCTCGACGTGCTGCCCGGCACCGGAGACCGACGTGTGCACGAACTGTGGCACGCCTGCGGCACGCGCCGCCTCGATCAGGTTGACGGCCTGGGTCACCTCGCCGTCGAAGTCGAGGGACTCCCCCTTCAGCTGGGGCATCTGGACCGAGAAGACCGCGCGGGCACCCTTCGCGGCCCCGATCAGGGAGTCACGGTCGTTGAGGTCACCGGCCCGCAGATCCGCGCCGAGCGCGGCGACGGCGCGTGCCCGGTCGGTCTCCGGGTCACGGACGAGCGCCCGGACGGGTACGCCCGCTGTGCGCAACGCGCGGACTGTCGCGCCGCCCTGTCGCCCGGTGGCGCCGACGACCAGGACGGGTGCGGGTTCGTTGGACATGAGGCCCCTCTCACTAAACGGCGTGGCCCGCCGTTTTCACTTCGGTAAGATACGGCGGACCCCGCCACTTAGCAACCTCCGAGGTGAGAGACCATGACCGCTGCGCAGCGCGCCGACGCGCGGCGCAACTACGCACGCCTGCTCGCCGTCGCGGTGGAGGAGGTTGCCGCACACGGCGCTGACGCGTCCCTGGAGCAGATCGCCCGCGTCGCCGGCGTGGGCTCCGGCACCGTACGGCGGCACTTCCCCAGCCGTCACGCACTGCTGGCGGCGGTCTTCCGCGAGCGCGTCGAGGCCCTCGCGGCGCACGCCGCCGACCGGGCCGAACGAGCCGACCCACGTGCCGCGCTGCTGGAGTGGCTCCAGGCAGTCATCGCCTCCGCCACCACCATCAGCGGGTTGGCCGAGGCCCTGAATCGTGACCGGGTGGCCGGCCCCGACGACACCCACGTCTACTGCGCCTGCGCGCAACTCACCGCCGCAGGCGAGCCACTGGTACGGCGCGCCTCCGCCGACGGTGCCCTCGCACCGGGCGTGACGATCGACGACCTGCTCACGCTGATCACCGGCATCGCCCTGGCCACCACCCACCACCCCGACCCCGCCGCCGCGGCCGCCCGCCTGCTCGACCTGGCCATCACCGGCATCAGCCCGGCGCGATGACGTCGCGCCGGCACGCCGTCCGCTGATCGGTTCCGACTGCGACCGTTTCCCGACACTGTCCGGTGCCTGATCACCTGCCACGCTGGCCGACCAGCCGTGAATCACCCGGGTTGACGACAAGCTTGCGCGGGTCGAGGTCGACGGTGACGGGTAGGTGGTCGCTGGCGGCGCGGGTGGTGGGGTTGTCGACGACCGTGAGCGACCTGACCGCCCGGAGAACCGGCTGGGTGGCGTGGATGGTGTCGACGCGCCGGGCGATGCCCCGAACGCCGTAGGGGCAGGTGGGCCAGTGCCCGGTGGTGGCCTTCCAGGGGCTGCGGGTGGCGGCGGCGACGTCGTGGAGACCGCCGGCTTCCCAGACCTGTGCGGGTCGGCGGTCGGCGCGGTGCCGTTGGCTGGGGTGGGTGGGTTCGTGGCACTGGTGGACGAGGTCGGGCCACCAGGGTCGGCCGGTGTAGGGGTCGGGGTCGTAGTCGGCGCCATTGGTGCGGGCAGCACCGATCGAGTTGAAGTCGGAGCCGATCAGGGCCAGTTCGTGCGGGCGGGTGAGGGCGGCGAGGACCGCTTCGGCCTGGTCGATGCGGCGGTGCCGGCCGTAGGCGGGGGCGTGGTAGGAGGCGAACGTGATCGGCTGGCCGTCGATCTGGAAGGCGAGCCGGACCATGGAGCCGTAGCCGATGCCGCGCCACCCGCCGTCGTAGTGGACGGCGGGGCTGTAGGTCCGGAAGGTGTGCGGTAGCGGCGTGAGGCCGGGCCGCCAGAGCAGCGCCGTGTGCACGGTGTGGTCGCCGACCGCGACGGCGTGGATCGCGCGGGCGCTCCCGTTGGTGGCGACGGTGCTGGTCAGGCCGGTGCGGTCGGCGAGTTCCGCGGCGAGGCGGGCGGCGCTGGCGGGTGGGCTCTTGAGTTCCTGCACGGCGATGACGTCCGGTTCGAGGTTGCGGATGGTGTCGATGACCCGCCGCTGCCGGTTGGCCTCCCGGAGGTTGTCGGCGGTCAGGGTCAGGTCGAGCAGGTTGTAGGTGACGAAACGCATTCGGGTGACCTCGCGGATGTCAGTGGTCGGCATGCCGTGGAGTGCAGCCGACGAGTCGGGGCGACGAGCAGGACGTTGCCGAGGGCGGCGGTCACAGGGAGCGCCGGTGTGGCCGGGTGCGCGGGAACGGGCTCCGGCCGCCGCCGGTGGGTGCGCCGCGCCACATCCGCCAGATGACGGGCCCGTCCGTGGGCAGCACGATGGTGGGGCCGGCGTGGTAGCCGAGGCGGAGGTAGAGCCGCCGGTTGCGCATGTTGCTGGCTTCCAGGTACGCCGGCAGGCCGAGCTGGTCGAGACGACGGTGCTGGTCGGCGAGCAGCGCGGCGCCGATGCCCTGGTTCTGCCGGGTCGGGTCGACGGCGAGGTAGGCGAGGTAGTGGTGCGGCTCGTCGGGGTGGAAGGCGTCGAACATCTCCTCCAGCAGCACGAACTTCGGGGCGTACGGGCCTGCGGTGTGTTCCAACGTGGCCAGCCGGCTGCGGGTGTCGACCGGGGCGGGTTCGAGGCGGGGGTACCAGATCGCGACGGCCGTCTGGTCGCCTGTGGTGTACACCTGCCCGTGCTCCAGCCCGTGATACACGGCGTCCTTGAAGTACCTGTAGTAGACGGTCCGCCGGTCGGTCGGATCGGGAATGAGCCAGTCGGCGAGCGGGCCTTCGTGGAACGCCTCGGCGAGGACGCCGATCAGCGGCCCGGCATCGGCGGTGGTGGCGGGGCGGACGAGCAGATCGTGATTGCTGACGGTCACGGCAGCTCCCTGGTCAGGCGGGTTGGCGGACGGTGTCGGGGGCGCGCAGTGGGCCGGTGTCGCGGTCCGCGCCCAGCCCGACTGCGGCGTACACCTCGGGGTTTGTGGTGCGCAGGACCAGCGCCCACGCGACGCCGAGCAGCGCGACGGCGGCGTACGCGGCGGGGAATGCCCAGCGCAGCGGCGAGTCCGGCGCGACGCCGAGCAGCGTGGCGAACTCCCGCAGCGTCACGGTGAGGATCCCGCCCAGCGCGACAGTGGCCAGGCCCGGCGCGACAAGTGACCGCCACGGTCCTTCGGTGTGCGTGCTGCGGGCGAAGAAGCCGATCACGGCGGCGGAGGTGACCGTCATCAGGATCAGCACCCCGAGCCCACCGGTGACGGTGACCCAGAAGAACAGGTGCACGATCGGATCGGCCCCGGCCACGGCGTAGCCGACGAGCACGGCGAAGGCGAGCCCACTCTGGACGAGGGAGCCGACCTTCGGGGCACCGGTACGCCGGCTGGTGCGACCGAACACGGCCGGCAGCACCCGCTCCCGGCCGAGCGCGAACAGGTACCGGGCCACGGTGTGGTGGAAGCTGAGCAGCGCGGCGAACAGCGAGGTGATGAACAGGACCCGGGCGACGGTGACGATGCTGTCGGCCAGGTACGGCGACACCAGGTTGAAGATCAGGTCGGTGCCGTCGGCGCGGGCCGCCGCCACGATGCGGTCCGGGCCGGTGGCCACCGACATCGCCCAGGCGGACAGCCCGTACAGCAGGCCGGTGACGGCGACCGCGATGTAGGTGGCGCGGGCGATGGTGCGCCGCGGGTCTTTCGTCTCCTCGCTGAACACGACGGTGCCCTCGAAACCGACGAACCCGGTGATCGCGGTGACCAGCGCCGCGCCGATGCCGGCGGCGAAGACGTGCGAGGGGGCGAGGGTGTCGAAGCTGACCGTCCCGTCGGCCGGGTGGGTGACCATGATGGCGTCGAAGGTCAGGGCGACGACGCATTCGGCGACGAGGACGACGGCGAGGACCCGGCCGTTGAGGTCGATCCGGGCGACGCCGAGCACCGCGACGACCGCCCACACCGCGAGGGCGCAGCTCCACCAGGTCAGGCCGACGCCGTACCGGTCGTTGAGGAACTGGGCGGTGACGGCACCGGCCCCACCGTAGAGCCCGATCTGCATGGCGTTGTAGGCGAGCAGCGCGACCATGGCAGCGCCGACCCCGGCCGGGCGACCGAGCCCCCGGGTGACGTAGGTGTAGAAGGCGCCCGCGTTGACGATCCGGCGGGACATGGCCACGTAGCCGACCGCGAACAACGCGAGCACGGCCGCCACCAGCAGATAGGACACGGGGATGCCGGTGACTCCGGTGACGGCGTACCCGGTGGTCGCGCCGCCCGCGACGACGGTGAGTGGTGCGGCGGCGGCGATCACGAAGAACACCACCGACGGGATACCGAGCCGCCCGCGCGCGAGGACGGCGGAGACGGTGTCGGGTTTCGAGTGGGACATGGGTTCTCTCTCGACGAGAAGGGATGAATGCCGGACGGTCAGGTGGTGCGGTGGCTCAGTACGGCGCTGCCGACGACGGCACCGAGGTCGGCCAGCAGGTCCCGCAGCGGTGGCGGGGCCTGCTCGACCTGCTGGCGCAGGAAGGCACGCACGGCGACGGGTGTGCCGTCGAGCAGGATCGGATCGAGCTGGGTGTGCATCGCCAGACCGGCGAGGGCAACGTCGAAGGCGTTGAGGCGTTGGTGGTTGCGCAGCTGGAAGGAGAGCCGGGCCCACGACCAGGCGGCCGTGTTCATGTCCGCCGGCACGTAGACGGTGCGCTGTCGCCACAGCCGACCGACCTGCTGCTGGCGGAGCAGCCCGAGCTGCCACATCCGGGTGGCCACCTGCTGGTAGGCGGCGGTGGCGAAATACGCCAACCAGGTACGGGTCTCGGTGTGACGCGGCTCCGCCACCAGGCGATCGAGGACCAGGTGTTGCAGCCAGTCCTTCGGGGGGACAGTGTTGCTCACCCGCAGGCGCCTGCCCTCGAAGGTGACCCGGCCCTCGCCGTACAGCTCGGCGAGCAGCGCGGCAGCCAGACCGTACGCGGTCGCCGACTCGAACAGCCGCGACCGGCCGGTCTGGTCGTCGTGCGCCAGGTAGAAGAACTCGTCGGCGAGACGTACGGTGCTCGGCATCGCGGCGCTGCCGACGGCGCGCACCGGCCGGGCCGGCGTCGGATGCTCGCGCAGGTGTGGGGCATGGTCGTCGCCGTGGGGTGTGCTGTTCACCGCGGCTGGCCTTCCTCGGTCGAGTCGTCGATGGGAAACCCGAGCTGCCGAAGGAGCTTTCGGCCGCCGGGATGGCGACCGAGTTCCTCGATCGCCCAGGCGTCCTGCCCGCACCCGCCGCCCTGACAGTGGAAGCAGGTGCCGCCGTTGCGGTGCTGGAGCACGGTGTTGCGCGCGGACTCGAAGCGATCCACATCCCGGTCGCTCTCGTCTGTGCCGGTCACCTCGCCTGCCTTTGGTCATGCAGGGCGGTGACCTTGACCCGCACTTCCATGCAGGGCGGATGCCGGTCGACGTGCGGGTAGTCGCACTCCGGCCGGTGACCGAGCACCCACACCCACTCGTCCGCCCGATTCGGCAGGTCACGGACGCAGACGACGGTCACGGCCACGGCGGTGCCCGGGGTCAGGTCGCGGCCGTACGACCAGTCACCCGCATCGAGCCGCAGCAGCGTCCCCGCCGCGATCTCAGGCACCGCCCGCCCCATGCCCCACCCCCTCCCGCCCACCGCGCTTGCCCTGGTCGTCGCCCCCGCCGCTTCGGGGTTGATCGAGAGGTTCTGGTCTTCGATGGGCATCTCCGAAGCCCGAAACCTCTTGATCACCCGGGCGGGTGGGGGTCCCGGTGGGGTGGAGGCCGAACGGGGGGAACGGGTGGTCGGCGTTGGCCGGTACGAACCACTTGAGGCGCACTGCCATCACCTTTCTGGGAGAGATGCGCGGCCGGGCCTTCCCCGGCACCGACCGCGCACCCCGACTGGGGGTGCGATACCGCCCGAGCGGGGGGACGATCGCGGGCTCCGCACCCGGCTCGTGGCACCTGTGGGCGACACGGCGGGGCGGATAAGTCCTCAACGGACAGCAGTTGGCCGTCTACAAGCGAGGATTCGCTGTCGCCGGGAATGCCCGACAACCTGCTGAGAGTCATCGTCTGGCTGCAATAGGGCAGAATGCAATGCAGCACGTCGATTGAAATCATGAAAGGGGTTGCACATTAGCGCAGTCACAGGACGTTAGCCCTGGTCAGGGCAGCAATGCGTAGAACGTGATCAAGTGGCCCATCGTTTGTATGCTGCTGTTTGGCAAAGTGGTGATAGGAGGCTCCGTGTCCGACACGGACGGATCGGCCCTGTTGAGGCGGAGGATCGGCCGCAAGATGGCAGCCCTCCGCAAAGAGACAGGGATGAGTCAGGAGAGGGCCGCCATCCTTCTCCAGCGCAGCCCCGCAACCATCCACCGGATCGAAGCCGGCGACCCCCGCATCAAGTTCCGCGACATCGAGATCAAGGCGATGTGCGAGCTGTACGAGGCCAGCGCCGAAGACCGCGCCGAACTACTCGCCCTCGGTGGCGAGACCCGCACCAAGGGCGCGAGCGCCTGGTGGCACGACTACACCAACACCCGCCTGCCGAGCTGGTTCGGTCTGTTCGTAAGGCTGGAAAGCAGTGCCGAGTGCATCCAGAAGTACGAGCCGGAGGCCGTGCCCGGACTCCTCCAGACCCGCGAATACGCCAGGGAGGTCACGGGCGTACCGCACGGCCTGATTGATGCCGAGGAGGTGGAGCGGCAAGTGGACTTCCGGATGGAGCGTCAACGCCTGCTGGCGAGTCCTCGACCGCCGCACCTTTCGGTCGTGCTGAGTGAAGCGGTCATCCGACGAGCCGTCGGTGGCCCGCAGGTCATGGCCGCCCAACTCCAGCACCTGCTCGATGTCACCCGTTCGCCCAGCGTGCGGCTGCGGATCCTTCCGTTCGAGGCCGGTGTGCACGGCGGGATGACGTCCGCGTTCACCATCCTGGAGTTCCCGCCCATGCCGGGCACCTCGGAACCGCTCGAACCCCCGCTGGTCTACGTCGACAGCCTCACCGGCGCGCTCTACCTCGACAAGGCAACCGAGGTCGCGGCGTACAAACTCGCGTGGGACGACGTGACCTCACGAGCACTCGACGAGGAATCGTCGAGGACGTTGATAACCGCAACAATGGAGGCATTTACCCGTGGCTGACACGACGACTGTCCGGTGGCGCAAGAGCAGCCGCAGCGGCAACCAGGGCGACTGCGTCGAAGTCGCCGACGCGCTGCCCGGTGGCGGCGTGGGCGTCCGCGACAGCAAGGACCCCAACGGCCCCGTACTGACCTTCTCCCCCACCTCCTGGACCACCTTCACCACCAGCCTGCGCACCGCCACCCCGTAACCCACAACCCCGTCCCTGTGCTGGTGGTGGCCGCTGACCCAGCAGCCACCACCAGCCCTTCATCTCCGATTGGTTCCAGCACGGAACCTCGTCGGTTAAGCATTGGCGGCCACCGGCCGTAGTGACCGATCTGCGGGCATGAGAGCACGCGCCGATGCTCGAACGACAGGCGCCGGTCGGCGACGACGTGTCCGTGCCGCACACCTACCTTCTGTGGCCCAACGCTTGCAGCTGCGAGAGGATGAAGCGGTGACATCTCGCTACTCCGATGCAGACTTCCAGCTAGTTTGGCCACGCACCGTGTTCAAGGCCCAGGCAGCGAAGCTGCTAAATCAGCGCGCTAGAGACAACTGGAACGAAAGCGTCGAATTGTTGCTGGAGCATGCATTCGCCGGCGGCCATAAAGGAGGTCCGGCCGCCGAGTTTCGCAATACCGCCGACAGCGACCACATATGGGGAAACCCTCCCTCGAAGGCGTCGTCGTTGACGGCGAGACAACAATTCCTACGCAACCTCCTAAGCAACGCCGATCATCTTCGGGAGGATGGACCGTGGCGTCGCCCCTACTGGCGCGAGCGCAAAGCCGGCCAATACCACAGCATCGCTCTAAGCGAAACGGCCGTTATACGAGAATTTGTTCGTCTTGTCAATGAGCTTGACAATGCGGGCTACTTCGAGAATAAATTTGGCAAGGATTGCGTCGACGATCCCCGCGATGACGAGCCTGACGCTCTTTTTGAGCGAGAGTTAGGCGTCGAACGAGTTTGGCCTCTGAACCAGGCTACCTTGGTCGAGGATATTGATCTGTTCTTTGACATTGTGGAACTACTGCACGACCATGCCTCTCTCCCGACGACGCGATGGCTGCATAATTACGCGGGATGCGGTTGGCATCATATGACGTTTGAGGCGGATCCGGGACGTATTGTCTATCGATGGCGAGTCAACAAAATCTTGGCTCAGAGCGCCTTCGATCTTAGGCTAGCTGACGACGGCGAGGACGTCGGAAGGTTGGTCAGCGTTACTGATGATGCTCGAACTGAACTAATGCATGCGGTTGCAAGTCGCGAGGATGGCGGCCCCTCCGATCAGGTCCGCCATGCAATAGCGCTCTTCAGGCAACGTGGGGCTGACCGCAACCAAAAACGATCAGCTATTGCTGCCCTGGCTCTGGTACTTGAGGAGCGTCGACACAACGTCCTTACCGATGCGCTCGCGAAGAGTGACCGGGGGGCGCTCTTTGACATCGCTAACAACTTCCATGTGCGTCATCAGGATGCAAAGCAGAAGCGGGAGTATGATGATTTCTACCTCGATTGGATATTCTGGACTTACCTCGCCACGGTTGAACTCACAAATCGCATAGTCGATTCGCAGAGCCCGTAGATAGATGACCTGCCCGTAATCTGCTACGCAGAAGCGAGATTTCTGGGGCGATGTCACCGAAAGGCGGTCGAGCGTGATGCGGGAGGATGCGGTTTCCGCGCTGCTGAAGCTGGGTGTACCCAACGAGGTTCTCAGCGATTTTCCTGGTCTTCCTGGAGATGTCGAAGCTCTTCTCGTTTATGGAAGCCAAGCACGCGGGGATGCCGTACCCGGCTCCGATCTGGACGTCCTCGCGCTGGTGGCCAGTGCTCGCGCCACCTCTTACTCCGGGTTAGTGAGCGTCAGCTACTACACCATCCAGCAACTGGAGTCTGGGATAGGCACTCTTTTCGGGTCACACCTCAGGCGAGACGCGAGAATTGCTTGGGACAAGCACGGTAAGTTGTCCCGAGTCGTCGCATCGATGGGCGAGGTCGACACGGATCGGCTTTTCTCACGGGCGCGCGAGATGTCAACGCTATTCACTAATCTGGACTATGACCTTCCTAAGTATCTTCCAGGTCTTCTAAGGCAGGCACGCTATTTGCTGCGCAGTTGCCTTTACGCACAATCCATAGACGCCGGCAGGCCATGCTTCTCCGTTCGTGAGTTGGCGATCCGCCACAACGATGTGAATCTTGTGCAACTCCTGGCTTCGCGGCAGAAGGGCGACGCAACCGTTGCCGACTTGACCGCCTGTTTGTCCTGGCTGCGCAGGCTCATCGGCGGTTTTCCCCTGAGCGAGAATGGCTCTCTCGAGGCTACCGTGGTTAATGAGTGGGGGCGCCCGAGCGACACACTTTCGATGGCCTTCATGGCACTCGGAGCCACCGGGAACGGATCCGACTACGCCGAAGTGGAGAAGATTCTGCTGTGAATGTCGAGGTTGCGTTTGTCGGCGACGTTCATGGGAACGTGAACGCCCTCCGGGGACTTTGCGATCTGCTCACGTCTCGCGGCGGCCCGCACATGGTGTTCCTAGGCGACTACATCAATAAGGGATCGGAGTCTGCTGCGGTGATGCGCGAGCTCCTTGAACAATCGCGGAACGGCCGGGCGACTCTCCTTGCAGGCAACCACGAGTCCGTGTTACGTGAAGCCTTTGAGGCGGAGAACCTAACGGCGTTCCTCAAGATGGGCGGAGCGATGACGATCCGTTCGTACGTGAACGGGAGAGTAGGCGCGGATGTCCTCAGAGAATTCAGGGCAAGCTTTCCAAGCGAGCACTTGGAAGCGTTACGGCGCATGCCTCAAACCTACGAGACGGACGACCTGATCGCCCAACATTTGCCGCCTCCTGCCTCTGTGAAGAAGTTCCGAATCAGCGGGCATCTTCCCGTCGGGAAACTGCCACGTGTCGGGCGCAACTTCGCGCAACTCGATACCGGCTGCGGCGATAAATACGGTCGGCTTAGCGCCCTCCTGTGGCCTAGCCGCGACGTCGTCCAAGTCGATGCCAGGGGGGCACCTCTGATCGAGTGAACTTTGATCACTCATTGAGATGATCGAGGATCCACTGCGCCTCTTGCGCACCCTGCGTGTTGCACATCGATTTGTTTAGTTCAAGACATGCCCGTGCGTACGATTCTGCCTCAACTCGCTTCCCGGACGCGCGGTAACACTGCGCAAGCAGCTTTAACGCGATTGCCTCACCACGTCTGTTTCCGATCTGGCGGTTCAGAGACAGCGCCCGCTCACCAAACGGCAAGCCTTCGTTCGGCCGGCCTTGTCGAAGACGCACCTGGGCGCCGAGCACCTCGGCGTTGGCATGCAGTGCAGTCGGAGGCATGCTGCAGAGCTTCTTGACCGCCTCGTCCGCATGGTCGGCTGCCATCTGCAGATTTTTTGCACGTACCTCCAGCCTCGCAAGGTTTACGAGCGATTGGCAAATATCCAGCTCGTTCCCAAGGCGTCGCCTGACCACCAATGCATCTTCGATGCTCCGTCGAGCCATCGGAAGATTGTCCACTTTCAAGTATGCGAGCCCAAGTTCATCGAGAATGCGGCATCGGACCCTTTGGCCGAAAGCGTCGTTTTCGTCGAGGAGCGTTAGTGCTTGCCTAAGCCGGCCGATGGCATCGACATCGCGGCCTACCCGTCGCAGCAATCCAGCCTGAGCTGCGAACGCTTCCGCCGCAAGCGGCGAATACAAGTGTGAAGCGCCGCCTAGAATCTGATCAATTGCGTGCTGTGTCGACGCGTATGCGCCATCGAAATCGCCGTCCCTCGCCAGGAACCTAGCGTACGCCAGGTGCTCGCCTGGTCCGCCCAAGATCGCAGCTTCTCTCAGTGCGATTCTCCCGGCGTCGGCCTGACCAAGCTCAACCAGTTTTTCCCCTCGGAGCCGTAAGTTGGCGGCGCGCAAGACATCCCGTCCAGACGAGGGAAGCAGTTCAATATGTCGGGGAGTCTTAGAATTTGCCAGCACCTCCCATGTCAAGAGGCGCTCCGTTAGCTTGTTCCGTAGCTCTCGGGTGTCCGCTACCGCCTCGTACATCACCGAGTGGTGACTGGACATCTGCTCTCGAAGACTCACGATCGAATCTGCGGGTGAGTCATGCTTCAGGAAGGCCGTCCATACATCCCGCATTGGCTGTTCGGCGCGCCCGAGTTCGAGGAAACCCGTGAATAGCTCTTCCTCAGTGCCGGAAGAGTATCCCCAAGGGCTACCAGGCTCGCTGCCCCATGTTCCCTTGAACATTGCCACCATGAAGTGGCTTTCGCTGATGAGCTCGTTGATCGCCTCCTGCGGCCGCCTCGCTGTCCCTCTGACACGGTCCCACCCGACCACCTCGTAGGTGACGCTGCTCTGGCCTCTCCGCCGAGCATTGTGCTCATCAACGCAAGCACACACGACCTCGCGCTCGTCCTCGAGGTCGCCAGGCGACGCCAGAAAGATCCGAAACGGCAGTGCATCGGCCATGGAATGGACGATAGTCGCACAGTCCCACTAAGCCCCAATCCACCGAGCTTCGGCCGAGGCACCCGGGCCTCGGCGCACCCCACTTCCCTGGACGCAACCAGACCATCGACGGCACTGACCGGCATCCGCGCCGTGCTGAGCCTGCCAATGAGCCGCGTCCGGCACGCGGTGCAGGTCAGCCGGTAAAGGAACGGTCGAGGTGGTAGTGGTCCCACCAGTCCGGGCGGTAGGTGTAAACAACGCCGTCGGTTCGGGTCAAGAGAAGGTAGTTGCCGTCCTGCACCAGCGCCGCGTCCTCATCGCGGCCTGCAAGGACCCTGGTGACCGCCGCCATCATGTTGGGGATTCCCTTCTCGACGATGTCGTCGGCCCGCATGGAGAACGTCACGGAAACGTACGACGTGGGTGCCCATTCCCAGCGGGCCTCGCCGTCCGCTTCGGCCTCCCAATAGCCGTCCGTTCCGGCGCGGACGGTGATGGCGTAGCCGCGTTGCTCGTACAGACGGGCGGAGAAAAGGGCCGGGTTCGACGCTGGACGTGGGACTTCGCGAGGGTCGGCAGCGGTGAGGGCAGCTACCTCTGCAACGGGCGGGGCACCGGCCAGGACCAGGCGGAACTCCACGGCCATCAGGACGCCCTCTCAGTCTCACGGACGATCTGACGGATCGTACCGTCGCGGGTGACCACCGCCAGTTCCTTCAACCCGCCGATCGGCCACTTGTCGAACTGCCGCCGCAAAGCCGCCACATCACCCTCCCAATCCTTCAAGTTGAGCACCACCCGCTGCGTCTGCTCATCGTCGACCTTCTCCCGGACCTGACTCCACACGTTGCGCACCGACGTCCGGGCCTGCGGCGAGTAGCAGTCGAAGACGTGCCCCTCGATGAGATAGTCGGGGTCCTTGTCCGGGTTACCACGGTCACCGGTACGGTCACGGGCGTCACCGACCTGCTGTGCCGTGGGATTCTGATGCACCCGGTAACCCTTGCCGGCAACGGTGTCGGCACAGTCGTCCTCCAACTCCAGAGCACGACGGGTGCTGTCGTCCGTCCTGGCCCCGACTCGGGTCCGCGGACCAGTCGGCGTGCCATTCTCGATCCCGGTGGCTTTCCTACCCCACGTCGGAAGATCGTCCTGTTGCTGTTCGGACACCACACGCGGCGCGTCGCCGCGGATCATCGGCGCAGGGCTGGCCGGTGGGTGAGGACCAGCCCCGATCAGTTTCCCGACGACCCCAATCCCCGCGCCTGCCCGACCGCCGCTTCTGCAGCCTGCTGCACTGCGCCGCAACGCTGCACTACAAGCACCAAGACCTGCTTGACGCTGTCAAGAGACTGCAAAAGCGGACCGGGTTGTCCACCCCGCAGCACCGTACCGACGAGTTGCCGGGCCTGATCGACATGGCCGATCGTCGCGGCGGTCGCCTCGCGGGCACCCGCGATGGCCTGTTGCACCTGCACCAGCGCGGCGATGGTCTCCTGCGGAGTGGCAGCCTCCCGAGGCACGACCGAGAACAGACTCCGGACCCAGCAACCTACCCGCCACATAGGCTCCAGGACGATCGAGAGCCGCGGCAGTCGACCAAGAGGCGTGCGGGACCAGTTCGCCGGGAATCGGGGTCACATCCGTGGCGATGAGGGTGCTGGTGTCGAGGATTCGGCGACTCACCGCTTCACCCACGGATCGGTGACGGCGTGGTAGAAGGTACGAGGACTGACCGGGCCGAGCACGGCTGCCGACCGCCCGAATCGCGGTACCGCCGTCAGCGGTCGGTGCGTGGGATTTGGCTGTTCGCGTGTTCGGCGAGGAACGCTTTCGCCGAGCGCGCATCCCTACGGGACTGGACGGTCACGACGGCGATCATCCCGACGAAGAACACCGCGATGAGAACGAAGCCTGGCGCCCACTGGCGAAACACCTGCCCGATCTGAAGCAGCGTCAAGCCATAGAGTGGCACCAGGAATTTCGGTTGATCGATCAGGTTCTCCGCGACGAGGGGCAGAATCGGTCGGTCCTCGTCCCGGCGTGCGGTGGTGCCGCGTACCTGTCGGATCAGGTGTCGGCGATGCGACCAGTTCCGCGCCAACCGTCGAGTGCGGGCGTGGCGCTCGTAGTAGCCGTTGCGTGCCAGCCACCAGTGACCGCCTCCCATCCAGGCCAGCCCAGGCAAGCACAGCAGGAGCCCGACGGCGCCCGCCCAGTCCGGGCCGTCACCACGCCAAAATCGTGAGCCGTTGATCAGGACATTGGACTCGGCGAGCACGACGACCAGTGACACCGCAACGACCGTCCCGGCGATCGTCAGCGCTACCACCAGCAGGAGAAAGCGGCCCCATCCCCGCCGCACCCACCGATCCAGCTGCTCTAACGCCCAGCCGTCCTTCATCGCCACGCCCCGTTTGCTCTCGATGCCTGCCACGCTCGTCGATACCCCGACGCTCACTCGGTGGCAGATTGAGTGTGGCCATGTCTAGCAGACGGGATCTCGCTGCGGGCCCTGCTGTCAAGAGCGCGAGGATGTGTGGGTGGCAGGACCAGACGAAGAGACGCAGGGCGAGGTTGGCTGGTTCTGCGTACGCTGCGTCTTTCGCTCGGGTGGCGACCCGGCGAGTCGGATGTACGAGGAGCGGCTGACGTTGTGGCGCGCTGAGGGTTTCGACGAGGCGATCGCCTTGGCGGAGGACGAGGCGCTCGGGTATGCGGCGGAGCAGCCCGGCATGAAGTTTGTGGGACTTGCTCAGGCATACCGGCTGTTTGATGAGCCGGGGCATGGGGCGGAGGTCTTGAACCGTGCGGTTTCCTCGGATGGCGCCTGGGCGGCAGGCCGCGTCCCATGGCCGACACAGTGCCCTGGCGAGCCGGCTCTGACTGCCATACTCCCTGGTGGTCGGCTCGGTCACCGGACCACGCTCCGATGTTGTCCTATGTGGACATTACAGTGATGCCCCTGCGGCGGTGCGGCGAACTACAGTGACGTAGTTTTGGCGCTCAAGATCCCTGGGGAGGGCAACCGAAATGATGGGACCGTCGCACGCGCTGTCCGGCGCGGCGGTATGGCTGAGCGGGTCCTGGGCGCTGCAGCAGTTCTACGACTACGAGCAGTCTCCGTTGGCTCTCGCCGTGGGCACCGCTGTCTGCGCGGGTGGGGCGTTGCTGCCCGACCTCGACCTGTCCGGCAAGGTGACCCGCAACAAGGGCGGCGCGACGGTGGCCCGTACCTTCGGTGTCTTCTCGCTGTTCATCGCCGAGGTGGTGGAGAAGGTCTCGCTGGGGGTCTACTACGCCACCAAGCTCAGCCGCGACCCGAAGCGCAACAACGGTCACCGGACGCTGACCCACACGATTCCGTTCACCGTGCTTGTCGGCTGGGGCACCACCACGTTGTGCGCGAGGTTCGGCAAGTGGGCGGTCATCGGCATCCTGTTCTTCATGATCGGTCTGGCGCTGCGCGGGTTGTTCGACAAGTGGGCCGAGCGGGCGGGCTGGCTGATCGTCACCCTGATCTCGGCCGGTGCGGCCGTGGTCACCGCCGCCAACCTGCCGGGTGATCGGGGGTACCCGCTGATCGGGCTGGCGGTCGGGGTGGGCTCCTTCGTGCACATCATCGGCGACATGATCACCAGAGCCGGGGTGCCGATTCTCTGGCCGATTCCGATCAAACGCCGGATGTGGACGCCGATCAGCCTGCCCGACAAGATCGCTATGCGGGCCGGCGGACGCACCGAGATGGCCATCGTCCGCCCCGCACTGACCGTCATCTCGATTCTGGCCTCCGTCGGGCTGTTCGCGCCCTCCCTGCTGGACAAGTTCAACATCGACGGCTGAGCAGGCCCGGAAGGCACCCGCGCGCTGGTCAAGGCCCTCGCCGAGCGCAGCCTTTCATTCGTGGTTGCCTATTGACGGGGACGTGATCCGTCACATACGTTCGTCGAACCGCTTCGACTAACCGCTTCGACGGCGTACGCACGGCGGCCGGCTCACCACGGGGAGGTGCCGCGATGGCGACCATGCAGGATGTGGCGCGCCTGGCCCAGGTGTCGGTGAGCACGGTGTCGTACGTGTTGACCGGTGCGCGGCCGATCTCCCAGGCCACTCGGGACAAGGTGCTGGCGGCCATGGCGGAGCTGGATTACCAGCCCAACGCCATGGCGCGTGGGTTGGCCAGTCGGCGCAGTCGGATCGTGGGGCTGCTGCTGCCGATGGACGAGCGTGGCCTGGGTGCCACCGAGACCGCCTTCGTCACCGGTGCGGCGGCCGGTGCCAGTGCGGCCGGCTATCACCTGGTGCTCGCCCCCATCGGTGTCGGCGACCGCGACGAGCTGCGGCGGCTGGCCAGCCAGCGGATGTTCGACGGTGCGCTGCTGATGGAGGTGCAGCTGCGCGATCCACGGGTGGACGTGCTGCGTGAGCTGGGCGTACCGCTGGTGTTGATCGGTCGTACGGCCGACACCACCGATCTGTCGTACGTGGACATCGACTTCGACCGGACGGTGGCCGAGGCGGTCGGTCACCTGGTGGATCTCGGTCACCGGCGGATCGTCTACGTCAACCACTCCGCCGGCACCATCGCCGAGGGCTACGGCCCGGCGTTGCGTACCCGCGACGCGTTCACCGCCGCGATGGCCGCCCACGGCCTGGAGCCGCTGATGATCCCCGCCGAGGACAGTGCCGCCGGCGGGCGCAGCGCCCTGGCCACCGCGCTGCGGCAGGCACCCGATCTGACCGCGATCCTCGCGATGAACGAGAGCGCCGTCTTCGGGCTGCTCGGCGAGCTGCACCGCCGGGGGCTGCGCGTGCCGGACGACGTCTCGGTGATCTCGATGGTCACCTCGCCGCAGGTCGCCGAGCTGGCCACCCCGGCGCTGACCGCGATGAACTCGCCCGGAACGGCGCTGGGCCGCATCGCCATCGAGACGCTGCTGCGGCACGTCGACGGCGGCCACCGCGAGATCCACCAGCAACTTCTGCCCTGCGCGCTCCAGGTCCGCGGTTCCAGCGGCCCACCGCGTACGGCAGGCACGGCGTACCCGGGCGCCGGCGGCCGCCAGCGGCCAGGCCCGGGCAGCAGGGCAGCTCGCCGGAGCGCTGCCACCGCACGGCGGCCCTGACGAAGGAACGGGCTCGACACACATCAGGCAGGAGCCGACAAGTGAAGTTCACCGACGGGTACTGGCAACTGCGTCCCGGCGTCACGGTGCTGCGACCCGGCGCGGTGGAATCGGTGGAGCCCGACGAACGCTCGTTCACCGTATTCGCGCCCATCGGCAGGATCACCGGTCGGGGCGACACCCTCAACCGGCCGGTGGTCACCGTACGCTTCTTCTCCCCCGCGCCCGGGGTGGTCGGGGTGACCGTCGGGCACCACAGCGGTGGGCTGCCCAAGCAGCCGCGCTTCGTCCTCGCCGAGGACCCGGATCATCCGGTGCAGGTCGAGGTGACCGGGCTCAGCGCGCGGTTGACCACCGGTGAGCTGACCGTGCGGGTGGCGTTGACCGGGCCGTGGCAGGTCGACTTCCTGCGCGGCGACCGGCTGGTCACCTCCTCCACCGAACGCAGCATCGGCGTGGTCACCGACGCCGACGGGCAGAAGTACGTGCACGACCGGCTGGCGCTCGGCGTCGGCGAGACCGTCTACGGGCTGGGCGAGCGTTTCGGGGCGTACGTCAAGAACGGTCAGACGGTGGACATCTGGAACGCCGACGGTGGCACGGCCAGCGAGCAGGCGTACAAGAATGTGCCGTTCTACCTCAGCAGCGCCGGCTACGGGGTGTTCGTGGACCACCCGGAGCACGTGTCGTTCGAGGTGGGTTCCGAGGTGGTGTCGCAGACCCAGTTCAGTGTGCCGGGGCAGTCGTTGACCTACCACGTGATCGACGGTCCCAGCCCCAAGGACGTGTTGCGCCGCTACACCGCCCTGACCGGTCGCCCGGCCCGGGTGCCCGCCTGGTCGTACGGGCTGTGGCTGTCCACCTCGTTCACCACGTCGTACGACGAGAAGACCGTCACCGAGTTCATCGACGGGATGGCCGAGCGGGATCTGCCGCTGTCGGTGTTCCACTTCGACTGTTTCTGGATGCGGCAGTTCCACTGGGTCGACTTCATCTGGGACCCGGCCACCTTCCCCGACCCGGAGGGGATGCTGCGTCGGCTGCACGAGCGTGGCCTGAAGGTGTGCGTCTGGATCAACCCGTACATCGCCCAGCGGTCGTACCTGTTCGAGGAGGGACGGCAGGCCGGCTACCTGGTCCGCAACCCGGACGGGTCGATCTGGCAGTGGGACAAGTGGCAGGCCGGGATGGCGCTCGTCGACTTCACCAACCCCGACGCCGCCCGATGGTACGCCGACAAGCTCAAGGTGCTGCTCGACATGGGTGTCGACTGCTTCAAGACCGACTTCGGCGAGCGCATCCCGACCGACGTGCTCTGGCACGACGGCGCCGACCCGCAGCGGATGCACAACTACTACTCCTACCTGTACAACAAGGCCGTTTTCGAGTTGTTGGAGGCCGAGCGCGGGACGGGTGAGGCGGTGGTCTTCGCCCGGTCGGCGACCGCCGGTGGGCAGCAGTTCCCGGTGCACTGGGGTGGCGACTGCGAGTCCACCTTCGTGGCGATGGCCGAGTCGCTGCGCGGCGGGCTGTCCCTGGCCGTCTCCGGCTTCGGCTACTGGAGTCACGACATCGGCGGTTTCGAGGGCACCCCCGATCCGGCGGTGTTCAAACGCTGGATCGCCTTCGGGTTGCTCTCCTCGCACTCGCGGCTGCACGGCTCCGGCTCGTACCGGGTGCCGTGGGCGTACGACGACGAGGCCGTGGAGGTGCTGCGTCGGTTCACCCGGCTCAAGCTGAGCCTGATGCCGTACCTGGCGGCGGCGGCCGACGAGGCGCACCGCGAGGGGATACCGGTGATGCGGCCGATGATCCTGGAGTTCCCGGACGACCCGACCAGCGCCTACCTGGACCGGCAGTACATGCTCGGCCCGGACCTGCTTGTCGCGCCGGTGATGAGCCCCGACGGGCAGGTCACCTACTACGTACCGGCGGGCACCTGGACGAATCTGATGACCGGGGCGCAGGTCACCGGTCCGGGCTGGGTGAACGAGAAGCACGGCTTCGACACCGTGCCGGTGCTGGCCCGGCCCGGCGCGGTCATCCCGTTCGGCTCGGTCACCGACCGACCCGACTACCCGTGGGCCGACGGCGTCCAGCTGCGGATGTACGCCCCGGCGCAGGGGCAACGCACCCGGGTCCGGATCCCGTCGCCCGACGGTGGTCCGGGCACCGAGTTCGAGGTGCGCTACCAGGACGGGACGGCCACCGCCGAGGTGGTGGCGGGGGTCTCGTCCGGATACGGCTGCGAGGTAACGGAGGTGGCAACGTGAGCGAAGTGGTGTTCCCCCCGGGTTTCGTCTGGGGTACGGCCACGGCGGCGTACCAGATCGAGGGGGCGGCGAAGGAGGGTGGCCGGGGACCGTCGATCTGGGACACCTACAGCCACACTCCGGGACGCACCCTCAACGGGGACACCGGCGACGTGGCGGCCGACCACTACCACCGGTGGGCCGACGACCTCGACCAGTTGGCCGCGCTCGGCGTCGGGGCGTACCGGTTCTCGATCGCCTGGCCACGGGTGCAGCCGGGTGGCTCCGGGCCGGTCAACCAGGCCGGGGTGGACTTCTACTCCCGGCTGGTGGATCGGCTGTTGGAGCTGGGCATCCGGCCGGTGGCCACGCTGTACCACTGGGATCTGCCGCAGGAGTTGGAGGACGCCGGGGGTTGGCCGGCGCGGGACATGGCGGCACGCTTCGCGGACTACGCCACCGCGATCGTCGGGGCGCTCGGCGACCGGGTGCACACCTGGACCACGTTCAACGAGCCGTGGTGCTCGGCGTACCTCGGGTACGCCTCCGGGGTGCACGCGCCGGGGCGCACCGAGCCGGCTGCGGCGCTTGCCGCCGTACACCATCTGAACCTGGCGCACGGGCTGGCCGGCCGGGTGATCCGGGAGCTGGCGCCCGCCGCGCAGCTGTCGGTGACGTTGAACCTGCACGTGATCCGGCCGGCTTCGGAGTCGGCCGCCGACGCCGACGCGGTACGCCGCATCGACGCGCTGGCCAACCGGGCGTTCCTCGGCCCGATGCTGGACGGGGCGTACCCGGCCGACCTGCTGGCCGACACCGCCGGGGTCACCGACTGGTCGTTCGTCCGCGACGGCGACGAGCGCACCGCGGCGGTGCCGTTGGACGTGCTCGGCGTCAACTACTACTCGACCACCCTGGTGCGCGCCTGGGACGGGGTGTCGACCAAGTCGGACTCCGACGGGCACGGCCGTTCGGCGCACTCGGCGTGGGTCGGCTCGGAGCAGGTGGAGTTCCTGCCGCAGCCCGGCCCGCACACCGCGATGGGCTGGAACATCGAACCGGCCGGGTTGACCGAGCTGCTGCTGCGGCTGCACCGCGAGTATCCCGATCTGCCGCTGATGATCACCGAGAACGGTGCCGCCTTCCCCGACGAGGTCTCCCCCGACGGCGCCGTTCACGACGACCGCCGGGTCGACTACCTACGCCGCCACATCGCCGCCACCCACGACGCCATGGCTGCGGGTGCCGACGTGCGCGGCTACTTCGTCTGGTCCCTACTGGACAACTTCGAGTGGGCGTACGGCTACGACCGCCGCTTCGGGATCATCCACGTCGACTACGACACCCAGCAACGCACCTGGAAAGACTCCGCCCACTGGTACCGCACCCTCACCACCACCAACACCCTCCCCTAACCCCCTCCCCCCGGGCCCCGAGCCCGTCGATCTTGCACTTTCTGTCCCCGCAAAGGTGTTATTTCGCCTATCTCGGCGACCAAAAGTGCAAGATCGACGGGGCTGGGGGGCGGGGTGGGGGGAGGGAGGGTGGGAGGGTGGGTTAGGCGGGGACGCGTTGTTCGGGGACGGAGAGGCCGTAGAGGGCCATGAGTTCGGGGGTGTCGACGCGGCTGCCGTCGGCGACGGAGTCGCAGGCGATGTCGACGATCTGGTCCTTGTGGGCCAGCAGGTAGGGGCGGGCACCGACGTCGGCGCTGGCCAGGGTGGCGATGCCGGCCCAGTGGCGGCGACCGAACAGCATGGGGTAGCCGCGCAGGCCGTTGTAGGTGGCGCAGACCAGCACGTCGGGGAAGGGCAGCGCGGTCACCCGGCGCACCGCGGCGGCGGTCAGTCCGGGCATGTCGACCGGCACCACCACCACTGCCTCGATCCGGTCGTCGTCGAGGCCGGCCAGGCCGGCGCGGATCGAGGAACCCACCCCGGTACCCCACGCGCGGTTGACCACCACCGTGGCGCGGTCCAGGTCAGCGGTCTCGCGCACCTGGTCGGCCGCGGCACCGAGAACGACCACGATGGGCCCGCATCCCGCCTCGGTCAGCGTGTCGATCATCTGGTCGACCAGGGGTTTGCCGTCCTGGTGCAGCAGGGCTTCCGGGCCGCCGATGCGGCGACCACCCCCCGCGGCGATGATCATTCCTGCGATCCGGTTCAGAGCCGGGCTCCCTCCCACGTGGGGCGGCCTGGCCCCGGCCGTCCCCTTCCTGCGCACACCGATTGCAACGACTGGTGCCAAAGGAGGGTGGCGGGGCAAATCGCATAAATTGGGTATCCTTCGCCAATTGCTCATCCGGCGGAGTGCTCCTAGCGCAACGTCGCGCCGGCTGTTCGTAATCTTGGCGATTCGCTCCGCGGGTCGACGGGGCTGGGAGACAGTGCGGGACAAGGGTTACCGCCCGCCGCCCACCCGATACCTGGAGGTTGACGTGAGTGACGTGTCGCCGCCCGAACCGGCCCGCAACGTCGTACTGGTGCACGGCGCGTACGCCGACGGATCGTCCTGGTCCGACGTGATCCCCATCCTTCAGCGGGCCGGGCTGAACGCCACCGCGGTGCAGAACCCGCTTACCTCGTTGGCCGACGACGTGGCCGCCACCCGACGCGCGCTCGACCGCCAGGACGGTCCGACAGTGCTGGCCGGTCACTCCTGGGCCGGCACCGTCATCACCGAGGCCGGTGACCACCCGAACGTCAGCGCGCTGGTCTACGTGGCCGCCCGGGCACCGGACGTCGGCGAGGACTACGCCGCGCTCGCCGCCAAGTATCCGACCCCACCGGCCAACGCGGGACTCGTCCACCATGACGGCTTCGCCCAGCTCAGCGAAGAGGCATTCCTCGCCGACTTCGCCGGTGGGGTGGACGAGGCCCGCGCCCGGGCCCTCTACGCGGTGCAGGGGCCGATCGCCGGTGACCTGTTCAAAGCCCGTACGACCACCGCCGCCTGGCGGGACAAACCCTGCTACTACTCGATCTCCACCCTCGACCGCACCACCGCACCCGAACTCGAACGGTTCCTGGCGCAACGGATGCACGCCACCACCATCGAAGTCGAGTCGTCGCACCTGGCGATGGTCACCCACCCCGAGGCGATAGCGGATCTGATCCTGAAAGCGGCGCAGGGCACGAAACAGCACAGCAGCAAATAGGGAGCGGGTCGGGCCTATCCGCCGGTGCTCACTGCCGGAGTCAGGACGACCTGCCAGGCACCGGTGACCTGCGCGGGTACGACCTCGATCCGTACCCGGTCACCGCGGCGCAGGTCGAGGTCGAAGTCACGCTTCCACTGGCCGTCCGCGTCGCCGTACATCTGGGCACCGGTCAACTGGTAGTCCCACCACTCGCCCACGGCGACCTGCACACCGGCGACCTGTACGCGCAGCAGACCGGGTGTCTGGGAAACCATGTCGATCGACGTGACCGTCGGCCAGTCCAATTCCGTGCTAACCGGGCGGGTCGGGTCGTCCGGGTCCGACCGGATGACGATGACGTTCTGGCACACCGCCTCGCTGCACCCGGCCGGCCACGACGCCTGGTTCAGCGGGGTGAGCACGCCCGGCCGGGGCGGCAGCGGATAGTCGTCGAACGGCATCCGCGCGCCGATGGCGAGCCCGACCTCCCCGCGCTCGGGGACCGGCACCCCCATTTCGCCCGCGTCGCCGGATTGATAGGCACCGGTGATGGTCAGCACGACGGTGGCCGGTTGGCCGACCGTGACGCCCAGACCCGCCCAGTCGGCCGGATGCAGGCTGCCGTCGTGGCACGTTCCGTCGGCGACGACCCGGCTTCCGACCCGCACCGTCCGCTCCACCGCGATGTTCTCGTCGACGCCGTCGCAGCGGGTGAAGATGACCAGGTCGAGCGTGGTCGGCACCACGGTCACCTCGACCTGACGCGCCGACAGCGGGGCACTGCGGGCGGCCACCACGCGGGCACCGTTCGCGTACTCCGGGAATCCCTCGATGGTCGGGGTCGGCGAGGGACTGACCGCAGGAGTGGGTGTCAGGTCCGGACGCAGTCCGGGGAGGACGAAGGTCACGGCCGCCGCCACGGCGACCCCGGCGGTGGCCCAGGCCGCGATCCGCCGCCGACGACGCGCGCGCACCTTGGCGCGTACGCCATGCAGCCGGGACCGGTGCACGGCCTGCTCGGCCGTTTCCCGGGAGCGCTCGTCGAGCACCCGCTTGAGATCGGTCAGGTTCATCGCGGCATCCCTTCCGGAGCCAGCGTTTCGTCCAGTCGCAGCTTGGCCAGCGCCCGGCTGGCCTGGCTCTTGACCGTGCCGACCGAGCAGCCGAGCGCCTCAGCGATCTCGTGCTCGGACAACTCCTCGAAATAGCGCAGCACCAGGACGGCCCGCTGCCGGCGCGGCAGCCGCCCCAGAGCCCGCCAGAGCTGGTCGCGGTCGTCGAAGCCGGTCTGCGGATCCGCCGCCACCCTCACCTCGGGAAGCTCGGCCGTGGGCAGCTCTCCGCGCCACCGCCGCCGCCACCAGGAGGCGTACGTGTTGACGATGATCCGTCGCACGTACGGCTCCGGGTCGCCGTCGATGCGCCGCCACGCCTCCCAGGCCCGCGCCAGCGCGGTCTGCAACAGGTCCTCGGCCAGCGTCCAGTCCCGAGTGAGCAGGAAGGCGGTACGCAGCAACCGCGATGACCGGGTCGCGACGAAGTCGTCGAAACCCTCCGGTGTGTTCACCCGTGCCCGCCCTTCCCCCGCAAGACGCCTCACCGGTAGTACCGGCCGCATCCGAGGAAAGGTTGCCTGGCACGGTGATCCGGTTCGCCACCCGGACCCCCGGCACCGCCCGCGAGCTACCGCCCGTCGCGGCGGATGACGCGCCGCAGCCGGCGCTTCACGCCGCCGGCCGCCCGGTTCTTGAGCCGGGTGAGGACGTCGTCGGGCTGCTGCTCCGCCCGCTCGTCGAGGGTGTGGGCGTGGCCGAGCAGGTCGACGATGGTCTCGATGGCGACGTCGAGCAGGTGATCGTCGTCGACGGCATCCGGGGTGCCGGCGGGCGTCAGCTTCGCCGGACGCAGGTCGTCCAGGTCGCCGACGATCTGGCAGGGGTAGTCGCGCAGTTCCTTGATCTGCGCCTCGGCCAGGTCCAGCACCCAGTCGGCCCGGTCCAGGCCGATGCCGAAGCGCTGCTGGTCGGCCCGCTGTTTGAGCACCGCGTCGACGAGGTGGCGGTGCACCACCCGTCGGTAGGGGGTGCGTAGCGGGTAGCGGTCGCCCAGCTTCCGGTTGACCCGGCGCAGCAGTTCGATCTCGACGGCGCCCAGTGACGGGTTCGCGGCCGGTACGGTCAGCTCGCACCGTCCGTCGTCGATGCCGACGATGCCGGCGAAGCGGTGCCACAGCACCTCGGGCGGGGCACCCGGTGCCGGCACGGTCACCAGATGTCGTCGTTGTGCGGGCACCAGGTCACCCCAGCGGCGCAGCATCCGTACCGCGGTGTGGTTCTCCCAGAAGACCTCGCACCGGCCCTCTTCGACCGCCCGCAGGAACTCCTCGAAACGCCATCCGCTGCGGGCCCGCACGCTCTGCTGCCAGAACGACGGGAAGGTACGCCACAGGTCACGTCCCACCACGATGACGTGGATCTCGCCCGCGCCGAGACTCGCCACCGCCCGGGCCGCCTGCTCGCCGGTGGCCGCGCCCAGCCCCTCGTTGCTGATGATCACGTCGCCGGGCCACTGCCGGGCCTTCTCGGCCAGCCGATCCCAGGTCCAGTACACCTCGGGGTCCCGCCACGGTGCGGCCCGCAGGTCGGCCATCGCCTGGTCCTGCGCCACCGCGCTGCCCGGCAACAGGATGCCCGTCTGCGCCAACCGGTCGCGGTTGCTCCAGAGCACGTTCTGCACATAGGTGCTGCCGGTCTTCGGCGCACCGATGTGCAGGTACACGCGTCTGGCCATGCCGCCTCCTTCACCATGTCGATCGCGGTGGTCAGGTTGGCAGCCGGACATGAACAACACGCAAAGCGTGGGTGCGTCGGTTTGCTCAGGCCGCGTCGCCGTAGCACTCGACGATCGACAGGTCGAGCGGGAACCGCACCGGGGTGTCACCGAACAGCAGCACGGTGGCCCGTCGACCGGCCCGCTGCACCGCCTCGGCGACCCGCTCGGCCTGCTCGGCCGGGCAGTGCACGATGACCTCGTCGTGCTGGAAGAAGACCAGCTCGGCCTCGGTGCCGGCCAGTTCGCCGCGAAGCACCGCCAGCAGCGTCGAGGCCCACTCGGCGGCGGTGGCCTGGATGACGAAGTTGCGGGTGAACCGACCCCGCGACCGCGCCGCCCGGGCCCGGGGCGACTGCGGGTCGCCGGCCGCGTCCGGATCGGCCGCCCCCTCGTCGGTGGCGAACCCCGCCGAACCCGGCGGGCAGGTACGCCCCAGCCACGAACGCACCAACCCACCCGCCTCACCGGTACGCGCCGCCGCCTCGACGTAACCGAACGCCGTCGGATAGTTGCGCCGCAGCACCGCCAGCGCCGGCACCGCCTCCCCGCCGGTCTGCCCGTACATCGCGCCGAGCAGGGCCAGCTTGGCCCGACCCCGGTCACCGCCGAACGCGTCCCGGGCCAGCGCCTGGTAGAGGTCACCGGTCGCGCCGGCGGCGGCCAGCCGGGCGTCACCGGAGACCGCAGCGAGCACCCGGGGCTCCAGTTGGCCCGCGTCGGCCACCACGAACCGCCAGCCCGGGTCGGCCATCGCCGCACGGCGGATCACCTTCGGGATCTGCAACGCGCCACCGCCGCGGGTGGCCCACCGGCCCGACACCACCCCGCCGGGCACGTACTCCGGCTGGAAGCGGCCGTCACGGACCCAGGCGTCCCGCCAGGCCCGGCCGTGCGCCGTCCAGATCCGGTACAGCTCCTTGTATTCCAGGACCAGTGGCACCGCCGGGTGGTCGACCCCGCGCAGCACCCAGGACCGGGTGTTGGGCAGGTCGATGCCAGCACGGGCGAACGCCCGCAGCAGCTCGGCCGGGGAATCGGCGTGCACCTGTCGTACGCCGAACGCCTCGGCGATCTGCGCGGCGAGGTCCGCCAGCCGGCGTGGTGGGCCACCCACCGGGGAGGGCTCCCCGAGCAGTTCGGCCAGTATCGCGTCGTGCACGTCGGCCCGCCAGGGCAGCCCGGCCGCCCCCATCTCGGCGGCGATCAGCGCGCCGGCCGACTCGGCGGCCACCAGCAGGCGGAACCGGCCGGGATGCCCGGTGGCCGCGATGCGGTCGAGCTGGTCGGCGTACACGCGGGTCAACGCGGTGATGCCGGGGCCCGGCGGCCCGGGCACGGCGTCGAAGAGTGCGGCCTGCCCGGCCCCGGGTGGGGCGGGGGCACGCGGCGGCGGATCGGGTGGCACCGGTGCGCCGGTCAGCCGGGCCCAGGCCGCCGCCAGGGAACGCGGCTCGCCCCAGCGGCCGGCGTGGCCGAGCAGCAGCGACTCGGTCAGCTCGACGTCGTGGCAGCGCTCGACCCGGACCCCGGCGCGCAGCAGGGTGGGGTAGAGGGTCGCGCCACAGGCCCAGACCCAGCGGGGCCGGTCGGCGGCCTCCCGTGCGGCGACGACGGCGGCGAGGTCGGTGACGGGTTCGGGCTGGCCGGCGCACTGCCCGTCGGCGCGCAGCGGGCACAGCACGCCCGCACCGCCCTCCCCCGCCACCACCGCGACCAGCACACCCCCATCCTGCCCGTACCCACCGACACGCTCGCGCGTCTCGGTCCGTCCGGGAGGTGCTACGGGATCACCACACGCAGGGCTGCGTGTGGACCTTCACGTTCGTCACGATCCCGGGCCAGTACGTGTCCTGCCCGTTGCCGGGGGTGAGACAGATGGTGAAGGGGCCCCACGGCGAGTCATGCTGCCAGCGGAAGGTGATGTCGACGTTGCGAGAGGTGTTGTTGTAGAACAGGTATCCCGGGATCTCGCCGGACCAGTCGGTGTTGGTCGTCAGGGCCGGCGTCATCCATTCGTTCCATTCGGGCCAGAGGCAGAACACGCCCTGCGGGCAGTTCCCGGACGGCCACATTCCGTCTGAGGCCTGGGCGGTTGCCGCCGAGGCGGGCGGGGCGGTGGCCAGCACGCCTGCGACAGCCGCGGCGACAGCGAGGGACTTGAGCATGGTCTTCAGCACGATTCACCTACTTGTCGTAGTGGGGATTCACCGGCAGTTGCGCGTGTGGAAGACCACCCTCGTCACGGTCATCGGCACGTACAGGTCCGCGTCGCCAGGGGTGGCGCAGACGGTGCCGGCGTAGGACGTCCCCGGCAGGTACCAGTCGATGTCGACGTTGCGGGAGGTGTAGTTGTAGAAGTTGAACACCGTGACGCTGCCGGACCAGTCGGTGGTGGTCACCAGGGAGGGCGTCGCGGTGGGCCCCTCCGGCGGGTGGTCCCAGTTGGGCCAGCCGCAGAACGTGCCCGGCAGGCAGTTTCCGGGCAGATATCTCCCCCACCCCGACTCGGCGGTTGCCGCCGAGGCGGGCGGGGCGGCGACCAGCACGCCTGCGACGGCCGCGGCGGCAGCGAAGCGTTTGAGCATCCTTCACCTGCTTTCCGTGAGACAAGTATCGATGCCCATCGAACTTACTCGTTAAGATATTGACGAGTCAAGAACCTGGTGTGATCCGCTTACCGACAGCGAAAAGCGCCACGACCTGACCGCGTTCGCGTCAGGTGACCCACGACGGGACGATCTGAGCCAGCCAGCTCGGGGCGGTCAGGGTGCGGATCGCCGTGATGACACCGCTGGTGACCGTGAAGGCCATGACCGTGACAGGCCGCCGTTCGACTGTGACCAGGACACCTGGAACGCCGTCCACGATCGCCGGATGTATCCGGGCGTCCGGGCGCGCGAACATCGTCGCTCGGCCCGCCACCACAGACGCGCCACGCACGACGACGTTCAGTTCGGGGCCGCGTGCCCGCATCTCGACGTCGGGGGCGAGGACGGCCAGCAGTGCGGCGACGTCACCCCTGCCCGCCGCCGCGAAGAACGCCTCGATGATGTCCCGGGCTGCGCTCTGGGAACCGGCCGGCGGCACACCGAGCCGCAGCCGTCCTCGGGCCCGGCTGGCGAGCATCTTGGTGGCGGCGGTGCTGCGGCCGAGGATGGCCGCGATCGACTCGAACGGGATCTCGAAGACGTCGTGGAGCACGAACGACACCCGCTCCGCCGGAGTGAGGGCGTCCATCACGACGTACAGCGCAAGGCCGACGGACTCGGCCAGCACGGCTTCTTCCTCCGGGTCCATGCGTGGGCCCGTCACCGCCTCCCACGGCAGCGAGCCGAGCTCGAACTCGAGCGGCTGCTCGCCTCGGACCCTGCGCTTGCGTAATGCGTCCAGACAGATCCGGGTGATCACCGTGGTGAGCCAGCCACGCAGGTGCTCGATCTCATCTCCACCGGTGCGGGCCAGCCGCAACCACGCCTCCTGAACGGCATCGTCCGCGTCCGCAGCCGAGCCGACCATCCGGTACGCAAGCGCGTGCAGGTAGCAGCGGTGGCTGTCGAACTGCGCGGCGAGCTGTTCTTCCTCGGTCACGGTTCTCCTCGGCGGACGGCGTTGTCACCACCATGACGTGGCGCACGCCGGTGAGGTAACGCCGGAGCCGGTGTTACCCCCCACCCCGGCCAGACGTCGTAGTGCCGTCCATCGACGATCCGACCACCTGTTCCTGGAGGAGACATGACAGCACGTGTCCAGAACGCGGCGAGCCAACCCGACCTCACCGCCGGCATTCAGCAACTGTTCAAGCAGGTGTACGCCGGCGGTGTGCCGCGTCACACGCTGGAGTTGGTGCACCTGCGAGTGAGTCAGATCAACGGCTGCAGCGCCTGTGTCGACGCCGGTGCCACAAGCGCGGCCAAAGCCGGTGTCCGCCACGAGAAGCTGCTCACCCTCGCCGCCTGGTACGACAATCCGCTCTTCGACGACGCCGAGCGGGCCGCGTTGGCGCTCGCCGAGGCCGCAACCCGGCTCGCCGACCGGCCTGGCGCGGTCACCGACGACATCTGGGCCGACGCCGCGAAGCACTACGACGAACGGCAGCTCGGAGCACTGGTGCTGATGGTCGGCATCACCAACCTTTTCAACCGCATCAACACCACCCTCCGGGTCCCCGCCGGGACAAGCTGGGACTGACACCTGACCGCGAAGCGGAACCGTTTCGGCGGAATGGCGGTCTTCCGCCCGCGCAGAACCCGCCATTCCGCCGAAACGGAGTTGATCAACCGGGTCCCGTTACTTGCTCACGCCGGCGGTGAGGCCGGACTGCACCTGACGCTGGAAGACGATGTAGACGATGAGCACCGGCAACATCGCCATGGTGACCCCGGCGAACAGGCCGGACCAGTCGGACTTGTAGCCCTGGTTGACCGAGAGCTCGATCAGGCCCTGGGAGATCACCTGGTTCTTCGGCTCGCCGGCCACCGACTGCATCAGCAGGGTCGGCAGGTACCACTGGTTCCACTGGCCGAGGACGTTGAAGATGCCGATGCTGATCAGGCCGGGCTTGGCCATCGGCAGCATGACGCTGAAGAACATCCGGCTGTGCGACGCCCCGTCGACCAGGGCCGCCTCGGCGATCGCGTTCGGCAGGGTACGGAAGAACGAGTGCATGAAGAAGACGGTGAACGCCAACGACCAGGCCACGTAGACCAGGATCAGCATGAGGTGCTTGTTCGGGCCGAGGAAGGGCAGCGTGACGCCCATGTTGTAGACGCCCTTGAACAGCGGCACCGCGGCCAGGTAGACCGGCAGGGTCAGCCCGGACAGGAACATGTAGTAGATCAACCGGTTGCCGGGGAAGTCGTAGCGGGCCAGCACGTAGGCGGCCATCGAGCCGAGCAGCATGGTGAGGAAGACGCTGCCGGTCAGCACCAGCACGGTGTTGAGGAAGAAGTCGCCGATGTGGCCCTCGGTCCAGGCCCGGGTGAAGTTGCCCCACTGCAACGTCTCGGGGAACAGCGACAGCGGCTTGCGGATGACCTCCGAGTCGGTCTTGAGCGCCGACATCACCACCCACAGCAGCGGGTAGACCACCATGATCGCCCAGACGGCCAGGAAGAGATGCGAGAAGCCGTTGAAGATCTTCGCCCCGGCGCGGCTGCCGCCGACGGCGGTGCGTGGGCCCGGCGTACGGTCCGGCGGTGGGGCCTGGTCGGACCCGGCCGGGATGTGGGTCACCGTGCTCATCGTCGGTGTCTCCTCAGTACTCGATGCGCTCACGACGGGTGATCCGCAGCTGCAACGCGGCCAGCAGGATCGTGAAGATCGCCAGGGCCACCGCGATCGCGCAGGCGTAGCCGAACTGGCCCTTCTGGAAGGCGTTGAAGTTGATCACCGACGCGAAGATCTCGCTGGCGTGGTTCGGGCCGCCCTGGCTGGGCGTCATGACGTAGACGAGCGCGAACATGTCCAGCGCGATGAAGCCCAGGTAGACCCAGGCCACCGAGACGGTGTCGCGCAGCAGCGGCAGGGTGATCCGGAAGAAGGTGTGGAAGCGGCCCGCGCCGTCGAGGATGGCCGCCTCGTAGATGTCCTTCGGGATGGACTGCATGGCGGCGGAGAACAACACCATGTAGAAGCCGGCGCCGCTCCAGACCGCGATCACCAGCAGCCACCACAACACCGCCGGTACGCCGAGGAACGGCTCCGGGTCGTACACGAAGGTGATCGGGTCGTCCGGGTCGACCAGACCGATCTTCATCAGTACGCCGTTGATCAGCCCCTGGCCGTCCGCGCGGTAGATTTGTTGCCACATCACCGCGATGACGACCAGGGACAGCACCTGCGGGAAGAAGAAGATCACCTTGTACAGGCCGGAGCCGAAGACACCCCGGATGCCGGCCTTGTCCTCGCGTCCGCCCACGTTGAGCAGGAACGCGAGGAACAGGGCCAGCGCGATGGTGAACAGCGGCACGGTGACCAGGAAGAAGACGTTGTGCCAGAACGCCTTTCTGATCAGCTCGTCGGAGAACAGCCGGAGGTAGTTGTCCAGCCCGACGAACTGTTGCCGGTCGGAGTAGCCTCCCCAGTCGGTCAGCGAGTATCCGGCCGCCTGCAGGAAGGGCCACACCACGTAGAAGAGGTACAGCCCGACCGGCAGCGCCAGAAAACCCGTGACGAAACGCGCAACACCGTGCCGCATTTCCGCTCACTTCCTCGTTCGGTCAGATCGGGATGTCACGCGTTGCGGGTCTGCTTCTTGATCGACGAGTCCTTGGCCACCTTGTCGGCGGCGGCCTGCATCTTGTCGACGAACTGCGCGGCGGTGACCCGACCGGCCATCAGCTCCTGGGAGAGGTTCTGGCTCTCCTTGTCCAGGTCGGCGTAGAAGTCCCAGAACTTGGTCGAGATCAGGTCCTTCGGCGCGTTCTTCATCAGCTCGTTGGCGCTGGCCAGCGTCGGGTCGTCCACGTTGTCGCCGGAGCCCGCGGTCGAGGCGAGCGACTTGGTCAGCTCGGCGAACTTCGCCGAACCGGCCTTGGAGAGCACCGCCCGCAGGAACTCCTTCGCCGCCGCCTTGTTCGGGGCCTTGCTCGGCACCACGATGTTCTCGCCGGCACCGGCGTAGACGTCGTTGGGGGCCTTGTCGGTGGCACCCAGACCCCAGTAGTCGGAGATCTTCATCTCGAAGCCGGGCGGGATGGTCGCCGCCATCTCGTTCTTCAGCCAGGTGCCGACCTGGATGAAGGCAGCCTTGCCGTCCAGCCAGGCCTGCTGCGACTGGGTGTGGTCGAGCCGGCCGGGCAGCACCAGCTTGTCCTTGACCACCTTCTCCCACTGCTCCAACGCGGGCAGCACGCCCTCGGCCCGCCAGGCGTTCTCCTTCAGGTTGTCGATGTCGATGACCGCCTGCTTACCTGCCGACTTCCAGATGGTGGCCATCAGCGCCCAACGCGGGTAGTAACCGTGCACGGCGTCGTACACGTACGGTGCCATGCCCTTGGCCTTGATCTTCGGGGCGAGGGCGAAGAACTCCTCGAAGGTCTTCGGCGGCACCCAGCCCTCCTTGCTGAACAGGGCGGCGTTGTACCAGTTGCCCCAGACCGTGTAGGCGAGGTTGACCACGTAGAACTTGCCCTGGAAGGTGCCGTCGGCGACGGTGCCCGGCAGCAGGGTGTCGGCCACGGTCCCCGGGCTGTCCCAGGCGGGGGCGGCGAGCAGGTCGTCCAGCGGCTCGATGGCGCCCTCGTTGACCAGGGTGCTGACGTCCATCATGTCGGCGCCCGAGTTCATCACCACGTCGCTGGGCGTGGTCGCCATCTTCGGCTGCTCTTCGGTCTTGATCTTCTGGGTGGAGCTCATGTTGACCGTGACGGTCGGGTGCTTGGCGTTGAAGATCGCCTTGTCTTCCTGCGCCCAGGCGTCACCCAGGCCACCGTTGAAGATGACCACCTTGACGGCGCTGTTCTCCTGCACGCCGAAGGGGTTGTCGTTGCTCTTCTCCCCGGTGTTGTCGGTGCTCGGGCTCGGCGTGCTGCCGGCGCAGGCGCTGAGCAGACCCGCGGCGGGGGTCACCAGGAGACCCGCGGCCGCCGCGCGGCGCAGCAGGGTCCGGCGGTTGAGATCGGGGTTAACGGACATCGTTCGTCTCTCCTTGTGGTGTCGGGTCAGGCGGTGCGCCGGAGACGCCCGGCGTACCGCGACTCGAGGGCGAGGTTGTGCGCGTCCCCACCGGGGACGTTGGCGGAGAGGTAGATAGGGGGCACCTCTCCGACCTGGTGGAACCGTCGTACGACCTCCGCGGTCAACAGCTGCGCCAGCAGCGCCGAGGTGACCGAGGAGACCGCACAGACCGCGCCGCCGCCCTCGAGCGGCAGCAGTGCGTCGCCGTACGGCGCGCCGTTGTCCAGCACGACGTCGGCGAGTTCGACGAGCCGCCGACCGGACGGATGGCGCGGAGCGACCCGACCGGTGTGCTCGACCGAGGTGACCGCGATCAAGGGGTGACCGCGTCCGGTGGCCAGCAGGGCAAGTTCGACAACCGACCCGTTGATGCCGGACTGGGACGCCACCACGAACACGTCCTGTGGCTGCGGTGCGGCGATCTCGTAGAGCTGGTGGGCGACGGCCGGATCGCGTTCCAGCTTCGGGTCGGTGAGCACGTCGCGTGGGGCGTCGCCGTGCAGGACAAGGTCGTGCAGGCTGAGCCGGTTGGCGGGGACCAGCCCGCCGGCCCGGGCCACCAGCTCGGCGGCGAACGCCTCGGAGTGCCCGGCGCCGAACGCCTGGAGCACCCCGCCGGCCCGCAGGCTGTCGGCGATCAGGTCGGCGGCCCGGCCGAGTGGTTCGGCACCGGCGTCGACGATGTGGTCGAGCACCGGCCGGACGGCGTCGGCGTACCCCTGGGCACTGATCATGCGGTGGCTCCCCTCGCGGCCTTGTGCCCGTCGACGGCCTGGGCGGTACGCCGGAAGGCCGCGTGGGCGCGGTCGTGGGTGCGCTGGGCGACCGCGATGTAGAGCAGGTCCAGCACGACCAGTTGCGGGTGCCGGGCCGACAGCGCGTCCGGGCGGAAGGTGGTGGCCTGGCTCGCGGTGAGCAGCACGATGTCGGCCAGCTCGGCCAGCGGGGAGCGGCGGAACCCGGTCAGCGCGACGGTGATCGCGCCTCGGCTGCCGCCCTCGGCGAGCATCTCGATGGCCTCCCGGGTCTGACCGCTGTGCGAGATGCCCAACGCGACGTCGCCCGGCCGCAGCAGCGCGGCGGCGGCGAGCCCGGAGTGCACGTCGTTCCACGCCCACGCGGCCACCCCGATGCGGTGCAGGCTGAACTGCATCTCCTCGCCCACCAGGGCGCTGCCGCTGGCACCGAAGATGTTGACCCGGCTGGCCCCGGCGATGGCGACCGCGGCCCGTTCCACCTCGCCGAGGTCGAGCAGGGCGGCGGTGTCGTGCATGGCTCGGGTGTCGGCCACGATGATCTGCTCCAGCACCCGCTCCAGCGGGTCGCTCGGCTGGATCTCGCGTCCGATGTCGACGCTCCAGCCCGCCGAGCGGGCCCGGCCGGTTTCGGCGGCGATGCCCAGTCGCAGGTCGGCGTAGCCCTCGAAGCCCATCGCCCGACAGAACCGGGTGACTGTGGCCGGTGAGGTGCCGCTGCGTTCGGCCAGCTCGACGATGGTGGCGCGGGCCGCCGCCTCCGGGTCGCTGAGCACATGCTCGGCGACGCGACGCAGCGCGCCGGTCAGCTCGTCGACACCGGCCCGTACCCGGGCCAGCACGCCGTCGGAGGCGACGCCGACCCCTCGCCGGTCGACCCCGTCGGCATCGGCCACCGCGGTGCCCGCGGAGGTGTCCGCCTCGTGATCAACCATGGGACGCCTTTCCGAAAAGACTGTTAACTGTTAGTGGTAAAAGTTCTTACTGAAGCCACCTCCATGTCAAGACCGTGGGCGAAGTTTTCAAACTGTTACCTGGGACATTCCGGCCCCGACAGTTGCGTACAGCGCCCCGGCCAACGACCGTGACCAGCCTGAACGCACATCGATCAAGGAGGTGGGACGGTGTCCGGCAGCGTCGTGGTCGGCCTCGACGTCGGCGGTACGTCCACCCGCGCGCTCGCGGTGACTCTCGACGGTGACCGCCTCGGCACCGGCCGCGCCGGCGGCGGCAACCCCACCAGCCACGGTGCCGCCCACGCCGCCGAGCAACTCCTGATCGCGCTACGACAGGCCCTCACCGACGTCGACCCGACCCGCGTCCGGGCCGGCGTGATCGGGCTGGCCGGAGCCGGCCGACTACGCGCCGACCCCGCCGCCCGGACCGCCGTCGACCACGCCTGGACCGCCGCCGGACTACGCTGCCCGTACGCCGTGCACGGCGACGCCCTGATCGCGTACGCCTCCGGCACGGCCGACCCCGACGGCACCATCCTCATCGCCGGCACCGGCGCCGTCGCCGCACAGGTACGCGACCTGCGGCTGGACCGCGCCGCCGACGGGCACGGCTGGCTGCTCGGCGACGCCGGCTCCGGCTTCTGGCTCGGCCGACAGGCGGTACGCCGACTGCTCACCGCCCTCGACACCGGCACCGACCCCGGCGACCTGGGCCGACGCGTGCTCACCGAACTGACCGGCTCGGCCGAGGTGGCCCCCCACCCCCGGGTCACCGTGGACACCCTCATCCAGACCGTCACCCGCCGCCCACCGGTCGAACTGGCCCGCCTCGCCCCGCTCGTCCTCGACACCGCCGCCGACCCCACCGCCGCCGCGCTGATCGCCGAGGCCGCCGCCCTGCTGATCGCCACGCTCGGGCGGATCCGTCCCCCCGACGACGTACAGGCCCTGGTGCTCGGCGGTGGCCTGCTGACCGGCGACAACCCGCTGGCCGCCTCGGTGTACGCCCAGGCCCGCCGACGCTGGCCGCACGCACCGATCGTCCCCGCCGGCGACGGCGCCGCCGCAGCGGCGTGGCTGGCTGCCCGCGACCTACCCGAGGCCACCGACCCGACCACCCTCCACGCCCGCCTGGTCCCACCCACCCCCTGACCCCGCGCCCACTCACACCCTGACCGCGCCCACCCCCTGACCGCAGCTGCCCTCAGCCCGCGCCCACCCACACCGCGCCGCCCCCTGACCGCGCCCACCCACACACGCGCGCAACCCTCACATGCGCGCAGCCACCCGCACGCGCGCAGCCCTCACACGCGCGCAGCCACCTGCATCACGCCGTCAGAACTGCCACGTCGCAGTTGCGGGGAGGCCCTTGACGTGGTCGACGCCGAGACAGGACAGGCGACGCCGCGCGGATGGGATCCGCCACGCCGCCAGAACCACGCCTAATCGCCGCGACAGGTGTCACTGCGCGTAGAAACGCGTGCCAGGCTGTCAAGATCACGCTCGATGTGGGATCGAGTGGTGTCGGAGACGATGGCATACCACTCGATCCAGGATCGAGCGTGACCTTGAAGGCCCCGCGCGGGAACTCTGCCCTGGCGCCCCAGGCCGGGCACCCCCGCCCTAGCACCCCCGCCCTAGCACCCCCGCCCTAGCCTCCGCCACCCCTCACACCCCCCGCCCTGACCTCCGCCACCCCTCACAGCCCTGGGCCTGACCTCCGCCACCCCTGACACCCCCGCCCTGACCTCCGCCACCCATGGCAACCCCCGCCTCGACCTCTGCCACCCCTCACACCCCCGCCCTGACCTCCGCCACCCAGGGCATCCCTGCGCGGGCTTCCCCTACGCGGGCACCCCGCCGAGGGCCGGGCTGGCCGCGGGCTCGGGGTGGAAGGGCGTCGGCGGGCACTGTTGCGTGGGTTGAAGCAGAGCAAAGGGCCTGCAGGGGGCATGGCCGGGTTGGTGGGAGGCCAGAAGGGTGACGGTCGTGGCGGCCTGCTCAAGGGCGTGACGCCAACCGGGCACCGGCATCGCCTCGGATGATCATGACGGCTCGCATACGCTCGGTGCATGCGCCGGTTGGCCCGACTCGCCGCACGGACGCCGGCCGACCGCGAGCGCTATCTCGATTTGCTCCGGGCCCTGGCGATCGTGCTGGTCGTTTTCGGTCACTGGATGATCGCCACCATCTACTACGGCCCGCACGGGCGGCCCGACGGGCACTCGGCTCTGCCGGCGATACCGTGGGCCTATCCACTGACCTGGATCGTCCAGGTCATGCCGGTGTTCTTCCTGGTCGGCGGGTACGCCAACGCCGCCTCCCTCGCATCACAGCGGGCTCGGGGCGGGGACGCCACCGGATGGCTGCTCGGGCGCAGCGCCCGGCTGTTGCGGCCGACCACCGCACTGGTGCTGGTGCTCGCCGGCAGCGCCCTGATCGCCCGGCTGGTCGGTGCCGAGCCGGGTCAGGTGCGTACGGTGGTCTGGTTCGCGACCGTCCCGCTGTGGTTCCTCGCCGCCTACCTCGCGGTGGTGCCGCTGACCCCGGTGATGTACGCGCTGCACCGCCGCTTCGGGTTGGCGGTGCTCGCGGTCCTGGCGCTGCTGGTCGCGCTGGGTGACCTCGGCCGCGCGTTCGGTCCGGCCGACCTGGCGCTACCCAACTACCTGTTCGGCTGGCTGGCCATCCACCAGGTCGGCTTCGCCTGGTACGACGCCCGCCGGGGCAACTGCCAACCGACAGGTGGCTTCGCCTGGGTCCGGACCCGCTGCCTGCCGATGTCGCGGCGGGCGGCGTTGCTGATGATCGCGGGTGGGCTGGCCGTGGCGGTGCTGCTCACCGGACCGGGACCGTACCCGGTGAGCATGATCAATGTGCCGGGTGAGCGGCTGGACAACGCCGCCCCGCCCAGCGTGGTGTTGCTTGCCGTGGCCACCGCCCAGCTCGGGCTGATCCTGCTGCTGCGGGACCGGGCCGAACGGTGGCTGCACCGCAGTCGACCGTGGCAGGCGGTGATCGGCGTCAACTCGGTCGTGCTCACCGTCTTCCTCTGGCACCTCAGCGCGGTGATCCTGCTGGTGGGTGCGTTGGACGCGCTCGGGGTGCTGCCCACCCCGGCAGCCGGAACGGGAGCCTGGTTCGCCTGGCGGCTGCCCTGGCTGCTGATGCTGAGCGCGGTGCTGGCCGTACTGGTCACGATCTTCGGCCCGATCGAAGCCCGCACCGGCCGCTCAACAGCGACCCGACACCAGCCCACCGACCCGCAGTCCACCAGCCAGCACCGACCGGACAGCGGGCAGCGCCACCGCATGGATCAACCGCCCAACAGCCGGCAGCCCGAGCAACGCAAGGGCGGAGCCGACCGTCCGGGGGGAGCCGGACGGTCGCGCCGGTGGGCGGTGGCCCGGGGCGCGACCGCCGTCGCCGGTTACGCGGCCGTGGTGTACGCGATGGCGGCCAACAGCGTCGCCGCGAAGACCGCGCCGGACCCGTTCGGCCTGCCGGTGGCCGCGTTGGTGGCGTACCTGGTCGGGGCGGGTGCGCTGCGGCTGCTCAGGTCTGGGTGGGGAAGCCGAGGTTGACCCCGCCGTGGCGGGGATCGAGCCAGCGGCTGGTGACCACCTTGCCCCGGGTGAAGAAGGCGACGCCGTCCGGGCCGTGCGCGTGCAGGTCACCGAAGAGCGAGGACTTCCAGCCGCCGAACGAGTAGTACGCCATCGGCACCGGGATCGGCACGTTGACGCCGACCATGCCGACCTCCACCTCGTGCTGGTAGCGCCGGGCGGCACCGCCGTCGTTGGTGAAGATCGCCGTGCCGTTGCCGTACGGGCTGGCGTTGACAAGTGCCACCGCTTCGTCGTATGAGGCGACCCGCAGCACCGACAGTACCGGCCCGAAGATCTCGTCCGTGTAGATCGACATGTCGGGGGTGACGTGGTCGAACAGGGTGGGGCCGAGCCAGAAGCCGTCCGGGTCGCCGTCGGGGGTCACGTCGCGGCCGTCGATCACCGGCACCGCGCCGGCGGCCACCCCGGCGTCCACATAGGAACGTACCCGGTCTGCGTGCGCGGCGGTGACCAGCGGACCCATGTCGCAGCCGCGCCGACCGTCGCCGGTACGCAGGCCGGCCATCCGCTGCGCGATGCGCGCCACCAACTCGTCGGCGACCGGTTCCACCGCCACCAGCGCGGAGATCGCCATGCACCGCTCCCCCGCCGAACCGAACCCGGCGTTGACCGCCGCGTCGGCGGCCAGGTCCAGGTCGGCGTCGGGCAGCACCACCATGTGGTTCTTCGCCCCGCCGAGCGCCTGCACCCGCTTACCGGCCATGGTGGCGCGCTGGTACACGTACCGGGCGACCGGGGTGGAGCCGACGAACGACACCGCCTTGACCGCCGGGTGTTCCAGCAGCGTGTCGACCGCCTCCTTGTCGCCGTTGACCACGTTGAGCACCCCGTCGGGCAGGCCGGCCTCGGCGAACCATTCGGCCAGCAGCAGGGCCGCGCTCGGGTCCTTCTCGCTCGGCTTGAGCACCACGGCGTTGCCCGCGGCCACCGCCACCGGGACGAACCACAGCGGCACCATCACCGGGAAGTTGAACGGGCTGATCACCGCGACCACCCCGAGCGGTTGGCGCAGACTGTACGAGTCGACCTCGGTGGAGACGTTCTCGCTGTAGCCGCCGCGCAGGGCCGAGGGGATGCCGCAGGCGTACTCGATGACCTCCAGGCCGCGTTGCACCTCGCCGGCGGCGTCGGCGAGCACCTTGCCGTGCTCGGCGGTGATCACCTCGGCGAGCCGGTCGCGGCGGGCGTGGACCAGCTCGCGGAAGGCGAACAGCACCGCGGTCCGCTTGGCCAGCGAGGCGTCCCGCCAGCTGCGGGCCGCCCGCTCGGCGGCCTCCACCGCGACCGCGACGTCCGTGGCGGAGGCCAGCTCCACCTGCGCGGTACGCCGACCGGTGGCCGGATCGAAGACGTCACCACGGCGCGCCGAGCTGCCGCTGACCCGCTTGCCGTCGACGAAGTGCCCGATGAGGTTCATGCTGAACAGCCTTTCGTTCGCGACTGCGGGGCTCGCAGAACCGGCTCACTCCTCGCGCTCACGGATGCCTCCTTCGTTCGCGACTGCGGGGCTCGCAGAACCGGCTCACTCCTCGCGCTCACGGGGCCACCGCCTCGGCGGCGCAGGAGCGGATCGCCTCGACCAGGATGGCCAGACCCTCGCGGGCCTCGTCCTCGGTCAGCGTCAGCGGCGGTCCCATCCGCAGCACGTTGCCGTGGAGGCCGCCCTTGCCGACCAGCAGGCCACCGGCCCTGCACGCCTCGAAGACGCCGGCGGCCAGTGCCGCGTCCGGCTCGGCGGTGCCCGGTCGGACGAACTCGACGCCGAGCATCAGGCCCTTGCCCCGTACCTCGGCGACGCAGTCGAGGCCACCCACGGCGGCGCGCAGGCCGTCGACGAGGATCGCGCCGGTGCGGGCGGCGTTGGCCTGGAGGTCGTGGTCGAGCAGGTAGTCCAGGACCGCGTTGCCGGCGGCGGTGGAGACCGGGTTGCCGCCGAAGGTGGAGAAGCTGATCGCCGGCACCGACTCCATCACCTCGGCCCGACCGACCACGCCGGCCAGGGCGAAGCCGTTGCCGATGCCCTTGGCGAAGGTGAGCAGGTCCGGGGTGACGCCGTGCGCCTGGTAACCCCAGAAGTGTTCGCCGGTACGCCCCCAACCGGTCTGCACCTCGTCGGAGACGAGCAGGATGCCGTGTTCGTCGAGGACCTTCTTCCAGGCGGCGAACAGCCCGTCGGGGCCGTGTACGAAGCCGCCGACGCCCTGGATCGGCTCGGCGAGCAGGCAGGCCACGTCCCCGCTGGTCTGGGTGGCGAGCACCTCCCGCAGGTCCTCCACCGCCGCGTCGATCCGGTCGGCCTCCGGCAGTCGGGACAGCAGACCGCGCAGCCGCTCACCGGAGTGCAGCCAGGCCACCTGCAGCGGGTTGAGCTGGCTTGCCGACCAGCCCCGGTTGCCGGTGATGCCCATCGTCGCGTACGACCGGCCGTGGTAGCTGTTGCGGACCGCGAGGACCTGGTGGGAGCGGCGGAAGTTGGTGGCCATCAGCAGCGCGGCCTCGTTGGCCTCGGTGCCGGAGTTGGTGAAGAAGACCCGCGCGTCCGGGATGCCGGACAGGCGGGCGATCTTCTCGGCCAGTTCGACCTGCTGACGGATCAGATAGAGCGTCGAGGTGTGCACGATCCCGGTGGCCAGTTGCCGCTGCACCGCCTCCCGGATCTCGGGGATGTCGTACCCGATCATGTTGGTCAGCACCCCGCCGAAGAAGTCCAGGTAGGTGCGGCCCTGCGCGTCGGTGACCCGGCGGCCTTCGCCGGAGACCACCTCGATCGGATCGGCGTAGTAGAGCAGCATCCAGGACGGAAGCACGGCCCGGTGTCGAGCCAGCAGGTCGTCGGAGGTCATCGTCGCCCCTTCGGTTCGCGGTACCGGCACGCTTTCACCACCGTCGCTGCCCGGACAAGAGTCAACGTGTCGCGGATGGACCCACACTCCCTGACACAACGTCAACGCTTTCCGTGGCGCTTCGGTCGCATCGCCGCGCTTCCGGTGGCCGCATCGGGCCACGGGCCGCGTTTTCCGTTGCCAGCCCGGCCAACACCTCGTTACTGCGACGGGGTGCCGCCGTCGGCCGGTAGCATCCGATCCGTGTCTGAGTGTGCCGTTCCGTCGCCCGGCACCACCGACCCCAACCGCTCGTCCCCGGCACCGCCGAGCACCCCGACCGTGCCCCTGCCGCAGGCCGCCTGGGCCGCTGAGACCGGCAGAGCCAGCGGGACCGGCAGATCCAGCGGGACCGGCAGGGCGGCTGAGACCGGCGGGGATGTGCGCGTGGACGGCATCGCCGGCTGGGTCGGCAGTGCCCCGCTACGCGGGCTGGTGGCGCACTTCGGTGGGCGATGGCCACGCGGCGATCTCGGCGCGGTGCTCGCCGGGTTGGACGACTTCTCCGCCCGGTGCTGGGACTTCCGCGCCGGCCGGGAACGCCCCGAGGCCCGGGAACCCACCCTCGACCCGGCCACCGTCGAGTTGGTGTACCGCTGCGCCGACGCGCTCGGCCTGGTCCGCGCCCGGCCACCGGCCCGCAACCGGTACGCCCATCTGGTGGTGCTGGGCGGCCTGGCGCACGCCTGCCTGCGCCGGGTCGCGTACGCCGGGCATCTGCTGCGCACCGGGGTGGACGTCGCCGGCGAGGTGGCGGTGCTGGGCAGCTTCCGGCCGCTGTCCGAGGTGGAACGGCGTACCCTCGCCGAGGTCGGGGTGACCGGCTGCGACACCGAGGTCGACGCGCTGGACGCGGCGGTACGGCGTACGTTCGCGGTGTCCACGCCGGAAACCGAGGACGGCCTGGATGCCGACCACCCGCACCACTCCTGGTCGTCACGCACCTACCGGCCCGCCGGGCAGCCGCCGGTGCGGGTGCTGGCCGCCCCGTCGAGCGAGCCGGAACGCCGCCGCGCGCACACCGCCGACACCCAGCGCTTCTGGGCCGAGCACGCCCAACTCGCCCGCGCCGACGACGTACTGCTGGTCACCGCACCGATCTACGTACCGTTCCAGCACTGCGACGCCCTACGCACCCTCGCCCTGCCGTACCACTGCGAGGTCGACACGATCGGCGTCGACCCCACCCTGCCCGACCTGACCCAGCTACCCGAGCCGACCCCCACCCCCGGCCGCTACCTCCAGGAGATCCGCTCCACCATCCGCTCCCTCCGCACCCTCCACACCACCCTTGTTGATCATGAGGTTAGCGGCAGTGAATCAGGACAAAATTCCCGGCCAACCTCATGATCAACAAGGGTCAGGGGTGGGTGGGGGCGGTGGCTCGGACGGCTTGGGCAAAGACCTCCGAGCGGTGTTCGAAGTTGCGGAAGCGGCCGTAGCTGGGGGCGGCCGGGGAGAGGAGGACGACGCCGCCGGCCGGGGTGACCTGGCGGGCCAGTTGGACGGCGGTGGTGAGGTCGTCGACCAGGTCGGTACGCACCTTCGGCAGGCCGGCGAGCGCTTCGATGATGCGTGGGCCGCTGTCCGGGATGCCGATCACGGTCAACTCCCGCTCGGCCAGGTGCTCCCGCAGCGGGGTGTAGTCGACACCTCGGTCGTTGCCGCCGACGATCACGGTCAACGGCCGTCCCTCGTACGCGTCGATGGCGTGAATGGCCGCGTACGGGCTGGTGGCCAGGGTGTCGTCGACGAAGGTCAGGCCGGACGGGTCGACGATCTCGGTCAGCCGGTGGGCCAGCCCCTGGAACTCGGCCACCGCCACGGCCAGGGCGTCCTTGCGGCCGACGATGTCCACACCGAGCGCGTCGAGCACCGCCAGGGCGACGCAGAGGTTGCCCTCGTTGTGCCGGCCGACCAGCGGCAGCACCGCCCGGGGGAACAGCGGCCGGTCGACCAGGTGGAACCAGGGGGTACCGTCCGGCCCGCCGGCCACGTTCACCGACTCCGCGGTGCCGGCGCGGATCGCCGCCCGGTCGCCCAGCTCGAACGCCAGCCGGGGGTCGGCGCCGTTGACCACCACCGTGCGCGGCCCGTACGCGATCAGGTTGAGTTTGTCGCGGTAGTACTCCCGTTCGCCGCCGTGTGCGTCGAGGTGCTCGGGGAACAACGCGGTCACCACCGCCACCCGGGGCGAGTCGGTCAGGTCGCTGCACTGGTAGCTGGACAGCTCCAGCACGTACAACTCCGCCTCCGGCAGGTCGAGCGTCGGTACGCCGATGTTGCCGCCGAAGACGTTGGGCCGGTCCATCGCCGTCAACAGGTGGTGGATAAGGCTGGACGTGGTGCTCTTGCCCTTGCTGCCGGTCACCCCGACGGTGCGCTCCCCGTGGTCGGCCATCCACAACGCGGTGCCCTGGGTGATCGTGACGCCCCGGCGACGCAGCTCCACCAGCCACGGGTGGGTCTGCGGCACGCCCGGCGAGCGGACCACCACGTCGGCGGCGGCCAGCCGCGCGAAGCCCTCCTCGCCGGTGATCAGCGGGGCGGCCTCGGCCAGCGGCCCCTCCCACGGCAGCGTGAGGAAGTTCGCGCTGTCGTCCACGGCGACCAGGTCCGCCGGCCCATGGGCGGCGATCGCGATCACCGCGGCCCGGCCCTCCCGGCCGGCCCCCCAGACGGCGACGGTACGTCCGCGCAGGTCAGACAGGCGCACAACTTCTCCTCGGGGCGACGGCGGGCAGGGCACGTACACGGTCCGGCGGAGCCGGGCACGGCCGGACGAACCAGGGCCTAGTATGGCGTGTGCCCAACACGCAGCTGGCGCGGATGGACTCCTTCACCTTCCCGTCCTACTCGATCGACCTCTCCACCGGCGAGGCGCTGTTCGACTACGCGCTGACCGGCCCGGACGGCGAGCAGCGGTTCACCGAAGTGATCACGTTGCCGGTTCCCGAGCAGTCACCGTCGGACGCGGCCGTGGCGGCCCTCGGCCGGGTCCTGGAGCTGCTGCACGTGGTGGCCGGGGTCAGCTACTACAAGGCCGCCGCGCCGGGGCAGCTCGTGCTGCCGGCGCCGCTCGGCCCGGCCGCCGCCGAGTTCGTCACCGCCGTCTACACCAAGGGCCTGGCCGAGTACGCCTACCGCAACCAGCTGCCGTACGTGCTGGAGTTGACGCCGCAGATCCCGCCCGGCCGGGTACGCCCCGCCGCCGAGTACGACAACTCCGACCGGCGGCCGCTGTCTGCGGTGGGTGGCGGCAAGGACTCGATCGTCAGCCTGGAGGCGTTGCGCCGCGCCGGTCTCGACCCGGTGCCGTTCTCGGTCAACCCGAACCATGTGATCAAGGCGGTGAACGCCGCCTCCGGGCTCACCGCGCTGGCGGCGCGGCGACGCCTCGACCCGGTGCTGTTCGAGCTGAACGCGGCCGGGGCCCGTAACGGGCACATCCCGGTCACCGCGATCAACTCACTGATCGCGGTCGCCACGGCGGTGTTGCACGGCCTGGGCCCGGTGGTGATGTCCAACGAGCGCTCTGCCTCCGACCCGAACCTGATCTGGAACGGTCACGAGATCAACCACCAGTGGTCCAAGGGGGTGGCGGCCGAAGGGCTGCTGCGGGCCGCCCTGGCCGAGCACGCCGGGCTGACCGAGCCGTACTTCTCCCTGCTGCGCCCGTTGTCGGAGCTGCACATCGCCCGACTGTTCGCCACCATCGACCGGTACGACGACGTGGTGACCAGTTGCAACGCCGCCTTCAAGCTGCGCGACGCGAGCGAACGCTGGTGCCGCGACTGCCCCAAGTGCCGGTTCGTCTTCCTGGCGCTGGCGCCGTTCATGTCCCGCGAGCGGATCACCCACATCTTCGGCGGTGACCTGCTCGCCGACGCCACCCAGATCCCCGGGTACCGGGAACTGCTCGGCATCGACGGGCACAAGCCGTTCGAGTGCGTCGGCGAGGTCGAGGAGTCGGTGGTCGCGCTGAGCCTGCTCGCCCAGCAGCCCGAGTGGCGGGACACTGCGGTGGTGACCGCCCTGGTCGCCGCCCTGCCCGACACCGTCTGGGAGACCGCCGCCAGCTCCGACACCTTCACCCCGAGCGGCGGCCCCTCCTACGTGCCGCCCACCTACGCCAAGGCCCTGAACTCGCTCACCGCATAAGGGGCGGTGAGCGCCGCACCGCCACGCACAAGGGGCGGTGAGCGCCGCGCGGGGAGGGAGTCAGGGGGTGCGGATGGCGTCCAGGGCGAGCAGGGCGACGTGCAGGGAGAGGCAGGCGTCGACCGAGTCCAGGTCGACGTCGAGGATCCGACCGATGCGGGCCAGCCGTTCGTAGAAGGCAGGTCGGGACAGGTGCGCCGCCGAGGCCGCCGCCGACTTGTTCCGGCCCTGCTCCAGGTACGCGCGCAGGGTGCCGAGCAGTTGCTCGCGCGGATGCCGGGCGTCGTACGCCAGCAGGGCTCCCAGCTCGCGCTCGACGAACGTCTGCAGGCGCGGCTCGTCGCGCAGCAGGTGCAGCAGCCCGGCGAGCCCGACGTGCGGCAGCCGGAAGATCGGCAGGTCTCGTCGGTCCCGCCGGGCCGCCTCGGCGACCTGCCGGGCCTCGATGAGGGATCGTCCCGCCTCCCGCAGGCTGCTCACGCCCGAGCCGGCGGCGATGATCAGGTTGCCGGGGCGGCGCGACGCCGGGTCGGGCGGGCGGCTGTCGGGTCGGGTACGGCGCAGCGCGGCCGCGAACGCCGTCAGGGCACGCTCCTCCCCCGCCGCGTCGGCGAGAGCCAGCAGCACCCCGACCGCCTGGTCGTCGACCGCACTGGTCAGCCCGGTCAGCTTCGCCTCGCGCAGCGCCTGACCTACCGTCTCGGCGAGATCCCGCAGGCGGGCCGCCCCGGGTTCCACGCCGGCCAGGCCAGGATCACCACCCGGGTCAGCGGCCGGGCCGTTGTCTGCCGGGTCCTCACCGCGATGCCGCACCACCACCCCGACCAGGTGTCGGCGGTCCAGCGTCAGCCCCAGCGCCCGCGCCCGCAGGGCCACCTCGTCGACCGGCCGGGTGCGGTCCAGCAGCGCGGTGAGCAGGGTGCGGTGGATCTGCCGTTCCCACCCTTCGGCGTCGCGGCGGATCAGCCGCCCCAGGGCCAGGGTCGATGCGGCCCGCTCCACCAGGATGGTCAGCCGGGTCGGCGGCACGGCGAGGCCACTTACCGCGTCCGCTTTACCCGACTCGTCGTCGCCCGGTCCGCGCGGGTCGGCGCCGCCCGGGCTGAGGTCGACACCGCCCGGCCAGCGCAGCAGCAGTCGACCCCAGTCCTCGCCCCGGGCGCCGACCATGGTGACCAGCCAGCCGCTGTCCGGGTCGTACGCCGTACGCCCGGCGGGCCGGATCCGACGCGAGTGCTGCTCCCACCCGTCGAGCAGCAGTGCGGCGTTCTCCCGCGCCGGGTCGTAGGCGAGCACCTGACGGGACAGGTTCTCCAGCACCACCGGGCAGCCGGACAGCTCGGCGGCCTGCCGGATCACCTCGTCCGGTTCGGCGCCCTCCACCGACAGTTCGGTGAACCGCTGGTGGATCTCCTCGGTCGCCCGCAACTCGGTGAGCTGGGCGTCCACGATCAGGGCGTGCACCGCCTCGGTGATCCGTACGAACGGGGTGGCCCGGCGCAGCTCCACCAGCGGCAGGCCGTGCCGCCCGGCAGCGGCGGCCATCACCTTCGGTACCCCGGTGAGGTAGCGGCGACCGAGTTCGACCACCAGTCCGGAGACGCCGACACCGGCCAGGTCGGCGATGAACGCCCGCAGCCCGGCGTCGTCGGCCGGCAACCCGATGCCGGTGGTGAGCACCAGTTCGCCACCACCGAGCAGGGTGGCGATGTCGGGTACCTCGGCCACGTGCACCCACCGCACCGGCCGGTCCAGTCCCGCCTCTCCGGCGACCAGACGCGGGGCGCCACGACGGACCGGGTCAAGCGCCAGGACCTGACGGACGGTGGGGAACACCCGCGACACGTTACCGTCCGTGATTCCGCTGCCGGTAACCGCAGGTCAGCTCAGAGCGGGTCGTCGCGCCCCAGTTCCCAGCAGGCCACGGCGGTGGCCGCGGCGACGTTGAGCGAGTCGACACCGCGCCGCATCGGGATCACCACCCGCACGTCACTGGCGGCCATCGCCGCCTGGGTCAGCCCGGCGCCCTCGGCACCGAGCAGCAGCGCGGCCCGGGCCCGCTGGGCGGGCGTCAGCCGCTGGATGGGTACCGCGTCGGGGGCCGGGGTCATCGCCAGCACGGTGAAGCCGGCGTCGCGTACCTGCGCCAACGCCGTCGGCCAGGGATCCAGTTTCGCGTACGGCACGGCGAACACCTCGCCCATGCTGACCCGTACGCTGCGCCGGTAGAGCGGGTCGGCGCAGGACGGCGAGAGCAGCACCGCGTCCACCCCGAGCGCGGCGACGGCCCGGAAGATCGCCCCCAGGTTGGTGTGGTTGTTGACGTCTTCGAGGATGACCGTCCGACGGGCCGTGGCCAGCACCTCGGCGGCGCTGGGCAGCGGCTTGCGGCGGAACGAGGCGAGCACCCCCCGGTGCACGTGGAAGCCGGTGGCCTCCTGCAACACGTCGGGGGTGGCGGCGTACACCGGGGCGTCGCCGGTGTCCAGGTCGGCGAGCTGGTCGACCCGTTTGGCGTCGACCAGGTACGACCGGGCCGGGTAGCCGGCCCGCAGCGCCCGGCGCAGCACCAGCTCCCCTTCGGCTATGAACAGCCCGTGCGGCGGCTCCCACCGGGTGCGCAACTCCACGTCGGTGAGCGCGCGATAGTCGGCGATCCGCTCGTCGTCCGGCTCGGTGATCAGCTCCACAGGCACCCGGCAATTCTGCCGCCTCGCGCCTGACTCGCCGGCCCGGCCCCGGACAGCTGCACCCCGGGCGTCGTCAGGTGGTGTAGTCGGCGTTGATCCGGATGTACCCCTCGGTCAGATCGCAGCCGTAGACGACGAACGACCCGGCGGCGATGCCGAGGTCGACCTCGATCACCACGTGGTCGCGGCGCAGGTGTTCCTGCAACAACCGCAGCACCTCGTCGGTCGCCGGCGTGGGATAGACCGCCAGCCCACCGAAACCGATGCGAACCCGTTCCGGCCGGATGTCGTCGTCGTCCTCGCACTTGCCCACCGCCATCGCCACCCGACCCCAGTTCGGGTCGGCGCCGTGGACCGCGGTCTTCACCAGCGGCGAGTTCACGATCGTCTTGCCGACCCGCTTGGCCTGGTCGTCGTCGCGGGCCCCGGTCACCCGGACCTCGATCAGCTTGCTGGCCCCCTCACCGTCACGGGCCACCATCCGCACCAGTTCGAGGGCGCAGGTACGCAGTGACTCGGCGAACTCGTCGACGTCCACCGGTCCGGCGAGCCCGTTGGCGAAGATGGCCGCGGTGTCACTGGTCGAGGTGTCGGTGTCGATGCTCACCGCGTTGAAGGTCCGGTCGATCACCGCGCGGAACACCCGGTCGAGATCGTCGGATCCGATCTCGGCGTCGGTGCAGAAGAAGGTCAACAGGGTGGCCATGTTCGGTTCGATCATGCCGACGCCCTTGGCGACCCCGACGATGGTGGCCTCGCCACACCGTGCCCGTACCACCTTCGGGTGGGTGTCGGTCGTCATGATCGCGGCAGCCACCCGGTCGAAATCCGCGGGCGGGAACGGCCAGCGCAGCTCGGCCAGGTGCTCGCGCAGCCGGGGCATCGGGTACTGCCGGCCGATCACGCCGGTCGAGGCGATCAGCAGCTCGTCCGCCTCCAGCCCGACCGCCGCCGCGACCGTGGCCTGGATCTCCCGGGCGTTGGCCATGCCCTCGTCGCCGGTGGCCACGTTGGCGTTGCGGGCGAGCACGACCACCCCACGCGCCGCCGACGTACGGGCCGATCGGCTGAGCAGCACGCTGGGCCCGGCGAACCGCGAGCGGGTGAAGACCGCCGCGCTGACCGCCGGCACTTCCGAGACGAGCGCGGTGAAGTCGTCGCCGTCGTCGCGGAGACCGACGTTGCCGACCAGTGCACGAAAACCCCGAGGGGCGGCGACGTCCACCTGATGACTCTCCTCATCGACTCCGCAGCAAGACTATGCGCCCCTCAGCATAAACACGCATCCTTGTCGGTCCCCGGCCACCGCACGGGAGCACGCCCGACAGGTACGCCGATGTTGCGGTATCGACCCGGCCCGCATCCAGCAACTTCGGCGTTGTTGCTCGGCGCGCCGAGGCCCGGCGCGCGGCGGTCCCCGGCCGCGCTGGTGGCGTGGCCGGGGACCGTCGATCGGGGGTCAGGCGATGGTGCAGGTGGCGCCGTTGAGCGTGTACGACGACGGTCTCGCCGAGTCGCCGGTGTGGGTGGCCTGGAAGCCGATGCTGACCGAGGCACCCGGGGCGATGCTGCCGTTGTACGACACGTTGCGGGCGGTCACCTGCCCGGAGGTGGGCGAGTAGCTGGCGTTCCAGCCACCGGTGATGTTCTGCCCGCCGGGCAGGGTGAACACCAGCGACCAGCCGTTGATCGCGCTGCCACCGGTGTTGGTGATGGTGAGGTCCTGGGTCAGGCCGTTGTTCCAGGCGTTGACCGTCACCGCGACGCGGCAGGCACCACCCGGCGGCGGGGTCGTCGGGCCGGGCGGCGGCGTGGTGGGGCCGGGCGGCGGAGTGGTCGGGTCCGGCGGCGGGGTGCCGCTGCCGAACTGGGTGAAGAACCGCCAGGTCTCCGCCGGCAGCCAGGTCCGGGAACCGCTGTCACCGGGTGCGCCGTCCTGCGGTGCGGCGATGTGCCCCTCGTCGAAGGCGGCCCACACCACCGGGTAGCCCGCCGCGCAGCCGGAGTACGTGGTGGTGCGGTGGGTCAGGCTGCCCTGGGACGGCTCCGGCGGGTTCTGCGGGGTGCACCCGTTGTTGTTGACGAACCGGTCGCGCAGCGACCGTCCACCGGAGATGCCGAGGACGTTGTCCCGGATGCCGTGCGCCCCGAAGTAGGCGATCCGACCGTTGCCGCCGCTGCATCCGCTGATCTGGCCACCGGCGTACACCGCGACCGCGCGGAACACGTTGGGTCGGGCGCAGGCCAGCGCGTAGCTCATCCCGCCGCCCCAGCTGAAGCCGAGGGCGAAGCGCTGCGTGGTCTCCACGCAGAGGTTCGCCTCCACCTGCCGGAGCAGGTCGTCGACGAAGGTGACGTCCTCGCCGCCGGAGTTGGCCCAGCCGGCGTTGAGGCCCTGCGGCGCCACGAAGATGGTGCTGTTGTTGGCCAGTTGCCGCAGCCCGTAGTACGACCAGGTGTCCCGCTGCACCGTCTGCCCGGTGTCCACGTCGACGGCCGAGCCGCCGCGCCAGTGGAAGCCGAGCACCAGCCGGTACGGGTGGTTGTTGTTGTAGTTGGCCGGGATCCGCAGGATGTAGCTGCGGCTCTTGCCGTTGCTCTGGATCGTGTGCGTACCGCTGTTGAGCCCCGGCGCGCGGCCGCAGCCTGCGGTGGCGGCCAGGGTGCCGACGTCGGTGGTCGACGCCGTCGCGGTGGGGCCGGTGGCCAGCGCCACCCCGCCCACGCTCAGCACGAGCATCGCCGCGATCGCGGCGGGCCCGAAGATCGATCTGGGTCTCACCATCATGTTGCTCCGTCTCCGCGTCGCACCGGACGCGCGGAAGGTGCCGCTGCACCGTTGGTGGTGGTCGATGAGCTCGCCCTGCTCCGCGTACCCGTCCGGCACGGACGTGCCCACCGCGGACCCCGGGGCGGCCGTGATCGATTCGGCGGCACCCGGTCGGGATCCACGTCGCCCGTCGGTCGGCGTCGCGGTCTCGCCCACTCGCCGGAATCCCGGACCGGCTTCAGGGCGCGTCAAGCGTGTGCCCGGCTCCCGCTCGGACCGTATCGTGTGAGCGATAACATATCAAGGCTTGTGGATGTCTTGCTTGCGGCCCGCCGCCACCGAGTCAGCTCGGCAGGGTGATGAACCGCGGCGGCACGTGCCGGGTGAGCCAGACGCCGTTGGCGGCCCGGTAGAGAACGAGGCCGGCGACGTGCATCCCGGCGGCGTCGATACGCAGCACGACCGGCCTGCCACGCCGGGCACCGACCCGCGCGGCGGTGTCCAGGTCGGACGACAGATGCACATGGGTACGCTCACCCGACGTCAGCCCGTCGACGCGGATGCCGGGCAGGAACCGGACCACCGTGCCGTGGTAGAGCACCGTCGGCGGCACCGCCGGTGCCAGTTGCAGGTCGACCGGGATGGTGTGGCCCTGGGCGGCCCGGATCCGGCCCTCGCGGACCTCGAAACGCTGCTTGTCGGTGCCGTCGACCACCTGGTCGAGCAACGCCGGGGTGACCGGCCGACCGTGCCGGGCCAGCGCGGCGAGCAGCACGTCCACCGGCACCCAGCCCGCCTCGTCGAGGGTGACCCCGACGGCGTCCGGCCGATGCCGCAGCACGTACGACAGGAACTTGCTGGTCGAGGTGAGCCGCCCGGTCATCGGGGCGTTCCGGCCCGGTCGGGCTCGACGGGCGGGGACACCCCGGTTCGGCCGGTGCCGTCGGGCGGCGGGAACTGGCTGAGGAAGTCGCGGACCAGATGGGCTCGCGGTTGCCGCCAGGTGGCCCAGTAGCGGATCTTCGGCAGGCCGTCGATCGGCACGGCGCGCAGACCGTCGGGCAGCCCCACGCAGCCGTTGACCACGGTGGCCCCGACACCCAGCCCGGCCAGGTGCACCAGCAGGTCCCAGCCGTCGACCTCGGCGGCGACCTGCCACCGTACGCCCGCATCGAGCAGCGCCCGGTCCAGCGCCCGCCGGTGCGGTCGATTGGCCGGGGGTACCACCAGGTCGAGGCCGTCGAGGTCGCGCAGCCGGACCTGCCGACGCTCGGCGAGCGGGTGCCGCTCGCCGAGCACGAGCACCTGCCGGTACGCGGCGATCTGAACCGCTTCGACCTGCCGCGTCGGCGGATCGTGGGCGATGACCGCCAGGTCGGCCTGACCCGCGTGCAGGGCCGCGAGCGCGGCATCGCGGTCAGCGGTGATCACGTGGACCCGGCGGCCCTGCCGACCGACCTGCCGGATCGCCTCGCCGACCACCCAGCGCAGCGCGCCCCGACCGGCCGCGACGGTCAGCGTGGGCGTCGACTCGTGGTGCAGTTCCCTGAGGAACTCGTCGGTCCGCCGCCGCGAGTCCAACGCGTACGCGGCGAGGCGTTCACCGGCGACGGTCAGGATCAGCCGCCGCCCGTCGCGCTGGTACAGGTCGACGTCGAGAGCCGCCGCCAGCTTACGGATCTTCACATGCAGGGCGGGCTGGCTGATGTGCAGTGCCGCCGCGGCGGCGGTGAAGTTGCGGTGCTCGGCGAAGACCGCGAAACAGCGGAGCGCATCGGCCTCCAGCAACTCCCGCCCAGTCATAACGCAGCACTATAGATCACCGGCAAAACAATAGTTCTGCGTACGCTCATCCGGCCCGATGCTGGGTGACGTGAACGAGGACATTCCCCGACTCGGCATCGACATCGGCCGGGTCATCATCGACGGCTCCGCCCACCCGAGCAGCGACGACACCGCCTTCTTCAGCGGCAACGAGGCCACCATGCTGGCCACCCCCGAGGTACCCGGTGCGGTGGAGACCATCGCCCGCCTGGTCCCCCGCTTCGACGGCCGGGTCTGGCTGGTCTCCAAGTGTGGCCCGCGGGTGCAGGCCCGTACCCTGCGCTGGCTCGCCGCCCACGACTTCCACCGGCGCAGCGGCGTCGACCCCGCGCAGGTACGGTTCTGCCGGGCCCGCGCCGACAAGCGGCAACACTGCCTCGACCTGGCGCTCACCCACTTCGTCGACGACCATCCCGAGGTACACGCCGCGATCCGGGGTGCCGTCACCCACCAGTACTTCTTCGGCCCCCAGCGCCGCCCGGTCCCCGACTACGGTCACCTCACACCCACCTGGGCCGACGTCGAACGCCTGATCATCGACTCGCTTCCACCCTCCGCCTGCGGGGCGAGCCCCAGGCGAGGAACCGGTCGAACAGCGTCTTCGGGTCCGGACCGTCGTGCGGGTTGAGGTGGTAGAGGTCGCGCATGGCCTCGTACATCAGCCCGGCCAGGTAGATCGACAGCCCGGTGCGGTTGCGCGCGTACTCCGCGCGCAGCAACAGCCGCGCGGGCGCGCACGGCCACGGCTGCCCGCAGGCCCGGCAGCACCACATCGGACGCAGCGGCGTGTGCGGCGGGCCGGTGCCGACTGCGCCGGGACGTTGCGGGTACAGCCCTCGGCCCGGCGTGGGCAGGCGAGTGCTGATCACCGACGGTCCCCCTTCCCCCGCCGACCGTCGACCGGCCGACCCGCCAGGACCTGGCAACTCGACCGACACCCACTGGCGTCGCCGCCCCGCCAACCGGCACACCGGCCGACCACGCCCGACCGACCAGGAGCTGTCGGGCGGCGTCGTCGGGCGGCGGGCGCGGGCGCGGCGGCGCGGCGGCGTTGTGGTCGGGCATCGAACTCCGGCGACCGGCATGGTCGACCTCCACGAAAGACAGATCTGGGTACGTTTCTTGTCGCCAGAGCAGCAAGAAACGCACCCACAGCGAGTGATTAACCCGGGGCCGCCCCGACGCGGGGGAAGCGCGAGGGCGGCCCCGGTGCAGAACCCGCCCCGTCCCTGTCTGGATGGGAGCGGATCCGCTTGCGTGACAGTCTGCTGACCACAGCACTACGCTCGGAACGCATCGAGCCTGACCTCGGTGACATCCCGTGGATCTTGGCGGCCGCTCGGCAGCCGTTGGCGATCTTGACGAGGCTCCTGGAGGCGCGGTGGAAGGTGAGCAGAGCGTGGATCTGATCCGCGTCCAGTTACGCAAGCAGCGGGCACTGGCCGGCATGAACCAGGAGGAGTTCGGCAAACGCACCAACTACTCGGCCTCCACAGTGTCCGCCGTGGAAACCGGCACCCGCCCGGTCGACCTGCCGTACGCCCGCCGCGCGGACGAGATCCTGGAAACTGGCGGCCTCTTCGAGTCCCTCCTGCGCACCGCCCAGCAGGACGCCCAGCCCGCCTGGTTCATGCCCTGGCTGAAAGCCGAACGCGCCGCAAAGCAACTGCGCTACTTCAACCCGACCCTCATCCCCGGCCTGTTCCAGACCGAGAACTATGCGCGCACGGTGCTGCGGTTTGACGACACCTGTCCGGAGCAGGAAATCGAGCAGCAGGTGGCGGCCCGGATGGAGCGCCAGGAGATTCTGCGCCGCGAGCGCCCGCCGCAGATCTTCGCGGTAATAGACGAAGCAGCCCTACGTCGCGCCAACGCCATCATGGCCGAACAACTCGCGCACCTGGTGCGGGAGGCCGAGCTACCGCACGTCCACATCCACATCATCCCGGCCCGCGCCGGCCTGCACGTCGGCCTCGACGGGCCGCTTCTGCTCGCCATGCTGCCCGACGGCACCTGGATCGGACACCTGGACAGCCAGCTCGGCGGCGAGTCCGCCGACACCGACGAGAAGGTGATTAAGCTCCTCGGCAGATGGGAGGGCGTGCGGACAGTCGCCCTTCCGGAAGACCTCTCCCTCGACCTCATCAAGGAAGTTGAGAGCCAGCATGGACCTCAGTGACGCCCGGTGGCGGAAGTCCACCCGCAGCAACTCGTCCGGCGGTGACTGTGTCGAGGTGGCCGACAACCTGGTAGGCGTCGTTGCGGTGCGCGACAGCAAGGATCCGGCCGGGCCGGTGCTCGCCTTCGCCCCGGCCGCCTGGCGGTCGTTCCTCGAACTGGCCCGACGGCACTGACCCGCACCGCCAGTACCGCAGCTCGACCGCGTCGCCAACCCCAGCGGTCAACCAGCGCCACCAGGCACGACGGACCTGGCGAGAACACGCCCCGCCCAATCGGCCGGGCGAGACACGACCCACCCGGCGAGCCCAAGCGGCCGGGCGAGAGACGGCCGACCCGGCCATGGCACTCCTGCCTGGCCGGGTCGCTGTCGCTGTGGGCGGCGACCAGCGGCGCGGTCAGCTGGTTGGCGCGTACCGCATCACCGAGGCGCCGGAGGCCAACTCGAAGCGGCTTTCGAGCTTCAGGTCGACGTGCTTCGCCAAGCCCTCGAACAGTCGCGGTCCGCGACCCGCTATCCGGGGATGCACTACGAACTCGTACTCGTCGATCAAGCCCAGCTCGGCCAACGCCAGCGGAAGCTGCACGCCGGAGACGAACACGCCCGTGCGCGACTCCCGCTTGATCTGCTCGACGGCCTTGCCCAGATCACCCTGCACCAGTTCGGCGTTCCAGTCGACCTGTTCGAGGGTGCTCGACACGACGTACTTCTTCGCCGCGTCGATCGTCCGGGCGAAGGGTTCCATCCAGTCGGGTCTCGACACCTCCGACGCGGACGGCCGCCACGCCTCCTCCATCATTTCGTACAACACCCGGCCGAAGAGGAGCGCATCAGCCCGGGCGAGGTTCTCGATGTGGTGCCGATGCAGGTCCTCGTCCGGTGAGACCGCGAGGTGATCGCAGCAGCCGTCCACTGTGATGTTGATGGAATACCGCAAAGGTGCCATTCAGCCCGCCTCATCGCGTGTGGTCACGGTCATGATCTCCATCGACCGGCGGCCCGGTCGCCGTCGTTGCGGTGGGATGCGCGACCAGGCGGCGGCCCAGCAGGCGCAGCCCTCGGCGGATGCCGAGGATCTGCCCGAACATCGCCCCGCTCAGTAGGCCCATGCTCGTCGCCGCCACCTGCGAGGCCGGCACCCACAGGCCGACGATGCGGGCCCGCAGGAAGCTGAACGTGAGATAGCAGACCAGCACGACGACGCCGATCGCGTCGATCCTGCCGACCACCCGCTGCTCGAAACCGTCCCACCGCAGTCGCGACATCCGGCTCGCCGCGACGCCGACGATGACGCCGACAACGATCCCGACCAGGGCCCGAAGCCACCCCCAGCCGCCGGCGACCACCGCGTCGACGAGGGTGACGACAAGCGTCACCCCGAACACCGCGGCGTAGATCCGGGCTCGCCAGACCACCTTCCGGTCGACGTACCGGTGGATCAGCTGCCGGCGCCGCGCGTGCTCCGGCAGCTCACCATCGGCCATACCGGGACTCTAGTGGGCACCCCCGACATCGGAGCTCACCGAACGCGCGTGGCGCTCCGCGGTGGCCGCCGGGCTGGTGATGCGGCGACGGCGGAAGGGCACCAGCAGCGTCGGGTGGAACACGGCCCAGGCGGCACCCCGGCAGACGAGTTCCTTGTAGCGGGCCGCCAGCCGGCCCCGCAGGTGTGTCGCCTTCGCCCGGTCGTCGGCGGTCACCGTCTGGATGATGCCGTCGCGCCGGCCGAGGCTGATGCATTGGTTGAAGTAGCGGATCGGGATCCTGCGGACCGGTCGCCCGGTCAGTCGGGCGACGATGGCGTCGGCCGCCTGCCAGCCCGTCGGGATTCCGGTGGCGCAGGACATCCGCAACGGCTTGCCGCCCGGGCCCTCGGCGAGAGCGGCGTCGCCGACCGCGTACACGTCAGGGTGCGACACCGAGCGCATCGTGGCGTCCACGACGATCTGCCCGGTCGGTGCGACCTGCAAGGCCGTCGTGGCGGCGAGCGACGACACGGCGAAGCCGGCGGACCAGACGGTCACCTCGGCCGCGATGACCTCGCCGGTGCCGGTGACGACGCCGTTCGCCTCGACGCGGCTGACGTCGGTGTGCTCGTGGACGGTGATGCCGAGCCGGTCGCACACCTCCCGCAGGTACCGGCCGGCCCGCGCGTCGAGCCAGTCACCGAGGCCGCCCCGGGTGGCGATCGCGACGGCGAGGTCGGGTCGGGCCTCGGCGATCTCGGTGGCCGCTTCGAGGCCGGTGAGTCCCCCACCGACGACCAGGACGGTGCCGCCCGCGCCGAGGTCGGTCAGGCGTTCGCGCAACCGCAGCGCGGACCGGGCGCTGCCGACGTCGTACGCGTGCTCGGCGACGCCGGGGACACCGTGGTCGGCGGAGGCGCTGCCGAGGGCGTACACCAGCGTGTCGTAATCGATCTTGTCGGCACCGGTCAGCGTGACGGTCCTGGCTCCGACGTCGACGCCGGTGACCCGCGCCAGTCGGACCCGCACGCCGGTGCCCGCGTAGACGTCGCGCAGCGGACGACGCTTGAGTTCCGACCCGGCGGCGTACTCGTGCAGGCGGACCCGCTCGACGAAGTCGGCGGACGCGTCGACGACGGTGATCTCGGTCTGGTCGGGGTGCAGTCGCCGGGCGAGGCGACCGGCGACGGTCGCCCCGGCGTAGCCGGCACCGAGGACGACGATGCGATGCGTCATGCTCCCACTCCCTGTCTGCGTGCGGTGCCGTCGACCGGGACGGGCCGGTCGGCGGCGTACGCTTCCTGAACCGGGCAGCGCCGCGTTTGCTGACAGGATTCGGCTGTGGCCTGGGTCACCAGCTGTCGACGACGGGCGCGGAGCGCGCGGAGGCCGACCAGAGCCGGGTGACCCGGTCGAGCTTGTCGGGATTGGCCTGGGCGTGGATGTCCGACACACCCTCGGCGGTCATCTCCAACGACAGCACCCCGACGACCCGGTCCGCGACGACGACCAGCACCGCGGGCGCCCCGTTGACGATCTCGGCGTACAGTGTCGCCGCCCCGCCGAGCACCTGCCGGCGGAGATCCGTGGCCCGGAAGACGCCGCGCAGGAACCTGGCCACCGCCAGCGCACCGACGATCGGCGTGCCCCGGGCGGGGATCTTGCCTCCACCGTCCCCGGTGCTCATCACGTCATCGGTCAACAACTCGACCAGCCGTGCGGTCTCGCCGCTGCTGGCCGCGGCGAGGAACTCCGCCACGATGGTCCGGGCGGTGGTCTCGTCGACCTCGACCCGGGCCCGGCCGGCGGCGATGTGCTGCCGGGCCCGCCGGTAGAGCTGCTGACAGTTCGCCTCGGTGAGGTCGAGGATCTCGGCGATCTCCGCGTGCGGGTAGCCGAACGCCGTACGCAGGACGTACACGGCACGCTCGTTGGGCGAGAGCCGCTCCATCAGGGTGAGCACCGCCAGCGACACCGATTCGCGCTGCTCGACGGTGTCGACCGGGCCGAGCATCCGGTCCCCGGCCAGCAACGGCTCCGGCAGCCACATGCCCACGTAGCTCTCCCGCCGGGCCCGGGCCGAGGTGAGCTGGTTGAGGCACAGGTTGGTCAGCACCTTCGTCAGCCACGCGGCGGGCTGTTCGACCCCCGCCCGGTCGGCGGCCTGCCAGCGCAGGAACGTCTCCTGGACCATGTCCTCGGCGTCGCCGGCCGAGCCGAGCAGGCGATAGGCCACCGCCTCCAGTCGAGCTCTCGACTGCTCGAACAGGTCGAGGTCGTGCGCGCTGAGCGACATGGTTCGAGTGTCACCCACCCGGGCGAGGCACCGCCCGTCACCCCCTCATCGAGCGGACGTCACCCTCGCGGCGAGCGGACGGGCGGGCGTCAGCCTGTCGGTGAGCTGACGTCGCCGGCGAGCAGGTGGATGCCGAGCGGGGTGAGTCGGTGCACCTTGGCACCGCCGACGCGCTCGCTGTCGACCAGGCCGGCGCCCCGCAGCGCGGCGGTGTGCTCGGAGGCCGACGACACGCTGATTCCGACGAGCCGGCTCACCGTCGTGGTGGTGTGCGGGCCGGGTTCGCCGAGCTGCCGCAACACCGCCGCACGGGTCCCACCGAGGAGCTGGGCGAGTGGATCGTGCCTGGTCGGCGGCGATTCGGGCGGAGGATCCACCGGGTACACCAGCAGCACCGGCTGACCCGGTCGGACCAGCACGCGGGGACGCAGACCGGCCAGCGGGCCGGGGATGAGCAGGATGCCCTCGCCGTTGCCGGTCAGCTCCGCGCTCCACCAACTGTCGATCTCCAGGATCGGCGGGCGCCACCGGATCGACGGGTGCAGCTCGTTGAGCAGACCGTCCACTCCGGACCGGGCGTACGTGCGGGAGCGGTGCTCGACGTGACCGCGGTGCGCGGCCGTCAGTTGGGACCAGGACGGGGCGAGCACCGCGTCGAAGTAGCGGTCCACCGCCCTCGTCAGCAGCTCCAGGATCTGCGGGTCGGCCGCCACGAAACGCCGCCGCCAGAGGCTGGGCGGCAGTTTGGCGTACGTCTCGGTGAGCTCGGCCGTGATCCGGCGACGCGGAGTGGACATGATCGACTCGATGCCGGCGGCCACCGATTCGATGCCCTGGTGCGGGGTCAGGAAGTCGGGCAGCAGGCCCCGCGCCGGCAGCAGGTGCCGCAGCGCGGCGGTGCTCGCCGAGGCGGCCTGCGCGCGGGCGGCCAGGCCGGGCATCCGCGCGGCCACCACGGGATCCCGCAGCGCCTGGCTGGCCAGGATCGCGGTGCCGACCGGGTGGGGGCGGCTACCGAACCTGATCCGGGTCAGGTCCGCCGCGCCGAGCCGCAAGGTGATCACTACTCAAGGGTGCCAGCTTTTCGGCGTACGCCGAAAGGGTTGTTGCGGTGACGGCTCAGCGGCGACGGTGTGGTGGACCTACGGCCGGGAGGGGGCGGCGTGCGTCGGATGCTCGGGTGGTGCGTGTCGGCTTTCCTGCTGGCGGGGGCCGCGGCGTGTGGTGGTGGCGGAGAAGCGCCGCCCACGACGTCGGGGGCGGCTCCCGCCGTGTCGCCTGGGCCGGGGCAACATGCGTTGACCCTGGACCATGGCGGGCTGAGTCGCAGCTACCGGCTGCACGCACCACCCGGGTACGCCCCGGCGGCGCGGCCGGTGCCGCTGGTGATCGCGCTGCACCCGTACCCGGGTACCGGTCTGGAGATGAGCCAGCTGTTCGGTTGGGACTCGGTGGCCGAGCGGGAGGGGTTCCTGGTCGCCTACCCGGACGGCGTCGACGGTGGATTCAACGCCATGGCCTGCTGCGGCAACGCCGACGACGTGGGTTTCCTCGCCGCGCTCACCGGCCACCTGGTCGACACCTGGCACGTCGATCCCGACCGGGTCTACCTGACCGGCATCTCCAACGGCGGTGACCTGAGCTTCCGGGCCGCGGCGGAGGCCGGCGGCACGTTCGCCGCGATCGGAGTGGTCAGTGGCGGGTTCATCGGCGAACGGACAAACGCCGACGAGTACGCGCCGCAGCGGCCGGTATCGGTGGTCACGTTCATCGGCGAACGGGACCGGTACGCCCTGCCGTTCCGCACCGGGATCGACCGCTGGCGGCAGCGGCTGGGCTGCACCCCGGTGACCCCGCCGCCGGCCGCTCCGGCCGAGGACGTCACCCTCACCCGGGCGCGCTGCGTCGACGGCAGCGACCTCGACGTGTACCTGATCGGCAGCATGGGTCACTCCTGGCCGGGCGCCTCGGGTGACCGGCTCAGCGCTCCCGAGGTCGAGGTGAACGCCACCGAGCTGATCTGGACGTTCTTCGCCGCCCACCCGCGCCGGACCTGACGGCACGGTCGGGAACCGCCACAGCCAGAGGGTTTTGTCCGGATAGTAACGGGAATGCGCGTTCGCCCGTACTACCCGAGAGGCGACCCAGGTGAGCGCAGCGAACGTCGACAGTCTGGTGCCGGCCGACCCGTGGCCCCTGCCCCGCAACCCCACCGTGGCGGATCACATCGTGCATCGGCTCGCCTGCTGGGGCGTACGCCGGTACTTCGGCTATCCCGGTGACGGCATCAACGGCATGACCTCCGCCCTGCAACGCACCCACCAACAGGCGCAGTTCATCCAGGTACGGCACGAGGAGACCGCCGGCTTCGCCGCCTCCGCCCACGTCAAGTACGGCGGCGGGCCGCTCGGCGCGATCCTGGTCACCAGCGGGCCGGGGGCCATCCACGCGCTCAACGGCCTCTACGACGCCAAACTGGACCACCAGCCGGTGGTGGCGCTGGTCGGACACACCGCGCTCACCGCCGAGGGCGGCGGCTACTACCAGGAGGTGGACCTGCTCGCCCTCTACAAGGACGTCGCGGCGGCGTTCCTGGCCCAACTGGACCACCCCTCCCAGGTACGGCACCTGGTCGACCGGGCCTGCCGGACCGCGCTGGCCCGGCGTACCGTCACCGCGCTGGTCCTCCCCCTCGACGTGCAGGACGAGCCCGCCGTACCCGATCCGCCGCACGCGCACGGCTTCTACCACACCAGCAGCGTGCCCAGCAGCGGACCGACCGTGCCGCCGGAGGCCGACGTCCGGCACGCCGCCGAGGTGCTGCGCAGCGGCGAACGGGTGGCCATGCTGGTCGGCCAGGGCGCGATCGGCGCCGAGAACGAGGTGCGCGAGATCGCCCACCGGCTCGGCGCGGGGGTGGCCACCGCCCTGCTCGGGTTCACCGTCGTGGACCACCGGGAACCGTGGGTGACCGGTGCCATCGGACTGCTCGGCACCCGACCGAGTTGGCAACTGATGAGGGAGTGCGACCGGCTGCTGATCGTCGGCAGCAACATGCCGTACTCCGAGTTCTATCCGCCACCCGGCCAGGCCCGGGCCGTGCAGATCGACCACGACGGCACCCAACTGGGCCTGCGGTACCCGACCGAGGTGAACCTGACCGGCGACGCCGCGCCCACCCTGCGGGCCCTGCTGCACGAACTGGGGCCCGGCCCCGGACCGACCCGCTGGCGGCAGACCATCGCCGGGGCCACCGCCGCCTGGCGGCAGGCGCAACGTGAACTCGCCGAACAGGACGCCGATCCGGTCAACCCGCAGCGGCTGTTCGTCAGCCTCAGCGAGCGGCTGCCCGACAACGTGATGCTCGCCGTGGACTGCGGCACCACCACCGCCTGGTACGCCCGCCACATCAAGGTCCGCCCCGGGATGCTGGCCAGCCTCTCCGGCACCCTGCTGTCCATGGGCGGCGGCATGCCGTACGCCCTGGCCGCCAAGCTCGCCCACCCGGACCGGCCGCTGGTGGCCCTGATCGGTGACGGGGCGATGCAGATGAACGGGGTCAACGAGCTGATCACGGTGGCGAAGTACTGGCGCGACTGGGCCGACCCCCGCTTCGTGGTGCTGGTGCTCAACAACCGGGATCTGGCGTTCGTCAGCTGGGAACAACGCTCCACCGAGGGCACCCCGATGTTCCCGGACAGCCAGCAGCTACCCGACATCGCGTACCACCGCTGGGCCGAGGTGCTCGGGCTTCGCGGCGACCTGGTCGACCACCCGGATCAGGTGAACGACGCCTGGGACCGAGCCCTGCAGGCGGACCGCCCCACCGTCATCAACGCCCTGGTCGACCCGGCCGAGCTGATGATGCCCCCGCACTTCACCGCCGACCAGGTCCGCAAGACCGCCGCCGCCATGCTGCGCGGCGACACCGACTGGGCCGGCATCATCCGCCGCGGCCTCCCCACCATGGTCACCACCTACCGCCCCCGCCGCTAACCCACCCCCACCCCTCACCCCTGCCTTCACCCCACCCCACCCCGGCCCACCCCGGCGATCTTGCACTTGCGGTCGCCGATTTAGGAGGTTATGACCTGTATGCGGCGACACAAAGTGCATGATCGCCGGACACGGGCGGGGCGGCGCAGCGCGGCACGGCGAGGCCCGACCCGCCCCGGCGATCTTGCACTTTCGGTCGCCGATTCAGGGGGTTATGACCTGCATGCGGCGACACAAAGTGCAAGATCGCGGGACACGGGGCGGGGCGGGTGGGGCGGGTGGGGTGGTGCGGGTGGGTGGGTCAGCCTCGGTTTTGGAACCAGCGGCGTAGGTCGTTGTTGTCGGTCGGGCGGCGGTCGGGCACCACCGGGTCGCGTTCGACCGGGCGGCGGGGGGTGCCCACCAGGTCCCGGCTGGGGGCGGTGAAGGACTCCTGCGGCTGGCCGTCGACGGCGGTGCGGATGATCCGGGCGACGGCCTCGATCACCCGGGCCTGCACGGCAGAGCCGACCAGGTCGGTGGGGTCGTCCGGGTTGGCGGCGATGCCGGCGACCGCGACCTGCGGGGTGAAGCCGACGAAGGTTTCCGTGGCGGCCTGCTCGGAGCTGCCGGTCTTGCCGGCCACCGGGCGGCCTTCGAGGATGCGGTTGACCGCCGTGGCCGTACCGCCGTTGCACTGTGCGAACGCCGACTGCTGGCCGACCGGGCAGCGTGCCGCGTCGGTGGCGGCCCGCGCCACGTCGGGGTCGAGCACCTGCCGGCAGGAGGGGTCACCGACCGACAGCCGCTGCCCGTCCGGCGCGGTCACCGACACCACCGGCACCGGCGCGCAATACGTGCCCTCGGCGGCCACGGTGGCGTACGCGTTGGCCAGGTCCAGCGGGGTGGTGGCGGACACGCCCAGGGTGAAGGCTCCCCAGTTGGCCGCGTTGTTCTCGGCGAAGCGCGCGTCGGCCTCGGCCCGGAAGGTGATGCCCAGCCGCTGGGCCATCTCGACCACCTTGTCCTGGCCGACCTGCTCGGCCAGCCAGACGAAGTACGTGTTGACCGAGCGGCCGAAGCCGTCCCACATCATCCGGTAGCCGTCCATCCACTGCGGGTTGGCGTTCGCCGGGCACCACTGGCCGCCGCAGCTGCTGTCGTCGGTGCCGGCGGCGTACCGGGTGGGCAGCCGGCTGGGCGCGTCGAACCCGGTCGACAGGGTACGGCCGGACTCCAGCGCCGCGAGCATGGTGAACAGCTTGAACGTCGAGCCGGCCTGGTAGCCGGCGACGCTGCCGCCACCGGAGATCAGCGGGTTGACAGTGTTCGGGTAGTTGAGCTGCCCGTCCGGGTTGTCGTCGAGGCTGTAGTGCCGGTTGACCGCCATCGCGAGAACCCGACCGGTGCCCGGTTCGACCGCGGCGATCGGCACCGCGCGCTTGTTGTCGTACCCGTAGATGCTGGTGGCCTGCTGCTGGGCGGTCTTCTGGATCTGCGGGTCGAGGGTGGTGACCACGCTGTAGCCGCCCCGGCGCAGCGCCTGCTCGCGCTCGGCGACGGTGTCGCCGAACGCGGGCTGCTCCATCCACCAACGGCGCAGGTAGTCGCAGAAGAAGCCCCACCCTTCGCGGGAGCTGACCGTGGCCGCGCAGCCGTTGGCCTGCTCGCTGGGGTTCAGCTTCACCTTCTCGGCCTTCGCGCTTGTCGCCTGCTCCGCGGTGATCGCCCCGGTCGCGACCATGGAATCCAACACGTACGCCCGCCGGGTCAGCGCCGCGTCGGCGTCACCGTCGATCGGGCTGTACGCCTCCGGCGCCTGCACCAGGCCGGCGAGCAAGGCCGCCTCGGCGAGGGTCAGGTCGGCCGGCGCCTTGGAGAAGTAGCGCTGGCTGGCGGCGGAGATGCCGTACGCCCCGGAGCCGAAGTACGCGATGTTGAGGTAGCGGTTGAGGATCTCGTCCTTGCCGAGGCGCTGTTCCAGCGCGTTGGCGTACCGGATCTCCTGGATCTTGCGCCCGATGGTCTGCTCGGTGGCCGCGGCCCGTTCCTCGGCGGTGCGGTTCGGGTCGGTCTTGAGCACGTTGCGCACGTACTGCATGGTCAGCGTCGAGCCACCCTGCTCGGTGCCGGAGGTGACGTTGCTGACCAGGGCCCGGAACATGCCGCGCAGGTCGACGCCACCGTGGTCGTAGAAGCGGCGGTCCTCGGCGGCCACGATCGCCTGGCGCATCACCGGCGCGATCTCCGCCAGCGTCACGTCGGTGCGGTTGACGTCGTAGAACGTGGTGATCAACGTCTTGCCGTCGTTGGCGTAGAGGTAGGAACGTTGCGGAGTGGCCGGGGTCCGCAGCGCGTCCGGCAGCGCGGCGTAGTTACCGAGTGCGGCCCGGGCGGCGAAGCCGAACACCAGGTTGACCGGCAGTACGGCGACCGCCAGCACGAGTCCGGCGAGCACGCCGGTCAGCAGCACGGTGAACAGCCGCGACAGCGGCGTAGGGGTGGCCATGGTCACCAGGATTGCCGCGAATGCCACCTTCCGACCACCCGTACGCGGTGGTTGTCAGCCAATTCACCGCCATTTGCCAGCCGCTTGTGCGCTGGTCAGCCCGGTTGCGGCCGGCAACACGGACACCACCGCCCAGCCCGGCACGACGGTGACGCCGAGCGATGCAGGGGACGCCAAGGACGGCGCGGCCGGAAGGGTGGTCCGGCCGCGCCCCACGGGCAAGCGGGTTGGGTCAGGCCGCGCCGGGGCCGAGCGGGTTGGGTCAGGCCGCGCCGAGTGGGCCGGCGCCGCCGGGGCCGAGCGGGCCGGGTGGGCCGGCCGTGGCGACGCTGGCGCTGGCCGCGTCGTTGAGGATCTCCCGGGGCATCAGCCGGCCGGAACGGTACGCGATGCCGATGCCGGCGATCAGTACGAAGATCGCACCGAAGGTCTGCAGGGAGCCGATCAGTGCACCGCCGAGGCCCAGCAGCGGACTCGCGATCATCAGCATGGTGCCGTCACCGATGCTGAACATGCCTGATCGGGCCACCGCCCAGCCGGTGAGCAGCCAGCCCAGGCTGTAGCAGGTCGCGCCGACCAGCACCAGGGTCCGGGCGGTGGTGCCGAAGACGGGTGTCTGCTCGGCCAGCCCGGCGAACGGCAGCATCAACACCGTGCCGGCGATGCTGACCAGCAGCCCGGCCACGGCGGGATGGCGGCTGCGGGTGGCGGCGAGCAGACCGGTCAGACCGAGCAGGGCCAGCAGGCCGAGCCAGACCGCGGCCACCCAGCCGACCAGGTACAGCGCCCGACCGTCGGCCGGGTACGGGTCGTTGCCGACACCACCGTCGCTGGCCATCGCGACCAGGCCGTAGAGGATCGCGTACGCCGGCAGCAGCCAGACCGCGGCGCGGGCCAGCCGGCGCAGTGACCACGCCCAGCTGGCGTTGGTGGCGGGCCCGGGTGGAGCGGGGTCGTCGATGAAGGGCAGTACGCCGAAGCCGCCGCCGGTCCGCCGGGTGCCCAACGGGCCCTGGGGGTCGTGCTTGCCCGGCACCTGCGGCGCGGACCACAAACGGCGCAGCGGTTCCATGCCTCACCTCGCTCATCCACGGGCATCCCGTGGGGCGCAGGAGAAGCGCCCCGGTGCCTGACCAGACCGGCCCTAGGACCGATGGTGGCAAACACCGGAGCACCTCATGAGGCTTTCTCGCATTACTGCCAACCGGAGATCGACTCCGTTACGCCGAAACGGCGGAATCAACGCCGACCGGACCGCACCGTCGCGCCGAAACGGCGGGGTCGGGGCCCGCCGGGGCAGCGCCGTTACGGCGAAACGGCGGGATCGGGGTCGGCCGGACAGCGCCGTTGCGGCGATACGGTGCCATCGGAGGTCGGCACCGGCCGGGTAGCACGGACAGTGGCGTAACGGCGGGCGCGCCCGTGAGGGTGGGCGCGCCCGCCGGTTGATGGATCAGCCGCGCTCGCGCTGGTCGGCCGGGTCGTTGAGCAGGCTCGTCGGCGAGACCGGCTCAGGGGCGGGCAGGCCCTGCGGGGCCTTGCCGCCGGTGGCCTGCGCTTCGGCCACCCGTACCTCGTTGTGGATCTCCTGGGCGGCAGCGGCGGCGGCCTGGGCCGCCTCGGCGGCCTCGCGCTCGACGGCGCTGGCGTCGTCGGAGGCCTTTGGGCTCGGCGCGTCGCCGACCATCTGGCTCAGCCCGCCGAGTGCGCCGCCCATGCCCTCCAGGGCCTTGGTCAGCTCGGCCGGCACGATCCAGACCTTGTTGGCGGTGCCGTTGGCGATCTGCGGCAGGGCCTGGAGGTACTGGTAGGCGAGCACCTTCTGGCTCGGGTTGGCGGTGTGGATCGCGTCGAAGACGGTCCGGATCGCCTTGGCCTGACCCTCGGCCTGGAGGATCCGGGCCTGCCGGTCACCGTCGGCGCGCAGCACCGCGGCCTGCTTCTCACCCTCGGCGGTGAGGATCTGCGACTGCTTGTGCCCCTCGGCGTTGAGGATCGCGGCACGGCGGTCCCGCTCGGCGCGCATCTGCTTCTCCATCGAGTCGCGGATGCTCGGCGGCGGCTCGATCGCCTTGATCTCCACCCGGGTCACCTTGATGCCCCACCGGCCGGTGGTCTCGTCCAGTACGCCGGACAGGTGCCGGTTGATCTCCTCGCGGCTGGTCAGCGCGCGCTCCAGGTCCAGCGAGCCGATCACGTTACGCAGCGTGGTGACGGTGAGCTGCTCGATGGCCTGGAGGAAGTTGGAGATCTCGTAGGTGGCCCGGACCGAGTCCACCACCTTGAAGTAGAGGACGGTGTCGATCGAGACGACCAGGTTGTCCGAGGTGATAACCGGCTGCGGCGGGAAGCTGACGACCTGCTCCCGCATGTCGACCTTGGTACGCACCGAGTCGACGAACGGCACGAGCAGGTTCAGACCCGGGTTCAGCGTGCGCTTGTAGCGACCCAGCCGCTCGACCACGTCCTGGCGCTGCTGCGGAACGATCCGCAGCGCCTTCGCCAGAGTGATCACCGAAATCAGCGCGATACCTATCAACAGGACGGGGAATACGAATTCCATCCGTTCACCTCTCCGCTTCGGGTAGCTCAACGGGCGTTGCAACATCCCGCCAGACCAGGGCTACCGCTCCCTTGACCTGAATAACCTGCACCCGTTCACCGGGAGCCAAAACCTGGGTGGCGTCGTACGCTCGGGCGGTCCACACCTCGCCGTCGATCTTCACCATGCCCCGGTCGGAGTCGACCTGCTCCAACACCAGGGCAGTGGAGCCCTCGATCGCCTCGATCCCGAACGCGGTGTCGCCGCTCTCCAACGCCGACTGCCTGTGTCGCCGGATGACCGGCCGCGCCGCCAGGACCGTCAGCGCCGAGACGGCGGCGAAGACGACCGCCTGCACCGCCACCGGAGCACCTAGCGCGGCGGCACCGGCAGCGGCGAACGCACCGACCGCGAACATGAGCACAAACAGGGTCGCCGTGAAGATCTCAGCGACCGCCAGCACCACGCCCAGCACGATCCAGAACACGGCATCCATAACACGATCGTGACATGACAATGCACGTGTCATCGAATTGACATGATCGTAAGCTCCCGGTCACCACTATCCGAGGGAGAAAGATGTCTCTGCGTCCCGAAACCACCCGACAGGTCGACGCCGTGGTGGCCGACGCCCAGGTGGCCGGTCACGTTCCGTCGTTGATTCTCGGTGTGGTGCGCGACGGCACGCTGGCCCACGTGGCCGCCGCCGGCAGCAACCCGGCACCCGACGCCGATCTCCAGTACCGGATCGGTTCGATCACCAAGACGATGACCGCGGTGCTGATCATGCAGGAACGTGACGCCGGTCGGCTGGCCCTGGACGACCCGCTGCGGCGGCATCTGCCGGAGGCCGACGCGGCCGGGCCGGTCACCCTGCGGCAGCTGCTCGGGCACATCAGCGGACTCCAGCGGGAGCCGGACGGACCGTGGTGGGAACGCAACGCCGGCGTCGACCTGCCCACCCTGCTGGCCGGGTTCTCCGCCGCGAAGATCGCCTACCCGCCGCACCGCACGTTCCACTACTCCAACCTGGCGTACGGGTTGCTGGGCGGGGCGCTGGAACGGATCACGAAGACGCCGTGGGCGCAGCTGCTGTCCGAGCGGATCCTCGACCCGCTGGGCATGAACCGCACCACGTACGCGGCCACCGCACCGTTCGCCCCCGGCTACGTGGTGCACCCGTGGCACGACACGCTGCGGGAGGAACCGCGTGCGGACACCGGCGCGATGGCACCGGCCGGGCAGCTCTGGTCCACCGTCGCGGACCTGGCCCGCTGGGCGGCCTTCCTCGCCGAGCCCGATCCGGCCGTGCTCGCCCCGCAGACCCTCGACGAGATGTGCATCCCGATGGCGATGATCGACCCGGACTCCTGGCGGGCCGGCCCCGGACTGGGCCTGGCGCTGCACCGCGAGGGCGAGCGGGTGTACACCGGGCACGGCGGCTCGATGCCCGGTTACCTCGCCGTGCTGGAGGTGCACCGGCCCAGTCGTACCGGGGTCGTCGGCTTCACCAACGCGTACTCCTTCCGCAGCGGCGGCCTCGGCACGCTCGGCCGGCAGCTGCTCACCCAGGTCCTGGATGCCGAACCGACACCGGCCCGGCCGTGGCGCCCGGTCGACGCACCGCCCCCGGCCGACGTGGCCGCCCTCACCGGCCGCTGGTGGTGGATGGGCCTGCCGCTCGACGTCACCTGGGATGCCGCGACCGGCGAGCTGCTCGGGACCATGCCGGGTGATCCGGTCAGCCACTTCGTCCCGGAAGGCCCGGACCGGTGGCGGGCCGTCCGCGGCGAGGAGAACGGCGAGGTGCTGGCCGTGCTCCGCGACGACGCCGGCACTCCGGTGGCGCTGGACATCGCCACCTTCGTCTTCACCCGCTCCCCCGACGACGCGCCGTGACCGGCCCCGGCGCGGCACCGCCACGGCCACGTGGGTCGGGGTTGGGCCGGTCGGATCGGGTGGCTCAGGGCGCGGTGGAGCGGACCACCACGGCGTCGGGGATCGGCGGGGGCGGTTCCGGTGGGCGCCGGGCCAGGCGGCGCACGGCCGTGTTGAGCACGGCGATCAACGGTACGGCCACCAGCGCGCCGACGATGCCGTCGAGCACCACGCCGGCGGTCACCGCCAGCACCACCGGCAGCGGGTGCAGGGCCACCGCCCTGCCCATGATCCAGGGCTGGAGGACGTTGCCCTCCAACTGCTGCACCACGATCACCGCGCCGAGAATGGCCAGCGCGGTGACCCAGCCGCTGTCGACCAAGGCGACCAGCACCGCCACCGCGCCGGACAGAGTGGCACCGACGATCGGGATGAACGCGCCGAGGAACACCAGCGCGGCCAGCGGGAAGGCGAACGGCACGTCGAACAGCACCAGCGCGATGCCGATGCCCAGCGCGTCGATGAAGGCCACCAGCACCGTGGCCCGGACGTACGCCACCAGGGTCAGCCAGGAGGCCCGACCGGCGTCATCGGCCCGCCAGCGGGCGGCGACCGGAAGCATCCCGACCAGGAACCGCCAGATCCGGTCACCGTCGCGCAGGAAGAAGAACATGGCGAAGAGCACCAGCAGGGTGCCGGTGAACACCTCGACCACCGTGCCGGCGGTGTTGATCGCGCCGCTGGTCAACGACTGACTGTTCTCGTTGATCCACTTCTGCCCGGCCTCGACGTACCCGTTGAGCTGACCGTCGGAGAGCCCGAGCGGGCCGTCGCGCAGCCAGTCCTGGATCTGCCCGATGCCGGCCGCGGCCCGTACGCTCAGATCCGGCAGACCGACGATGAACTGGTTGACCACAAGCGTCAGCGTGCCGACCACCGCGCCGAGCCCACTGATCAGCACCACGGCGGTGGCCAGTGACCGGGGAACGCGCAGGCGCAGCAGCCAGCCCACGGCCGGCGCCAGCAACGCGGTGAGCAGCAGGGCGACCAGCAGCGGAACGATGACGATGCGAATGGCGCCCATGAAGCGCAGCAGCGCCCAGCCGACGACCCCGATCACGATCAGACGCCACGACCAGGCGGCGGCGATCCGGAGCGCCTTCGGCACGTCGGAGTCGTCGCGGCTGGTCGTCGAACCGCCACCGTCGACGGGCGGTTCCGGTCGCCAGGGCAGCGGGTCGGGCCGGGCTTCCTCCGCCCGGATCGCGGCCCGTTCGCGCTGCCGCTCTCGGGCGGCGCGGACCGACTCACGGCCCGCCTGGAACGCCTGACGCACCCGCCGTCGCGGCTGCTCGAACCGACTCAACCGGCACCCCCGGGGGAATGGTAGGGATCAGGCGGTACACCGTAGCGCTCCACTGCCAGAACCGGGACATGCGCGTCCGGGGCGGCGTGCCGCGGCGCGTTGACGGCGGTGGGCGGAGGGCTGAGGAGTACGCCGGGATCAGGCCGGCTCGGTGACGAAGTCGATCAATCGTTCCATGGCGTTGATCAGGGGGGTTTCCACCTCGGCGTACGTGTTCACCCGGGACAGGATGTGCCGCCACATGTCGGCGGGCTCGGCCACGCCCAGCGCCGCGCAGACGCCTTCCTTCCACGGCCGCCCCGGCGGCACCACCGGCCAGGCCCGGATGCCCAGGGCCGCCGGTTTCACCGCCTGCCACACGTCGACGTACGGGTGCCCGGTGACGAGCACGTACGGCGAGGTCACCCGGGCCACGATCCGGCTCTCCTTCGAGCCGGGCACCAGATGGTCGACCAGGACACCGAGCCGCCGGTGCGGGGCCGGCCCGAACTCGCGTACCGCGGCATCCAGGTCGTCGATGCCCTCCAACGGCTCCACCACCACGCCCTCGATGCGCAGGTCGTCGCCCCAGATCCGTTCGACCAGGGCGGCGTCGTGCACACCCTCCACCCAGATCCGGCTGGCCCGGGCGACACGGGCACGTACCCCGTCCACCGCGATCGAACCCGAGGCGGTACGCCGACGCGCGGCCGGCACCGGCGCCCGGGCGGGCCGGCGCAGGGTGACCGGCCGACCGTCGAGCAGGAACGCGGCCGGCCGCAGCGGGAAGTTGCGCCGCTTACCGTGCCGGTCCTCCAGCACGACCGCACCGGACTCGAAACCCACTACCGCGCCGCAGAAGCCCGAATCGGCGTCCTCGACCACCAGGTCGGTCTCGGCGTCGACCTCCGGAATCACCGTCCGACGCCGCCAGTTCCCCGCCAACACGTCCTCGCCATACCGCCGCCCCATCCCTCGCACGCTAGTCCCACCACCCCCACCCCACACCTCGACCCGCCGCCCCACCCCCACCCCTTCCCTCCCCACCCAAGGGATCCGCCCCGGGGACCCTGCACCGAGACCGTCGATCTTGCAGAAATTGTCGCCGCGGAAGGTGCATAGCGGATGTAACGGCGGCCAAAACTGCAAGATCGACGGCATGGGAGGGGCGGGGGAAGGGGTGGTGGGAGGGGTGGAGAGGGGTGGGTGGGTGGGGGTGGGGCGCGGCAGCCGAGACAGGGGCGGGCGTGAGCACGTACTCTTTCGGCATGTCCACCCCCGCTGCGGGTGCGGCCATCCTCGCGCCGCGCCGGTCGAGCCGGTTCGTTGCCTGGGTGCGCGCATGGCGCGCCGGGCTGGTGCCCTTTGACGAGGTCGCCGACGAAGTCGCCGGTGACGAGGAGCACCACGTCGCCGACGCGCCCGGCACCTGGACGGACGTGCCGCTGCGGGAGGCCCTGCCCACCCTGGCCAAGCTCTCACCGGACGAGATCCGGCTGGTGCTGCCGGCACCGGGCGACCCTCGTGGCCTGCCCGGTCCGGGTGACTTCGCCGGGGCCGCCCTGCTCGCCGGTGAGGCGGTCGTCGCCGGTGCGATGGGCCTGATCCCCGAGGTACGGGTGCACACCTCCGGCTCCGGGGACACCTTCGAGACGGTGCTCTGGCGGGTCTACCCGCTGCCGGCGAACGCCCCGGCCGCATCGCTCACCCTGCCCGGTGCTGCCGAGGCGGAGGCGGAGCTGGCCGCCGCGCTGGCCGACACGACGGCGGCGCTGACCCGACTCGACGTCGCCCAGTGGCGTCCCGAGTTGGCCGGTGCCCTGGAGGCGTTGCGCCGCCCGGACGGCACCACCGACCTGCCGCCCGGCTTCGACCCGCGGGCCCGTCGGCTGTTCGCCCGGGCCGCCGTACTCGACCGGGTGCTCGCCCTGGCCGGGCACGCCGCGCCCGGCGGCGCGGTCAACAACCACGAGGCCCAGCAGCGCGACGCCGCCCTGCGCCCGCTGACCACCGCCTGTCGCCAGGCGCTCGTCGCCGCCTGCAACGCCCCGCTACGCCCGTAGCCCCATCGCCGCCCCACTACGCCGTAGTCTCGACGCCGCCCGCGACGCCCGTAGTGCCGTCGCCGTCGGCGACGCCCCGCTGCGCCCGTAGTCAGGAAGGACCGGGGCGACAACGTCGCCGCCATCACCCGTCTCGTCGATCCTGGGGCTGACCGCCTCCCCGGCTGGGGCCTGTACTGCTCGGCCAAGTACGCGCTGGAGGGCCTGTCGGACTCACTCGCGGCGGAGGTGGCCGACTTCGGCATCAAGGTGAACGTGGTCGAGCCGGGTTACACCCGCACGAACTTCCTGCGTACGTCGTCGCTGGGGCTGCCCCGGGCGACCGCGAGCGGCTACGAGGCGATCCGCGAGATGACCGAGGCGCACCTGGCCATGCCGGGCACCCAGCTCGGTGACCCGGTCAAGGCGGCCGCCGCCATCATCACGGTCGCCGACACGGGTGAGGCGCCGCTGCACCAGCTGCTCGGTTCCGACTCGTACGGCCTGGCCAGGAACCGCGTCGAGGCCCTGACCAGCGACATCGAGGCCGGTCGCGACCTCGCCTTGAGCACCGACATCACGCAGAGCTGACCGCGCCTCGCAGTGGTGGTCGGCCGGATCCCCTTCCGTGGACCCGGCCGGCCGCCGCGTACCCCGGGTGTGACGGGCAACGGGCGGCAGGTATGGCCGGTACTGTTCGGTCCATGTCGTACGTCACCTCGCGGGACGGGACGCGGATCGCCTACCAGCGCGACGGTGCCGGCCCGCCGCTGATCCTCATCGACGCGGCGGGGCACTACCGCGCCAACAGCCCGCTGGGAGAGCTGGCCGAGCTGCTGGCGTCCGACTTCACGATCTACCGGTACGACCGGCGCGGGCGCGGGGAGAGCGGTGACACGCCGCCGTACGCCCCGCGACGCGAGGTCGAGGATCTCGCCGCGCTGATCGCCGAGGCCGGCTCACCCACCTCGCTGTACGGGTACTCCTCCGGTTGTCTGCTCGCCCTGCACGCGGCCGACGCCGGTTGCGACGTACGACGGTTGGTCCTGCTGGAGCCGCCGCTCGACGCCGACGACGACTCCGCCGAGCAACGCGCGTTCACCGCGAAGCTGCGCGAGCTGACCGGCGCGGAGGCGGTGACGTTCTTCCTGACCAGCATCGGCGTACCGGATGATCTGCTGGCCGGGATGCGTGGCACCCCGCACTGGGCGGCGATGGTCTCGGTCGCGCACACCCTGGCGTACGACAGTCTGCTCAGCGAAGCCACCGGCGCGACGCTGCTTCGCCGGGTGACCACGCCGACGCTGGTCCTGCACAGCGCCGGCAGCACGGCCGACCTGAGCGCGATGGCCGCCACCACTGCCGCGCTGCTGCCCGCCGCCGAACAACGCAGCCTGCCCGGCGAGTGGCACGGCGTACCGGCGGCCACCCTGGCCCCGGTCGTCGCCGACTTCCTCCGCCGCGACCCGGCGCAGCACTGACGCCAGCGACTGACGCCCGTCGCGTCAGATCTCGTCGATCAGGTCGGCCACGGAGTTGACGATGCGCGACGGTCGGTACGGGTAGCGTTCCGCCTCCGTGCGGGTGCTGATGCCGGTCAGCACCAGGATGGTCTCCAGCCCGGCCTCCAGGCCGCAGAGGATGTCGGTGTCCATCCGGTCGCCGATCATCGCGGTGCTCTCCGAGTGCGCGTCGATGGTGTTCAACGCCGAGCGCATCATCATCGGGTTGGGTTTGCCGACGAAGTACGGCTCCACCCCGGTCGCCTTCGAGATCATCGCGGCCACCGAGCCGGCGGCCGGCAGGGCACCCTCGACCGACGGGCCGGTGGCGTCCGGGTTGGTGCAGATGAACCGCGCCCCGTCGTTGATCAGCCGAATCGCCTTGGTGATCGCCTCGAAGCTGTAGGTGCGGGTCTCCCCCAGCACCACGTAGTCGGGCGCGAAGTCGCTGAGCACGTAGCCGACCGCGTGCAGCGCCGTGGTCAGTCCGGCCTCCCCGATCACGTACGCGGTGCCGCCCGGGCGCTGATCGGCCAGGAACTGGGCGGTGGCCAGCGCGGAGGACCAGATCGCCTGCTCCGGTACGTCCAGACCCATCCGGGCGAGGCGGGCCCGCAGGTCACGCGGGGTGTAGATGGAGTTGTTGGTCAGCACCAGGAACGGCTTGCCGGAGGCACGCATCCGCTTGATGAACTCCGGGGCGCCCGGCACCGGCTGGCCCTCGTGCACCAGCACACCGTCCATGTCGGTGAGCCAACTCTCGACGGGTTTACGGTCTTGCATGCTCGTTCTCCGCAGGGGTGTCGGGGTCGGCAGTGGCCGGTCAGGAGGGGCGGCGGGGCGGGACGCAACAGACCGAGGGGCAGGTGTCCCACATCGGCAGCTCGCCGAGGCGGCGACGCCTGTCGACCCCGGCCGGGTCGATGCGTTCCCGCACCAACTCCCGGACCATGGTCACGAAGCGGTGGTCGGTGCCGGGGGTCTGCGCGCGGACGTACTCCAGGCCGAGCCGCGTGGCCGTGTCCCGCGCCTCGGTGTCCAGGTCCCAGATCACCTCGAGGTGGTCGGAGACGAAGCCGATCGGGCTGACCACCACCGCGGTGACGCCCTTCGCGGCGAGGGCGGTCAGGTGGTCGTTGATGTCCGGCTCCAGCCACGGCACGTGCGGCGGCCCGGAGCGGCTCTGCCACACCAGGTCGTAGGGCAGGTCGGGGGCGGCGGCCGTGTGCACCAGCCGGGCCGTCTCGGTGAGCTGCGCGGTGTACCGGCCGCCGTGCGGGCCGGCGCTGTCCGCCATCGACACGGGTACGGAGTGTGCGGTGAAGACCAGTCGGGTGTGGTCCCGGCGGGTCGGGTCGAGCTGGCTCAGCGCTGCCCGTACCGCGTCGACGTGCGGTTCGACGAAGCCGGGATGGTCCCAGAACTGGCGGAGCTTATCGATCACCGGCGCGTCCGGACCGACCGCGGCTCGGGCGGCGGTGATGTCCTCCTGGTACTGCCGACACGAGGAGTACCCGCCGAAGGCGCTGGTGACGAAGGCCAACGCCCGCCGTACGCCGTCGTCGCGCATCTGCGCGAAGGTGTCGGCGAGCATCGGGTGCCAGTTCCGGTTGCCCCAGTACACCGGCAGGTCGAGACCGTGGGCGGCGAAGTCGGCGCGGACCGCGGCGAGCAGCTCCCGGCACTGCTGGTTGATCGGGGAGACGCCACCGAAGTGCCGGTAGTGCTCGGCCACCTCGGCCAGGCGCTGCGGCGGGATGCCCCGCCCCCGGGTCACGTTCTGCAGGAAGGGGAGCACGTCGTCGGGCCCTTCCGGGCCGCCGAAGGACACCAGCACCACCGCGTCGTACGCCATGGTCCCATTCTTGCCCCTGCCGGGCGGCGATCCGGCAACGCCCCCGGGTCCCGGCCGTTAAGAGGGGCCCCCTGCTCTACCGCAGGCGTTAACAGGGGGCCCTTCCTTACACCTACGCGCCGATGGCGTGGTAGCCGCCGTCGACGTGGACGATCTCGCCGGTGGTGGCGGGGAACCAGTCCGACAGCAGCGCCAGGCAGGCCCGCGCGGCCGGTTCCTGGTCGGTGAGGTTCCAGCCCAGCGGGGCCCGCTCGGACCAGGCGTCCTCGAACTGCTCGAAGCCGGGGATCGACTTGGCGGCCATCGTCCGCAGCGGCCCGGCGGCGACCAGGTTGCTGCGGATGCCCTGCTTGCCCAGGTGCAGGGCGAGGTAGCGGGAGGCGGACTCCAGGCCGGCCTTGGCCACACCCATCCAGTCGTACACCGGCCAGGCCTGGGTGGCGTCGAAGGTCAACCCGACCACCGCACCGCCCGGCGACATCAGCGGCAGCGCCGCCATGGCCAGGGACTTGTAGGAGTACGTGGAGACGTGCAGCGCGGTGGCCACGTCCTCCCAGGACGCGTCGAGGAACCCGCCGCCGAGGCAGCTCTGCGGGGCGAACCCGATCGAGTGCACCACCCCGTCGAGGCCGTCGACGTGCTCACGGACGGAGTCGGCGAGCCCGGCGAGGTGTTCCGGGTTGGTCACGTCCAGCTCGATCACGGGCGCCGTCTCGGGCAGCCGCTTGGCGATCCGCTCCACCAGCGAAAGCCGGCCGAACCCGGTCAGCACGACCTGGGCGCCGTTCTCCTGAGCGAGCTTGGCCACCGAGAAGGCGATGGAGGCGTCGGTGATGACGCCGCTGACGAGCAGCCGCTTACCGGCCAGCAGTCCGGACATTATGCTCATTCCTCCGTACTCAGTGACCCATGCCCATGCCGCCGTCGACCGGGATGACCGCGCCGGAGATGTAACCGGCGCTGTCGCCGGCCAGCCAGGTGACGACCGCGGCGACCTCCTCCGGGCTGGCCATCCGGCCCGCCGGGATGGAACTGAGGATCTCCGCCTTGCGGTCGTCGGAGAGGTTGGCGGTCATGTCGGTCTCGATGAAGCCGGGTGCGACGACGTTGGCGGTGATGTTGCGGGTGCCCAGCTCGCGGGTGATCGAGCGGGCAACACCGACCAGGCCGGCCTTGCTGGCCGCGTAGTTGACCTGGCCGGGGCCGCCGGAAAGGCCGACCACCGACGAAATGAAGATCATGCGACCCCACTTGGCCCGCAGCATCTTCGACGACGCCCGCTTGGCGCAGCGGTACGCCCCGGTCAGGTTGGTGTCCAGCACCCGGGTGAACTGCTCCTCGGACATCCGCAGCAGCAGCGTGTCGTCGGTGATGCCGGCGTTGGCGACCAGCACCTCCACCGGGCCGAACTCCGCCTCCACGGCAGCGAACGCCGCGTCGACCGACTCGCTGTCGGTGACGTCACAACGCACGCCGAAGATCCCGTCGGGCGCTCCGCTGCCCCGGTGCGTGATCGCCACCCGGTCACCCTGCTTGGCGAAGGCCTGTGCGATGGCCAGGCCGATGCCGCGGTTGCCGCCGGTGACCAAGACAGTTCGAGACACGTACGTCCCCTCCAAAGATCGCTGCGGGTTGGAGACTAGGCGCTACCGCACAGTAATCGCTAACCCGACCCACGTCACCGCACGTACGGTGATCACTTCCACCTCGGACGACGGACGGTGCCGACGGGGGTTCATCCCACCCTCGACCGGTCGCGGCCAGCCCTTTCCGCACTCCGCCACCGACCGGCGTCGGGCAGTCGTCCCCCGGCGTCCGACGGCGGGTCGGCCGGATGCGCCCGCTTCGATCGCGGGTGTACGCTGACTCCCGTTTGCGGGTCGTACGCGGCCCGTATCGCCCGGACCGAGCCGACTCCAGGAGGTGATCGCTGTGCCAGATAGCGATCCTCCCAGTCGTGGCCGGGCCGACCGCCAGCCACGCTGAGCGTCACTCCGCCTGAGCTGGCCCGCTCCCCGCGCACCCCGCCACCGCCCTCCGGCCCACAAGCCGGGGTGGTCGATCCTGCGGGTGCCACCCGGAAGCCCCCCGGTCACGACTTCGTGTGTGTGCGTCCCCGATTCACTCCTCGCCGGCCCACCCGTGTCCCGGGCCGACGAACCGCTCACCCCGGAGCCTGTCATGAGCCGCTACGTCGCCCCGCTGGGTTTCACCCTCGCCGCCGTCTGGGTTGCCGTCCTCTTCGTCCTCGCCAGCGGCAACCACTGACCACCCCCGCCCCTCGTCGGCCCTGAGGTCCACTGGGCCCACGCCCGGAACCCCGGCAAGATCGCGCTCGATATGGGATCGAGTGGCTGGCAGTGCGCGCGAAGCCGCTCGATCCTGGATCGAGCGCGATCATCGCGGGGTGTGGGGGTCAGAGCATGCGGGAGGACCAGAGGAGGCTGGTGGCGCCGGCGCAGAGGGCGAGCAGTAGGGCGATGCCCGCGTACCACTGGGTGATCTCGCGGGCTTCGGTGCGGAAGCCGATCGAGCTGCCCATGTCCTGGTACACCTGCTTCAGCTCGCTCACCGAAGCGGCCTCGTAGAAGTAGCCCTCGGTCGTCTCGGCCAGCGCGGCAAGCGCCATCCGGTCCACCGGTACCCGTTGCAGTTGTCCGCCGATGGCGACGTGACCGGCGTCGGTGCCGAACGCGATGGTGGAGACCGGTACGTTCGCCGCCTGCGCCGCGGCGGCGGCCTCCTCCACCGATCGGCCGGCCGTGCGGAAGCCGTCGGAGAGCAGCACGATCCGGGCCGGCGGGATGCCGGCCGCGCCGTCGGCCGGGACCGACCGGATCGCCTCCAGGCAGGTGAAGACCGCCTCACCGGTCGCGGTCGCCTCGGCCAGCACCAGGCCGTCGATCGCGCTGGTCACCGCCGGGCGGTCCTTGGTCGGCGGCACCAGCACGTTCGCCGACTTGGCGAAGGAGACCAGGCCCACGTTGTACGTCTCGGGCAGTTCCCGGACGAACTGTTTGGCCGCCTCCTGGGCCCCTTCCAGCCGGGTCGGCGGCACGTCGTCGGCCTGCATCGACAGGGACACGTCGATGGCCAGCATGATGGTGGCGCGTTCCAGCGGTTCCCGGGTGTCCATCGCCGGGCGGGCCAGGGCGCCGGCCAGCACCAGCAGGGCGAGCAGGAACGCGGTCGCCGGCACGTGCCGGCGCCAGCCCAGCCCCTTCGGCGCCACGGTACGCAGCAGGTCCACGTTGGTGAACCGCATCGCGTAGTCGCGGCGGCGCAACTGACGCCAGACGTAGAGCGCGGCCAGGGCGAGCACCGGCAGTACGGCCAGCAGCCACCACGGTTGGAGCAGTCGGATCATCGTGTCGTCCCCCGGGTACGCGCGTGCCGTTGTGCGGCGACGAAGCGAACCATGTCCAGCAGCCAGTCTCGGTCCGTACGCAGTCGTAGGTGTGCGGCACCGGCGGCCCGCATCGCGGCGGAGATCTCTGCCCGTTGGGCGGCTGCCGCAGCCGCGTACCGGTGCCGCAGGCTCGGGTCGGCGGTCTGCACCTCGTGCAGTTCCCCGGTCTCCGGGTCGACGACCGGCAGCACCCCGACGTCGGGCAGCTCCAGTTCGCGCGGGTCGACCACCTCGATCGCCAGCACGTCGTGGCGTACCCGCAGTTTGCGCAGCGGGCGGGCCCACTGGGTCGGCGGGGCGAGGAAATCGGAGATGACCACCGCGACGCCACGCCGTCGGGGTGGGCGGTTGAGCATGTCCACAAGCGCGCCGAGGTCGCTGCGGCCGGGTCGGCTCTCGGTGGCGGCGATGGCGCGCAGCATGCCCTGCGCCTCCTTGCGCCCGGAGCGGGCCGGCATCCGGACCAGCCGCCCGGGCCCGACCGGCGCGGGTGCCGACCGGCGACCCCGGCGTGGCGCGGGCACCTCGTCGCCGCTGCCGACCACCGCGCCGATGCGGTTGCCGCCGCGTACGGTCAGATGGGTGATGGCCGCCGCCGCGGCGATCACCACGTCCCGCTTGAGCCATCGTCCGGTGCCGAAGTCCAGGCTCGCCGACAGGTCCACCGCCAGCCAGGTCTCCAGTTCCCGGTCGGCCACCGTACGCCGCACGTGCGGGGTGGTGGTGCGGGCGGTGACCGGCCAGTCCATCCGGCGTACGTCGTCGCCGGGGCGGTACTCCCGCGACTCCCCCGCCTCGCTGCCCGGCCCGGGCAGCAGGCCGGCGTAGTCGCCCTGCAACAGGCCGTCGAGCTTACGGGTGACGAGCAGTTGCAGCCGGGACAGCACCGCGCCGGAGCGGTTGTCCGTCGCGTCGGGTGCGCGTTGCCGGTGGCCGGCGGGAGGGGTGGTGGAGGTCACGGCCGCTGCCCGGGCCACCCCGAGGTCGGTGCCACCGCTGCCGGTGGCGTCGGGGTCGCCTGCTGCCGGGGCGCCACGGACGGCATCGGGATGGTCGACATCACCCGGTGCACCACGTGGTCGGCCGGCACGTCGTCGGCGAGCGCGTCGTAGCTGAGCACCAACCGGTGCCGCAGGATGTCCGGCGCGATGTCCTGCACGTCCTGCGGCAGGGCGTAGTCCCGGCCGCGCAGCAGGGCCAGCGCCCGGGTCGCCCGGACCAGCCCGAGCGAGGCCCGTGGGCTGGCACCGTACTGGATCAGTTGCGCCACGTCGGGCATGCCGTGCTCCGCAGGCGTACGCGTGGCCAGCACCAGCCGCACCGCGTAGTCGACAAGCGCGTTGTGTACGAACACCTGGTCGGCCTTGTTCTGCAGGGCGATCAGGTCGTCGGTGTCGAACACGGCGGTGGGCTCGGGTGGCGCGACACCCATCCGGTAGACGATCTCCCGCTCCTCGGCGTCGGTCGGGTAACCCACGACGATCTTCATGAGGAAGCGGTCCCGCTGCGCCTCCGGCAGCGGGTAGACCCCCTCCTGCTCGATCGGGTTCTGCGTCGCCATCACCAGGAACGGGTTCGGCACCCGGTGGCTCTCCCCGCCGATGGAGACCTGCCGCTCGCTCATCACCTCCAGCAGCGCCGACTGCACCTTCGCCGGAGCCCGGTTGATCTCGTCGGCGAGCAGGAAGTTGACGAAGACCGGGCCCAGCTCGACGTCGAACTTCTCGCTGGACTGCCGGTAGATCCGGGTACCCATGATGTCGGCCGGCACCAGGTCCGGGGTGAACTGCACCCGGGCGAACGAGCCACCGACGACCTTGGCCAGGGTTTCCACCGCGAGCGTCTTGGCCACCCCCGGCACGCCCTCCAGCAGGCAGTGCCCCCGGGCGAGCAGGGCCACGAACATCCGCTCCACCATCCGGTCCTGCCCGACGATCACCCGTTTGATCTCGAACAGGGCCCGCTCCAGCAGGCCCGCGTCCTGCGCCGGGGTGGTCGGCGCGCCGGGCGTCTGCGGCTGGGTCCCGTTCGGTGTCGGGGCGTCGGGCGTGGTCGGCTGGGCCACCGGTCCTCCACAGCATGAATCGGTCGTCGCGGCGTGTGCGCTACCAAGCCTCGCATGCCCGGCTCAGTACGGACGGCGGGAGCGACCGATTTTCGCCACGCCGTCCGCCGCCACGCCAATCGCCGATCACCAGTGGACAGATTGCGCCCCGGCGTGTGTACCATTCATCCGTCGCCGGGCGGCTTCCCCCGTGGCCGCCCGGCGCTCAATTCTTCTCCTCATTCGCCGACCTAGACTGGCCGGGATGAGCGAGCCCGATCCCTCCACCGCCACGACCCTGGTCTGTTCGGCCCGTGGCTGTCACGCCCCGGCCGAGTGGTCCCTTCGGTGGAACAATCCGCGCCTGCACCAGCCCGAGCGACGCAAGACCTGGCTCGCTTGCAACGCGCACCGTGGCCATCTCGGCGATTTCCTCACCGCGCGGGGCTTCCTGCGCGAGGTCGCCCCGCTGACCGAATCGCCTACGCTTCAAGAGTGGACGCGTACAACGGAAGGCCCGTCCCGTGAGCGCGAGGAGTGAGCTTGCGAGCCCCGCAGTCGCGAACAGAGCCAGCACCGTGAGCGCGAGGAGTGAGCTTGCGAGCCCCGCAGTCGCGAACGAAAGGCGTGCCCCGTGAGCGGTGAGCAGGTGGGCGGCCAGGTGCCAGCGTCGGCTGCCGGGCAGCCCGGCCCACTTGAGCCGTGGCCGAACACCGTCCGGTGGCAGTCGATCTCGTCCGATCTGATCTGGGTGGAGTTGCTGCGGCTGTCCGGCGTGGTGGTCGTACTGTCGATCATGATCGGGGTCGCCTGGGGGTTCACCGGCGCCTGGCCCTTCGGCCTGGCGCTCGGCGTGGTCCTGGTGTTCGCCGTCTGGCGGGCGGTGACCATCGTCCGGGCGGTGCGCGCCTGGGGCTACGCCGAACGGGAGAACGACCTGTTGGTGCGGCACGGGCTGCTGGTCCGCCGGCTCTCCATCGTGCCGTACTCCCGGATGCAGTTCGTCGATGTCAGCGCGGGTCCGCTGGAGCGGGCCTTCGACCTGGCCACCGTGCAGCTGCACACCGCCGCGGCGGCGAGCGACGCCCGGGTGCCGGGTCTTCGGCCCGCGGAGGCGTCCCGGTTGCGCGACCGGCTCACGGCGCTCGGCGAGGACCGGGCGGAAGGGCTGTGAGCGACCACACCGGCTGGGACTCGGAGCGCGCCACGCCATCACCCGGCACCACGCCGCCATCCGAATCGCCGCCGGGTCTCCCCCCGGCCGGGCCACCGCCAGTCGGGCCACCGACGGGGTGGCAGGCACCCGCTGGGCCGCCGGTCGGGCCGCCACCGGTGGGGTATCCGCTCGGGTATGTGCCGGGTGCGGTGCCGCCGCAGTATCCACCCGACGGGTGGTCGGGGCAGCCGGGCACGGCGCAGACCCGACAGCGGCTGCATCCGTTGAGCCCGGTGCTGCACAGCGCGAGGTCGCTGGTGGTGGTCATCGCCGGGCTGTCCTGGTCGACGTTGTCCCGGGTCGGCTTCGGCTGGTTCGCCGCGATGGTGACCGTGATCGTCCTGGGCGCTGCGGTGCTGGCCGTGGTGAGTTGGTACAACACCGGCTACCAGGTGGTGGGCCGGGAGCTGCGGATCCACGAGGGGCTGCTCTGGCGGCGGACCCGCGCGATTCCGCTGGAACGCCTCCAGGCCGTCGAGGTCGTCCGGCCGCTGCTCGCGCAGCTGACCGGGCTGGCCGAGCTGCGGCTGGAGGTGGTCGGCGGAGGTAAGACCGAGGCGCCGCTGGCCTTCCTCAGCGTCACCGAGGCGTCCGCGCTGCGGCAACGCCTGCTGTCGCTGGCGGGCCGACCGCCTGCCGGGGCACCGGCTGCCGGGGTGACAGGTGCCGCGCCACCGTACGCACCGACGGCGACGCCGAACGCCGAGCCGTCGACCGGCCGGCCACTGCACTCCGTACGCAATCAGGATCTGCTGGTCAGCCAGTTGCTGACCCCGCAGGCGTTCCTGCTGCCGTTCGGTGTGGTCTTCGTGGCCGCGCAGTTCCTGTCCGAGGGCACCTGGTCGTTCATCGCGGTGGCGAGCACGTTGACCGCGATGGCGGGCATCGTGTTGCAACCGGTGCGCCGGGTCCTCGACGACTGGCAGTTCCAACTGGCTCGCGACGACGACCGCCTGCGGATCCGCAACGGCCTGCTGGAGACCAGGGTGCAGACCGTACCGCTGCACCGGGTGCAGACCATCGGGGTGACCTGGCCGCTGCTCTGGCGGTTCAAGGGCTGGCTGCGGCTGCGCCTGGAGGTGGCGGGCTACACCGCCGGCGAGCCGGACCAGCGCAGCCGGCCGGATCGCCTGCTGCCGGTCGGTGACCTCCCCACCGCCGAGGCGATCGTGGCCGAGGTGCTGCCGGGGGTCGACCTGTCGTCGCTGCCACTGACGCCGCCGCCGGAGCGGGCCCGCTGGCTCAACCCGCTCAGCCGTCGGGTGCTCGGCGCCGGCCTGACCGAGCAGGTCTTCGCAGTACGTTCCGGCCTGCTCACCCGCCAGGTGACGGTCGTGCCGTACGCCCGGTTGCAGAGCGTCCGGGTGGTGCAGGGGCCGTTGCAGCGCCGGCTGCGCCTGGCCACGGTGCACGCCGACACGGCGGGCGGGGCCGGGGCCGCGGCGGTGGACCGGGATCTCGCCGAGGCGTGGGCGCTGGCGGCGGAGTTGTCCGCGCGCGGTCACGCCGCCCGCCGCCAGGAGTGACCACGCGACGCCGGCCGACGCCGGCGGGTCGCGGTTGTTCAGGCCCTGATCGAGCGTGATGGTGGCCGGCTGCGCGCCCGGGTCGGGGCGAGCACCTACGCTGTGGCCATGCAGGAGCAGCCGGATCGTGTCCTGACGCCGGGCCTGGCGGCCCGGGTCGAGTTGACCGTCACCGACGACGACACCGCCCAGGCCGTCGGCTCCGGTGACGTACCTGTGCTCGGCACCCCACGGGTGCTCGCGCTGGCTGAGGCGGCGACGGTGGCGGCGACCGCCCGTCACCTGCCCGCCGGGACGACCACCGTCGGCACCCGCGTCGAACTGGAGCACCTGGCCGCGACACCGGTCGGTCGTACGGTGACGGCGCAGGCCCGACTGACGGCTGTCGACAAGCGGCGGCTGACCTTCGAGGTGACAGTCGTGGAGGGCGAGCAGACGGTCGCGCAGGGACGGGTGGAGCGGGTGGTGCTCGACCGGCAGCGCTTCATCGAGCGGGCGGGCCGGTCGTCATGAGCGGCAGTTTCGTCGAGGTCGCCGACCGGGTGCTGGTGCTGCGGGAGCCGTTGCTCGCGGTCAACGTCACGCTGGTGCTGGGCGACGGGGAGGCGCTGCTGGTCGACACCCTGTCCACCGTCGGGCAGGCGGTCGAGCTCTGCGCCGCCGTACGCGCGGTCACCAATGATCCGTTGACCCTGGTCAACACTCATCACCACTTCGACCACTGCTTCGGCAACGCCACCCTCGCCGGCGACCCGCCGCGCCCGATCTGGGCGCATGAACTGGCCGCGACGGCGTTGCGCGACGACCCGGAACGGCTCCGCCGCGAGGCGTACGCGGAACTGCGCGACGAGCACCCCGAGCTGGCCGACGAACTGGCCGAGGTCACCGTGCTGGCACCCACCCACACCGTCCACACCGAGGCCACCCTCGACATCGGGGGCCGGCAGGTGGTGCTGCGCCATCCCGGTCGGGGGCACACCGACGCCGACCTGGTGGTGCACGTACCCGACGCCGACGTGCTGGTCGCCGGTGATCTGGTCGAGCAGTCCGGGCCGCCCGCATTCGAGGATTCCTACCCGTTGCAGTGGCCCGAGGCGGTGGCCGAACTGCTGCGCTGGACGACCGACTCGACGGTGGTGGTGCCGGGGCACGGTACGCCGGTGGACACCGAGTTCGTCCGGGCACAGCACGCCCAGTTGGTCGAGCTGGCCTGGCTGATCCGGGCCGGGCACACCGGTTCGACGCCACCGGAACGGGTCGCCGCCGACGCACCGTTCCCGGCCCGCCCCGCGCTGCTGGCCGCCCACCGCGGCTACGCCGAGTTGGACGGCACCGCCTGACCTGACGCCGGGCCCGCTCGGCCTGGTGCGGGGCGTGCCTGGCCCGGTCAGGTGGGGAAGCGGTCGGCGACCTCGGCTCGGGTGGGCATGGCGACGGCGCCGCCGGCACGCTCGCAGACCAGCCCGGCGACGCGCAGCGCGAAGGCGACCCGCTCGGTCCACCCCGTCGGGTCGCTCGGCTCACCGGCGACCAGCAGGTCGGCGACGAGGGCGGCCAGCACCGAGTCACCCGCTCCGGTGGCGTCGACCGCGGTCACGCTCGGCGCCGGCACCCGTACCGGATCGGCACCGGCGGCGGCGAGCACCGCGCCGGCGGCACCGAGGGTGACCACGACGGTGCCCGCCCCCAGCTCCCGCAGGTAGGCGGCCACACCCTCGACCGGCTCGCCCGGATAGAGCGCCTCCGCGTCGGCGCTGCTCAGCTTGACCAGGTGTGCCCCGGCGGCGAACTCGGCGACCACCTCGCGCAGGGCGGCCAGGGCCGCCGGGTCGGACAGCAGCCGTGGCCGGACGTTGGGGTCGAACACCCGCAGGCCGGTCGCCAGCGACCAGGCCCGCCGCGCGGCGGCCAGCGGCCCCGGTGACAGCAGCACGATCGAGCCGCAGGAGAGCACGTCCGCGCCCTCGATCAGCGCGACGTCGAGGTCGTCCGGCTTCAACAGGGCGTACGACGGCGGATCGCCGTAGAAGCGGAAGTCCGGCTCGGCGCCGGTGAAGGTGGCCACGGCCAACGTGGTCGGTACGGCGGCGGTGACCGTGCCGGCCAGGCCGACCCCCGTGGTGGTGAGGAAGGTGCGGATCCGCTCGGCGAGGGCGTCGTCGCCGAGCGAGCCGACGAACTGCGCCGCACCACCGAGCCGGGCGATGCCCACCGCGACGTTCAGCGGGGCACCGCCGATGGCCTGCCGGTAGACCGGTACGCCGTCGCATTCCGTGTCGAGCAGGTCGACGAGGGCCTCGCCGAGCACCACCGCGTATCCCATCGAGCCGGTCCCTCCCGTCGGCAGTCGTGATGCTCAGGCTGGCACAGTGCGGGCGGTTCGGGCGCGCAAGCCGCGGTATTGGATGTGGGTGGAAATCGGACATCGAGAAATGACTATTGCGCCGTTGCGCCCGGCATGCTGGGATAGGTAGTGCCGGGTGACGCGGGGCTGCGCGCCACCGGCGCCGGGTTCATCGCACGCGAGGGCATTTACGCGTCGACCGAATGCTGACGGCACCCGCCTGTTGGGCCATCCGCCCTGGGCGCAGGTCGCCGCATCGATCGCATCCGCCACAGCAGCGGGTCAGACGTACCTCGTCACCCCGCGCGTTCCGGCGGGGCCACCAAACCGGTGTCCCCGCGAGTCAGGAGAACCTGTGCACCGTCCTCGTTTGGCCGCGATGTTCTTCGCGGCCGTCACCCTCGCTGCGAGCGCGGTCGTCGCCGTGACCGCCAGCCCCGACCCGGCCGCCGCGCACGGCGCGGCGATGACGCCGGGCGCCCGCACCTACCTCTGTTGGCGTGACGGCCTCTCCCCCACCGGCGAGATCCGTCCGCAGAACCCGGCCTGCTCGGCCGCGGTCGCGCAGAGCGGTGCGAACTCCCTGTACAACTGGTTCAGCGTGCTGCGCTCGGACGCCGGCGGTCGCACCACCGGCTTCATCCCCGACGGTCAGCTGTGCAGCGGCGGCGCCACCGGCTTCCGCGGCTTCGACCTGGCCCGCGACGACTGGCCGCTGACCCACCTGACCGCCGGCCGCACCATGGAGTTCCGGTACAGCAACTGGGCGCACCACCCGGGCACGTTCTACTTCTACGTGACCAAGAACAGCTGGAGCCCGAACCGCGCGCTGGCCTGGAGCGACCTGGAGGAGCAGCCGTTCCTGACGGTGACCAACCCGCCGCAGCGCGGCGCGGTCGGCACCAACGACGGCCACTACTACTTCACCGGCACGCTGCCGGCGAACAAGAGCGGTCGGCACATCATCTACTCCCGCTGGGTCCGCTCGGACAGCCAGGAGAACTTCTTCGGTTGCTCCGACGTGACCTTCGACGGCGGCAACGGTGAGGTGACCGGCATCGGCAACGGTGGCACGAACCCGCCGCCCACCACCCCGCCGCCCACCACCCCGCCGCCCACCACTCCTCCGCCGACCACCCCGCCGCCGGCGGGTAACGGTGGCTGCTCGGCCACCTTCAAGGTGACCAACAGCTGGTCCGGTGGATTCCAGGGCGAGGTGGAGATCAAGAACACCGGCACCTCGCCGTTGAACGGCTGGGCTGCGAGCTGGACGTTGTCCAGCGGCCAGCAGATCAGCCAGGTCTGGAACGCGACGCACACCACGTCCGGATCGACCGTGACGGCCCGCAACGTGTCGTACAACGGCTCCCTCGGGGCCAACGGCACCACGAGCTTCGGCTTCCTTGCCAGTGGAAGCAGCTCGACTCCGACGGTCACCTGCTCCGCCAGCTGACCATCAAGCACCACGAAGGGGGCCCCGATCGGGGCCCCCTTCCGCTTGCACGTATCAGCGCCGGTTGAGCCTCAGCGCACCATCGAGCCGACGACGGGCTTGGTGAGCAGGGCGGACTGGTTGCGCTGGATGCCCGGGTCCAGGGTCTTCGCCACGAAGATCGCGTGCCAGATGCAGAAGATCAGCACGGTCCACACCTTGCGGGAGTGGTCGGCCTCCTCCCGCTTGTGCTCCTCCAGCAGCCGCAGCGCGTACGACAGGTCGAGCAGGTCACCGGCGCCCGAGGTGGTCAACACGTGCCGGGCCCACTCGTACATCTCGCCGCGCAGCCAGACCCGGGTCGGGGTCGGGAAGCCGAGCTTCTTGCGGTTGACGATGGCCGGCGGCACCACGCCCTGCAGCGCCTGGCGCATGGCGTACTTGGTGGCGTCGGAGCGCGGCGGCAGCTTCAGATCCACCGGGATCTTGGCCGCCACCTCGAAGACCTCGCGGTCGAGGAAGGGCACCCGCACCTCCAGCGAGTGCGCCATGGAGATCCGGTCGGCCTTGACCAGGATGTCGCCGCGCAGCCAGGTGTAGAGGTCGACGTACTGCATCTTGGTGACGTCGTCGAGCTCGGTGCACTCGGCGTAGATCGGCGCGGTGACGTCGGTATAGCGCACCGAGGGGTCGTAGCGACGCAGCAGGTGCTGCTTCTCCTCCTCGGTGAACATCCGCGCGTTGCCGTAGTAGCGCTGCTCGATCGGGGTGGTGCCGCGCTCCAGGAAGCTCTTGCCCTTGACGCCCTGCGGGATCGCCTTGGACACCGCCCGCAGACCCTTCTGCACCCCGCCGGGCAGGCCGTTGACGCTGCTCAGCGAGAGCGGCTCGCGGTAGATCGTGTAACCGCCGAAGAACTCGTCGGCGCCCTCGCCGGAGAGCACCACCGTGACGTGCTCGGCGGCCTTCTTGGCGACGAAGTAGAGCGGCACCAGCGCCGGGTCGGCCACCGGGTCGTCCAGGTGCCAGACGATCTTCGGCAGTGCCTCGATCATGTCCTCCGGCCCGATCTTGGTCGGGATGGTGGTCACGTCGAGGTGGCGGGCCGACTCCTGGGCGACGTCGATCTCGGAGTAACCCGGTACGTCGTAGCCGACGGTGAAGGTGAGGATGTTCGGGTTGAACTCCCGGGCCAGGGCCACCACCGCGGTGGAGTCGATCCCGCTGGACAGGAACGAGCCGACCGGCACGTCGGAGCGCATGTGCATGCGTACGCTCTCGCGCAGCGTCTCCCGGATCTCGTGGTAGAGCTTCTGCTCGTCGGCGACCGGGGCGGGTCGGAACACCGGGCGGTACCAGCGGCGTACGTCGATCCGCCCGCCCGGGGTCCAGGTGAGGTACTCCCCCGACCCGATCCGGCTGATCTGCTTGTGCAGGGTGCCCGGCTCGGGGACGTACTGGAGGGTCAGGTAGTGGCTGAGGTTCGCCGTGTCGACCCCGGCGTCGCCGATGTGCGCGGAGTGCGCGAAGGGCAGCAGGGCCTTCTTCTCCGAGGCGAGGTAGAGCCCGTCGGCGGTCTCCAGGTAGTGCAGCGGCTTGATGCCGTAGTAGTCGCGGGCGCCGAACGCGCGGCGGGCCTGCCGGTCCCAGATGACGAAGGCGAACATGCCCCGTAGCCGGGTGAGCACCTGCTCGCCCCAGTAGTGGTAGCCGGCGACGATCACCTCGCCGTCACCGTTGGTGGCGAACCGGGCACCGTGCTCGCGGATCAGCTCCTCGCGCAGCTCGATGTAGTTGTAGATCTCGCCGTTGAAGGTCAGCAGGTAACGCCCGTCGGCGTAGGGCAACGGCTCGTGGCTGAGCGCGACGTCGATGATCGCCAACCGCTTGTGCGCGAACACCCCGTCCGCGTACCGGCCGGTGGCGTCCCCGACCACCTCGACACCGGTCTCGTCCGGGCCGCGGTGGTGCAGGCATTCCAACGCTCCGGCGATGCTGTCGCGGTGAGCGGCGGCGTCGCCGCGTGCACTGAAAAAAGCCAGGAGTCCGCACATGTTTGCCATCTTTCCACGCGTACGAATCGGGCGTTGCGGCACGGGCGGGCTCGGCTGGCCGACCTCGCCGCGTGCCGTCCGGTGCGGTCTCCGGTGCGGTCACCCGGGCCGGCCGGGATGATCACCCTGGCCGGAACGAGCCGGATTCGCGGTACGGTCGGGGCCAGCGACTACACGAAGGGAGCGGGCATGACCGAGGAACGCACCGACGGCAAGCCGGCCGACGGCACCGAGTCACACGACCCGGACTTTCCCCCGGCGTTCCTGGCGTTCATGCGGCAGGGCTGGCGGGACACCACGCTGCCGGTCGGCCCCCGACCGGAGGTGCCGAACTACGCCAAGCGCCGCGCCGCCCTGTCGGCCGCCTTCCCGGGCGAGACGCTGGTGATTCCCACCGGCGGGGAGAAGATCCGGGCCAACGACACCGAGTACCGGTTCCGTCCGGGCAGCGACTTCGCGTACCTGACCGGTGACCAGGATCCGGACAGCGTGCTGGTGATGCGGCCCAACGGTTCGGGGCACGACGCCATCCTGTACATGCGGCCGCGCAGCTCGCGGGAGAACGACGAGTTCTTCCGCAGCCGGCACGGCGAGCTGTGGGTGGGGCGGCGGCACACGCTTACCGAGAAGTCGACCGAGCTGGGCCTGCCCACCGTCGACCTGACCGAGTTGGACGGGGCGCTGGCCGACCTGGCCCCGGCGCGTACCCGGGTGTTGCGTGGGTTCGATCCGCGGGTGGACGCCGCGGTGCGCGCGTACGACGGGGCACGCGAGGAGGGCCAGCCGGCCCGGGACCGGGAGCTGGCCATCGCCATCTCCGAGCAGAAGCTCGTCAAGGACGAGTGGGAGATCGGCCAGTTGCAGGAGGCGATCGACGCCACCGTACGCGGCTTCGAGGACGTGGCCCGGGTGCTGCCGGCCGACCGGGGGGTCTCGGAACGGCTGCTGGAGGGGATCTTCGCGCTGCGGGCCCGGCACGACGGCAACGACGTCGGCTACGGCTCGATCGTCGGCGCCGGCGAGCACGCCACGATCCTGCACTGGGTGCACAACCACGGCGTCACCCGGCCGGGTGAGCTACTGCTGATGGACATGGGTGTGGAGGGCCGCAACCTCTACACCGCCGACGTGACCCGGGTACTGCCGGTCAACGGCCGGTTCACCGCACTGCAGCGGCAGGTCTACGACATCGTGTACGCCTCGCAGCAGGCCGGCATCGACGTCATCAAGCCGGGCGTGGCCTTCAAGGAGGTCCACCTGACCTGCATGCGGGTGCTCGCCGAGGGGCTGGCCGACCTGGGGTTGCTGCCGGTGAGCGTGGACGAGGCGATGGACGAGAACTCCACCGTCTACCGCCGCTGGACGCTGCACGGGTTCGGGCACATGCTCGGCATCGACGTGCACGACTGCTCCAACGCCCGCAAGGAGGCATACCGCGACGGCAGCCTCGGCGAGGGGTACGTGCTCACCGTCGAGCCGGGGTTGTACTTCCAGCCGGAGGACGACCTGGTCCCCGAGGAGCTGCGCGGCGTCGGCATCCGGATCGAGGACGACATCCTGGTCACCAGCGCCGGTGCGGTGAACCTGTCGGCGGGCCTGCCCCGCCGGTCCGACGAGGTGGAGACCTGGTTGGCCGAGCAGCGTGAGGCGGGCCCGCGCCTGCCCGGCTGACCGCGCCACGACCGCACGACGGGCCCCGCCCGGCGGTGTGCGACGTTTCGTACGTCCAGCACACCCCGAGCGGGGCCCGTTCTTGTTGCTCTGGTCACCCGCTTCCTGCCCAGGCTGGCGCCTTGACCGGCGGATGCCCGAAATATATCTAATGCGCGAGTTTTTCGGATACGCCCTTGTCGCGAGGATCCTTCTCATACGGTGGTCGTCGGAGGCTGCAACCGATTTGTAGCTGCCCGTGCCTCCTTCGGGTGGTGCGAGCCCGTTTGGTAGCAGGAAAGGGCGGAAGGCTCTGATGTCCAACGACCTAACGACTCCCTCCGGTGAGGCCCCCATGGCCCCACCGAGACGAGGACGACGGAAGCTTTGGGTGGCCGCCGGGGTAGCCGGCTTGACCGGTGTCGTCGGCTTGGCCGCCGTGGGCGGCGTGGCCGCCCGTAACCAGAAGTCCGGCGAGCGGCAACAGGCGTCGAACACGCAGGCGTCGGCACCGAAACAGCACGTCAGCGACGCAGACAAGGCCGAGGAGACCGGTGGCGCGGAGTCCGGCAAGGGTGACCGGGGCGACCGGGACGGCAAGGGCGACCGGGACGGCAAGGGCAAGCGCTTCGAAGGCCGAGAACGGGTGAAGGAGGTGCCGTGCGACACCGACAAGCTGATCGACGCGATCACCCTGGCCAACCGGACCGACGGCGCGACCCTGAAGCTGGCTGAGCACTGCACCTACACGCTGACCCGGCACGACGAGTGGGGTAACGGCCTGCCACGGATCAACCAGCCGATCACCCTCAAGGGCGACAAGACCCGGATCGAGCGGGATCCGACGGCCAAGCCGTTCCGCATCCTCAACGTCGGCCCCGGCGGGGAACTCACCCTCAAGGGCCTGACCATCAAGGGCGGCCAGCTCAAGGACGACAAGAAGAAGGACGACTCGAAGCCCCGCGTACGGTGGGGGTCGAAGGGGGAAGCGACGGCCCCCACGGCCACGCCGGAGGCGGCTGACGCCGCGCCCGGGACACCGGCGGTCGCCCCTCAGGCGGCAGCCGCACCGGCAGCCGCGCCTCAGGCGGCAGCCGCGCCCGGAGCCGGGCCCGGTTCGGAGGCGACGCCGGCTCCGTGGCCCACCGGCGGGCACGGTCACACGCCCACCGAGGGCGCGGGCCTCCTGGTCCACCAGGGTGGTCGCGCCGTCGTCGAGCACAGCACCTTCGTACAGAACCACGCGGCCGGCGACGGCGGTGCCATCGCCAACTTCGGCGCCACGCGCATCGACCGGAGCCTGATCGAGCGCAACAGCGCTGGCGGCTTCGGCGGCGGCATCTTCAACGCCGGAACTCTCCAGGTCGAGGAGTCCGAGGTGGTTCGCAACAGCGCCGAGGAAGGCGGCGGCGGCATCGCCAACGGCTCGTCCGACAAGTACGGGATCGAGGGCGGCACCGTCTACATCTTCAAGAGCAAGATCAGCCACAACCGGACCGCGGGTGACGGTGGCGGCCTGGCCGACAACGGCGGGACCACCTCGGCCAGCCACAGCGAGTTCACCGACAACACCGCGGGCTCCGATGTCGGCGGTGTGCTCGCCAACGTCGACAGCCAGCTGACCCTCAAGCACGTGCTCGTCGCGAAGAACTCCACCCAGGGTCGCGCGGGCGGCATCGGCATCGGTGAGGGCACCAAGGCCGTCATCGAACACAGCCTCGTCAAGGAGAACGTCTCCGACGGCGACGGTGGCGGAATCTTCAACTTCGGTTTCACCTTGCTGCGGGACACCGAGGTACTCGCCAACCAGGCGGTCGGCAGGTACGCACAGGCCGGCGGGATCTTCAACGACGGCGGCAAGGTCAGCCTGATCCGGTCGAAGGTGGCCTTCAACTTCTCCACCAAGAAGCCGGGCGGCATCTTCACCAACAACGACCGCGTCGAGATCGACAGCAAGTCCACGGTCATCGACAACCGCCCGACCAACTGCCTCGGCAGCCCGGTCATTCCGGACCGCTGCTTCGGCTGAGACACACCGAGAGCCAGACCACATAGCCGGAGGGCTCCTCCGGGCCGCCACCCGGCGCCCCGAAGGAGCCCTCCCTCAACCCCGCTCCCCAACCCCACAGTCGCGTTGATCAAGAAGTTTGCGTCACGAACTGCGAGGAGCACGACCAAAAGCTCTTGATCAGCCGCCGGCGCCGGGGGTGGGTCGAGGTGGGTGGGTTGCGGTGGCGGGACGGGTAATGACCCTAATGCGGGTTCGTTTCGCATTTGCCCGCGAGGTGAGGAAGATTCTCATACCGTGGGTTCTGGGAGCTACAACCGATTTGTAGCAGGGGACGCCCGCCTGAGGCGGAGCGACCCTGTCTGGTACGAGGAGAGGGCAAAAGCTCCGATGTCCAACTACCTAGCGAACAACGATGATCGGCCGACGCCGAAGCGTCGCCGCAAGCTCTGGGTGGCCAGCGGCGTTGCCGGGTTGACCGGCGTGGTCAGCATCGCCGCGGTCGGCGTCGCCGGCGCCGGGGCGGTCGGCGGCAGTGACGGGGTGAAGTGGTCGACCACCCAGCAGGTCAGCCGCGACGACGCCCAGGGCGAAGCGGAACACGGCAAGGAGGCGAAACACGACGGCAAGAAGCGGGACCGCGATCGGCACGACGAGCGGGCGAGGGAGGTGCCCTGCGACACCGACAAGCTGATCGAGGCGATCACCCTCGCCAACAACAGGAACGGTGCCACCCTGAGGCTGGCCGAGCACTGCACCTACAAGCTCACCCGGCACGACAAGTGGGGCAACGGCCTACCGAAGATCACCCAGCCGATCACCCTCAAGGGCGACAAAACCAAGATCGAGCGGGATGCCACGAGCAAGCCGTTCCGCATCCTCAATGTCGGCCCCGGCGGGGAACTCACCCTCAAGGGCCTGACCATCAAGGGCGGCCAGACCGCCCCGGCCAAGAAGGTGTCGGCGCCGGAGCCGCGGGAGACGTGGTCGCAGTTCTCGGGCTCGGGCGAGGCGACGGACGCGGTACAGGGCGGCAAGCCGCTGATCACCGCGTTGCAGGCCGCGCCGAAGGCACCGGCCGCGCCGCCGGCCGAGACCGACGCGGCGGCGGTGCCAGCCACCGCCCAGGTCGACGGAGAGCAGGAGTGGCAGTCCGAGGGCCAGGTCGAGGCCGAGGGCGACTGGGAGCCGGGCCGCTTTGACGGCGCGGGCCTGCTGGTGCAGCCGGGCGGTCGGGCCGATGTCCACGACACCGAGTTCATCGACAACCAGTCCGGTGCCAGCGGTGGCGCCGTGGCCAACTACGGCCAGACCCTGCTCCACGAGAGCCGCGTCGTCGACAACACCGCCTTCCTCTTCGGCGGTGGAATCCTCAACGTCGGCGTCCTCAAGATCGAGAAGTCGGTGGTGAAGAACAACCAGGCGATCATCGGCGGTGCGGGCATCTCCAACGGTCTGGTCAAGTTCAAGCCGTACAAGGGCAAGCTGCACCACGCCGGCATCGACAACGGCACGCTGTACGTCGAGAAGTCCGAGATCGAGGGGAACGAGACCACCGGCTTCGGCGGCGGCATCCTCGACATCGGCGGTCAGACCTCCGTCAAGCACTCGAAGGTTTCCGACAACACCGCGCTGATCGCCGGTGGCGGCATCCTCGCGGCCAAGAAGAGCCAGCTCACCCTGGCGCACAGCACGGTCGCGAAGAACAGCACCGCAGGTGTCGGCGGCGGCCTGGCCGTGGTCGACTGGAGCACCGCCACGGTCGACGACAGCGTCATCAAGGACAACGTCGCCGGGTTCTTCGGCGCCGGCCTGTTCAACGACGACAGCAAGACCACGCTGCGGGACACCGAGGTCAACGGCAACCGTGCCGTCGGTCCGTTCGCCACCGGCGGTGGCATCTTCAACAAGGGCGGCTGGGTCTACCTGACCAAGACCAAGGTGGCCCACAACTTCGCCACCAACAAGCCGGGCGGCGTCTTCACCACCAACGACGGTGTGGTGTTGGACGACAAGTCCGTCATCACCGACAACCGCCCCACCAACTGCCTCGGCAGCCCGGTGATTCCGGACGGCTGCTTCGGCTGATCCACACGGTTGACCGGTACCGACACCGGCTCCGACCGGGACCGGCTCCCTTCCGACCACGGAAGGGAGCCGGTCCGCGCCGGTCTGGGAGACGTACGGCGTGGTGTCGGTGCCACTGCCGCCGCTTACCGGAACCGTCCCGGGACGGCCGTCGATGGCTGATCGCTGCGGGCACGAACGGGGGCTGACCGTGCGGTCCAGCCCCCGTTCGCGTGGTACGGCCTACCGCTGAACGAAGACGGCCACACTGCGCGCCGGCACGGTGAACGTGCCGGTCGACGCGGCGAAGGCGGCGGTCCGCAGCACCGGATCGGCCGAGGAACGCAGCACCGGGTGCAGCGCCACGTCCGCGCCCCGCAGCCCGGTGACCCGTTGGGTCGCCGTCTCAGGCGTGCTGTTGAAGACCACGGTCACCGACTTCCACTGCCCACCGAGGCCCCGCGCGTCGAGGGTCATGGTGAGCACCCCCGGCGTCTCGCCCGTGCCGGACAGCGGGAAGCTGACCCGCCGCTGCACCTCCTGCGCCGTGGACAGCCCGAACACCGGGGAGGAGTTACGGATCCGCAGCAGCTCGGCGTAGCGGGCGTCGGTCAGCTCGATCGCACCGCAGTCCGGCACCAGCTTCGGGTCGGCCAGCAGCGGCTTCGCGTACGGCCACTTGTCCCGGTTGTCCTCGGCGGGCGGCAGACCGGCACCGAAGCCGTTGCCCTGGGCGCAGTCCCAACGGATCTGGTTGAACCAGTCCCCCGAGTTGTACGAGTTGCGGTCCAGCGACTTCGACCGCAGCCGCTCGGTGCCGGTGGTGACGAAGCCGGCACCCTGGCCCAGCACCACCGTGCTCAACGCGAGCACCTGCATCCGGGCCCGGTCGGTGGCCGAGGTGGCCTGCGGCAGCTTGTACGCCAACGCGTCGTACAGGATCTCGTTGTCGTGCGCGTCGACGTAGGTGATCGCCTCGCCGGGGGCGTCGGTGTAGCCGGCGGGTGAGCCGTTGTAGTCGACCTGGTCGCCGGTGACCGTCCGGCCCGCCGAGTCGGTGAACCGGTAGCCGCGCAGGTTGCCGACCAACCCCACCTTGATCAGGTCGTGCTGGTGCAGCAGCCGGGCCCGCTGCTCGGCGGTGGTGCCGTTGATCGGGTCGCCGTTGGGGTCGCTGAACAGCCCGGACGCGAAGCCCTGCTGGCGCGGGTTGTCGTCGAACGGGCCACCACCGCGCACCGCGTCCCGCAGCCGGTCGTTGAAGGTGCCGACACCGGTACCGGCCATGTTGGCCTGGGTGGCCTGCACGAACCGGGCGTCGTCGGCGACCTCGCCGAAGTTCCAGCCCTCGCCGTAGAGCAGGATCTTCTTCCCGTCCACCCCGTCGCGGGCCACCGTCAGCTTATCCAGCGCCTTGCGTACGGCCAGGATGTTCGCCTTCGGGTGGTGACCCATCAGGTCGAACCGGAACCCGTCGACCTTGTACGCGGTGGCCCAGGTGACCATCGAGTCGACCACCAGCTTGCCCATCATCGCGTGTTCGGGTGCGGTGTTGGCGCAGCAGGTGGAGGTGGCCACCGTCCCGTCGTCGAGCAGCCGGTGGTAGTAGCCGGGCACGATCTGGTCGAGCACGGAGCGGGGGTCGGTGCCGGCGGCCGAGGTGTGGTTGTAGACGACGTCCAGCACCACCCGCAGACCGGCATCGTTGATCCCGGCGACCATCTGCCGGAACTCGGTGGTGCGTCGGGCACCGTCCGGGTCGACGGCGTACCCGCCCTCCGGGACGGTGTAGTGCAGCGGGTCGTACCCCCAGTTGTAGCCGTCGGTGTCGCGCACCGCGGCAATGCACTCCTGCTGGCGTTCCGAGTCCGGCGGCAGGGCGGGCAGGTCGCAGTCGGGCTGCCGCTGGTCGGCGCGCCGCTCGGGGATGGTGGCGAAGTCGAACGCGGGCAGCAGGTGCAGGTGGTTGACGCCCGCGTCGCTGATCGCCCGCAGGTGCTTCATCCCGGCGGTGCTCGGATCGGTGAAGGCCCGGTAGGTGCCCCGGCGGTCGGCCGGCACGGTGGTGTCGGCGATGGAGAAGTCGCGTACCGACAGCTCGGAGATCTGCACCTTGGCGGCCGGCGGCGCGGCCGGCTTGCGCAGCTTCGCCCAGCCGACCGGGGCCAGCTTCGGGTCGGCCAGGTCGACGATCTGGCTGTGCGTGGAGTCCGCCGCCAGCGCCACCGAGTACGGGTCGGTCACCGAGGCGGTGACCACCTGCTGCGTCGCCGGCTGCCAGGCCTGCACCCGGTACCGGTAGTACCGACCGGTCCAGTCCCGGGCCCCGCGCACCGACCAGACTCCGGTGCGGTCGTCACGGCGCATCTCGACCAGGCGCGGAGTCGCGGTGGGCGAGTCGAACAACTCCAGCGACACACTGCGGGCCGTCGGGGCCCAGACCGCCAGTGTCGGCACGCCACCGGTGAAGGTGGCGCCCAGTCGGGCTGCCGTCGCCGGGGCGTACATGTCGTCGAGCACGCCCGGGATCTGCACGCCGGTGGCGCCGAGCAGGGTGCCGTCGGCGGCCCGTTCGGTGACCAGCAACTGCCCGCGCAGGGCCGCCGGCACCTTTGCCAGATCCCGCGGGCTCAGGCTGAAGGTCCGGTGGTCCCACAGGTGCGGGAAGACCGCGCGCTGGGCCTCGGTGAGCCCGTTGCGCTGCGCGGTCAACGGCAGCGAGGTGTACGCCCCGACCAGCTCGCCGTCGACCACCCGCACCCCACCGGCCGGCGCGGTCACCAGGGCGTACGCCTTGCCGTCGGTGGGACCGGTGCGCCAGGCCACGGTGGACCTGTCGATCCAGTGCGCCTTCTGCTTGCCGATGTCGGTGTCCGTACCGGTGCCGGTGGCCGTGTTCGGCAGCAGCCGGCCCGGCGTCGCGGCCAGCAACCACACCTCGCGTCCGGCGTCGGCGAAGTCGAGCCGCTGGTCCTGCGGCAGATCCTTCTCGTCACCGCGATGGATGATGTAGCTCAGCCCGGTCGCGCCCTCGGACAGCGGCACCCGGAACTCCGCGCCGTACGAGTCGATCCGGGTCGGCGGCATCGGCCGCGCCCAGTCGGTGGGGTTGGCGGCACCGTCCCAGAGGTGCAGGCCCCACCCGTCGTAGTTGCCGTCGGGTCGCCGGTAGTGGATCACCGCGGTGCCGTCCTCGACCGGCGGCGCCGGCGCACCGGCCGCCTCCTCCCGGCTCGGGTACGTCGCCGGGTCGCCCTGCTTGACCCAGACCTCGCCGGTCTGTGTCACGTCCACGGTCCGGTCGTTCTCGACGTCCTTGGTGCCGTCGGCGTCGACCACCAGGAAGCCGACCGATTTCGCGCCCGGCTTGAGCTTCACCCAGGCGAACCGCCCGTACGCGTCGGTGCCGGCGAACGGCTGCCCCTTCGGCCAGTCGGTGGCGTACTCGGGGTCGATGTCACCCCAGGTGTAGAGGCCCCAGTCGGTGTAGTCGCCGTCCGGCCGCTGGTAGTGCACCACCAGCCAGTCACGCGACGAGCCGGTCTGCTCCGGGGTGCCGACGGTGGTGGTCGCGCGGGTGGTGGCGGTGCGGCCCCGGCCGTCGCGGACCGCCGCCAGGTATTCGACCTTCGTGCCGGCGGCCAGGCCGGTCAGGTCGTGGTGCACGGTGTACGGCGCCCGGTGGGCGGTGCCGAGCAACGTCCACCGGCCACCGGCGACCCGGGCGGCCATCGTGACCGTGGCCAGCGGATCCCCGGTGACCTGGGCGGTGATCTCGGCCCGGGTGGCCGGCGCGTCGAGGGCGGTGATGGTGAGGCCCGGCTTCGCGGTGGGCAGCGCGACGGGTTTGCCGGCCCGGTGCACCACCGCGGACAGCGGCGGCACGGTCACGGTCAGCGTGCCGTCGCCGGCGGCGGTGGACCGGCCGGCGGTGCCGTAGATGCCGGCGAAGGTGGCGCCGGCCGACCAGGTCTGCACGGTGACAGTCTGCGCGGTCGCCGCGTTGTTGACCGCCACCACGTACTCGGTGCGGTTGTCGGGGTCGAAGCGGGAGAAGGCGAAGACGCCCGGCCCGTCGGCCGCGTGCCGGGTCACCTGCACCCCGTCGCGCAGCGCCGGGTGTGCCTGGCGCAGCTGGCCCAGCCCGGCGATGGTGCGGTACAGCGGGTGACTGCGGTCGAACTGGTCCTCGGCGTGGGTGCGGTCGGTGCCGAGCAGGTCGTCGTCGAGGTAGTCGGCGGTCCGCGAGGCGAACATCGGCTGCCGGGCGTCCTTGTCGCCGCCCGCGCCGGTGAAGCCCTGCTCGTCACCGGAGTAGACCACCGGCTGTCCCCGGGTGAGGAACATCAGCTCGTGGGCGAGCTGGTCGCGGCGCAGGTGGGTGGCCGGGTCGGTGGGGCCGGTGGCGATGAAGGAGCCGATCCGGCCCATGTCGTGGTTGCCCAGGAAGGTGGGCAGCCGACCGGCGTGGGTGTCCCGGGCGGCGTACAGGTCGTCGCGGGCGTACACGTCGGCCAGGGCCTTGGCGGAGCCGTCGTTCGCGGTGTAGCCGCGGGCCGCCTCCTGGAAGGCGAAGTCCAGGGTGGCGGGCAACGCGCCCTCGCGTACGTAGCTGGAGGTGATCTCCTGGTCGGCGCTGTAGACCTCGCCGAACATGAAGAAGTCCTTCTTGCCGGCGCGGGCGGCGGCCTGCTCGATGCCCCGGCTGAACTGCGGCCAGAAGTCCAGGTTGACGTGCTTGACGGTGTCCAGGCGGAACCCGTCCACACCGGTGTCGCGTACCCAGTCGGCGTAAATCTTCGTCATGCCCCGGACCACCTCGGGACGCTCGGTCCACAGGTCGTCCAGGCCGAAGAAGTCGCCGTACTCGCTGTTCTCCCCGACGAACGTCGAGTCACCACGGTTGTGGTACATGGTCGGGTCGTTCAGCCAGCCCGGCACCTTGACCTTCGCGTCGGCCGGGCTCGCGAAGGTCGGGGTGTACGGGAACGACCGGTTGTTCACCTGCGGGAAGGTACGGCTGCCGTCGGCGTGGTTGCGGTCCTCGAAGGGCCGCCCCTGCGCGTCGCGGTACGGCGCGGTCGTCTTGTCGAGGTAGCTGTACCTGTCCTCGGCGTAGGTGATCACGTCGGCGGTGTGGTTGACGATCACGTCGAGGTAGACCTTGATGCCGCGCTTGTGCGCCGAGGCGACCAGCTTCTTCAGGTCGGCGGCGGTGCCGAAGTGCGGGTCGACCTGGGTGAAGTCGGTGATCCAGTAGCCGTGGTAGCCGGCCGAGACGTCGTCGCCCTTGCCCTGCACGGGCCGGTTCTTGAACACCGGCGCGAGCCAGATCGCGGTGGTGCCGAGCCCTTGGACGTAGTCCAGCCGGTCGATCAGCCCTTTGAGGTCGCCGCCCTGGTAGAACCCCTTGTCGGTGGGGTCGTACCCGGTGCGCAGCCGGTCGCCGGTCAGGCCGCCCCGGTCGTTGCGCGGGTCGCCGTTGGCGAACCGGTCGGGCAGTACGAAGTAGAACTGCTCGGCCCGCGACCGGCTGCTGCCGGCGTCGAGCAGGGCTTTGGCGCTGGGCTCGGACTGCCAGGTCGCGGCCCCGGTGGGGCTCGACGAGCCGGTGCTGTTCGCGGCCTCGGCGGGGCGCTGGTGCACCACCACCGGCGCGCCGAGCAGGGTGAGGATGAGCAGGAAGACGGGGGCGAGCAGGGCTCTGCGCGGTTTCGGCGGGGGTTTCATCGACGGCCTTCCTCTGGTCGCTGAATGGCCCGCACGCTAGCCCTTGCCGAAACATTCTGCAATACCTTGCAAATCAGCCGGCAACATTGCCGACAGTTTGCGCAAGCTTGAAAGCTCGTTGCGGTGCCGGTGCGTCCTCAGAGGCCGGTGCAGGCCCGCCCGGAGACCGTGCAGCTCGCCGGGCGGGGCGAGGCGAACTCGATGTGGAAGCGCAGGGCGACGGCCGATCCCGCCGGCAGATCCGGGCCACTGCGATAGGTCAGGGTGCCGCCCGCACCCCGGAACGTCCCCTGTGGCACCCCCTCCAACCAGGCCGTGACCACCCGTCCGCCCGGGTACTCGATCCGGGCCACCCACTCGCGGTCGCGCCGAGAGGTGTTGCGGATCCACACCTCGGCGATGAAGCCGCCGGAAAAGGAGTCGGTCACCCGGTAGCGCGCCTCGAACGGGGCCGGTGCGGCGGGTGCGCGGGTGGGCGCGCTACCGGTCGGCGCGCTACTGGTCGGCATCGCCGGACGGGGCGGCTGCGACGACCGTACGGCCGAGGCCGACGGCCTGGGTGAGTCCACCGTCGTACCGGCCGGTCGGGGTGGGTTGGTGCGGCGCGGGGTGAGCCCGGGCACCACCTGCGACGGCAGCGCCGACGGACTCCGTCCGGTCGAAGCCGCGCGCTCCGGCACCGGCACGGCGCCCAGCGGTGGGGCGGGGTCGAAGTCCGGACCGGGCCCCCGGTACGCCCCCACCGCGATGACGAGCAGGACCACCATCGCGCCCAGCCCGATCGACACCAGGATCCAGGGTGAGGACGCCACGGCGGTGGCACCACGGGGCGGCATCGAACGCGGAGCGCGACGCATACCGGACATGTCTCTCCTCAGCGGGCAGCCCGGCAAGGGTAACGATCATTGGTGATCTCGAAAAGTAAGACCGAGTTTCAGCGACCCGACAGGACGCTCAGGACAGTGCGCAAGCCGAGCCGTTGACCGTGCATTGTGCCGGGTATTCGCCACCCCCGGTACGGCTGACCCGTAGCCGCACCGTCTGCTGTGCCTCGGCGGCAAGCTGACCGGTACCACTGAGCACGTACCAGCCCGCGCCCTTGATGCCCACCGACACGCCCGGGCCGCTGGAAGCGCGGACGCCGGTGACCTCGCTGGTGAAGCGCAGATCCACCACCCAGCCCACCGCCCCGGCGGTGTCGTTGCTGATCACCAGTTCCGCCTGGAAGGAGCCCGGGTCGCTGGCCATCACCTGGTACGTGGCTTCCACCCCGCCCGGGTCGATGAACGTCGACGGTTTCGCGGTCGGTGTGGCTGACGCGGGCGGGTCGTCGGCCGCCCGCGCCGACGCGGGCGACGACGGCGGCACGGACGGGCCCGACGAGGCACTGCGGGTGGGTGCCGAGGCGGTCGGTGCGGTCGGTGCGGTCGTCGGCGTGACGGTCGGACCGGAGCTACGTGTCGGCGTGGTGGTGGGTGTGGACTGCTGCGCCGGCAGGGCCATCGGCGGGCCGGGAGACCAGGCCGCCGGCTGCTCCGGCTCGCGGAACGACAGCGTCGCCACCACCAGCAGCACGGCCAGCACCGCGACACCGACCAGGGTCGCCACCCACGGGGCCGAGGCGATCACGTTGGGCACGATCCGCCGGCCGCTCGGTTCGCCGTTCTCGTCGCCCACCGGTCGCACTGCCATCCAGGCCCCCTCACGGTCACCGATGCGTCAGCCTAGCGACGGGGAAACCGGGGACAAAACCATCGGGACGCCTCGGCGTACCGGCGGGGTCGTGTCCTGGACGGCGGTCTCAGCCGGTTCGCATGACGGTGCAGATCACCGGCCCGTCGTCGGTCGTCCGCAGTAGGTAGCGGTACCGTTCGCCCGGCACCTGCCGCCCCTGGCTGTCCAGGAACTCCCAGCGGACCGCCACCAGGGTGAGCAGGGCCGAGATGGGCTGGATCTGTTCGATGTCGGCGTGCGCGGCGACCAGTTCCCGCTCGGTGTAGTCCGGCGCGGCCCCCACGAAGGACAGTGCCACCGCCGCAGTCGAGGTGAACGAGAAGCTGTAGGTGTCGGCGACCACCAGCCCCGGCAGGGTGTAGCAGCCGGCGATCGCCGGCAGGTCGCCAGAGGTCAGGGCCACACCGTACCGGTCGAAGAAGTCGGTCAGGGCATCGAGATCGGTGGAGGCAGTCACACCGCCAGAAGTTGCCGGTCAGCCGACCGAGCAAACCTCAGCGGGCCGGCATCCGTACCTCGATCTCGCTGCCGAGCCGGGCGCCGCCGTGCAGACCGAGGTCGTCGCCGCTCCAGAAGCGACCCGGGTCGTACCAGTTCGGACGCCGACCGGCGGGCAGCAACCCCATCGCCTCGTAGGTGACCGCGACGACCTCCGCGCAGTACGCGGTCTCCAGGGTCGACTCGCCGGAGGGCGCGGGACGTTGCCGGTCGGCCCGCATGGGCAGCTGCGGCGTCGGCACCCGCCCCCGCAGCCACCGCCACGCCAACTGGGCGGTGGACGGAAAGGGGGTGCCGTCCAGCCGGGCGATGGTCTGCAACACCGCCCGTTCCATCTCCGGATCGGCAGGTGGCTCCAGTTGGCGCAGCCAGGCCCGCTGCCCGTACCGGTTGGCCCAGACGCAGACCGCGTCGCGCAGGTCGTGCAGTTGCACGCCGCGCTGGTGGGTGCCGGTCCACATGTCCGGCAGCGACCGGCCGAGCTCCGCGTGCCACATCAGCGGGGGCATGTCGTCCAGCACGACCGCCATGCCGACATGGTTGACCGGGCTGTTGGTGGTCCACTGGATGGCCCGGTCGGGCACGCTGCGGCCCCGGAACACCCACACGTCGCCGGTACGGGTCAGTTCGACCGCCTCGTCCAGGCTGATACTCATGAGGGTCTACCCTAGGCGGATGCGGCGACGAGTGCGGTGGTGGAAGGTTCTCGGTCTCGCCGGTCTGGCCGGTGTGGCGGCGTCCGGTGTGGTGATCGCGCGAGCCGAGCGACGGCGACGCGCGTACTCCCCGGAGGAGATCCGGGATCGCCTGCGCAACCGGCACGCGGAGGCCAACTCCTTCTCCCCGGCCGCCGAGCAGGACTGACGACAGCCCGACCGGAGGCTCAGTCCACCTCGGCGTGGTTGCGTTCCCAGCGACCGCCCTCCGGAGGGTTCTCCAGCCGCAGCGCTCCGTCGGCGTTGCCAGCCAGGTCGTTGTCCTCGACCCGGCAGGACACGCAACTGCCCTGCGCTGTGATCCACATGCCGTAGCCCTGCGTCGGGTTCTCCCGGTTGTCCCAGATCCGGTTGCCGCGCACCGTCGCCGAGCGCAGTTCGCTGTTGATGGTGATGCCGGCGCGGATCGGTACCGGGCTGGGCAATTCGTAGGCGGCGCCGGGCGGCGGCACGTCCTCGTTCCACGCGTTCTCGGCATCGGGACGCAGGTCGGCCAGGGCCAGGTCGGTGTCGGTGTTGGCGACCACCACGGCGTAACGGCTGCCGACCCGCAGCACCTTGCCCCGGTGCCCGTCGACCGGCCAGTGCGCGGAGCGGTCCGTCATGGCACGGCGTGCGTAGTGCACCGACTCGCCCGCGCCGTCAGCGGCCGGTGCGCACTGCCGTCCGTTGTTACGGATCCGGTTGTCCACCACCACCGTGTCGATCGTCGGCCGGTCGATCCGAATTCCGTCCAGGCCGTTGTCCCAGAACTGGTTGCCGTCGATGACGATGTCCATGGCCGGTCCTTCGAAACCATTGCCGAGGTCGTGCTGGTGATAGCCATGACGCCCGTTGCCGCTGATCCGGTTGCCCTCGATGGTGTACGGCCCGGGGGTGTTGCCCACACTGATCCCGTCGCCGACGTTGCGGTCGATGACGCAACTGGTGAGGATGCCGCCCCGTCCGGCGATGCCGGCGGTGCCGTTGGCGGACACGTCGAAGCCGGCCTCCAGGTTGCCGGTCATGGTGCAGGCCGACACGATCAGCCCGTCCGCCCCCCAGTCGGAGATGCCGAACCGGTTGGCCTGGCTGTGGCAGCCGATGATGCGATACCCACGCGGTGGCGTCCAGTACGGCTTCTGCAACTCCAGGAAGATGCCGTTGGTGCCGTTGCCGAGGGTGGTGCAGTTGGTGATGGTGCAGCGTTCCACGTCGCCCCAACCACCGATGCCGACGCCGATCCCCGCGCCGCCCATCTGCTCGCCGTTGTCCAGCCGGCCGCAGCCCACCACGACCACCCCGTCGATCAGGCAGTCCTGGAGGAAGTCACAACCCAGCCCGGTGGCACCGGTGTGATGGATGTACAGATTGCGGAACACACCTCGCACCACGTACTGAAGCCCCAGCCCCTTCGCAAGGTAGTTGTACTGGGTCAGGGCCACGCCGGAGCCGTCGATCTCGAAGTCGGCGAAGGTGCAGTCGGCGATGTGCCGGTCGCGGTCCGCGCCGTGCTGGACGGTCGTCCAGTACGCCAGCGGCGTCGGTTCGGCACGGTTGCCCTCGTTGCTAAGCAGGAACCGGGTCGCGCCCGAGCCCGCGCCGATCAGGGACACCCCACTGCGCCACACGGTGCCCGCGTCCCGGATCGAGTAGATTCCGGGCGGGCAGTAGATGACCCGGGCCCGCCCGTCGGCCGCGTACCCCTCGCCGAGGCGGTCCACCAGCGCCGCCAGCGCGGGCTGGTCGTTCGTCGTCCCGTCGCCCTGTAGTCCGTACTCCCGCGCGTCGCACCACAACGGCGCCCCGGCCACCGGCGCCGGATGCTGACGGATTGCCACGGATCGGCCCTGCTGCACCACGGGCCCTCCCCCGCTCGTGTCGGCTACCTGCCCGCCCGGCTTTCCCGCTCCCGGTGTCCGAAAACGCCCCACCGCGACTTCCCCCGCAGCCCCGACACGGCCTGACCCGGCGCGACCAGGTGGCCAGACGTGACGAGGCGCGGTCCGGCGGCCAAGCGTGCCCGGCGTGGCGGGATCGACTGACCTGACCGGCGTGATCGACTCCATTACGCCGGAATGGCGGTTTCCTACCGCTCTCGACCCCACCGTTACGGCGTAACGGCAAGGGCGGACCCGGTCGTAGAGACGGGCTGGCGGCCGCCGTGGTGACCGACGCCCGACACCCAACCCCGGCCTGACCCGGCACGACCGGCCGGCCAGACGTGACGAGGCGCGGTCCGGCGGCCAAGCGTGCCCGGCGTGGCGGGATCGACTGACCTGACCTGCGTGATCGACTCCATTACGCCGGAATGGTGGTTTCCTACCGCTCTGGACCCCACCGTTTCGGCGTAACGGCGAGGGCGGACCCGGTCGTCGAGGCGGGCTGGGGGCCGCCGTGGTGAACGGCGGGTGTCGTCGCCCATGCCGAGTGACACCTTGGGTGATATGTCCGACGGATGCCCCGGCGGCCAGTGGGCTGGGTCACCGTGGTCGCGGAATCATGCCCCCAGCCTGGGCGTTGTACAGGGGTAACCGCGACACCCCCTCGGCGACGCCCCCGGGACCGGGCCGGAATGACCGCCCCCCCCACCCGGCGTTACACATCTCCCGGACATCGTGAACGGCCCCTCCGGCCGATGAGCTGCCCAGCAGCCCTCCCGCGATGTTCGTACCGGGCCTCACGACGCCCGACCAAGGCCTACAGCAGCAGCAGCCCAAACGATGCTGCCTGAGACGGCCCATCTACTTCGCACGATCTCCCCCTCTCGCGCGGCCACCGCGACCCCCCTCGCTCGCCGCGCGCACCCCCGAACGGAAGGCGGAACACCATCATGCGTACCACCATGCTGCGTAAGACCGCTCTGACCATCGCCGCTGCCGCCGCCACCGCCGGTGGCATCGCCGGCCCCGCCATCGCCGCCCAGGCCGCACCCAGCACCCCCACCGCCGTGCAGGCCGACCGCAAGCCCGGCGGCGAACGACAGCTCGACGTGCGCTACGAAGCCCAGCCCAACTTCTACTACTGCGGCCCCGCCGCCGCCCGCAACGCCCTGAGCGTGCAGGGCAAGAACATCGACGTCCACACCATGGCCAAGGAGATGGGCACCACCGAGAACGGCACCGACTCCATCAACGACATCACCCCCATCCTGAACAAGGAAACCGGTAAGGACGTCTACCGCTCGGTCGAGATCCCCGACGCCAAGGCCGACACCAAGCAGACCGACAAGCTGCGCGAGGACATCAAGCGCACCGTCGACAACGGCCACGCCGTGGTCGCCAACATCGCCGGCACCACCACCGACACCACCGGCACCACCCACAGCTTCGAAGGCGGCCACTACATCAGCGTCACCGGCTACCACGACGGAGGCGACACCGTCACCATCGCCGACTCCGCCAACCCGGCCACCGCCACCTACCAACTCACCACCGACAACCTCGCCGACTGGATCGCCACCCGCGGCTACACCGCCACCAGCTGACACCACTCGAACACCGAAAGGGCCGGCCCCCACATGGGGGGCCGGCCCTTTTCACGTCCCGACCCCCACCCCGCCAAGCCCCCAGCCCGCCAAGCCCCACGCCACCCCGCCCCGCCCGCAAAGCCCACCCCGCCAAGCCCCGCCCGCCCCCGCCCCGCCCCGCACCCACCAAGCCCTGCACCCACCAAGCCCCCGCGATCTTGCACTTACGGTCGCCAAAACGCCCGGAAAACAACCCTTCGCCCCGACCAAAACTGCAAGATCGCCGCAGACACGAGGGCGGAACGACGCAGGGTAGGCACAACACCAACCCCTCCCGCGTTGATCAAGCAGTTTGCTTCGCCCGACGGGGCGGATCCAGACGCGAAGGCGGACCTACCCGTACGGCGGCCACCCCGCGGCACCGGCCGACCGAGCACCGCACTTCTTGATCAACCCGAGCGGGGAGAGGGGCGGGTGGGGGTGAGGAATTCGAGGCGGTTGCCGTGGGGGTCGGTGGTGTGGAAGCGGCGTAGGCCGGGGAGTTCGTCGTTACCCCAGGTGACCGGGTAGTCGACGGCAGCGAGGTGGGTGGCCAGGGTGTCGAGGTCGGGTCGGAGTAGGGCGGGGTGGGCTTTGCGGGCGGGGCGGAAGTCGTCCTCGACGCCGAGGTGCAGTTCGGCGCCGTACCCGGTGAACCAGCAACCGCCGCGAGCGGCGAGGGCCGGTGGTTTGGTCAGTTCGGTCAGGCCGAGCAGGTCGACGTAGAAGGCCCGGGACCGGTCCTCGGAGCCGCGCGGGCAGGCGAGCTGGACGTGATGGATCATGATGAGCACCTCCCGTCCACACGATGACACCGGGTTGCGCTCATAGCAAGACGGACGTACGGTTTTGTTGACAGGGAGAATCGGCGGTAAGTGTCCCCTAACCACGGCGGCGCCCCGGCCGGTGCGAAAGACTGCTCAGGACTACTCACGGTCGCTGGTGTGAAGGAGTACGACGTGGCGAGCCTCGACACCTTCGGTGCGAAGACCCAGCTACGCGTCGGAGACGCGAGCTACGAGATTTTCAAGATCAGCCAGGTGGAGGGCCACGAACGGCTCCCCTACAGCCTGAAGATCCTGCTGGAAAACCTGCTGCGGACCGAGGACGGCGCGAACATCACCGCCGAGCACATCCGCCAGCTGGGCGCGTGGGATCCGAACGCCGACCCGAACGTCGAGATCCAGTTCACCCCGGCGCGGGTGCTGATGCAGGACTTCACCGGCGTACCGTGCGTGGTCGACCTCGCCACCATGCGTGAGGCCGTCCGCGACCTCGGCGGCGACCCCACCAAGGTGAACCCGCTGGCCCCCGCCGAGCTGGTCATCGACCACTCGGTCATCGCCGACCTGTTCGGCCGCGAGGACGCCTTCGAGCGCAATGTCGAGCTGGAGTACGCCCGCAACAAGGAGCGCTACCAGTTCCTGCGCTGGGGCCAGACCGCGTTCAACGAGTTCAAGGTGGTCCCGCCCGGCACCGGCATCGTGCACCAGGTCAACATCGAGTACCTGGCGCGTACGATCATGGAGCGCAACGGTCAGGCGTACCCGGACACGGTGGTCGGCACCGACTCGCACACCACGATGGTCAACGGCCTGGGTGTGCTGGGCTGGGGCGTCGGCGGCATCGAGGCCGAGGCCGCGATGCTGGGCCAGCCGGTCAGCATGCTGATCCCCCGGGTGGTGGGCTTCAAGCTCTCCGGTGAGATGCCGGCCGGCACCACCGCCACCGACCTGGTGCTCACCATCACCGAGATGCTGCGCAAGCACGGGGTGGTCGGCAAGTTCGTCGAGTTCTACGGGCCGGGCGTGAGCGCGGTGCCGCTGGCCAACCGGGCCACCATCGGCAACATGTCTCCGGAGTACGGCTCCACCGTCGCGATCTTCCCGATCGACGCCGAGACCGTCCGCTACCTGGAGCTGACCGGCCGCGACGCGTCTCAGGTCGCGCTGGTCGAGGCGTACGCCAAGGAGCAGGGCCTCTGGCACGACCCGGCGGCCGAGCCGGAGTACTCCGAGCGCCTGGAGCTCGACCTGAGCACCATCGAGCCCTCCCTCGCCGGTCCGAAGCGCCCGCAGGACCGGGTGCCGCTGGGCAGCGCCAAGACGCTGTTCCGCGCCGCGCTCACCGACTACGTGGCCGCCGACGAGACCGGTGGCGACCCGAGCCGCGAGCCCGGTGTGCCGCAGCAGGAGGCGCCGTTCGGCACCGCCGGCCCGGCCGACGAGGCCAGCGCCGAGTCCTTCCCGGCCAGCGACTCGCCCGCCAACGGCGTCAACGACCCGGCCGACGCCCCGCGCGACCTGGTGACCGCCGCAGTCGGCGCGGGCGGGCGGGCCAGCAACCCGATCCGGGTCACCGGCGACGACGGCAACACCTATGAGCTGGACCACGGCGCAGTGGTGATCGCCGCGATCACCTCCTGCACCAACACCTCCAACCCGCAGGTCATGATCGGTGCGGCGCTGCTCGCCCGCAACGCGGTGGACAAGGGCCTGAACCGCAAGCCGTGGGTGAAGACCACCCTGGCGCCGGGCTCGAAGGTCGTCATGGACTACTACGAGCGGGCCGGCCTCACCCCGTACCTGGAGAAGCTCGGCTTCCACCTGGTCGGCTACGGCTGCACCACCTGCATCGGCAACTCCGGCCCGCTGCCGGAGGAGGTCTCCGCCGCAGTCAACGAGGCCGACCTGGCGGTCGTGTCGGTGCTCTCCGGCAACCGGAACTTCGAGGGCCGGATCAACCCGGACGTCAAGATGAACTACCTGGCGTCCCCGCCGCTGGTGGTGGCGTACGCGCTGGCCGGCACGATGGACATCGACCTGGCCAACGAGCCGATCGGTGAGGACAGCGAGGGCAACCCGGTCTACCTGCGCGACATCTGGCCGAGCACCGCCGAGATCCAGGACGTCATCGCCTCGGCGATCGGCGCCACCGGGTTCAGCGCCGCGTACGCCGACGTCTTCGCCGGTGACGAACGCTGGCAGTCGCTGCCCACCCCGACCGGCGACACCTTCGCCTGGGACGGTGACTCCACCTACGTGCGCAAGCCCCCGTACTTCGAGGGCATGGCGCAGCAGCCGACCCCGGTGACCGACATCGCCGGCGCCCGGGTGCTGGCCAAGCTGGGTGACTCGGTGACCACCGACCACATCTCCCCGGCCGGCTCCATCAAGGCCGACTCCCCGGCCGGCGAGTACCTCGCCGCGCACGGCGTGCCGCGGCACGAGTTCAACTCGTACGGCTCGCGGCGGGGCAACCACGAGGTGATGATCCGGGGCACCTTCGCCAACATCCGGCTGCGCAACCAGCTGGTGCCCGGGGTCGAGGGCGGCTACACGGTCAACCACCTGACCGGCGAGCAGACCTCCATCTACGACGCCTCGATGGCCTACCAGGCCGCCGAGGTGCCGCTGGTCATCCTGGCCGGCAAGGAGTACGGTTCCGGCTCCTCGCGGGACTGGGCTGCCAAGGGCACCATGCTGCTCGGCGTGAAGGCGGTCATCGCCGAGTCGTACGAGCGGATCCACCGCTCCAACCTCATCGGCATGGGCGTACTGCCGTTGCAGTTCCCGGCCGGCGAGAACGCCGACTCGCTGGGGCTGACCGGCACCGAGACGTTCACCGTCACCGGGGTGACCGCGCTCAACGACGGCTCGACCCCCCGTACGGTGAAGGTCACCACCGACACCGGCGTGGAGTTCGACGCCGTGGTGCGGATCGACACCCCGGGTGAGGCGGACTACTACCGCCACGGCGGCATCCTGCAGTACGTGCTGCGGCGGATGATCGCCAACTGACGTCCGACAGTCCGAGGGGCTCCCTCCCGCGCAGGCGGGAAGGAGCCCCTCGGTCCGTTCAGATGCCCCTCAGTCGGCGCTGCGACGGGCCTCGCGCAGCTTCATCGCGTGCTCCACCAGCGTGATGAGCACCTCCTTGGCCGACTCGCGCTGCCGAGCGTCGCAGAGCAGCACCGGGACCTCGGGGTCGAGGTTCAACGCGGCCTGCACCTCGTCGAGCCGGTACTGCCGCGCCCCCTCGAAACAGTTCACCGCCACCAGGAACGGCGTGCCCCGCCCTTCGAAGTAGTCGATGGAGGGGAAGCAGTCGGCGAGCCGACGGGTGTCGGCCAGCACGACCGCGCCGATCGCGCCCAGCGCCAGCTCGTCCCAGACGAACCAGAACCGGTCCTGCCCGGGCGTGCCGAACAGGTACAGCACCAGGTCGTCGCTGATGGTGATGCGGCCGAAATCCATCGCCACGGTCGTCGTGCGCTTGGCCTCGACGCCGGACAGGTCGTCGATGCCCACCCCCGATTCGGTGAGCACCTCCTCGGTCCGCAGCGGACGCGTCTCGCTGACCGCGCCGACCAGTGTGGTCTTACCCACCCCGAATCCACCCGCGACCAGGATCTTGATCGCCGTGGGCAACGCGACCGCGCCCGACGGCCGCTCAGAGTGCCCGTAGTCCATTGATAACCGCCTCGAAGATGCTGTTGTCGGGAACGCCGAGGGTGCTGTGCGGCTCCCGGATCTGAACCAAGCTGCGCGCCACCAGGTCGCCGAGCAGTACCCGTACGGTGCCGACCGGCAGGTCGAGGTGGGCCGCGATCTCGGCGACGGACTGCATCCGCTGGCACAGACCGACGATCGCCAGGTGCTCCGGGCCCAACCCGATCTCCGGCGAGACGTCCGTCCGGGTCGCCATCACCAGCGAGATCAGGTCGAACGTGCCGGTGACCGGGCGAGCCCGGCCGCCGGTGACCGCGTACGGGCGGACCACCGGACCGGCATGGTCATCGACCCACTGGTGGTCGGCGGGCTCTCCCTGCACCGTCATCTGGGTTACTTCTCCCCGTTGGTCTGCTCGGCTGATCGTGTCGGCGACGCGACGAACTTGCCGACCCGGGTGACCAGCATGGCCATCTCGTACGCGATCAGTCCGACATCCGCGTCCTCACTGGCCAGGACCGCGAGACAGGCGTTGCGACCGGCGGCTGTGACGAACAGGAACGAGGACTGCATCTCGATGATCGTCTGCTGCACCTGCCCGCCGCCGAACCGCTTTCCCGCGCCTCGGGCCAGGCTCTGGATGCCGGCCGCCATCGCCGCCAGGTGCTCGCCGTCGTCGCGGCTGAGCCCTTGCGACGAGGCCATCAGCAGACCGTCGGCGGACAGTGCGACCGCGTGCTCGGCCTGCTTGACCCGGCCGACCAGATCGTCCAGCAACCACGTCAGGTCGGCACTCGAAGCCGTCTTCTGCGCCACTTCGTCGTCCTCTTCTCCCCCGGCTCATCGCCGTGCTCATCTGGTCCTGACCGTCGGTCGGGCGGATCGCCGCACGACCTGCACCCCGGTCAGGACTCCTGTTGGTCGGCGCCGTCAGACTCGTCCGCGTCGCCGGGCCGACCGCCACCACCGAGCAGCCGGGCCGCGTCGGTGCGGCCACGCCGGGTGCCCGTCTGGTACGAACTCATCATTCGTCGAACCTGTTCGGGTTCGCGGATCACGTCCTCGTCCTCCTCCGCGGCCTCAGGCTCGGCCCGCAGGGCCGGCGTGAGGCTGGCCTGCCGGATGCGGACCGGCAGGCCCGACTCGGTGCGGACCGACTCGACCGGGACGGCCTCACCGGGCTCGGCCGCCGCCGCCGCACCGCCCGCCGGGGCTGGCACATCGGCCGGCTGGTCACGGGTGTCGAGTGGACGCTGCGGCAGCCCGGGCCCGGGCGCCCCGGTGACCGGCAGGCTGATCGGAATGGTCGGCCCGTCCAGTGCGGAGTGTCCGGGTCGACGCCGGGACCTGGTCGGCAGCCCACCTTCGCTGGTGTCGGTCGCGCTGAGGTGGACCTCCACCGGGCTGTCGGCCGCACGTCGGTCCGCGCCCCGGTGCTCATCGTCGGCGTCGCGGTCGGGGCGGGGCGCGGGCGGCTGTGCCGGGGCGGCCAACGCCACCGGCGCGGTCGACCGCTGCACCGCGGTCCCCGGCACCGGCTCGGCGGACCGGGTCGACGTGTCGGCGTCCGGTCCGGCCAGGGCCTCCGGCTCGCTGCCGTCAACGATGATCAGGTTGCTCGGGATCAGCACCACGGCGGTCGTGCCGCCGTACGCGGACTCCTTGAGCCGGACCCGTACGCCGTGCCGGTCGGTCAACCGGCTCACCACGTAGAGGCCCAGCCGGGAGGCGTCGGCGAGGTTCAGTTCGGACTGGTCCACGATCCGGTGGTTGGCGGCGGCGAGGTCCTCCTCGGTCATGCCCAGACCGCGGTCCTCGATCTCGATGGCGAAACCGTTGGCGACCAACTGCCCGCGTACCTCGACGCTGGTGTGCGGCGGGGAGAACGACAGCCCGTTCTCGATCAGCTCGGCGAGCAGGTGGATGACGTCACCGACCGCCCGGCCGGCGAGCGACACCCCGCCGATGGGCAGCACGGTGACCCGGGTGTAGTCCTCGACCTCACCGACCGCGCCCCGGATCACGTCGACCATCGGCACGCTGCGTCGCCAGGCGCGGCCCGGCGTCGAGCCGGAGAGCACGATCAGATTCTCGGCGTTACGCCGCATCCGGGTGGCGAGGTGGTCGACCCGGAACAGGTCCTCCAGTTCCTCCGCGTCGTGCTCCCGCCGCTCCATCGCGTCCAGCAGGGTCAGCTGGCGGTGCACCAGGGCCTGGGTACGCCGGGCCAGGCTGAGGAACACCTCGCGGACCGCCCGACGCAGCTCGGCCTGTTCCACCGCCGTACGGATGGCGGTCTCCTGCACGACGTTGAAGGCCTTACCCACCTGGCCGATCTCGTCGTCACCGAACCGCAGCGGCGGCGCTTCCTTGGCCACGTCCACCTGGTCACCGCGACCGAGCCGCTCGACCACGCTCGGCAGCCGCTCGTCGGCGAGCTGGATCGCGGCGTCACGCAGCCGTTGCAGCTGCTGCACCAGGGCCCGCGCGGTGGTGATCGAGACGACCACCGAGGCGATGACGGCGAGCAGGCCGAGGCCGGCGGCGAGGACCAGCCGGACGATGACGCCGATGGCCACCGGGGTGGCCCGCTTGACGATCTCGTCACCGCCGGCCAGCACGACGTCGCCGATCTCGACGAGTGCGGCGGCGGAGGCCTCGTTCCACTTCTGGCTGTCGAACGGCGGGCGTGAGGTGCCGCTGGCGAGCATGACCTGGTTTTCCAGATTGGCCAGCCGGGTGAAATTGGCACCGGCGATCATCTGCTCGTAACGGCGCTGGTCGGTTTCCGGCAGCCGGACGACGGCCTGCTCCGCGAGGAACTGTCGGGCACCCACGACGCGGGTGAACTCGGCCCGCTCGGTCTGGGTGATCCGACCGGCGGCCAGGATTCCGGCCAGCATGGCGTCCTCCTGGGACACCAGTTCCCGAGCGCGGTTGAGGCGGATCAGCTGAGCGGTGTTCTCGGCGACCTCCTCGTCATCGAGATTGCCGAGTTCGTCGTAGACCTCGTAGATCACTTCGATCAGCTCGGTGAAGGCCGCCATGGCTTCGCTCCGGCTGATATTGCGCTGATCGACTGCGGCGCGGGTTTCCGAGAGCACGGACAGTCCCCGGTTCAGCGCGTCGATTCGCTCGTGCAGATCTTTGCTGCCGAGCAGGCTCACCTGCCAGTGGTCCGTGGACTCGACGAACTCGCCGGCCACCTCGTCGGTACGCTGCCGCAGTTTTTCCAGCTCTGCGCGCTGTGACTCCTCCGGCCGTCCCAGGTAGACCACCGAGTTGCGCCGTTCCAGCTGCAGTTGGAGCAACAGCGGCTCGGTGGGGTCGAACACCCGTACGTCGAGTGCCTGCACACCGACGAGGTTGACTCCCTCTCGGACGGTGACCCAGGCGGTGAAGCCCCAGAGTGCCACCAGCGAGGCCAATAGGGCCACGACCTTGGTACGCAGATTCGAACTGCGGGAACCCATTACACCGTCCCTGGCCCTGAGCTAATTGATCGGTCGGTCAGCAGCGCGTCACGCACATCGACCCCGGCGCACGCTAACAGCGTCACCGCGCCAACTCAAGCGCTGGTGATCATGCCCTGCTCCGCCCGGCTTCAGGTGTCGTCGTCGACAAAGCCTGGTTAATCGTCGGTGCCACGGCAAGGACCAGTTTTCGCGCCGCGATGACCGCTGCCCGGACAATGAGAATAGGCGCGTACAGATCCTTGTCGTGCCACAGAGGAGGGTAGTCGGATCGGTCGGCTCGCAGGTGCCCGACCGCCCGGCACACCGCCGCGGTCACCGCCGGCCGGATCGGCCGGCCGCTGCCCAGTAGGATCTGCACCGCGTACGCGGTCTCCTCCGCCGTGCTGGACCATCGCCCCCAACCGCCGTCGTCGCGTTGGTCGGCCAGGATCCGCTCCACCGCACGGTCGATCGCCGCGTCGGCCACCTCCGGTGGCGCGTAGCCGGCCAGCGCCGACACCGCGCAGCAGGTGGCGTAGTACGGCGAGGCGTGCCAGCGGTCCATCCACAGGCCGTCCGGTCCCTGCACGTCGCGCAGCCAGCCAGCCAACGACGTTACCCGGGCGGTGTACCGGTCGGCGCCGTGTCGGGCGTGCCAGCCCAGCGCCTCCAGCACGTGCGCGTTCGTGGTGACCGACTGCCCGTCCTCACCGCGCCAGGTGCAGAAGTGACTGCCCAGGTCGTAGTGGAGCAGGCTGGCCGGGTCCACCGGGCGGCCCAGCCGGGCGAGGGCGTACAGGACGGTCGAGGTGGTGTCGGCATCGGCGGGCAGGCCCGGCCCGGTGGCCGCCCCGTCCGGCCCGAGCGCGGCGGCCAGCTCGGCCAGCAGTCGCGCGCCCGGGTCGACCGGCACACCCACCCGGGCCAGCGTGGCGAGTGTCCAGGACCGTTCGAAGACGGTGATCGGTGTGCAGCACGGCACCGGACCACCCTGCCGGGCCACCACGGCGTCGAGGTACGTCCGGGCCGCCGGATCGTCGGTGCGCCGGTGGCCCAGCCACACGGCGGTCGCGGCGGGCGAGGCACCCACCGCGCCGTCGACCGGGGCGACGTCGTCGCGGGTGGCGGCGGCCGGGCCGAGCACCTCGTACGCGTGCCAGAGCTTGCTGGGTACCGGCCGACCGCTGGTCAGCAGCGCGTTCACCGCGTCCACCCGACGCCTGTCGACCCGGGGCAGCGCACCGGGTGCGTCGGTCAGCGTCGGCGCGCCGGCCAACTCGGTCAGGTGCGCGTCGATGCGCGCCACCAGGGCCGGGACGATCAGGTCGGCGGCCGGGGTGTCCGGCATGGCCGCGTCGTCTCCGAGGCACCGGACCAGTGCCGCCAGCCCTCGGGTGGCCGCCGCGACGACCTCGCCCCGGCCCGGCCCGGCCGGGTCGGGCGGATCAGCCCGGACGAGGCTGGCGAGCAGCGCCTGCACCGCACTCGCCGTCGGGACCAGGGCGTACCCGCCGGTCGGGCCCCAACTGCCGTCGGCGCCCTGCTCGGCGAGCAGGTACGCCAGCCGCCGCGCGTGTCCGTCCACCCACGGCGCGTCGGCGACCAGCCGAGCCGTCTCGTACACCGAGGTGCTGACCTGCCCGTACGGGTGCTGCTCCAGCTGTGCCAGCAGGTCACCGACCGCATCGCTCAGCCCGGGCGCCGCGACCGCGCCGAGGGTGAGCGTCGGTGCCGTCACGGCACCCCCCAGAAGTCGGTGGAGCGGTAGAAGCCGCTGCTGAAGCCGATCTGCCGGGCCAGGTAGTCCGCCTGCACGGGACAGTTCTCGCGCAGCCCGTCCAGCAGCTGGCGGGCCTGCGCCACCAGTTCGGCGATGCGCTGCTCGACCTCGGTACGCGGCACGAGCAGCAGGGCGTTCAGGTCTCCCCAGCGCAGGTCGCGCTCGTACGTGCCGAGGTCGTTGACGAGCCGCAGAATCCGCTGCACCCGGTCGCTCGCGGCGAGCATCGCGTCCAGGTGCGTGAGGGTCGCCGGATCGGCCGTGTGGATCCAGTGCACGACGTTGACCACCGTGCAGGCCAGGTTGTCGGCGTTGTCGAGGTACTCCTCGAAGCTGGGCAGCTGGTCGGGATTCTGCTTCCAGTCCCACTCCCGGGCCATGGCGGCGAGCACCTTGCGGGTCTCCTCCCGCCAGCGGTCCCGGTGCGCGGCGAAGGCCGGCACGGTGGCCAGTTCGTCGCGCAGTTCGGCGAGGAAGCCGCCGAGGGCGTCGCCGGGCTCCGGCGTGGCGCCGTCGGCCACCGCGAGGCAGCGGGCGGTCAGCCGGTCGATCTCGTCGCGCGAGCGGGCCTCGTGGTCCACCAGCCAGTCGACGGCGAACCCCCACAGCACCGCCCGGTTGGTCAGCCGCAGCTGGGCCACGTCACACCAGGGTGCGCCGAAGGCGATGGCCATGGCCACGTTGCCGAACAGGGTCGCGTCGAACGGCTTGGCGGGAAACAGTTCGGGGTAGGTGGCGGCGACCTTCGCCAGGTCCCGCTGGCCCTTGGCGGCCAGGGCGCAGATGCGTCCCTGTTCCGCGGCCACGCTCATCTGGTCGCCGCCGGTGCTCGGCGGCGTCTCGGTCAACGGGGTCACGCCGCGACACCCGCCACCGGCCGCAGGGTGACCTCGACCCGGTCCATCGGACGCAGCGCGGCGGCCACCTTGATCCCGGGGATGCTCGGGCGGCTCAACCGGAACCGGTACCGGCTGAGCAGGGTGGCGACGATCAGGGTCGCCTCCAGGTAGAACAGGTGCATCCCGATGCACTGGTGCGGGCCGCCGCCGAACGGGAAGTGCGCGTACTTGGGGCGACCGCGGACCAGCTCGGGCTGGAACCGGTCCGGGTCGAAGACCTCGGGTCGGTCCCAGAACTGCGTCATCCGGTGGGTGATCAGCGGACTGACCACCAGGGTGGAGCCGGCCGGGATCCGGACCCCGCCGATGACGTCCTCCTGCACCGCCAGCCGGGGGAAGAGCCAGCCGATCGGATAGAGCCGCAGCAGTTCGTCGAGCACCTGCCGGGTGTAGCGCAGCTCGCGCAGGTGCTGTCCGCGTACCGGCTGGTCGCCGACGACCCGGTCGAGTTCCTCGTAGAGCCGGGTGGCGATGTCCGGGTTCTGCTCCAGGTGCGGCCAGAGCCAGGTGAGCACGCTGATCGTGGTCTCGGTGGTGGTGGCCACCATCGCCACGGTGTCGTTGCGCACCTGACGCTCGGTCAGCCGACCGCCGTCCTCGGTGCGCCCGCGCCACAGGGTGGAGATGATGTCGTCGCCGTCCTCGTCGGCGGTGTCCCGCGCGGCCCGGATGGTCGGCAGCAGCAGGTCGTCGATGAGTTGCACGGCGCGGCGGAACGTGCGGTCACCGGGCATCGGCGCGGCCAGCGGCACCCAGGGCACCAGGATCCGGGGCATCACCGACCAGGCGATGGCGTCCTGCGCCTCCATGATCCGCATCGCGTCCGGCACCGAGATCTTGTCCGCGAAGAAGACCCGCATGATCGCTGAGCAGACCACCTGGGCCTGCACCTTGCCCATGTCCACCGGCTGGCCGGATCGTGCCGGCTCGGCCAGTTCGTCGATCGACTCCTCGATCGCCACCGCGAGGCGGTCGACCAGCCCGTCGATGCGCCGGGCGGTGAACAACGGCTGGAGGATCTGTCGACTGTTCGTCCAGTGTTCACCGTCGCTGAGGATGCCGTCGCCGAACAGCCGCTTGAGCGGCCGCCACTGGAGCCCGTCACCGGCCCGGACGTAGTTCTCGGCCTTTTCCCGCAGCACGCGCTGGAGGTGTTCGGGGTGGGTGATGAGGAAGGGCCGGAAGGAGCCGAGGTTGAGCTTCACGACGTCGCCACCGGACCGCTCACCACACTCCACCAGGGCGCGGGCCGGATCACGCAGCAGGCCTGGCAACACGTGCCGCAGCGGCACGGATCCGGCTCGTCGGGTTTGGACAGTCGTCACGTGGTGTGTTCCCACTCGCACAGACCCCCGGGGTGTGGGTTACTCTTCGAAATGCCACGGTTGCGATGAGCATGACATCGATATGGCATCCGTCACTAGTCGCGTGCTGAGAAATCTTCATGGTCGACATTCCCGCTGTCCACAACCGATTTAGCGTCGTACGGCAGGCACCGGCCGGTCCGATCTGGCGCCTGCGACCGACTTGGCGCGCGATCCGGCCGCGTCCGCCCAGCTCAGCAGGGCGCTCGTGGCGCAGCGACCACGGTCAGGCGTCGATCGATGGCTGAGGGTTCACGCCCGGACCGGGTGATCTATTTCATGTCCGTCATGTGAGTCATCGGCACCGGCCGGCCCGCCGCGCCACGGCTGACCGCCGGAGAATCCAGGCGTGGCCCGGCTCGCTGTGCCACGCTCAGGAGATGGACGACAAGACCATCCTGAGCCGGATCTCCGAACTGGTCGACGAGGAGCACCGGTTGCGCGCCGACGCGCAGGCCACCGAGGCGGGCACCGACGACGAGGCCCGCACCCGGCTCCGTGAGCTGGAGGCGTCCCTCGACCAGTGCTGGGACCTGCTCCGCCGCCGCCGTGCGGCGCGGCAGGCACACGGCGACCCGGAGGCGCAGGGTGCCCGACCGGTGTCGGAGGTCGAGCGGTACCTCCAGTAGCGATGGACCGGCTCCGGGTGGTTGCCGATGCCGCCACCCGGAGCCGACCGTCAGCGCAGGCCCGCCTCGCGCGCCAGCAGTCCGGTGAGCGCGGCCGGTTCGGCGAGGCTCGCCGGCAGGCCACGGGCGGCGAACCAGGTGCTGACGACCCGGACGTCACGGGCCAGGAAGTCGCGCCCCTGCGGGTTCGCCACCACGTCCACCACCTGCGGCAGATCGATCAGCACCAGCCGCCCGGCGTGCACCAGCAGGTTGTACGGCGACAGGTCGCCGTGCGCGTACCCGGCCCGGGCCAGAACCAACAGGGCCTCGACCAGTTGCTCCCACAGCCCGCGTAGCTCGGCTCCGGCCGGCCGCAGTTCGGCCAGCCGAGGGGCGGCCTGTCCGGTGTCCGGATCGCCGAGGAACTCCAGCATCAGTTCGGTGTCCCGCAACTGCACCGGGTACGGGACCGCCACCGTCCCGTACCGCTCGCCGATCTCCCAGAGCCGGGCCAACGCGGCGAACTCGGCCGCCGCCCACTGCCCGGCGATCATCTGGCGGCCGAACGCCGTCCGACCGGTCATCGCACGCATCTCCCGGGACCGGCGGACCCGGCGTCCCTCCAGGTATCCGGCGTCGCGGTGGAAGAGACGGTGCCGGGGATCGCGGTAGCGCTTGGCCGCCAGCACGCAGGAACGGTCACTGTCGGGGACGGCCCGACGGACCAGGTGGACGTCCGCCTCCTTGCCGGTCTTGAGCACCCCCAGCTCGGTGTCCTTCGCGGCCAGGTCGGTGACCAGCCAGGCCGGATGGGGCTGCGGACCGTGTACGGCGTCGTCCCAGGAGGACCAGACGGCACCGGTGTCCGGGTCGGGTTCGTCGGAGGGGTCGGCCGGCACCGGGCCGCGCGCCCGCCCGCGCTTCAGGAACTGTGGTTCGTCGTCATCGAAGCGGCGTCTGCCGCGGGTGTGGCGCTCCCGCGCCGAGAAATCGTGATCGCGCACGATGCTGGTATCCCTTGGTCGAGGTGACTGGAGGCAGGAAGTGACCTGCGAAGACGGCCATGACCGACCCCCTCTCCTCGACCGGGCGAGCGCCCGGGTGCACGATGCGCGGACCATGCTCGCTGCGCCCCCGGGGCAGCGTCAATCGCTTTTCTCGGACACGCGGGCTGGTCTCACGCGTCCATGACGGCGGCGACCGCGGCGATCACCGTGTCGACGGTGACGGTCGGCGCGAAGCGCGCGTCCGTCCAGCGTCGCCCCCGGTGCAGCCAGATGCTGGGCAGGCCGACGGCGGTCGCGCCACCGATGTCCGCCTCGGGGCCGTCCCCGATCACCCAGGCACCACGCAGCGGCATCCGCACCCGCTGGGCGGCCAGGGCGAAGATCCGCGGGTTGGGCTTGCTGACCCCGGCCTCCTCCGAGATCACCCAGTCCGCCACGTACCGGTCCAGGCCGGTACGCCGGATCTTGGCGTCCTGCTGGCGTACCGCCCCGTTGCTCACCACCACCGGCATCCAGCCCGCACCGTCGGCGATCCGCAGCGCGCAGGCGACCAACGGATCGAGTCGAGTGAACTCGACGACCCCGTCGTGCAGCTCCTCGACCAGGTCGATGGAGGGAATGCGCAGCCGGTAGCGGTCCCGGATGGCGTCCGCGACGTCCCAGCGGTCGGTGAGCCCGTCGGCGTCGATGGACAGCAGCCAGTCGATGTCGGCCGGGGGCGCGCCGATGCCGTCGAGGAAACGCTCTGCCCAGGTGCGGAACGGCCCGGCCCGGTCGAGCAGGGTGTTGTCCAGGTCCAGCAGGAGCAGCGGCACTCGGGAACCCTACGGTAATCGGGTACCCGCCCGACAGGGCCGGACGTTACGCGCTGATGACGGACCGGGGCACGATTCGGGTTTCCTGTTCGACAGATGTACCAAGCCGTACGTACGGTTTGCATAACCCCTGGTGGGCTGGGACGATCAGGATGTGCCCAGAGTAAGTCAGGATCAGCTCGACGCCCGCCGACAGGAGATTCTCGCCGCCGCGCGGGCCTGTTTCGCCCGGCACGGCTACGAGGGCGCCACCGTACGCCGCCTCGAGGAGGCGACCCGGCTGTCCCGAGGCGCCATCTTCCACCACTTCCGCGACAAGGACTCGTTGTTCCTCGCCGTCGCCGAGGACGACGCGGCGACCATGGTGGAGACGGTCGCCCGTAACGGTCTGGTGCAGGTGATGCGTGACCTGCTCGCCCGGGCGGTCTCCCCGGACACCACCGGCTGGCTGGGCAGCCAGCTGGAGGTGTCCCGGCGGCTGCGTACCGACCCGGCTTTCGCCAAGCGCTGGGCGGAACGCTCCGCGGCCATCGCCGAGGCGACCCGGGAGCGGCTGGCCCGCCAGCGCGACGCCGGCGTACTCCGCGAGGACATCCCGATCGACGTGCTGGCCCGCTTCCTCGAACTCGCCTACGACGGGTTGGTGCTGCACCTGGCGATGGGACGACCGGCCGGTGACCTCGGCCCGGTGCTCGACCTGGTCGAGGAAGCGGTACGCCGCAAGTAACGACGAGGTAACCCCGCCTCGGCCACCATCGATCGCTGGCATCGTCGCCGCACAATGAAGCGCGTCCCCTCGCCCGACAGGAGCTGGCCATGATCGAGCCCGCGGCAGACTTCGATTTCCACACCTGGGGCATTCCCAGTCGCACCTTCTTGATCATCTACCTGCTGGCCACCGTCGTACTCATCGTCGGCGTGCTGATCTTCCGACTGCGTACGCTGACCGGCCGCTTTGCGCCGCCCGCCGACCAACTCGGCCCGCAGCAGATCGCCTACCTCACCGGCGGGGAGGACCGGGCCGTCTGGTCCTCGGTCAGCAGCCTGCGCAGCCAGGGCCTGCTCGGCGTAGGCCCCGGCGGCGAGCTCACCGCCGACGGCCCGCTGTCGACCGGCGCCACTCCACTCGACCAGGCCGTGCACTACGCGGCCCGCCAGCGCTGCTCCGCCCGGCAACTGCGGCGTACCGAATGGGTGACCCGAGCGCTCGACCAACTGCGCGACGGTCTGTCCCGCCACGACCTGCTGGTCACCCCGGAACGCCGGGCGGCGCTGCGGCTGGGCGCCCTGCTGCTGGCCGCGATGGTGGCGCTCGGTGTCGCCCGGATCGTCGCCGGCATCGCCAACGACCGTCCGGTGTGGTACCTCGTGTTCATCGTCGGCGCGCTGGCGGTGCTGACCACGGTGCTGTTCGTCCGGGTGCCCCGCCGGACGAGGGCAGCCGACGCCGCGTTGCGCAGCCTGCGGCAACGCAACCGCCACCTCGCGCCCGCCTCGAACCCGGCGTACGCCGTCTACGGCGCCACCGGAGCCGCCATGGCCGTCGCGCTCTACGGCACCGCCTCGCTCTGGGCGCTGGACCCGGCCTTCGCCCAGCAGGCCGAGATCCAGCGTGAGGCGGTGACGGGCGGCGGAGGCACGGTGGGCGGCAGCTGCGGCGGAGGCAGCACCGCCGGCGCGAGCGGCTGTGGCAGCGGTGACGGTGGCGGTGGTGGTGGCTGCGGCGGCGGCGGTGGGTGTGGCGGATGACCGGCCCGCACGGGGTCGGCATCGGCTGGCGACCCGAGATCGCCGGGTTCGTCGCCGAACTGCCCGGCCTGCGTTTCGTGGAGGTGATCGCCGAGTCGGTGCCCACCGCCGGTCCGCCGCCTGACGCGCTTGTCGAGTTGCGACAGCGCGGCGTGACCGTCGTACCGCACGGGGTGCGGCTCTCCCTCGGCGGGGCCGAGCCGGTCGAACCGGCCCGGGTGGCCCACCTGGCGGCGGTCGCCGAACTGCTGGCCGCGCCACTGGTCAGCGAGCACATCGCGTTCGTCCGGGCCGGCGGGCTGGAGGCGGGGCACCTGCTGCCGCTGCCGCGTACCCGTGAGGCGGTCGACGCGGTCTGCGCCAACGTCGCGCGGGCCCAGGCCGAACTGCCGGTGCCGATCGCGTTGGAGCCGATCGCGGCGCTGTTCGACTGGCCCGACGACGAACTCGACGAGGCGGCGTTCCTCAGCGAGATCCTGGCCCGCACCGACGCGCTGCTGCTGCTCGACATCGCCAACGTGCACGCCAACGCCGTCAACCGGGGCACCGACCCGCTCGCGCTGCTGGACCGCCTCCCCCTGGAACGGGTGGCGTACCTGCACGTGGCCGGCGGCGCCGAGCAGGGCGGATTCTACCACGACACGCACACCGATCCGGTGCCCCCGGCGGTGCTGAACCTGCTCACCGAGCTGTGCGCGCGACACCGCCCACCGGCGGTGCTGCTGGAACGCGACGGACACTACCCACCCGCCGCCGAGCTCCGTGCCGAGTTGGATGCCGTGGCCGCCGCCACCGGCTTTCCGCTGGTCACATGAGCGCGCCTCCCGTCGACGGCACGGACCCCACCGGCGACCGCCCGGGCACGCCCGACACCCACCGCCCACCGTCCGGATCCCTGGCCGCCCGGCAGGCGGAACTCGTCGCGGCCCTGGTGGCCGGCGGGCCACCACCGCCCGGCTTCACGCCGGCCCCGTTGGCCGCCGCCCGGGCCGCGTTGCTGCGCAAGCGGGCCGGCGAGGTGGCCCGCCACTGGCCGCTGTTGGCCGCAGGGCTCGCCCCGCACTGGCCGGCGACCTTCACCGAGTGGGCGGCGGATCGACCCACCCTCGGCGGGCTCCGTGACGGCTGGGACCTGGCCCGCGTCCTGCACGCCCGCCACGCGCTGCCGGCGCTCGGCGCCGAGGAACTGGCCGTCCGCGAGGCGACCTACCGCTACGACGGGGACGCAGCCCCACGCCGCCGCCGGTGGCCCGCCGTCGGCCGGGCCGGCGCGGCCGTCGCCGTGCAACTCGCCGGTCGGGTACGCCTGCTTCGCACCGCCCGGTAGCAGCGCCGACACCGCCTGCCGCAGCGCACCCCGACGCAACCCCCGGTCGCTCGGCGCGGGCGCGCTGCGGCAGGATCGACTGCATGGATCTGGGACTGACCGACCGGGTGTACGTGCTCACCGGCGCCTCCCGTGGCCTCGGCTACGCCACCGCGCAGTGTCTGGTGGCCGACGGTGCCCGGGTGGTGCTCTCGGCGCGACGCGCCGACGAGGTGGCCACCGCCACCGCGGCCCTCGGCGGGCCGGACCGGGCCGTCGGCATCACCGCCGACCTTGCCGACCCGGCCACCCCCGGTCGGCTGGTGGAGGCGGCGCAGCAGCACTTCGGCCGGCTCGACGGGGCCCTGGTCTCGGTGGGCGGGCCGACGCCGGGCAGCGCCGCCTCGGTCGACGACGAACAGTGGCGGCACGCCTTCGAGACGGTCTTCCTGGGCAGCGTACGGATGGTGCGGACGGTTGCCGCGGCGCTGCCCGACGGCGGCGCGATCGCGCTGGTGCTGTCCACCTCGGCCCGTGCGCCGGTGACCGGCCTGGGCATCTCCAACGGCCTGCGGCCGGGGCTGGCCGGGGTGGCCAAGGACGTCGCCGACGAGTACGGCCCTCGCGGCGTACGGGTCATCGGGCTGCTGCCGGGACGCATCCTCACCGATCGCAACCGGGAACTCTTCGCCGCCAGCGGCGACCCGGAACAGGCCCAGGCCGAGGCGGAGGCGGGAATCCCGCTGCGGCGCATCGGTGAGCCGGCCGAGTTCGGGCGGGTCGCCGCGTTCGTGCTCTCCCCTGCCGCGAGCTACCTCACCGGGATCACCCTCCCGGTCGACGGTGGCGCGCTGCGCGGCCTGTGACCGTCGAACCGCCCGCCGAGCAGCACCGGAAGACCCGGCGCGGCACCGGGTCGGGTGCGGCGGTGACACCCCGCCCGCATCCGCGGCCCAGCCGCGAGGACCTCGCCGCGGCCGTCGACAGGACGTTGCCGGATGTCATCCGCGCCGGGCTGGACGTGCTGTTCGTGGGCATCAACCCGGGGTTGTGGTCGGCGGCCACCGGTTGGCACTTCGCCCGTCCGGGCAACCGGTTCTGGCCGGCGCTGCACCGCAGCGGCTTCACCCCGCGCCTGCTGCACCCCAGCGAGCAGGACAGCCTGCCCGAACTCGGGCTGGGCATCACCAACATCGTCGCCCGGGCCAGCGCCCGGGCCGACGAGTTGACCGCCGCCGAACTGGTGGCCGGTGCCCGGGAGTTGACCGGCAAGGTCGCCCGCTACCGGCCGCGGTGGGTGGCGGTGGTCGGGGTGACCGCGTACCGGGTGGGGTTCGCGCGGCCGAAGGCGACCTTCGGTCGACAGCCCGAGCCGTTGGCCGGCGCCCAGCTCTGGGTGTTGCCCAATCCGAGCGGCCTGAACGCGCACTACACCCCGGAAACCCTCGCGGGGGCCTTCGCCGCCCTCCGCGAGGCCACCGGCAGACCGCCCGCCGGCGGGTAGCCGGCGGGTCAGGTGGCCCGGCGGTCAGTTGGCGGCGGCGGGCGGCAGGGCCTCGTCGGCGACGTACTCGCGGGTGGGGATGACTACCGGTTCCGGGTGCGCGGCGTCCGCGTACGGGCTGGGCGAGTCCGCCACCGCGAACTGCGTGCGGTACAGCTCGGCGTAGAGGCCGCCGACGGCGACCAGTTCCTCGTGGCGGCCCCGCTCGACGATCCGTCCCCCGTCGAGGACAAGGATCTGGTCCGCGTCCCGCACGGTGGAGAGCCGGTGCGCGATCACCAGCGCGGTACGCCCGGTCAGCGCCACCGACAGCGCCCGCTGCACCGCCGCCTCACTCTCGGAGTCCAGGTGAGCGGTGGCCTCGTCGAGGATGACGATCGACGGCGCCTTGAGCAGCAGCCGGGCGATGGCGATGCGCTGCTTCTCCCCGCCGGAGAAGCGGTAACCGCGCTCACCCACGGTCGTCTCGAGCCCGTCGGGCAGGGACCGGACCAGATCGGCGACCTGCGCACCGGCCAGCGCGGCCCACAACTCGTCGTCGGTGGCGTCGGGCTTGGCGTAGCGCAGGTTCTCCGCGATGGTCTCGTGGAACAGGTGGGAGTCCTGGGTGACCACGCCGATCTCGTCGCGCAGCGACGCGAGCGTGGCGTCCCGTACGTCCACTCCGCCGACCAGCACCTGCCCGTCGGTGACGTCGTAGATGCGCGAGATCAGCATGGACAGGGTGGACTTGCCGGCACCGGACGGGCCGACCAACGCCACCATCTGGCCCGGCTCGACCTTGAACGACACGCCCTTGAGCACCGGCTCGTTGATCGTACGGTCCAGCGTGGCGACCTCTTCGAGGGAGGCCAGCGAGATCTCCGCGGCGCTCGGGTAGCGGAACCGCACGTCGCGGAACTCCACCGTGCCCGTGCCCTTGGGCACCGGTACCGCGCCGGGCCGCTCGGTGATCGCCGGCTTCAGGTCGAGCACCTCGAAGACCCGGTCGAAGGAGACCAGCGCGCTCATCACGTCCACCCGGACGTTGCTCAGCGCGGTGAGCGGACCGTAGAGCCGGGTGAGCAGCAACGCCAGGGTGACCACGGTGCCGGCGCTGACGTCACCACGGACCGCCAGCCAACCGCCGAGACCGTAGGTGAGCGCCTGGGCCAGGGAGGCCACCAGCATCATCGCCACGAAGAAGGTCCGCGAGTACATCGCCGACTGGATGCCGATGTCGCGGACCCGCTCGGCGCGGCGGGCGAACCGGTCGGCCTCCGCATCCGGGCGGCCGAAGAGCTTGACCAGCAACGCGCCCGCGACCCCGAACCGTTCGGTCATTGTCGCGTTCATCTTGGCGTCGAGGTTGTACGACTCTCGGGTGATCTCGGCCAGCCGCCGCCCGACCCGCCGGGCCGGGATGATGAACACCGGCAGCAGTACCAGCGACAGCGCGGTGATCTGCCAGGAGAGGGTGAACATCACCGCGGCGGTGAGCAGCAGCTGGATCACGTTGCTGACTACGCCGGACAGCGTGGAGGTGAAGGCCCGCTGGGCCCCCAGCACGTCGTTGTTGAGCCGGCTGACCAGCGCGCCGGTCTGGGTGCGGGTGAAGAACTGCAGCGGCATCCGCTGCACGTGGTCGTAGACCCGGGTGCGCAGGTCGAGGATGATGCCTTCGCCGATACGCGCCGAATACCACCGCTGCGCCAGCGAGAGCAGCGCGTCGGCGACGGCCAGCCCGGCGATGAACAGCGCCAGCCGGATCACCACCGACCCGCCGTCGGGACCGCCCTGGGTGATGGCGTCGATCACGTTGCCGGCGAGCAGCGGGGTGGCCACGCCGATCACCGCCGCGATGATCACCGTCAGCAGGAACACGACGATGTCGCGCCGGTAGGGCTGGGCGAAGGCCACGATCCGCCGGGCCACGCCGCGCTGGAGCCGGTGGGTGGAGATCTCGTCGCGGCTGCGCATCGACCGGAGCATGCCCCAACCGCCCATGCCGCCAGCGGCCATGTGGTTGGACACCGCCACCTCCGGGGTCGTCACGTCATTCGAGCCGGCACATCACACTGCCGTCGGGTCGATTCTCCCGATGACTACGACAACCTCGTACGTAACCCGGACCTTCCCGATCGGTCCTTACTATTCTCCGCGCCCCGTGAGATCGCGCAGCCGCCGGGTCTGTGCCTCCCGCTCGGCCCGCTGCTGCTCGGCATGGCTGCGCCCGGCAGCACCGGCGAGCAGCGCCTTGATCTCCACGACCGCGTTGCGGTTGTTGGCGAGCAGGCCCGCGGCGAGATCCCGCACCGCGTCGTCGAGCTCGGCGTTGGGCACGACGACTGTGGCCAGCCCGATGCGGTCCGCCTCGGTGGCGTCCATCCGCCGGCCGGTGGCGCAGATCTCCAGCGCCCGGGCGTAGCCGACCAGTTCGACCAGGCGCTTGGTGCCGGCCAGGTCCGGCACCAGCCCGATCGTCGCCTCGGCCATCGACAGCTTGGCGTCGGTGGCCAGCACCCGCAGGTCGCAGGCGAGCGCCAGCTGGAAGCCGGCACCGATCGCGTGGCCCTGCACGGCGGCGATGGAGATGATGTCCGGCCGGTGCAGCCAGGTGAACGCGGACTGGTAGACCGCGATCCGGTCGGCGCACTCCGGCTCGGGGAGGGCGGCCAGATCGGCGAAGGAATCCGGGCCGGAGGCACCCGCGACCGACAGGTCCAGTCCGGCCGAGAACGCGCGACCCTCACCACGGAGGATCACGACGCGTACGTCGCCGGGCAGGGCCCGGGAGAATTCGCTCAGCGCGCGCCACATCGCCGGGGTCTGCGCGTTGAGCACGTCGGGCCGGCACAGGGTGACTGTGGCCACCGGCCCGTCGCAGTCCAGCCGGACCCCGGTCGCCTCGGTGGTCACCGGGCGGCCCGGGTCACGGCGATGGGCGCCGTCAACCGGCGCGTCATGCCTTCTTACGCCGTCGCGCGCCGCCGCGCTGCCGCAGCTGCACTCCGGACTCGGTGAGTACCCGGTGGATGAACCCGTAGGAACGGCCGGTTGAGGCCGCGAGGGCACGAATGCTCTCTCCCCCGGTGTACCGCTTGACCAGGTCCTTGGCGAGCGTCTGACGCTCGGCTCCGACGATCCGGCGACCCTTCTCAGTGCTGGTGGCTGTGCCCGTGGCTGCCATGCTGTGTCCTCACGTCCCAGACTGTGCGGTTCGGATACGGTCCCACCTATTAGACCGTCTCGAACGATCATGCGCCAGATATCAACTATTCGCCAACCGACACGCTATGCAATGTCAGCTTCCCGATAGGTAACCCACCCCGCCCACCAACCACCCCGTTGATCAAGAGCTTTTCGTCTGATCCGAACGCGATTTGAGACGCAAACTTCTTGATCAACAGGTGGAGGGGAATGGGTCGGTCAGGCGAGTTCGACGAGTTCGAGGAGGTCGTCGCTCCAGGCGTCCTCGTCGCCGTCGGGCAGGAGGATGGCACGGTCGGGCTTCAGCGCGAGTACGGCGCCGGGGTCGTGGGTGACCAGGACGATCGCGCCGGGATAGCGGGCGATGGCGTCGAGGACCTGCTCCCGACTGACCGGGTCCAGGTTGTTGGTGGGCTCGTCGAGCAGCAGCACATTCGCACCGGAACACACGAGCGTGGCCAGGGCCAGCCGGGTTTTCTCCCCACCGGAGAGCACACCGGCGGGCTTGTCCACGTCCTCGCCGGAGAAGAGAAACGCACCGAGGATCTTGCGCAGTTCGGTGTCGGTCTGCTCGATCGCCGCGGCCCGCATGTTCTCCAGCACGGTCCGCTGCACGTCAAGCGTTTCGTGTTCCTGCGCGTAGTAGCCCAGTCGCAGCCCGTGCCCGGCGTGCACCTCGCCGGTGTCCGGCTCCAGCAGACCACCGAGCATCCGCAGCAGCGTCGTCTTGCCGGCGCCGTTGAGTCCGAGAATGGCGACCCGGGAACCCCGGTCCACCGCCACGTTGACGTCGGTAAAGATCTCCAACGACCCGTACGACTTCGACAGGCCGGTCGCGGTCAGCGGGGTCTTGCCGCAGGGGGCCGGCGCGGGGAAACGCACCTTTGCCACCTTGTCGGAGACGCGTACCTCCTCCAGGCCGGACATCAGCCGCTCGGCCCGGCGGGCCATGTTCTGCGCGGCGACGGTCTTGGTGGCCTTGGCCCGCATCTTGTCCGCCTGGGCCATCAGCGCCCCGGCCTTCTTCTCGGCGTTGGCCCGCTCCCGGCGGCGACGCCGCTCGTCGGTCTCCCGCGCCTCCAGGTACGCCTTCCAGCCCAGGTTGTAGACGTCGACCACGGACCGGGTGGCGTCGAGGAACCAGACCTTGTTGACCACGGACTCCAGCAGGTCACCGTCGTGGGAGATGACCACCAGCCCGCCCTTGTGGTTGGCCAGGAAGCCGCGCAGCCAGGTGATCGAGTCGGCGTCGAGGTGGTTGGTGGGCTCGTCGAGCAGCAGGATCCCGCCGCCGTTGTCACCGGCGTCCCGGAACAGGATCCGGGCCAGCTCGATGCGGCGGCGCTGACCGCCGGAGAGGGTGCCGATGGTCTGGGCCAGGGCCCGGTCGGGCAGCCCGAGGTTCGCGCAGATCCGCGCCGCCTCGGCCTCGGCGGCGTACCCACCGAGCGCGGCGAACTGGTCCTCCAGCGCGCCGTAGCGGCGGACCAGCTTCTCGTCGCCACCGTCGGCGAGCTTCGCCTCCAGATCCTTCATGCCGGCCATCAGGGTGTCCAGGCCGCGGGCGGAGAGCACCCGGTCACGGCCGGTGACCTCCAGATCGCCCGTACGCGGATCCTGCGGCAGATAGCCGACCGGGCTGCGCCGGTCGACCTGCCCGGCGTACGGCTGGCCCTCACCGGCCAGCACCTTGAGTGTCGTGGTCTTGCCGGCGCCGTTGCGGCCGACCAGGCCGATGCGGTCGCCGGGTTGCACCCGCAGCGTCGTGTCGGACAGCAGGATCCGGGCGCCGGCGCGCAGTTCCAGGCCGGTGGCAGTGATCATGTTTGGGGTACTCGCTCTCGAGATCCGGAGGGCTGACTCAGGGCACACGAAAGCGCCGGCGGATCATGGTGACCCGTCGGCGCGGGGCGTTCAGCCTTCGCAGAGCAGCACGGCGACAAGTGTACTCGGCCCCGGTTGCCGGGCACCGGGGATTATCAACCAAGATCGTCGGGTACCGGATCGCCCACCGGATTCCGTTTCCGGCACCGCGACCACCCTCAACTGATCACCGACCGATCGGGGTCATCATGGAGCTGAACGAGAACGCCCGCATCGACACCAGTCAGATCGACGACCGGCGCGGCAGCGGCGGAGGCGGCGGGATGGGCATCCCCATCCCGATCGGCGGCGGGCGCGGCGGCATCGTCGGGATCGTCATCGCCGTGCTGGTGGCCCTGGTCGGTGGTGGCCTCGGTCTGAACGCAATGACCGGCGAGGAGGGCGACAACGCCGCGCTGGAGCAGCGTTGCGAGGAGGCCCCGGACGCGCTGGAGCACCTGGACTGCCGCAACAACCTGTACGTCAACTCGATCCAGGCGTACTGGCGTACCGCCCTGCCGGAGGCGTTCGGCGAGCAGTACCGCCCCACCCGTACGGTCTTCTTCGACCGGGCCGTCAACACCGCCTGCGGCTCGGCGGACTCCGGCGTCGGACCGTTCTACTGCCCCGGAGACTCGCTGGTCTACATCGACCTGTCGTTCTACGAGGTGCTCTCCGAGCAGCTCGGCGCCAGCGGCGAGTTCGCCCAGCCGTACGTGCTGGCCCACGAGTACGGCCACCACGTGCAGAACCTGCTCGGCACCAACGAGCAGGTCCACCGCGCCCAGCAGCGCGACCCGGGCGCGGCCAACGAACTGTCGGTACGGCTGGAGTTGCAGGCCGACTGCTACGCGGGCGCGTGGGCCAAGAACGCCACCGGCACCGCCGACGACCGCGGCCAGAAGATCTTCACCAGCATCACCGAGCGGGACATCGCCGAGGCCATCGACACCGCCGAGGCGATCGGCGACGACGCCATCTCCGAGCGGGCCAACCGGCCGGTGAACCCGGACGAGTTCACCCACGGCTCGTCGGCCGACCGCAAGCGCTGGTTCAACCGCGGCTACGACAGCGGCGACCCGGCCACCTGCGACACCTTCAGCGGCGCGGTCTGAGGCGAGGGCGGTCAGGCGGGGTCGCGGACGAGGATGCGGATCGCCCGCGCGGCGGTGGCCGCGTCGAGCAGCACCGCGTACCGGGGTTCCGCAACGTCGAGCAGCCGCTCGGCGCGCAGGGCGGCCAGCGGGGCGAGTCGCCGGTCAGCGAGGATGCCGTCCACCGTCCGCCGGTCGCCACCGGCGACCAACGCGGCCAGGCGGTCGGCCTCCGGCAGCAGCAGCCGTACGGCAAGTTCGGTCGCCTCGCCCAGGGCCGCCTTCGCCTGGTTGTCCCGCCGCCGCGCGAAGCGCTGCTGCGACCAGCCACCGGCGGCCGTACGCCCCTGCACGTACCGGGTGTCCACCTTGTGCACCGGCAGCTGCTCCCCCTCGGCGATGCCGACGGCCACCGCGCCCTTGCGGGCCAGCAACAGCCCGATCCGGCGGGGCGCGACGGCCTGCGCGGCGAAGGTCTCCAGATCCGGTGTCGCGGGCGCGCCGGGCGGGGTGTGCAGCTCGGCGGTGGCACCGTCGGGTGCCGACAGCAGTAGGCCGTACTCCTCGATCGTGGTGGTCGGCGGGCCGTGCCGGTCGGCGAAGCCGGAGACCCAGCGGGCCAGGCGGGCCGGGTCGACCTCGACCCACCGGCCTCCTCCGGCGGCGGGTCGACTGCTCATGCCCCGACCGTACGACACCGGGCGGCGGCCCTGGCAGGCGGGACGGCCCTCCGACCGCTGGGGCACGCCGAACTACGACCCGAGGTGACGGCCGTGGCTGGCCCTGGCCGCCTGCTGGGCTGGGCCGGCACGCCGGCCGGGAAACGGAACGCGGGAGGACACCCGAGGTGTCCTCCCGCGTCAGTCACCTGTCGGTCAGTGCACCGTGAGGTTGCCGCCGGTCAGGTTGACCTCGCCGGTCCCCGTGCCCGTCCAGTCGGACGAGAAGAGCAGGACACCGCCCTGCCACAGGGTGAGCCCGACGGAGTCGTTGCGCCCGGGAGCGCCCCGGTCGGTCACCGTCACCGCCAGCGTCAGGCCGCTGGCGACCAGCTTGCCCTTGCTGTCGTACAGGCTGGCCTGGTAGCGCAGGTCGGCCCGCTTACCGGCGGAGGTGATGCCACCGCCGGCGACCGTGGTGGCCTTGATCGTGTAGGTCTTGCCACCGGAGCGGAACTCGATGTCGGCCTTGCCCGAGGCGGCCTTCTTGCTCGTGGCCGGCTTGGCGTTCAGCTCCACCGAGACCTTCGAGTTCCCGTCGGCCGGGTAGGTCCCGGCGGACCGACCGGCGGTCAGGTGACCACCACCGGTGAGGAAGCCGCCGTCGGAGACGGCCACCCGCACCGTGGCGGTGGTGCTGCCGGTGTAGTGGCCGCCGACGGTCGCGGTGACCGTGTGGGTGCCCGCCGGCAGGGTGGCCGTGCAGGCCGCCGAGCCGGTGGTGGTGGCCGCGCCGAGCAGGCCCACCGTGGCGGTGCAGAGGGTCGCTCCGTTCGCGGTGAAGGTGACCGTGGCGTTGCGCAGGTCACCGGCGGTGGTGTCGGCGCTCGACGGGAGCACCGAGCTGTCCCGCAGGACGGTCCGCAGCAGGGCGCTGCCGGCGGCACCGTTGGTCACGGTGGTCACCAGCGTGTCCCCGGCCCAGGTGGCCGCCGCGTTCTCCGGGGTCACCCGGATGGTGAACGAGGTGCTGCCGGTCAGGCCGGAGCCGTCGGCCACGGTGACGGTGACCGGGTAGTCGCCCGGCGCCGCCGCGGTGGTGCCGGTGACCGTCCAGGTACGGGTGCCGGGCCGGGTGTCCGTGCCGGAGGTGTTCGCCACGGTCAGCACCAGGCCGGCCGGCAGGCCGGTGGCGGACGCGGTGAGCGCCGAGCCGGCGGTGTCGCCGTCGGTCGCCCGGATCGTCACCGTCGGCGCCAGGGCGTCGCTGTACTGGACGCTAACCCCGCCGGCCGGGGCGTCGTGGGACACCTCGGGCGCGGACCGGATGGTGAACTCGGCGTCGTTGACGGCGAAGAAGACGTTGCCGACCGCCTCGATCTTGATCCGGGCCTTGTCGGTGGCCACGTTCGGCAGGTTCACCGTCGCGGTACCGGTGTTCGGGGTGCTCTCGGCCAGCACGTACGGGAAGGTGTCGCCACCGTTCACCGACAGCGTGATCTTCACGTTGCCGGTGTTCACCGGCGCCGCGTCGGTGCCGGCGACGTCCCAGGTCACGGTCTGCGCCGAGCCACCGTCGACGGTGGTGGCGGCGGCCTGCGAGGTGACCAGGAACGGTCCGGCGTCCGGCGCCAGGGTCAGCGCGACGCTGGCGCTGCCGATGCCGCCGCCACCGAGGCGACCGTCCCGGGCGGTGAGCTTGAAGTTCATCGTCCGATCGTTGTTGAAGCCGACCCAGTCGCGGGTGGGCAGGAACTCCGAGTAGCAGTCCAGGATCTCCGGCGGGACGTTCGAGGCGCTACCGCTGGTCGGCGGGGCCGGCGGGGTCGGGCAGGCACCGGTCTTGGCGTTGGTGTTGCCCACCAGGATCTGCTTCATGTCCGGGAAGACCCGGGTGGAGTTCGTGGTGACCGCGTTCTGGCCCGGCGAGTGGTACTTCAGGGCGTCCTCCGGGGACACCCAGGCCGGCTCACCGAAGACCCGGAACAGCGGGCCGTTGGTCTTGGTGTTGTTCATCAACGCGGTACCGGCGCTGCCGCCCCGGTCGTTCTGCTCCCACAGGTAGGTCAGGGTGTCACCGTCGACATCGGTGGCGCTACCGGTCAGGGCGAACGGCGTACGCACCGGGATGGTGACGTTGTCCGGCACGGTGACCACAGGGGCGTGGTTGGTGGTCTGCTCGACCAGGTACCCGCCATTGTCGATGGCACCACCCTTGGCGGTCTCACCGACGAAGCCGGTGACCCCGTTGAGGTTGGTCAGGGCCAGCGAGGCGACGTTGGTGGCGGCCAGGGTGCCGGTGAAGGTGACCTGGAAGCCGGTGTCGTTGAGCGTGCCGCTGCCACCGAAGGCGGCCACGTTGACGCCTGCCCCCGCCGGCCAACCGGCGATGGACTCGATCGCCGCCTTGATCCCCGCGGTGGTGTAGTTGACCCCGCGCACGATCGGCGCCGAGTCGACGCCACCGTAGTTGACCGTGAACGAGTCGCCGTTGGTGTCGAAGTCGACAAGCGACACCGTCTGCACCTCGTTGATGGCCGGCCGGTTCGCGGTCACGAAGTTCGTGATCTCCGTGAAGGTCCGGTGCGACCAGTACGGGTCGGTGTGCGGCTGGAGGTTGTCCTGCCGGCAGATGCCGGCGTACGCCATGATCGACGAACCGCTGCCCGGCTCGTACGAGTTGGCCGCGCTGCGGTTACCGCCGGAGCAGTTGTGCTGGTTGCCGTTGAAGGTGTGGTTGCCGGCGAACTGGTGACCGATCTCGTGGGCCACATAGTCGACCGCGAAGTAGTCACCGACCGGGTTCGGCAGACCGGTGCAGCCACGGGCCTTGCCGTCGCCGCCGACCACGCCGAGACCGGCGATACCGCCACCGCTGAGGCCGAGGCCGATGTGGCCGACGTCGTAGTTGCTGGCACCGATGATCTGGCCGAGCACGATCCGGTTGCGGTTCAACAGGCCGCTGCTGCAGCCGGCGACCTGGGCCGGGGTGTAGCACGGCGCCGAGCCGCACGGGCCGTTCGGCTCGGTGGCCAGGGCCGGGGTGTTCAGGTTGGTCTTGTCGGTGTCGTTGACCAGGACCAGCCGGATGGCGGTCTCGTCCTCGTAGATCTGGTTCACCCGGTTGATCAGCGTCACCTTCGCCGCGGTCACGTTCTCCGCACCGAAGTAGTTGGCGTACGTCGGGTCGGTGACGAAGGCGAGCCGGTAGGTGCGCAGGTTCACCCGCGGGCCGGCCACCGGCTCGTCGAGCGCCTCGTGGATCTCGTCGTGCAGGGCGTGGGCCGCCGTCTCGACGTCCTCACGCTCGACGAAGTCGCCGTGCCGGTCCTCCAGGTCGCGGGCGAAGTAGCTCGCGTACAGGCTCTGGTCGCGCTCGTAGAGGGGGTCGATGTACCAGGCGCCCTCGGCCGAGCGGATCGAGGCGTGGAAGCCGAGCGGGGTCAGGTCCGCCCGGATCGTCGCGGTCGGGTCGTCCAGACCCTTACCGGCGTACGTGGTGATCTCCGGGTGCTTGGCGGCCAGACCGGCCTCCATCACCGGCGACTTGACCAGCTCGAAGCGCTGGAAGGTGCCGTCCGGCGCGGGCAGCGACACCACCTGCTTCGACTGGCGCAACGCCCGGCGGTTCTCCGTCGGGGCCTTGTCCAGCACGCCCTTGATACCGGCACGGTCGAGGGTGTAGGCACTGAGCCGCTTCGCCTTGATCGCGGCCGCCCGGCCGGACTTGGTGGCCGCGGGCTTGCCGTCCACCTTCCGCCACGGTCCCTCGGCGGAGGGGGCGGCGGACGCGGTCGCCGGCGCCGCCAGGACCGGCAGCAACGCCGCGGTCATCGCGGTTACCAGGAATGTGGCCAGCCGACCACGACGTGACCGACCATGCGCCGGTCGGCCACCCGATGGGTGGGTGAGGGGGGTCCTCAAGTCAGCTCCCTGTTGATGGAGGGGTGAGACCGACCACGTCCGCCCGGATCCGCGGGACAGCCGTGGATGATCTACGGATCTGACAGAACCCTAGGTGGACGGCGGATGTCAGACATCCCCTGAACAGGGTAAGAACGGGCCGGACAGTCGCACCGGGACACGATTGTCGGTCGACTGTCGCCGCCGGACTGTCCGCATTGGAGCGGTTGCGCCCGATCAGCGACCGATGAGGGTGGCCACGGCGAGGGCCGCGATGATGGCGCTCGACAGCAGGGCGGTCACCAGACGACCACGGTCGCTGGTGAGCACCCGTCCGATCATCGTGCCGCCGGCCGCGATCAGCAGTTGCCAGCTGGCGGAGGCGAGGAACACCCCGAGCGTGAAGAGCGCCGCGAGGGCGACCCCGGACCCGCCGAGTTCCACCCGGCCTAGCACCAGCGCGGTGAAGTAGACGACGGTGGCCGGATTCAGCAGGGTCAACGCACCGATCCCGGCGAACGCCCGGATCGGGGTCTCCAGCCCGCGCCGGGTGGCCGGTCCCCCGACCGCTCGCGTCCGGCCGCGCGGCCGCAGGGCCCGCCACACCCCGTACCCGGCCAGACCCACCAGCACCCCGGCCGCGACCAGCCGCAGCGGCGTGGCCAGCGGCGCCAGCCAACCGGCGACGACGGCCCCGCCGAACGCCGCGACCCCGGCGTAGATCCCGTCGGCGGTGGCCACCCCGAGTGCCGCGGACGCGCCGACCCGGAACGACGTCCGTGCGGCGAGCCCGAGGATGAGGACGGCGATCGCACCGACCGGGATGGCCACCCCGTAGCCGGCGATCAGGCCGGCCAGGAACGCGCCGGTCACGACGGTCGGCAGCGGATCGAGGCGGAACCGGTCGACCGCTGCTGTCGGCCCGCGACGAATGTCACGGCGACAGCGGACGACTTGATCAGACACACCTCGAACACGAGGCTGATCCTGCCCCCGGCGACCCGCGCCGCGCCAGCGATTTACCGCCGGTCGGGGTGAGGCCGTCCGGGGCAGGACAGACAGCGCCCGGAGCACCGGCAACGGCCGGGCTCCGGGCGCTGGACGTACGCGTCAGACGTTGAAGCCGAGGGAGCGGAGCTGGTCCCGACCCTCGTCGGTGATCTTGTCGGGGCCCCACGGCGGCAGCCAGACCCAGTTGATCCGGATGTCGTTGACCAGACCGCCACCCGGGCCGGTGGTCAGCGCCTGGCGGGCCTGGTCCTCGATCACGTCGGTGAGCGGGCAGGCCGCCGACGTCAGCGTCATGTCCAGGGTGGCCACGTTCTCGTCGTCGACGTGCACCCCGTACACCAGGCCGAGGTCGACCACGTTGATGCCCAACTCCGGGTCGACGACGTCCTTCATCGCCTCCTCGACGTCGGCCACGGCGGCCTTGCCGCGCGCTGCCGCACCATCGGCGGCGGGCGTCGCCGACGCATCGGTGGCCGGCGTCGCCGCGCTGTCGGTCGCCACCGCGCCCGACTCCGGCGTGCTGCTTTCCTCGGTCATGCCTTCACCTCCGTCGGGCTCGCGCCCACACCGGCGCGTGCCGCGGCGTCCTTGAACGCCATCCACGGCAACAACGCGCACTTGACCCGGGCGGGATAGCGGGCGACACCCTCGAACGCCACCCCGTCGCCGAGCACCTCCTCGTCCGGCGTGACCTGGCCACGGCCGGACATCAGGGCCACGAACGCCTCGTGCACCTGGAACGCCGCTGCCGCCTCCCGGCCGGTCAGCAGCTCGTGCAGCACGCTGGCCGACGCCTGGCTGATCGAGCAGCCCATGCCGTCGTACGACACGTCGTGCAGCACCTCGCCGTCGGTGGCCACCCGCACGGTCACCTCGTCACCACAGGTGGGGTTGACGTGGTGCGCCTCGGCCACCCGGTCGGTCGGCTCGGCGGCGTCGCGCAGCCCGCGCCCCTGCGGGTGCTTGTAGTGATCCAGGATGATCTCCTGATAAAGAGCATCAAGTTGCATCAGGCTGAGCTCCTGTCGACTCGCGGACTCCTGCGTCGCCGCTCACTCGAACACCTTCCGCACCTGCTCCAGGCCCGCCACCAGGGCGTCGATCTCCTCGGTGGTGGTGTAGAGGTAGAACGAGGCCCGGGTCATCGCCGGCACCCCGAAGCGGGTGCAGACCGGCCGGGCGCAGTGGTGGCCCACCCGCACCTGCACACCCAGGGAGTCGAGCACCTGCCCGACGTCGTGCGGATGCACGTCGCCGAGGGCGAAGGAGATCGTGCCACCCCGGCCGATCGGCACGTCCGGGCCGAAGATCCGCAGGCCGGGCACGCTACCCAGAGCATCCAGGGCGTACGCGGTCAACTGCTTCTCGTGCCACTGGATGGCCCGCATGTCGAGCGCGGTGAGATAGTCCACGGCCGCACCCAGCGCGACCGCCTCGGCGATCGGCGGGGTGCCCGCCTCGAACCGGGCCGGCGGCGCGGCGAACGTCGAGCCGGCCAGCGTCACCGTCTCGATCATCGAACCGCCGCCGAGCACCGGCGGCATCGCGGCGAGCAGTTCCGACCGCCCCCACAGCACCCCGATGCCGGTCGGGCCGCACATCTTGTGCCCGGTGAAGACGATGAAGTCCGCGTCCAGGTCGACCACGTCGATCGGCATGTGCGGCACCGACTGCGAGCAGTCCCACAGCAGCAGCGCACCCACCTCGCGGACCCGCTCGGTGATCCGCGCGGTGGCGTTGACCGTGCCCAGGATGTTGGACATGTGCACCAGCGAGACGATCTTCGTCCGCTCGGTGACCAGGTCCGTCAGCCCCGACTCGTCCAGCCGGCCCTGCTCGGTGACCGGGAACCAGCGCAGCGTCGCGCCGGTGCGCTCGGCCAGCAACTGCCACGGCACGATGTTCGAGTGGTGCTCCATCTCGGAGATGACGATCTCGTCACCCGGGCCGAGCCGGAACCGAGGGTCGGCGTCCGCGCGCAGCGAGGCGTTGGAGAAGGCGTACGCCACGATGTTGATCGCCTCGGTGGAGTTCTTGGTGAACACCACCTCGTCGACGCTCGGCGCGTTGATGAACGACGCCACCTTCGCCCGGGCCGTCTCGTACCCCTCGGTGGCCTCGGTGCCCAGCGTGTGCACCGACCGGGACACGTTGGCGTTGTGCTGCTCGTAGTGCTCGCGCAGCACGTCGAGCACCTGACGCGGCTTGTGCGAGGTGTTGGCGCTGTCGAGGTAGACCAGCGGATGGCCGTTGATCTCCCGACCGAGGATCGGGAAGTCGGCGCGTACCGCCGCCACGTCGTAGCGCGGCTCGTCGTCGTACTGCGGCATCCCCGGCGGGATCGCGATGGTGGTCATCGTCGTGACCAGCCTTTCCTTGGGATCAGGCCCGCGCCGAACCGGCCCCGGCCACGTACCGCTCGTAGCCCTCTTCCTCAAGCTTGTCGGCCAGCTCCGGGCCACCCTGCTCGACGATCCGGCCGGCCACGAAGACGTGCACGAAGTCCGGCTTGATGTAGCGCAGGATCCGGGTGTAGTGGGTGATCAGCAGCAGGCCGGTGTCACCGGTGTCACGCACCCGGTTCACGCCCTCGCTGACCACCCGCAGCGCGTCCACGTCGAGGCCGGAGTCGGTCTCGTCGAGGATGGCCACCTTCGGCTTGAGCAGCTCCAGCTGCACGATCTCGTGCCGCTTCTTCTCGCCACCGGAGAAGCCCTCGTTGACGTTGCGCTGGGCGAACGCCGGGTCCATGTGCAGGCGCTCCATCGCGCCGCGCAGCTCGGCACCCCAGGTCCGCAGCTTCGGCGCCTCGCCGTCGATCGCGGTCTTTGCAGTACGCAGGAAGTTCGCCACCGACACGCCGGGCACCTCGACCGGGTACTGCATGGCCAGGAAGAGGCCGGCGCGGGCCCGCTCGTCGACGGACATCTCCAGCACGTCGACGCCGTCGAGGGTCACCGAACCACCGGTGATCTCGTACTTCGGGTGACCGGCGATCGAGTACGCCAGGGTCGACTTGCCGGAGCCGTTCGGACCCATGATGGCGTGGGTTTCGCCCGAATTGACCGTCAGGTTTACCCCGTGCAGGATCGGCTTGAGCTCACCCTCGGGCAGCTTGACCGACACCTGCAGGTCACGGATCTCCAGGGTGCTCATTATCGGGTCACTCCATTGCTCGGCTTCGGGCGGCCGTCGTCGCCCACGGGAAGGTAGATGTCGCCGTCGCGGACTTCGACGGGGTAGACAGGGACGGGTTCGGTCGCGGGCAGGCCGGTCGGCTCGCCGGTACGCAGGTCGAAGCGGGAGCCGTGCAGCCAGCACTCCAGCGTGCAGCCCTCCACCTCGCCCTCGGAGAGCGCCACGGCGGCGTGCGAGCACTCGTCGTGCACGGCGTAGAACCGGTCGTCCTCACCGTGCACCAGCGCGATCTGGATGCCCTCGACATCGGCGCTGATCGCGGTGCCCTTCGGCACGTCCTCGACCGCACAGATCCGGATCATCAGGCGCCCGCCTTGGTGAGCCGCGCCTCGATGGTCTCCCCCAGCCGCTCTCGCAACTCCTCGACCGGGATCTTGTTCAGCAGCTCGGCGAAGAAGCCGCGCACCACCAGCCGGCGGGCCTCGGCCTCCGGGATGCCCCGGGCCATCAGGTAGAACAGCTGCTCGTCGTCGAAGCGGCCGGTGGCGCTGGCGTGACCGGCGCCGGCGATCTCGCCGGTCTCGATCTCCAGGTTCGGTACGGAGTCCGCCCGCGCGCCGTCGGTGAGCAGCAGGTTCCGGTTGATCTCGTACGTGTCGGTGCCGGTCGCCTCGGCCCGGATCAGCACGTCACCGACCCAGACGGTGTGGGCGCTCTCGCCCTGCAACGCGCCCCGGTAGCCGACGTAGCTGCGGCAGTCCGGCACGGTGTGGTCGACCAGCTGGCGGTGCTCCAGGTGCTGGCCGGAGTCGGCGAAGTAGACGCCGTACAGCTCGGCCTCGCCACCCCGGTCGGTGTACTCGACAGTGGTGTACTGCCGGACCAGGTCACCGCCGAGGCTCACCTGCACGTGCAGCACCCGGGCGTCGCGGCCCAGCTTCACCTTCAGGTGCTGGGCCTGCACGGCGTCGTCGGCCCAGTCGGCGACGGTGACCAGGGTCAGCTTCGCCCCGTCCCCGACGGTCACCTCGACGTTGTCGGCCAGGGTCGCCGAACCCACGTGCTCCAGCACCAGGATCACCTCGGCGAACCGGCCCACCTCGACGACGGTGTGCCCGAAGGCCAGACCCTCGCTGCCCTCGCCGACCACCCGCAGCACGGCCGGGCCGCTGACCACCGCGTCCTGGGCCACCCGCACCAGCAGCGCCTGCTCGACGCCGCCGTAGGCCAGCGCGCTGACCCGGTCGAACGGGGTGAGCACCGTACCGACCCGCGGGTCGTCGCGGCCGATCCGCTCCACCAGCACGCCCTCGGGCAGGTCGGCGTACTCGTGCCGGACCGTGCCGGTGGCGATGCGATCGTCACCGACCAGCCCGCGCAGCCGCTTGAGCGGGGTGAAGCGCCACTCCTCCTCCAGGCCGGTCAGGGCCGGGAAGTCGGCGACGTCGTACGAGCGCAGCGCCTGCGACTTGGTGGTCGGCGGCGCGGAAGCCTGGATAGTCATCTCGTCCTTGGTCTGTTCTTGCGACGACGGTGAAGGTGCTGGGATGGCGGGCCGGGCGTGCCGGCCCGCCGGGCGGGGTCAGCCGACCGCGCCCTCCATCTGCAGCTCGATCAGGCGGTTGAGCTCCAGGGCGTACTCCATCGGCAGTTCCTTGGCGATCGGCTCGATGAAGCCACGCACGATCATCGCCATCGCCTCGTCCTCGCTCAGGCCCCGGCTCATCAGGTAGAAGAGCTGGTCCTCGCTGACCTTGGAGACGGTGGCCTCGTGCCCCATCGAGACGTCGTCCTCGCGGATGTCGACGTACGGGTAGGTGTCCGAGCGGGAGATGGTGTCCACCAGCAGGGCGTCGCACTTGACCGTGCTGGCGCTGCTGTGCGAGCCCTCCAGCACCTGCACCAGGCCCCGGTACGAGGTCCGGCCGCCACCCCGGGCGATCGACTTCGACACGATGGTGCTGCTGGTGTGCGGTGCCGCGTGCACCATCTTGGCGCCGGCGTCCTGGTGCTGCCCCTCGCCGGCCATCGCCACCGAGAGCACCTCGCCCTTGGCGTGCTCGCCGGTCATGTAGACCGCCGGGTACTTCATGGTCACCTTGGAGCCGATGTTGCCGTCGATCCACTCCATGGTCGCGCCCTCGTGGCACACCGCGCGCTTGGTGACCAGGTTGTAGACGTTGTTCGACCAGTTCTGGATGGTGGTGTAGCGGCAGCGGGCGTTCTTCTTGACGATGATCTCGACGACCGCGCTGTGCAGCGAGTCCGAGGAGTAGATGGGCGCGGTGCAGCCCTCGACGTAGTGGACGTATGCGCCCTCGTCGACGATGATCAGCGTCCGCTCGAACTGGCCCATGTTCTCGGTGTTGATCCGGAAGTACGCCTGCAGCGGGATCTCCACCTGCACGCCCTTCGGCACGTAGATGAACGAGCCACCGGACCACACGGACGTGTTCAGCGCGGCGAACTTGTTGTCGCCGACCGGGATCACCGTGCCGAAGTACTCCTTGAAGATGTCCTCGTGCTCCTTGAGGGCGGTGTCGGTGTCAAGGAAGACGACACCCTGCTCCTCCAGGTCCTCACGGATCTTGTGGTAGACCACCTCGGACTCGTACTGCGCCGCCACACCGGCGACCAGCCGCTGCTTCTCCGCCTCCGGGATGCCCAGCTTGTCGTAGGTGTTCTTGATGTCCTCGGGCAGGTCCTCCCAGCTGGTGGCCTGCTTCTCGGTGGACCGCACGAAGTACTTGATGTTGTCGAAGTCGATCCCGGTGAGGTCGGCGCCCCAGGCCGGCATCGGCTTGCGCTCGAACAGCCGCAGGCCCTTCAGCCGCAGGTCGAGCATCCAGGCCGGCTCGTTCTTCTTGGCCGAGATGTCCCGCACCACCGCCTCGTTGAGGCCACGCTGAGCCACAGCGCCGGCGACGTCCGGGTCGGCCCAGCCGTACTCGTAGTTACCCAGGGCGGCGAGCTGCTCCTCCTGGGTCAGGGGCTGGACGATCTGCTCGGTCATCTATCTGTCCTCACAGTGGTGACGGTCATACCGGACTGGGCAGGCGGCGAACCGGGAATGTGCGTGGTGCACACCCCGTCACCGTGCGCGATGGTGGCCAGGCGCTGCACGTGCGTGCCGACCAGGCGGGAGATCACCGTGGTCTCGGCCTCGCACAGCGCGGGGAACTCGGCGGCCACGTGCGCCACCGGGCAGTGATGCTGACAGAGCTGGCCGCCGGAGGCGATCGTGGACGCACTGGCAGCGTAACCCTCGGCGGTCAGTGCGGCGGCGAGAGCCTCCGCCCGCGCCATCGGCTCGTCCCCGGCATCGGCCAGGGCCGCCTGACAGCGCGCCTCCAGGGCGGCCACCTGCTCGGCGGCGAACTCCTCCACCGCGCGCGGGCCACCCGTGCGGGCGATCCACCGCAGCGCGGCGGTGGCCATGTTGTCGTAGTGGTGGGTGCCGCAGCGGCTGCGCGCGGCATCGGTCAGCAGGAACACCTTGGCCGGGCGACCCCGCCCCCGGTGACCGCGCACCGTCTGCTCGCGGGCGATGACGTCACCGTCGGCGAGCATCGCGTCGAGGTGCCGGCGGATCGCCGCCGGGCTGAGCCCCAGCGCGCCGCCCAGCTGGGCGGCGGTGGCGGCACGGCGCTCCAGCAGCAGCTGGGTGACCCGGCTGCGGGTCGACAGGTCGCCGCTGGGAGTAGCATCCGCAACCGGCCTGGTGGAGGCGGGTGGCGTCGAGCGGTCGGCGACCGAATCGGCCGCCGACGGGTGCTCGGGGAGCCCTGCCGCCTTTTTCACAACGCCCACGTTACGTAATTCGATCAGGCCCTGCAAACGGGGGTCCGGTGATCCGAGCCACCGAAAGGGCGGAGTCACCCGATCGGGGACAACTACGGTGCGTAGGATTCGCTCCGTGAAGCGACCTGCCCGGTTCCCGGTCTCCAGCACGCTGCTCCGCCGCCTCGCGTTCGCCAACATCGTGGCGAACGTGGTGATCGTCGTCACCGGCGGGGCGGTCCGCCTGACCGCCTCGGGCCTCGGCTGCCCCACCTGGCCCAGGTGCACCGATGATTCCTACACCACGACGGCCGAGATGGGCATGCACGGGGTGATCGAATTCGGCAACCGGCTGCTCACGTTCGTCCTGGTGCTGATCGCCGGCGCCACCCTGCTGGCCGTCCTGGCGCACCGCCCGCGTCGGCGGGGAGCGCTGCCCCTGGCGCTGGCCGTCGTACTGGGCATCGTGGCGCAGGCCGTGATCGGCGGCATCACCGTACGCACCCAGCTGCACCCCTCGATCGTGGGCATCCACTTCGTGGTCTCGATGCTGCTGCTGCTCGTCTCGTACGCCCTGTGGCGGCAGGTGCGCGAACCCGACGGCCCGAAGGTCGCCCTGGTCCCCCCGCCGCTGCGCGCCCTGACCTGGATCACGGTGGTGGTCAGCGCGGCGGTCATCGTCGTCGGGGTGCTGGTCACCGGCAGCGGCCCGCACGCCGGTGACGCCGACGCGGTTCGCAACGGCCTGGACCCGCAGACCATCTCCCAGGTGCACGCCGACCTGGTCTTCCTGCTAATCGGCCTGACCGTCGGCCTGTGGCTGGCGCTGCGCGCCCTCGGCGCCCCCGTGGGGGCGGTACGGGCCGTCCGCACCCTGCTGCTGGTCGAGCTGGCCCAGGGCGTGATCGGCTTCGTGCAGTACTTCACCAACCTGCCGGTGCTGCTGGTGGGCGCCCACATGCTCGGCTCCTGCCTGGTCTGGCTGGCCACCCTGTCGGTGCTCTGGTCGATCCGCGAACGCCGCCCCGCACACCCCGACCCCACCACCCCGACCACCCCACCCGGATCCGTCACCCCCGCCCCGGAGCCAGTCACCGCCCACGCCTGACCCGCCCCGCGCCCGCCCCGCCGCGGCCCGCTGGGATCGCCGCAAGATCACGCTCGATCCGGGATCGAGTGGCCTTCCTCGGGATCAAGGCCACTCGATCCCGGATCGTGCAAGCCGACTCCGCCCCGCCCGCCCCTGACCCGACGAAGTCGGGCGTGGGGTCGGGCGGCGGCGAGGTCAGGCGGCCGCGTCAGCGGGGCGGGGGTGAGGTGGCGCTGGGGTCAGGTGGGTGGGTGGGGCAGGTGGGTGTGGATGGCCTCGGCGAGGCGGTCGGGGGCGCCTGGCGCGTAGCCGAGGAACAGGGACGGCTCGGTCAGCTCCAACTCGACCAGCACCGGCGTGCCGTCCGGGCCGGGGATCAGATCCACCCGGGCGTAGAGCAGGCGGTCCGTCCCGCCGGGCACCACGGCCAGGGTGCGCTCGGCCACCGCGAGCTGGTCCGCGGTGGCGGTACGCGGGCTGATCTCCTCGGGCTTGTAGAGCCCTTCCGTGCCCAGGTCGGGACCGGACAGCATCGGCCCCTTGCGGATGGCGTGGCTGAACGCCAGCCCCTGCGGGCCGGCGAAGTAGAGCAGCGCGGTCTCCCCGGCGGTGTCCACCGCGTTCAGGTACGGCTGGATCATGGCGATCCGACCGGCGTCGCCGAGCCGGCGTACGTGCGCCACGGCGAGTTCCCGGTGCTCCGGATCGGCCAGGTCGTAGCGGCCGGTGTCCTGGCTGCCGGCGCTGATCGACGGCTTGACGACGTACTCGCCGTCGTCGGTGGGCGGCTGCCACGACTCACCGGGCAGCACCCAGCCGGTGGGTACGGTCGGCACCCCGGCGGCACGCAGTTCGTCGAGGTAGCGCTTGTCAGTGTTCCAGCGCACCACGTCGGCCGGGTTGACCAGTCGGGGCACCCGGGCCGCCCAGGCGACGAAGTCGTCGCGGCGGGACATGTAGTCCCAGGGCGAGCGGAGCACGACCAGGTCGTAGCCGGCCCAGTCGACGGCCGGGTCGTCCCAGACGACCGGTTCGGCGGCGATGTCGCGGGCGGCCAGCGGTTCGATCACGAGGCGATCGTCCGCTTCGAGTTCGGCGAATTCGGTACAGGTGACGAGAGCGACCCGGGGTTTCCCCCGGGCCGGCTGGTGGTGGTCGGTCAATTTATCTCAACGGGCCATCGTGCGACGGGCCATCGAACGCCAGAGGTCGTTGCTCGGGCGCATCTGGTCCATCAGTTCCCGCTCCCAGGCGTTCTCCACGGCGACCCCGGCCTGCGCGCAGGCCTCCCGGGCGACGACCGTGTCCTCTGCGAACTGGTCTCCCCAGGCACCGTCCGAACCCACCAGGACGATCCGGGCACCGCGCTTGCCGACGTACTCGATGACCGCTTTCGCCCCGCCATGTCCGGCGGCGAACGACCTGATCCCCGCGACCAGCCCGTTGGGGACCGAGCCGGAGGGGGTCTGTTCAGCCGTCAGCGTCGTATCGGAACCATCTGCCATAACGCGAAGCCTAAGCAAACAAGGGGCCGAAGGTAGGAGAACCGTAAGCTTTTTGTGATACCGATAACGCCAAGGTTTAGGGAAACGGGATACCTTTTCGCCCGCATTTATCCGGCCTAAATCGGCCATAACCACCGGTCAGATGGGGCTCAATCGGCCGGGAACACGCAGAATCCGTCGCGGCCTACCTACGGCGACAATTCAGACACCCACATCGACTGCTGCCACTTGATAAGAAGGAACCCTTCCTATACTGCGGCGCCGAAACGGGCCTTACCGGGGCGTCTCGGAGGAACGCGCCTCAGAGGAGCGCGTCGAGGGCGGCGGCGGCGAAGACGATGGTCAGGTAGGTCGTGGACCAGTGGAACAGCCGCATCGGCTTGACCGCCTCGCCCCGCCGGGCCCGCCCGGCCAGCTTGTGCGCCTCGACGATGAAGATCGCACCCACCACCAGCGTCGGTACGCCGTACACCGGGCTCAGGCCGAGCGCCCAGACGGCCAGCGAGGAGAGCACCGTCAGCCAGGCGAAGAACACGATCTCGGCGTTCACCCGCCGGACGGAGGCCACCACCGGCAGCATCGGGATGCCGGCGCGGGCGTAGTCGTCCTTGTACTTCATGGCCAGGGGATAGAAGTGCGGCATCTGCCAGAAGAAGACCACCGCGAACAGCGCCCAGGCCACCGGCGACAGCGAACCGGTCACCGCCGCCCAGCCGATCAACACCGGCGCGGCCCCGCAGGCCCCGCCCCAGAAGGTGTTCGCCGTGGTGGTGCGCTTCAACCACAGCGTGTAGACCAGGTCGTAGTAGACGATCGCGGCCAGGGTCAGCCCGGCGGCGAGCAGGTTGGTGAAGGCCGCCATCAGCACGACCGAGACCACCGCCAGCACCAGACCGAAGATCAGGGCGTTGCGCGGCGTCACGGTGTGCGCGGGCAGCGGCCGACGCTTGGTCCGCCGCATCACCTGGTCGATGTCGCGGTCGATGTAGCAGTTGAGGACGCTGGCGGCACCGGCGGCGAGCGAGCCGCCGACGAGCACCACCGCGACCAGCCACAGCGACGGCAGCCCGCCGTGCGCGAGCATCATCGCCGGCACGGTGGTGACCAGCAGCAGCTCGACGATGCGCGGCTTGGTCAGCGACACGTACGCGGCCACCACCGCCCGCACGTCGCGGGACCGGGCCGGCGAGTCCTCCGCCGAGCACACCGGCGACTCCCCGGCAGGGTTACTGACCGGGCGCTCGGTGATCATGCTCACGGATTGCCACCTTCCGGCGTCGGCAGGGGAGATCGAGGCGGTCGGACCCAGCGGATCCACACACAACCGCCCCACACACTACGCGTTGTCGTTTTGGCTGCCCGGGCGACCCGGCAACGGTGCGAACCGTCACACCGAAGGCTGATCGTCCCAGCTGAACCGGGCGGCCGGGCCGAACCGTACAGACCAGCATGCTGAGATCCTCGGGCGCACGTTCCGGGACGCTCGATAGGGTCACCAGTGAGGGTTCCGCCCATCTCGCCGAGGAGCACTAACCACCGTGGCTGCCAAACGACCCGAGCACCCCGCACTTGACTGGTCCGACCTCGACCGCCGTGCCGTGGACACCGTCCGCGTGCTGGCCATGGACGCCGTGGAGAAATCCGGCAACGGCCACCCCGGTACGGCGATGAGTCTCGCCCCCGCGGCGTACCTGTTGTTCAACCGGGTCATGCGGCACAACCCGGCCGACCCGTCGTGGCCCGGTCGGGACCGCTTCGTGCTGTCCGCCGGCCACTCCAGCCTGACGCTGTACATCCAGCTCTTCCTGGCCGGCTACCCGCTCAGCCTGGACGACCTCAAGTCGCTGCGGCAGTGGGGCTCGCTCACCCCGGGCCACCCGGAGCACGGGCACACCCCGGGCGTGGAGACCACCACCGGCCCGCTCGGGCAGGGTCTGGGCAACGCCGTCGGCATGGCCATGGCGGCGCGCCGCGAGCGCGGCCTGTTCGACCCCGAGACCGAGCCGGGCGAGTCGGTGTTCGACCACCACATCTGGTGCATCGCCTCCGACGGTGACATCGAGGAGGGCATCAGCCACGAGGCCAGCGCGCTGGCCGGGCACCAGCAGCTGGGCAACCTCTGCGTGATCTACGACGACAACGAGATCTCGATCGAGGACGACACCCGCATCGCGATGAGCGAGGACGTGTCGGCCCGCTACGCGGCGTACGGCTGGCACGTACAGAAGGTCGACTGGCGGCGTGGCGACGCCGACCAGGGCGACTACCACGAGAACGTCGAGGAGCTGTACGCGGCGCTGCTGGCCGCCAAGGCGGAGACCGGCCGCCCGTCGTTCATCGCGCTGCGCACCATCATCGGCTGGCCGGCACCGAACAAGCAGAACACCGGCAAGATCCACGGCTCGGCGCTCGGCGCCGACGAGGTGGCCGCCACCAAGGAGATCCTCGGCTTCGACCCGGCCGGGTCGTTCCAGGTCACCGAGGAGGTGCTCGCCCACACCCGGGGTGCGCTGCGCCGCGGCGAGGCCGAGCAGCAGGAGTGGACGACCGCCTTCGGCGCCTGGTCCGAGGCCAACCCGCAGCGTCGCGCGCTCTACGACCGGCTGGCCGCGCGGGCCCTGCCGGAGGGCTGGACGGAGGCGCTGCCGGAGTTCCCGGCCGACGCCAAGGGCGTGGCGACCCGGGCCGCCTCCGGCAAGGTGCTGGGCGCGCTCGCCCCGGTGCTGCCCGAGCTGTGGGGTGGCTCCGCCGACCTGGCCGAGAGCAACAACACCACGATGAAGGGCGAGCCCTCCTTCGTACCGAGCCAGTACGCCACCAAGGAGTTCCCCGGCCACGAGTACGGCCGCACGCTGCACTTCGGCATCCGTGAGCACGCCATGGGCGCGATCCTCAACGGCATCGCCCTGCACGGTGGCACCCGCCCGTACGGCGGCACCTTCCTGGTGTTCAGCGACTACATGCGCCCCTCCGTACGGCTGGCCGCGCTGATGAAGCTGCCGGTGGTCTACGTCTGGACGCACGACTCGATCGGCCTCGGCGAGGACGGCCCGACCCACCAGCCGGTGGAGCACCTGACCGCGCTGCGCGCCATCCCCGGCCTGGACGTGGTCCGCCCGGCCGATGCCAACGAGACGGCGTGGGCGTGGCGGCAGGCCCTGGAGCACACCGACCGGCCGACCGCGCTGGCGTTGAGCCGTCAGCCGCTGCCGACCCTGGACCGCTCCCAGCTGGCCGGCGCGGACGGCGTCGCCAAGGGCGGCTACGTGCTGGCCGAGGCGTCCACCGGCAAGCCGCAGGTGATCATCATCGGCACCGGCTCCGAGGTGCAGCTCTGCCTGACCGCCCGGGAGCGGCTGGAGGCCGACGGCACCCCCACCCGGGTGGTGTCGATGCCCTGCCAGGAGTGGTTCTTCGAGCAGGACGAGGCGTACCGGGAGTCGGTGCTGCCGCGCGGGGTAAAGGCCCGGGTGAGCGTGGAGGCGGGCATCGCGATGTCCTGGCGCGGGATCGTCGGCGACTGCGGCGAGACCGTCAGCCTGGAGCACTACGGTGCCAGCGCCCCGCACTCGGTGCTGTTCGAGCAGTTCGGCTTCACCCCCGACCGGATCGTCGCCGCCGCGCACGCGGCGCTGACCCGCGTCGGGGACATCACCGGTTTCACCACCGGCAACTGAGGGGAGCGTTGGCGCACATGACGACCGACAGGCTTGGTGAGCTGTCCGCCGCGAAGGTGGCGGTCTGGCTCGACGACCTTTCCCGGGTACGACTGTCCTCCGGTGGGCTGGACCAGCTGCGCCGGGACAAGCACGTGGTCGGGGTGACCACCAACCCGACGATCTTCGCCAAGGCGTTGAGCGACGCCGACACCTACGACGGGCAGCTGCGTGACCTGGCCGTGCGGGGCGTCGACGTCGAGGAGGCGGTCCGCATGCTCACCACTTACGACGTGCGGTGGGCCTGCGACGTGATGCGTCCGGCGTACGACGCCAGCGGCGGGGTCGACGGCCGGGTCTCGATCGAGGTGGACCCGCGGCTGGCCCATGAGGCGGAGCGCACCGTGGCCGAGGCCAAGGCGCTGTGGTGGCTGGTCGACCGGCCCAACCTGTTCATCAAGATCCCGGCGACCGAGGACGGCCTGCCGGCGATCACCGCCACCCTGGCCGAGGGGATCAGCGTCAACGTGACGCTGATCTTCGGCCTGGACCGCTACTCGCAGGTGATGGAGGCCTTCCTCGCCGGTATGGAGCAGGCCAGGGCCAACGGCCACGACCTGTCCACGATCGCCTCGGTGGCCTCGTTCTTCGTCTCCCGGGTCGACACCGAGGTGGACAAGCGGCTGGAGAAGATCGGCTCGGACGAGGCCAAGGCGCTGCGCGGCAAGGCCGCCGTGGCCAACGCCCGGCTGGCGTACGAGCGTTACAGCGAGGTCTTCGGCAGCGACCGCTGGCAGGCCCTCGCCGATGCCGGGGCGCACCCGCAGCGCCCGCTGTGGGCCTCCACCTCGACGAAGAACCCGGACTACCGGGACGTCATCTACGTCGAGGAGCTGATCGCCCCCGGAACGGTCAACACCATGCCGGAGGCGGTCATCCACGCCTACGCTGAGCACGGCGAGACCCGCCCCGACACCGTCACCAACGCGTACGACGACGCCCGGCAGGCCTTCGAGCGGCTCGCCGCTGTCGGCGTCGACATGGCCGACGTGATCGAGACGCTGGAACGTGAGGGCGTGGAGAAGTTCGAAGCCAGCTGGCAGGAGCTGCTCGACGGCGTACGCAAGTCGTTGGTCGCTGCTGCCCAGGGCACCGGTCACCCGGGCGGCGCCGCGCGGGCCGGAGGAGCTGCGTGACGGTTCGCCCCGGCGTCGCTCACGCCGCCGCCCGCGACGGGCGGCGGCGTGGGTGATCTGCTGGCCGCACCGGTCGAGGCCGCTGGCGGTCTCGCGGTGCACGGCGCGCGGGCGGTGGACGCCAGCGCGTCGGCGTCCACCCGGCAGGCGTTGGTCGCCGCCGACGTACCGCGCCGGCTGGTCGCCAGGGATCCGACGCTGTGGGGTCCGGACGCGGTCGGCCGGCTCGGCTGGCTGGACGCCCACCGGCGGGGCCGCGAGCTGCTCCCCCAGCTCGCCGAGCTGACCGCGGAGCTGGCCGACCTGGATCATGTGGTGCTCGCCGGCGTGGGCGGCTCGTCGCTCGCGGCGCAGGTCGTCGCCCGGACCACCGGTCGGGCGCTGACCGTGCTCGACACCACCGACCCCGGTCGGGTACGCGCCACGCTGGCCGACCGGCTGGCCCGCACCGTCGTGGTGCTGGCCGGCAGCACGCCGGAGGTCGACTGTCTCCGGCGCGCCTACCGGCAGGCGTTCCTCGACTCGGGGCTGACCGAGTCGGAGACGGGGCGGCACTTCGTCGTGGTCACCGATCCGGGCTCGCCGCTGGCGGCGGTCGCCGCCGAACTGGGCGCGATCACCGTGCCCGCCGACCCCGAGGTCGACGGCGGCTTCGCGGCGCTGACCGCGTACGCCCTGGTCCCCTGCGCGCTCGCCGGGGTCGCGGTGGCCGACCTGCTGGACCAGGCCGAGGAGTTCGCGGCCACCCTGGACAGTGCCGACGCGAACCCGGGCCTGGCGCTCGGTGCCGCGCTGGCCACCGCCGCCACGACCGGACGGGACACGGTCGTCCTGGTCGACGACGGCACCGGCGTCGAAGGGCTGGGCGACTGGGTCGAGCAGGTGCTCGCCGAGTCCACCGGCAAGGACGGGCTCGGTCTCCTGCCGGTGGTGGTCGAGTCACCGGCCAGCCCTCACCTGAGGGGCCCGGACCGGCTCACCGTCAGCTACGGCGGCGCGCTCGCCGCAGGTGACCTGCCGGCCCTCGGCGTCACCCCCGACATCGCGGTCAACGGGCCGCTCGGCGCCCACTTCCTGGCCTGGCAGTACGCCACCGCCCTGGCCGCCGACGTGCTCGGGGTGGATCCGTTCGACCGGCCGGACGTGTCCGCGGCCGACGAGCACACCGCCGCCGTCCTGGTGCAACGTCCGTCGGCACCGACACCGTCGTCGGTCGAGGGCACGATCGAGGTGTACGCCCCGACGGGCACACCGGCGGACCTGACCGGCGCGCTCCGGCACCTGCTGTCCGGACTGGACGACGGCGGCTACCTGGCCGTCACGGCGTACCTCGACCGGCACGCCGACGCCGACGCGGCCCGGCTGCGCCCGCTGCTGGCGCAGCTCACCGCCCGGCCGGTCACCTTCGGTTGGGGGCCACGCCACCGGCACGCCACCGGTCAGTACCACAACGGTGGCCCACGGTTGGGTAGCTTTCTCCAGATAACCGGTACGGTCGATGTTGATCTGCCGGTGCCCGGCGAGCCGTACTCCTTCGGGGAGCTGCAGGCGGCACAGGCCGCCGGCGACCGGCAGGCCCTGGCCGGTCACGAGCGCCCGCTGTTACGGCTGCACCTGACCGGCCGGTCGGCGGGCCTGGCCCAACTGCTCGACGCGGTCGGGTCGCTGCGGGCATGACGATGAACGATGTGGACGAGCGGAGCGAGGAGGCGGCGTGAACCCGCTGCGCGACCCGCAGGACCGGCGACTGCCCCGGATCCCGGAGCCCTGCGCTCTGGTGATCTTCGGGGTGACCGGCGACCTGGCCCAGAAGAAGCTGATCCCGGCGGTCTACGACCTGGCCAACCGAGGGCTGTTGCCGCCCGGATTCGTGGTCGTCGGGTTCGCCCGGCGGGACTGGGCCGACGGTGACTTCGCGACGCTGGCCCGGGAGGCGGCCAAGGCACACTCGCGCACACCGTGGCGCGAGGAGGTCTGGTCGCGGCTGGAACACAACATCAAGTTCGTCGGCGGCTCGTTCGACGACGACGCCGCCTTCGACCGGCTCACCGAGTGCCTGAACGGCCTGCGCGACAGCCACGGCATCCACGGCAACGTGGCGTTCTACTTCTCCATCCCACCGGCCGCGTTCCCGGTGGTGCTCAAGCAGTTGGCCCGCACCGGCATGGCCGACAACGACAAGTGCGGCGGCTGGCGTCGGGTGGTGGTGGAGAAGCCGTTCGGGCACGACCTGCCGTCGGCGAAGGCCCTCAACGACCTGGTGGACGACGTGTTCACCCGACGCGACGTGTTCCGCATCGACCACTACCTGGGCAAGGAGACCGTCCAGAACATCCTCGCCCTGCGCTTCGCCAACAGCCTCTTCGAGCCGTTGTGGAACTCGCAGTACGTCGACTCGGTGCAGATCACCATGGCCGAGGACGTCGGCATCGGCTCCCGGGCCGGCTTCTACGACTCCGTCGGCACCGCCCGCGACGTGTTGCAGAACCACCTGCTGCAACTGCTCGCCCTGGTCGCCATGGAGGAGCCGACCAGCTTCGACGCCGACGAGATCCGGGCCGAGAAGCTCAAGGTGCTCAAGGCCATCACCCTGCCCAAGGACGTCAGCCAGGGCACCGTACGCGGGCAGTATCTGCCCGGCTGGGTCGGTGGCCAGCGCGCCAAGGGCTACCTGGAGGAGGACGGCGTCCCGCCGACCTCGACCACGGAGACGTACGTGGCGGTGCGGCTGGGCATCCAGAACCGCCGCTGGGCCGAGGTGCCGTTCTACATCCGGGCCGGCAAGCGTCTGCCCCGGCGGGTGACCGAGGTCGCGGTGATGTTCAAGCGGGCACCGCACCTGCCGTTCAACCCCACCGACATGGAGATGCTCGGCAACAACCAGCTGGTCATCCGGGTCCAGCCGGACGAGGGCGTGGTGCTCAAGTTCGGGTCCAAGGTGCCCGGCACCACGATGGAGGTCCGCGACATCGCGATGGACTTCCAGTACGGCGAGGCGTTCACCGAATCCAGCCCGGAGGCGTACGAGCGGCTCGTGCTGGACGTGCTGATCGGCGACCGGACGCTGTTCCCGGACGCCGCCGAGGTCGAGCAGAGCTGGGCCGTGGTGGACCCGCTGGAACACGCCTGGGAGGGCACGAAGCCCGAGCCCTACCGGGCCGGCGAGTGGGGTCCCCGCGCCGCCGACACGATGCTGGCCCGCGAAGGCCGGGCCTGGCGGCGGGCGTGACCGGGCACCACGAGCGAACCTGGAGGCTCCGTTGATCGGACTGTGGGACACCACCGGCAACGAGGTGGTCAAGGCACTCGCCGCCGAGCGGCGCAGCGCCGGTGGGGTGGCCAGCGGCATGGCGCTGACCCTGATCGTGGTGGTCGACGAGAAGCGGGTACGCGACGCGGAGGCGGCAGCCACCATCGCCGCCGCCGCGCACCCGTGCCGGCTGCTGGTGGTCGTACGCTCCGATCTGGAACGCGACCGCAGCCGGCTCGACGCGGAGATCGTCGTCGGCGGGCGGCTGGGCCCCTGCGAGGCGGTCGTCATGCGGATGTACGGCCGGCTGGCGTTGCACGCCGAGTCGGTGGTGATGCCGCTGCTGGTGCCGGACGTGCCGGTGGTGACCTGGTGGCACGGCGAGCCGCCGATGGAGATCGCCACCGACTTCCTCGGCGTGGTCGCCGACCGGCGGATCACCGACTCGGCCCAGGCCGCCGACCCGATCGAGGCGCTGCGGCAACGTGCCCGCGACTACGCGCCCGGCGACACCGACCTCGCCTGGACCCGGATCACCCCGTGGCGGGCCGTGGTGGCGGGTGCGTTCGACACCACCGAGGCGCAGCTGACCGAGGCGGCGGTGGTCGCGCCGCCGAGCGACCCGACGGCTGCGCTGATGCGCGGCTGGTTGCGCAGCCGGTTGGGCATCAAGCCCCGCTGGGAGCGGACCAGGGAGTTCCCCCGGATGCGTGAGGTGCAGCTGCGCTGCGCCAACAGCGACGAGCTGACGCTGACCCGGGACGACAACGTGGCCATCTTCCGGCGTACCGGGCAGGAGGACCGCATCCTGCCGCTGGTTCGTCGGCCGCTCGGTGACGAGTTGGCCGAGGAGCTGCGCCGGCTCGGCCCCGACCAGGTGTACGCGGAGGCGCTGGGTGCCTTCGCCGGACTGACCACCCTCGACCGTCGCCCCGCCCAGCGGGTGCACGTCTGGAAGGACCCGGCCACCGCCGAGCGGGCCGAGGCCGGTGTCACCGCGCACACGTCGACAAGCGCTCAACCCTGACCGATCCCACCCCGGGGTACGGCACGACACCGACCGCTGTGACGGTCGTGGAAGGACACCATGAGTGAGGCGAGTGTCGCCGTACACGCCGATGCCGATCTGCTGGCACAGGCGGTGGCGGCGCGGTTGGTGGTGAAGCTGCTCGACGCGCAGGCCGAGCGCGGGCAGGCGGCGGTGGTGCTCACCGGCGGTCGGATCGCCGCCGCCGTCTACCGGGCCGTTGGCGCGCTGCCGGCGAAGGACGCGGTGGACTGGTCCCGGGTCGACTTCTGGTGGGGCGACGAACGGTTCCTGCCCGCCGGTGACCCGGAGCGCAACGAGACCCAGGCCCGCGCGGCGCTGCTCGACGCGTTGCCGGTCGCACCGGAGCGGATCCACCCGATGCCGCCCTCCGACGCCGGTCTCGACCCGGAGGAGGCCGCCGCACAGTACGCGGCCGAGCTGGCCCGGGCCGCCCGGCCCGGCACCGCCGTGCTCCCCCACTTCGACGTGCTGATGCTCGGCGTCGGCGAGGACGGGCACGTCGCCTCGGTCTTCCCCGAGCACCCGGTGCACTACGAGAGCCGCCCGGTCAGCGCGGTACGGGGCAGCCCGAAGCCGCCGCCGGTGCGGATCACCCTCACCCTGCCGACGATCAACACGGCCGAGGAGGTGTGGCTGGTCGCCGGTGGCGCCGACAAGGCGCACGCGGTGGGCATGGCCCTGGCCGGTGCCGGCCCGGTGCAGATCCCCGCAGCCGGGGTGCAGGGCACCAGCCGCACCCTGTGGCTGCTGGACCGCGCCGCCGCAGCCACCGTCCCCGCCCGCTTCCGCAGCCTCCGCTGACCACCCCCGCGCTGGTCGCGCGGGCGTTGATCACGCACGATGCTGGTCGCGCGGGGGTTGATCACCGCACGCTCTGGGCTGGGCGTTGATCACGCTCGATCCGGGATCGAGTGCCTCCGACTCGATGGGAGGCCACTCGATCTCGGATCGAGCGCGATCATGCGGCTACGGTCGGCCGCGGCGGTGACGTAGGGCGGCGAGGGCCTCGGCGAGGATGGCCTCGCCCTCGGCGTCGGTGCGCCGCTCCTTCACGTACGCCAGGTGGGTCTTGTAGGGCTCGGCCCGGACCCGGCCGGGCGGGTCCTGGGCGTCGGGGCCGGCCGGTAGACCACAGCGGGGGCAGTCCCACAGCTCCGGGGTCGCCGCGTCGGCGGCGATGCGGATGTCGGTGCGGTGCCCGTTGCGGCACCAGAAGCTGACCGACCGGCACGGCACCGGCCGGTGGCGTTCGGGGTGGCGTGGCGGCGCTGACCCGACTCGGGCGCCCCGGATGACATTGCCGTTCGACACGGCGCTCGCTCCTGTCGTCGGAGGGGACCGCCGTCTAGGGGTGGACGGCGGGCGACGCGGTGCAGCGGGTGAAACGGACTGCGCGCGGCCCGTCGAACGACGGACCGCGCGCAGATTGTACGACTGGCGGCGCCTGATCAGACGCCCACCTGCAGCCGCAGCCAGAGCCCGAGCCCGACGATGCAGGCGAACCAGACGATGCCCACCAGGACGGTGTAGCGGTCCAGGTTCTTCTCAGCCACTGACGAACCGGCCAGGCTGGAGCTGACGCCACCGCCGAACATGCTGGACAACCCACCACCCTTGCCCCGGTGCAGCAGAATCAGCAGGACGAGCATGAAGCTCGTGATGACCAGCAACACGATCAACGTGTAGGCGAACCAGATCGGCATGGCGGGGGTCAGTCCTCTCGTTACGATCCTCGCCCGGGCAGTTCGGGCACGGCGGCACCGACCGACGGACGGGCGGAGTCAAGGATAGCGAGCGATCAGCCGGTGATGTGCTCCGGGAACCGGCAGATCTTCGCGAACTCCTCGGCGTCGAGGCTGGCACCGCCAACCAGAGCGCCGTCCACGTCCGGCTGGGCCATGATCGACGCGACGTTCGAGGACTTCACCGAGCCACCGTAGAGGACCCGTACCTGGTCCGCGGTGGCCTGGTCGAAGGTCTCGGCGAGCCGGGTACGCAGCGCGCCGCAGACCTCCTGGGCGTCCTCGGGGGTGGCGGTCTTGCCGGTGCCGATCGCCCAGACCGGCTCGTAGGCCACCACGACCTTGGTCACCTGCTCGGCGGAGAGCCCCTTGAGCGCCGCGTCGAGCTGCTCGGTGCAGTGCGCGACCTGCCCGCCCTGCTCCCGGATGTCGAGCCCCTCCCCCACGCAGAGGATCGGGGTGAGCCCGTTGGCCAGCGCGGCCTGCACCTTGGCGCCCACCAGCGCGTCGTCCTCGCGGTGGTACTCCCGCCGCTCGGAGTGCCCGACCACCACGTACGTGCAGCCGAGCTTGGCCAGCATCGACCCGGCGACCTCGCCGGTGTAGGCGCCCGAGGCGTGCGCGGAGAGGTCCTGCGCCCCGTAGCCGATCAGCAGCTTGTCGCCCTCCACGACGGTCTGCACCGTCCGCAGGTCGGTGAACGGCGGCAGGACCACCGTCTCCACCTCGGTGAGCTGCTTCTCGGTGAGGCTGGCCGCCAGCTTCTGCACCAGCAGGTTGGCCTCGAGGTGGTTGAGGTTCATCTTCCAGTTGCCGGCCATCAGGGGCCGGCGGGGAGCGCTCGCCATCAGTTCTCCAGGGCCGCGATGCCGGGGAGGGTCTTGCCCTCCAGGTACTCCAGGGAGGCGCCGCCGCCGGTGGAGATGTGTCCGAAGGACTTCTCGTCCAGGCCCAGGGCCCGCACCGCAGCGGCCGAGTCACCGCCACCGACGACGCTGAACGCGTCGGACTCGGCGATCGCCTCGGCGACACCCCGGGTGCCGTTGGCGAACGCCGCCATCTCGAACACGCCCATCGGGCCGTTCCAGAAGATCGTCCGCGCGTTCGGCGTACCGCTGGCCGACGAGCCGCGCAGCGCGGCGGCGAAGCCGGCCACCGTCTCCGGCCCGATGTCCAGGCCGACCCGGTGGCTGGGGATGCCGTCGGCCGGGACCACGTCGTGCGCGGCGTCCGGGGCGAAGGCGTCCGCGGCCACCACGTCGACCGGGAGCATGATCTTGCCCTCGGAGCGCTCCAGCAGGTTGCGGCAGGTCTCGACCATCTCCTTCTCCAGCAGCGAGGTGCCCACCTCGTGGCCCTGCGCCTTGAGGAAGGTGAAGCACATGCCGCCGCCGATGAGCAGCCGGTCGACCGTGGGCAGCAGCGCCTCGATCACCGCGAGCTTGTCGGAGACCTTGGAACCACCGAGCACCACGACGTACGGCCGCTCCGGGTTGCCGGTGAGCGTGGAGAGCACCTCCACCTCGCGCAGCACCAGGCGACCGGCGACGTGCGGCAGCCGCGCCGGCACGTCGTAGACGCTGGCGTGCTTGCGGTGCACCGCGCCGAAGGCGTCGTCGACGTACGCGTCACCGAACGCGGCGAGCTGGTCGGCGAACGCACCCCGCTCGGCGTCGTCCTTACTGGTCTCCCCCTTGTTGAAACGGAGGTTCTCCAGCAGCGCGACCTCGCCGTCGGCCAACGCCGCCACGGTCGCCTGAGCGGACTCGCCGACCGTGTCGGTGGCGAAGTGCACCGGGGCGCCGAGCAGCTCACCCAGCCGCCCGGCGACCGGGCTGAGGCTGAACTGCGGGTCCGGGCTGCCCTTCGGCCGGCCCAGGTGCGAGCAGACGACCACCTTGGCGCCGGCCTCGGTGAGCGCGCCCAGGGTGGGCAGGACGGCCCGGATGCGGCCGTCGTCCGTGATGGCACCGGTCTGCTTGTCGAGCGGGACGTTCAGGTCGGCGCGCACCAGCACGCGCCGACCCGACACCCCCTCGGCGAGCAGATCGTCGAGGGTACGAATCCCACTCACAGCGACTGACCGACCAGCTTGACGAGGTCGACGAGGCGGTTGGAGTAGCCCCACTCGTTGTCGTACCAGCCGACGACCTTGACCTGGTTGCCGATGACCTTGGTCAGCGGCGCGTCGAAGATGCACGACGCCGGGTCGGTGACGATGTCGGCGGAGACGATCGGGTCCTCGTTGTAGCTGAGGATGCCCCGCAGCGGGCCCTCGGCGGCGGCCTTGAGCGCGGCGTTGACCTCGTCCACCGTGGTCTCCCGGCCGACGGTGACGGTGAGGTCGGTGGCCGAGCCGGTGGGGATCGGCACCCGCAGCGCGTACCCGTCGAGCTTGCCCTTGAGGTCCGGCAGCACCAGGCCGATGGCCTTGGCCGCACCGGTCGAGGTCGGCACGATGTTCAGCGCGGCGGCGCGGGCCCGACGCAGGTCGGAGTGCGGCGCGTCCTGCAGGTTCTGGTCCTGGGTGTACGCGTGGATGGTGGTCATCAGACCACGCTCGATGCCGAACGTGTCGTGCAGCACCTTGGCCATCGGCGCGAGGCAGTTGGTGGTGCAGGAGGCGTTCGAGATGATGTTGTGCTTGGCCGGGTCGTACGAGCCCTCGTTGACGCCCATCACGACGGTGACGTCCTCGTTCTTGGCCGGCGCCGAGATGATGACCTTCTTGGCCCCGCCGTCGAGGTGCGCCTTGGCCTTGTTGGCGTCGGTGAAGAAGCCGGTCGACTCGATGACGACGTCGACGTTCAGGTCACCCCACGGCAGGGCGGCCGGGTCACGCTCGGCGTACGCCTTGATGGTCTTGCCACCGACGGTGATCTCGTCGGCGGTCGCCTTCACCTCGTGCGGGAGGCGGCCCAGGATGCTGTCGTACTTGACAAGGTGGGCCAGCGTGGCGTTGTCGGTGAGGTCGTTGACGGCAACGACCTCCACGTCAGCGCCGGACGCCAGCACTGCCCGGAAGAAGTTACGGCCGATTCGGCCGAAGCCGTTGATGCCAACCCGGATGGTCACAGGTCCCATCTCCTCGCGTTCTGGTCCGCCGGCGTGGAGACCCTCGGCCGGCGAAGTGATGTGCGCCGACCGTTGGAGCCGGCCGTTGACGATTCATCTCGGCCACCCCGCCGCGGTCCGAGGGACCTGACCGCCCGAGGCGGTGGGTACGGCGGGTGCGCCGGTTCCGGCCCCCTTGCCGTACGCAAGCGACCCTATCCGAGCGCGTCGAGCCGCGCTGCGTCGGGTGGTTGCCCACCTACGCCACACGGGACGTCACACCGCGCCGACAGGGCGCGCCGGCGAAACACCGGCCCGCCCACGCCGGACGACCCCACCGTCCTATCAGACCACGAGCATGTCGGGCGTGACGGCCGCTTCGGTATCCGGGATGCCCAGGTCGCGCGCCCTTTTGTCGGCGAGCGCCAGCAGCCGGCGGATCCGCCCGGCGATGGCGTCCTTGGTCAGCGGCGGGTCGGCCAACGCGCCCAACTCCTCCAAGGACGCCTGCCGGTGCTCCAGCCGCAGTCGACCCGCCGAGGTCAGGTGCTCCGGCGCGTCATCGGCGAGGATCTCCAGGGCCCGGGTGACCCGGGCCGCCGCGGCCACCGCCGCCCGCGCCGAGCGGCGCAGGTTGGCGTCGTCGAAGTTGGCCAGCCGGTTGGCGGTGGCGCGTACCTCCCGGCGGACCCGGCGCTCCTCCCAGGCCAGCACGCTGGCGTGGGCGCCGATGCGGGTGAGCAGCGCGGCGATCGCGTCGCCGTCCTTGACCACCACCCGGTCCACGCCGCGCACCTCGCGGTTCTTCGCGGTGATGCCGATCCGCCGGGCCGCGCCGACCAGCGCCAACGCCGACTCCGGCCCCGGACAGGTGATCTCCAGGGCGCTGGAGCGGCCCGGCTCGGTCAGCGAGCCGTGCGCCATGAACGCGCCCCGCCACGCGGAGACCGCGCAGCAGACGTTGGCGGCGACCACGTGCGGTGGCAGTCCCCGCACCGGTCGACCCCGCACGTCCAGCAGACCCGTCTGCCGGGCCAGCGCCTCGCCGTCCTTGACCACCCGGACGATGAAGTGGCTGCCCTTACGCAGCCCGCCGGAGGCCAACACGTGAATCTCACTCGGGTAGCCGTAGACCTCGGCGATCTCCCGGCGCAGCCGGCGGGCCACCGCGCCGGTGTCCAGTTCCGCCTCCACCACCACCCGCCCGGAGACGATGTGCAGCCCACCGGCGAACCGCAGCAGCGCGGCCATCTCCGCCCGCCGGCAGCAGGGCTTGGGCACGTCGACCCGACTCAGCTCGTCCTTGACCGCAGCCGTCATCGCCATTGTGCGTCCCCTCACGGACCGGTTCCGGCGTGTCGCCGGAGATTACGTACGTGTCTAACGATCGGCGCCCAGTACGGGCACCAGCGCGGCGGCCAACGCGGCCGGATCATGGCGGGGAGTGCCGTCGTCGACCGCTACCGGGGCGAGGACGAGTCGGGCCCCGAGCGATTCTGCCGCACGGTCGACCGGGGCGGGATCACCGACCGCCTTGGAATCGGCGATCACGTAGTCGACTGTCAACTCCGGCAGATACCACCGCAGCGCCGCGAGGTGGTCGGCGACGGACAGCCCGAGCGTCTCCTGCTCGGCGGCGAGGTTGAGGGTGACCAGCCGTCGAGCGGAACTGGCCAGGATCGCCGCGGCCAGCTGTGGTACCAGCAGGTGCGGCAGGACGCTTGTGTACCAGCTGCCCGGCCCGAAGATCAACCAGTCGGCCGCACCGATCGCCGCGACCGCCTCCGGACAGGCCTCCGGGGCCTGCGGGGTGATCCGCAGCGACTCCACCCGACCGGTACTGACCGCGACCTGGTGCTGGCCGCGTACGGTGCGGACCTCGTCGGGGCGATCCGGGTCCGTGCCGCGCACCCGCGCCTCGATGTCGACCGGCTCGCAGGACATCGGCAGCACCCGGCCGACCGCACCCAGCATCGCCCCGGCGTGTTCCAACGCGGCCACCGGGTCGCCCAGCAACTCCATCAGGCCGGAGATCACCAGATTGCCCACCGCGTGACCGGCGAGCGCGTCAGGTCGGCCACCGTCGGTGGCCACGGCGGCGAAGCGGTGCTGGAACAGCCCGGCGCTGCGTCGGGTGGCCGGGTGGTCACCGGCCAGCGCGACCAACGCCTGCCGCAGGTCACCCGGGGGCAACCCACCCCGCTCGGCGCGCAGCCGCCCGCTGGAGCCGCCGTCGTCGCCGACGGTCACCACCGCGGTGATGTCCAGATCCAGTTCGGGTGCGCAGCGGCGTAACGCCCGCAGCGCGGCGGACAGGCCGTGCCCGCCGCCGAAGCTCACCACCCGGATCGTCATTCCCGCCCCAGGTCCCGGTGCTGCGCGTTGGCGGCCAGGCCGGCACGACGCAACCGGGCGGCCAACTCCTCGGCGATGGCCACGCTGCGGTGCTTGCCGCCGGTGCAGCCCACCGCGACGGTCAGGTACCGCTTGCCCTCCCGCTCGAAGCCCGCGGTGGTGGCGCCCACCAGATCGGCGTACGCCGAGACGAAGGTGTCCGCCCCCTCCTGCCCCAGCACGTACGCGCTGACCGCCTCCTCGCGGCCGGTGTGCTCCCGCAACTCCGGCACCCAGTACGGGTTGGGCAGGAACCGGGCGTCGAGCACGAAGTCGGCATCCGGCGGCAGGCCGTACTTGAAGCCGAAGGAGATCACCGTGACCCGCAGCTTGCGGGCGTCCTCCCCGCCGAACAGCTCCTCGATGCGCCGACGCAGCTGGTTGACGTTGAGGTGGCTGGTGTCGATGATCACGTCGGCCTGGTCGCGGGCCTCCTCCAGCAGGCCCCGCTCGACCGCGATGCCGTCGGCGAGCCGCCCGTCGCCCTGCAACGGGTGGGAACGGCGCACGCTCTCGAAACGGCGGATCAACACCTCGTCGTCGGCGTCGACGAAGACCACTCGGGGCGCGTACCCGCGCTCCTTGAGCTCCCTGATCGCCTCGGCCAGGTCCGTGGAGAAGGCCCGGGACCGCACGTCCAACACCATCGCCGTACGCCGGGCGGCCCCGCCGGCCTTCACCGCCAGCTCGGCCATGTCCAGCAGCAACGCCTGCGGCAGGTTGTCCACGACGTAGAAGCCGACGTTCTCCAGGGCCCGGGCGACGGTGCTGCGCCCACCACCGGACAGACCGGTGACCACGACCAGCGTGGTGTCCGTCTCCGCCGCCCCGGTGCCGCCGACGTGATGACCGTTCGTGTGCGCCTCGCCCACCCATCAACCCCCAAGCTGTGGCGCTCCGGTCAGGCCGACCGGGCATGGTCAAAGCGACTCTAGTGCGGCCCGCCGGACCGTTGCCACCGACGCCCCGAGGCTCCCCCGCCAGCCCGATCGCCCCGGTCAACCCGCTGTCGACCACCCATCCACCGGCCTTGTCGGCTGACTGACGGCGCGCGGCGGGCGACGGCGTTATCCTCCGGCCATGGGCAGACACGGAGCGCGACTGCGCTGGGTGGTGGCCCTCGTCTCGGTCACCGTCGCGGTACTGGCCACGATCGACCACGCGCGGCAACGCGAACGTGAGCACAACGCCGGCCCCGACGCGGTCACCGTCACCGTCGAGGCGATGCTGCCGCAACCGGACCAGGTGGCCGACCTGGTCAGCGCGTACGGCTGGCGCAACGGCTCCGCCCCGACCGGGGACCCCGACAACCAATCGGTGCTGCTGCGGCTGCGGTGGTCCGGCCCGGGCCAGCCCGGCACCTACCAGGTGATCCTGCTGGACAACCGGCTCGACCCGCCCCGGGTGGTGCCACCGAGCGGTGGCTGGGACGCCGCCGGCAGCACCGGATTCAACTGGGCCGACTCGTACGAAACACTCGCCGCACGGTACGACTTCCTCGCCGGTGCCGTCTCCCGCCCGGAGTCGAGCGACTCGCTGCGTACCCCCGACAACCTCGGCGCGGTCAGCACCCGTGCGGTGGCCGAGGGCGACCTGGTCGCGCTGTTCCGGATGGGCCACGCCGCCACCCCCCTCACCGACCCCGCCGATCTGCTGGTCGCCCTCTGCTACGTCGACCCCACCGGCACCCCCCGCTGGGCCAAACCGGTGCCGGTCCCCCAGTGACTCAGGGAGCTTGCAGCCAGCGGGTGTGAATGTCCTGGTAGCGGAGCGGATCGACGGCGGCCGGATCATCGAGGAGTTCGACGAGCAGGGCGCCGTTCGGCAGCCGGCGCGTCCGGGCGGCGATCTCGGGCAGCGGTGCTGGTGGCAGCCGACGATCGGGGCCCAGATAGGTCCACCAGCCGAGTTCCGCCGGCCAACCCCCGGCAGGGTGCACGCCGTCGTGAATGTCCAGGTGCCACACCTGGTCGGTGGACCACTCGTCGAGAATCCGCCCGAAGTCGGCGTGCAGCCGTACGGCGACATCGAGCCACAGGCCGGTCAACCGAGCGTGCAGTTCACGGAAGGTGTCGGCCGCCGGCACCGGCTGACGGTGACAGAACACCGAATCCAACGCCCAGGTCAGAGTCCCCGCCTCCCACCTCACGAAGAAGACGTCGACCTCGTCGTTCGTCCAGAACTGGCCGCTCGCGCTGCCCGTCGCCATGGCCTCCAGGGCCGCCTGCGGGTCGTCGACCGTACGCAGCTCGCTGTCCGAATCGAAGAACAGGTTGATCAGCCCGTCGGGGCGTTGCGGCACCAGGCCCCGGGCGCCCGCCAAGGCGTACAGCTCACGAAGAGCCGGCTCCGCCGCCGACCGCACGTGCAGTTCCCAGATCCAGTCCGACCCCACCCCGGCATGGTGACGATCAGCGCCCGGGCACCGCAAGCAGAGTCATCGCGCCGGCACCGCCGCCCGGATTTTCCACGCCGCCCTCTGTACGCTGCCGCGATGCAGATCGACCTGGTCGCCCTGATCGTCGACGAGTACGACCCGGCGATCGCATTCTTCACCGACGTACTCGACTTCGACCTCGTCGAGGACTCCCCGTCGCTGACCAATGACGGGCGACCCAAGCGGTGGGTGGTCGTCCGGCCGCCGGGCGCCCAGACCGGAATTCTGCTCGCTCGCGCAGACGGCGAACACCAGCGCTCCGCCGTCGGTAACCAAGTGGCCGGCCGGGTCGGCTTCTTCCTCCGCGTCGACGACTTCGACGCCGCCTACCAGCGGATGACGCAGGCCGGAGTCACCTTCGTCCGGGAGCCACGCACCGAGTCCTACGGCCGGGTAGCGGTCTTTCTCGACATCGCCGGCAACCGGTGGGACCTGCTCGGCACCACCTGACACCGGCACATCTGCCATCGAGGAACGCTGCCCGCCGCACTCTTCACCTTCTGGTCACGCTTCACCTTCTGGTCGCTCCCCCTTTCGGTCGGGCTTCACCCTTCGGTCGCGCTTCCCCTTTCGGTCGCTCCCCCTTTCGGTCGCGCCGCACCCTTCGGTCGGACTTCACCCTTCGGTCGCGCTTCTCCTTTCGGTCGCGCTTCACCCTTCGGTCGCGGCCCTTTGCTCTGCTTCACCCCACGCACCGGATTCGGTGGCAAAGCGTTGCGTGGGGTGAAGCAGAGCAAAGGGGTTGCCGGGGGTTCTTACCCGCAGGGGACGACCAAGAGGGGGACGGCCAGGAAGGGCGGCACGAGGGGCGGCCAGGAGGATGGGCAGGGAAGGCGGCCAGGAGGGCCGACCAGGGGAGGCGGCCAGGGGAGGCGGCCGGGAGGGTTGGGTGAATGGCGGCAGGGGCAGGCTTAGCGCCTTGCTGCTCAGTCGTCTTCGATGAATCCGGTGGTGCGGTCGACCATGGCCAGGAAGGCACGGATGTTCTCTCTGTGCTCGTCGAGCGACAGGTCCGCAGTCGGACTCATCCCGAATCCGTAGCCGGGGTTTGGCCCGCTCAGCCACGTGTAGTCGGTGCCACCGCGTCCGTCCGGGCGTAGGGCGAACACCTCTCCGTCGACGTCGAGCGTGAGCGAGGCGGCATCGGCGACGCTGTCAGCTTCGGGGTGCAGGCCGGGCTCGGCCACCCGCTGGGCCTCCCGGTCACCATCGCCGTCGTCCGCGTAGATCGCCCTCACCACGCCATTCTCCTGGACATTCCTACGTCTCCGGCAAGACTCGCGCGACTTCCCGGCAAGACGGCCGCCTGCGGGCCGAGATCACCAAGGCACTCGCGCGACTCCGTCAGGACTCGCGGCAGCGGACAACTCTCGCAGCTACCGACAGCGGCAACTCGGGCTTCGCACCGCTAGATCACGCTCGATCAGGGATCGAGTGGCATCGGAGCGTTGGATGGCCACTCGATCCCGTATCGAGCGCGCTCTTGAGAAGTGCGTCGTGACGACGGGCGTCTGCCGGCCGTCCTCCGGCGGGGTTGGCTCGTAGAATCCTCGGATGGTCTCCCCCGCCGACGTGAGTAACGCCGACCTGAGCCTCGCTGACCTGAGCACCGCCGACCTGAGTAGCGCCGACCTGAGCACCGTTGACCTGAGCCTCGCTGACGTGACCGACAGCGACGCGCCGGCCGGTGAGAAGGTGACGGCGGCCCTTGATGTGCTGCGGCGGGTCTTCGGGTACGACGCCTTCCGGGGTTTCCAGCGCGAGGTCATCGACCACGTGGTCGACGGCGGGGACGCTTTGGTGCTGATGCCGACCGGGGGCGGCAAGTCGCTGTGCTACCAGATCCCGGCGCTGGTCCGCGACGGCGTGGCCGTGGTGATCTCGCCGCTGATCGCGTTGATGCAGGACCAGGTGGACGCGTTGACCGCGGTCGGGGTGAAGGCCGGGTTCCTCAACTCCACCCTCGATCTCGACACCCGCCGGCTGGTCGAGGCGGAGTTCGTGGCCGGGGAGATCGATCTGCTCTACCTGGCCCCGGAGGCGTTGGCCAGCCGGGCCACGCTGAGCCTGCTGGACCGGGGGCGGATCAGCCTGTTCGCCATCGACGAGGCGCACTGCGTGTCGCAGTGGGGGCACGACTTCCGCCCCGACTATCTCAACCTGTCGATGCTGCACGAGCGGTGGCCCGGCGTACCCCGGATCGCGCTGACCGCCACCGCGACCAGCGCCACCCGGTCGGAGATCGCCACCCGGCTCAACCTGACCGGGGCCCGGCACTTCGTGGCCAGCTTCGACCGGCCCAACATCCAGTACCGGATCGTGCCGAAGCGGGAGCCACGCAAGCAACTGCTCGCCCTGCTGCGCGACGAGCATCCGGGGGATGCCGGGATCGTCTACTGCCTGTCCCGCGCTTCGGTGGAGAAGACCGCCGAGTTCCTGGCCGCCAACGGCATCGACGCGCTGCCGTACCACGCCGGCCTGGACGCGGCGACGCGCGCGGCCAACCAGCAGCGGTTCCTGCGGGCCGACGGGGTGGTGATGGTGGCGACGATCGCCTTCGGGATGGGCATCGACAAGCCGGACGTCCGCTTCGTCGCCCACCTCGACCTGCCCAAGTCGGTCGAGGGCTACTACCAGGAGACCGGGCGCGCGGGTCGGGACGGGCTACCGTCGACCGCCTGGCTGGCGTACGGGCTGCAGGACGTCGTGCAGCAGCGCAAGATGATCGACACGTCCGAGGGTGACCTGGCGCACCGGCGGAACCTCGCCGCCCACCTCGACGCGATGCTGGCGCTCTGCGAGACGGTCCGCTGCCGTCGAGTGCAGTTGCTGGAGTACTTCGGCGAGCCGGCCAGCGGGAACTGCGGCAACTGCGACACCTGCCTGGAGCCCCCGGAGTCGTGGGACGGCACAGTGGCCGCGCAGAAGCTGCTCTCCACGGTGTTCCGGCTCGATCGGGAACGCAACCAGCGCTTCGGTGCCGGGCACTGCATCGACATCCTGCTGGGCCGCAGCAACGACAAGATCACCCAACATCGGCACGACTCGCTCACCGTGTTCGGCATCGGCGGTGAGCTCAGCGAGGCCGAGTGGCGTGGCGTGGTGCGGCAACTGCTGGCCGAGGGGTTGCTGGCCGTCGAGGGCGACTACGGCACCCTGGCGCTCACCGACGCCAGCGCCGAGGTGCTGGGCCGGCGCCGTACCGTGATGCTGCGCCGTGAGGCGGCCCGCCCGGCCAAGGCGGCGCGCACCGCCAAGCCGCGGGGCGCCGCCACCGTAGTCGCCGAACTGACCCCCGAGGCGACCGACACCTTCGAACGGCTGCGCGCCTGGCGGGCGACGACCGCCAAAGAGCAGGGCGTTCCCGCATACGTCATCTTCCACGACGCGACGCTGCGCCAGATCGCCGCCGACACCCCGTCCTCGCTGGCCGAGCTGTCCCAGATCAGCGGCGTAGGCGAGGCCAAACTCGCCAAGTACGGCGAACAGATCCTCACCGTGCTCACCGAACCTCCGCAAAGTTGATCATGAGGTTAGCGGCGAAGTTGATCTCCCTCACTGCCGCTAACCTCATGATCAACGGGGGCATCGGGTGGGTTGAGGGCGGACAGGATCGCCTGGGCGGTGCGGGGGCCGACGCCGGGGACTTCGGTGATCTCCTCGACGGTGGCTGTGGAGAGGCGTTTCAGGGAGCCGAAGTGGCGTAGGAGGGCCTTGCGGCGTACGTCGCCCAGGCCGGGGATGTCGTCCAGGGCCGAGGTGGTCATCCGCTTGGAGCGGCGCTGCCGGTGGAAGGTGATGGCGAAGCGGTGCGCCTCGTCGCGTACCCGTTGCAGCAGGTAGAGCCCTTCCGAGGTGCGCGGCAGGATGACCGGGAAGTCGTCGTCGGGCAGCCACACCTCCTCCAGCCGCTTGGCCAGACCGCACAGCGTCACGTCGTCGATGCCCAACTCGGCGAGGGCCTGCGCGGCGGCGGCGACCTGCGGGGCGCCGCCGTCGACCACCACCAACTGCGGCGGGTACGCGAACTTGCGGGGCCGCCCGGTGGTCGGGTCGACGCCGGGGCGGTCCGGATCCGTGGCGGTCTCCTCGCCGATCTCGCCGGTCTCGGCGCGTACGTCGAGGTAGCGAGCGAAGCGGCGGCGCAGCACCTCGGACATCGCCGACAGGTCGTCGGTGGCACCCCGGACGATGAAGCGGCGGTACTCGCTCTTGCGGGGTAGGCCGTCCTCGAAGACGACCATGCTGGCCACCACGTCGCTGCCCTGGATCTGGGAGACGTCGAAGCACTCGATGCGCAACGGCGCCGTCCGCATGCCGAGCGCCTCGCTGATCTCGTCGAGGGCCTTGCTGCGGGTGGTCAGGTCGCCGGCCCGCTTGAGCTTGTGCCGGGCCAGGGCGTCCTTGGCGTTGCGTTCCACCGTCTCCAGCAGGGCACGCTTGTCGCCGCGCTGCGGCACCCGCAAGCTGACCCGGCTGCCCCGGTGGGTGGCCAGCCAGTCGGCCAGCGCCTCGGCGTCGGCGGGCAGCTCCGGCACCAGCAGCTCGCGCGGCACGTCGGCCTCGCCGTGCTCGCCGCCGTAGACCTGGGTGCAGAAATGGTGCACCAGGTCGCCGGTGGTGAGGTCCTCGGTCTTCTCCACCACCCAGCCGCGCTGGCCCCGCACCCGGCCGCCCCGGACGTGGAAGACCTGCACCGCGGCCTCCAGGGGGTCGTCGGCGAACGCGACCACGTCGGCGTCGGTGCCGTCGCCGAGCACGACCGTCTGCTTCTCCATCGCCCGGCGCAGCGCGGCGACGTCGTCACGCAGCCGGGCCGCCCGCTCGAACTCCAACTCGGCGCTGGCCTGGGCCATCTCGCGTTCCAGCTTGCGCACCATGCTGTCGGTGCGCCCGGCCATGAAGTCGCAGAACCCGTCGACGATCTCGCGGTGCTCCTGCGCGGTGACGCTGCCGACGCAGGGCGCGGAGCACTTGCCGATGTAGCCCAGCAGGCAGGGCCGACCGACCTGACCGGCACGCTTGAACACCCCGGCGGAGCAGGTCCGCGCCGGGAAGACCCGCAGCAGCAGGTCGAGCGTCTCGCGGATCGCCCAGGCGTGGGAGTACGGCCCGAAGTAGCGCACCCCCTTGCGCTTGGCCCCGCGCATGACCTGCAACCGCGGATATTCCTCGTTGAGGGTGACCGCGAGGTAGGGGTACGACTTGTCGTCGCGGTAGCGGACGTTGAACCTCGGGTCGTACTGCTTGATCCAGGTGTATTCGAGCTGGAGCGCCTCGACCTCGGTGCCGACGGTGACCCAGTCGACCGCCTCGGCGGTGGTGACCATCTGCCGGGTGCGGTCGTGCAGCCCCAGCAGGTCGGCGAAGTAGGAGTTGAGGCGGCTGCGCAGGTTCTTCGCCTTGCCGACGTAGATCACCCGGCCGGTGCCGTCGCGGAACCGGTAGACCCCCGGAGACTCCGGGATGGTGCCGGGGGCGGGACGGTAGGTCGACGGATCAGCCACGCTCCGAGCCTATCCGCCGCCCCCGACAGCCCGAATCGTCCCTGGTCGACGGCTTCCCACCCGACTGCGTCGACAGCGCCGACCATCCTGATTGACGTCTTCCAATATCGACCGACGCGGCCTACCATCCAGTAACCGAATGTTCTTCATGTAATGATCCCGCCCGATGGCCCCCCGTCCACAGAGGATCGCCATGTCTGCTCGTACCGCCACCCGCCGGCTGCTCGCCGGTGCGACCGGCGCCATCGCCGTCGCCGCCCTGCTGGTCGCCGTCCCGCCCAGCGCCACCGCCACCACCACCGCCGCCGCGCCCGCGAACAGCACCCTCGCGGTGAACGTCGCCAGCGCCTTCGCCGGCAACGACTACTGCCTCGGCGAATGCTCGGAGATCCTGCCGCCCGGTCAGAACGGCAACGCCACCCTGGTCGAGATCCTCGGCAACCAGGCCTTCGGCACCCTGCCCCGGCACTCCGCCGACCAGCTCGACAAGTACGCCAACCTGGTCTACGGCTACGCCGGGCTGCGCGAGGAGCAGATCGGCGAGTTCTTCCACGACGCCGCCTTCGGTGTCGCCCCCAACCAGGTCGAACGCGACTACTCCCCGCGCTCCGACGTACGGATCGTGCGGGACAAGGCCACCGGCGTACCGCACATCACCGGGAGCACCCGGGCCGGCACCATGTACGGCGCGGGCTACGCCGGCGCCGAGGACCGACTGTTCACCATGGACCTGCTGCGCCACGTCGGGCGGGGCACGCTGACCTCCTTCGCCGGCGGCGCCCCCGGCAACCGCGCCCTGGAACAGAGCGTCTGGCGTACCTCCCCCTACACCGAGGCCGACCTGGCCGCCCAGGTCGAGGCGCTGCGGCGCAAGGGCGGGGCGCGCGGCGAGCAGCTCTACGCCGACGTGCAGGAGTACATCGCCGGCATCAACGCGTACATCCGCACCTGCATGTCGGGCCGCAACTGCCCCGGCGAGTACGTGCTGACCGGCCACATGGATGCGATCACCAACGCCGGTGGGCCGAAGCCGTTCACCATGACCGACCTGATCGCCATCGCCGGGGTGGTCGGCGGCCTGTTCGGCGGCGGTGGCGGCAACGAGATGCAGTCCGCGCTGGTCCGCATCGCCGCCCGCGCCAAGTACGGCCCGGTCGAGGGCGACCGGGTGTGGAACGGCTTCCGGGGCCAGAACGACCCGGAGACCGTGCTGACCCTGCACGACGGGCAGAGCTTCCCGTACGGTGACGCCTCCCCCGACGCTCCCAGTGTGGTGCTGCCCGACGCGGGTTCCGCCCGGGTCGAACCGGTCGTCACCGACCCCACCGGCTCCGCCACCACCGCCGGCAGCACCAGCTCCTCCGAGCTGGCCGCCGCGCTGTCCGGGCTGACCATCACCCCGGCCAACCGGGGCATGTCCAACGCGGCGGTGATCTCCGCCGAGCACTCCGCCACCGGCCACCCGATCGCCGTGTTCGGGCCGCAGACCGGCTACTTCTCCCCGCAACTGCTGATGGTCCAGGAGTTGCAGGGCCCCGGCATCAGCGCCCGGGGCGCCGCCTTCGCCGGACTCAACCTGTACGTGCTGCTCGGCCGGGGCCAGGACTACGCGTGGAGCGCCACCTCCGCCGTCCACGACATCACCGACACGTACGCGGTGCCGCTGTGCGTACCGGGTGGTGGCACGCCCACCCTGGCCAGCAACCACTACCTGTTCCGCGGCCAGTGCCTGGCGATGGAGGAACTGTCGCACGTCAACCGGTGGAACCCGACCGTCGCCGACAGCACCCCGGCCGGGTCGTACAAGCTGGTCGCCTGGCGTACGAAGCTGGGGCTGGTGGCCTGGCGCGGCACCGTCGGCGGCGTCCCGCACGCCTTCACCCAGCTGCGCTCCACCTACGGGCGGGAGGCCGACTCGGCGATCGGGTTCCAGATGTTCAACGACCCGACCCAGATGGGCACCGCGTCGGCGTTCCTGGAGTCGGCCCACAACGTCGAATACGCCTTCAACTGGTTCTACGTCAACTCCACCCAGTCGGCGTACTTCAACTCCGGGCTGAACCCGGTGCGGGCCACCGGCAGCAACCCGAACCTGCCGATGAAGGCCGAGCGCGCCTACGAGTGGCAGGACTTCGACCCGGACGCCCGCACCGCCCGGTACGCGCCGCGCTCGGCCCACCCGCAGTCGATCGACCAGGACTACTACATCAGCTGGAACAACAAGCAGGCCAAGGACTTCGGGGCGGCCGACGGCAACTTCAGCTTCGGCGCCGTACACCGGGGTGACCTGCTGGACAAGCCGGTGAAGGCGGCCATCGCGGCGGGCCGCAAGTTCGACCGAGGCTCGCTCACCGAGTTGGTGCAGCGGGCCGGGCTGACCGACCTGCGCGGCGCGGAGGTGCTCGACGAGCTGATCCGGGTGCTGGAGAGCCAGCCGGTCACCGACACCGCCCTGGCCGCCGAGATCAGCCGGCTGAAGGCGTGGCGGCAGGCCGGGGCGCTGCGGGTGGAGACCGCCAAGGGCAGCAAGGTGTACCAGCACGCCGAGGCGATCCGTACCTTCGACGCCTGGTGGCCGCTGCTGGTGCGGGGGATGTTCCGGGACCCGCTCGGCCCCGACCTCTACCAGTCGCTGATCAACACCCTCCAGGTCAACGAGTCGCCCTCCGGCCTCCAACAGGGTGACGTGTCGAACCTGCCGTCCTCGGCCAACGGGGCACAGACCCACAAGGGCTCGGCGTTCCAGTACGGCTGGTGGGGTTACGTCGACAAGGACCTGCGGGCGGTCCTCGGTGCCCCGGTCGCCGGTGGCCCCGGGCGTACCTTCTGCGGCAACGGCAACCTGGGTGCGTGCCGGCAGATCCTGCTGGACACCCTGCGCACGGCGGCGGCCACCCCGGCCACCACGACCTACCCTGGCGACGCCAGCTGTGCGGCCGGCGACCAGTGGTGCGCCGACGCGATCATCCAGTCGCCGCTGGGCGGCATCAAGCACGCCACCATCGCCTGGCAGAACCGGCCCACCTACCAGCAGGTGGTCTCGTTCCCGGCGCGCCGCGGCGACGACCTGACCAACCTGGCCGTCGGGCGGCCGGTGACCGCCTCCAGCAGCCAAATCGGCAACGGCGCCGCCCGGGCCGTCGACGGGAACCTCGGCACCCGCTGGGCCAGTTCCTGGTCGGACAACCAGTGGATCCGGGTGGACCTGGGCAGCGTGCGGCAGGTCGGCCGGGTGGTGCTGGCCTGGGAGGCGGCGTACGCCCGGTCGTACCGGGTCGAGGTCTCAGGCGACGGAAGCACCTGGCGGCCGGTGTGGTCGACCACGGCGGGCGACGGCGGCACCGACGTGGTGGCCTTCACCCCGCAGCAGGCCCGCTACGTCCGGATGACCGGCCTCACCCGCGGCACCACCTACGGCTTCTCCCTGTGGGAGCTGTCCGTGTACGCCCACTGAACGCGATCGGCCGTGGCCGGGGCTGCCCCCTGGCCACGGCCGCTGCGCCTGGACCCGGACCGGTGGGTCGTCTCGTCGACGGCCCGCCGGCCAGGGTGTCGTCTCGTCGACAGCCCGCCGGTCGGCGGGTCAGGCGAGAGCGATCTGGTCGCCGGAGACCTTGACGTCCTTACGCTCCAGCGGCGCGGGGGACGGACCGGACTGGACCGAGCCGTCCTCGATCGAGAACCGGCTGTTGTGGCAGACGCAGTTGATCGTGCCGCCCTCGACGGTCGTCACGTTGCACCCCTGGTGCGGGCACTTCGGGTCGAAGCCGCGGAACTCCCCCGGCGACGGCTGGGTGATCACGATCCCCTGGGCGGACAGGACGGCACCCCCACCGACCGGAATGTCGCTGGTCCGGGCCAGCGACTGGCTGTCCTGGCGGCCGCCCCCACCCGCGTCGCCGGTGTTCGTCACCTGCGGACCCGGGCTGGTGGTCGCCGCGCCGTCGTCGTCCCCGCCGCCGCAGGCGGCCAACATCGCCGCCGCCCCGGCCGCACCCGCACCGGCCAGCAGCGCCCGCCGTGTCCGTACCGGCCGCGCCCCCGCCACCTGGTCGTCAGTCATCCCCGCACCCTCCTCGGCTACCACCGTGCATGATCCTCGTCAGGTTTTCGCAACCCGGACCACTCTGCCTGGCGGTTCACCCGATCGACCACCCGGCGCCGCCTACGCCCGGTGGTCGAGAGCCACCAGCGGTGCCCACACCGGGTGTCCGAGGTCACCAGCGGTGCCTACGCCAAGGGCCGAGGGCCACCCTGCGATGCCTGCGCGGAGTGGCCCGCGGGCTCCTCGGAGATCCCTACGCGCCGTGGGCCGGGGGCCCGGTCAGCCGGCCGGGACGCTCTTGCGTGCGGCCCGCGCCTTGGTCGCGGTCGTCTTCGTGCCGGTTGCCCTGGTTGCGGTCGTCTTGTTGCCGTTCGCCTTGGCCGCGCGGGCGGTGGCCGCCGCCGCACCCTTGGCCGTGCCGTCGAGCTTGAGCACGGTACGCAGGAACTGCCCGGTGTGGCTCTCGGCGACCTCGGCGACCTCCTCCGGGGTGCCGGTGGCGAGCACCGTGCCGCCCCGGTGGCCACCCTCGGGGCCCATGTCGATCAGCCAGTCGGCGCTCTTGATCACGTCGAGGTTGTGCTCGATGGTGATCACCGTGTTGCCCTTGTCGACCAGGCCCTCCAGCACCATCAGCAGCTTGCGGATGTCCTCGAAGTGCAGGCCGGTGGTCGGCTCGTCGAGCACGTAGACTGTCCGCCCGGTGGAGCGCTTCTGCAACTCGGAGGCGAGCTTGACCCGCTGCGCCTCACCGCCGGAGAGCGTCGGCGCCGGCTGGCCCAGGCGTACGTAGCCCAGGCCCACGTCGACAAGGGTCTTGAGGTGCCGGTGGATGGCCGGGATGGTGGAGAAGAACTCGGCGGCCTCCTCGATCGGCATCTCCAGCACGTCGGAGACGGTCTTGCCCTTGTAGTGCACCTCCAGGGTCTCCCGGTTGTACCGGGCGCCCTTGCAGACCTCGCACGGCACGTACACGTCCGGCAGGAAGTTCATCTCGATCTTGATCGTGCCGTCGCCGGAGCACGCCTCGCAGCGGCCACCCTTGACGTTGAACGAGAACCGGCCCGGTCCGTACCCGCGCACCTTGGCCTCGGTGGTCTCGGCGAACAGCTTGCGGACGTGGTCCCAGACACCGGTGTAGGTGGCCGGGTTGGATCGCGGCGTACGCCCGATCGGCGACTGGTCGACGCCGACGACCTTGTCCACGTTCTCCAGCCCGGAGACCCGGGTGTGTCGGCCCGGCACCAGCCGGGCGCCGTTGATCTGGTTGGCCAGCACCGCGTACAGGATGTCGTTGACCAGGGTCGACTTGCCGGAACCACTGACCCCGGTGACCGCGATCAGCTGGCCCAGCGGGAAGCTCACCGTCAGGTTGCGCAGGTTGTGCTCGCGGGCGCCGTGCACCACCAACTCCCGGCCCGGGGTCTGCGGCCGGCGGCCCTTCGGCGTCGGGATCTCCCGCCGACCCGACAGGTACGCCCCGGTGATCGACTCCGGGTTCGCCAGCAGCGCCGGCACCGAACCGCTGTGCACGATCTGCCCACCGTGCTCCCCCGCGCCCGGCCCGATGTCGACGATCCAGTCGGCGGTACGGATGGTGTCCTCGTCGTGCTCCACCACGATCAGCGTGTTGCCCAGCCCGCGCAGCCGGACCAGGGTCTCGATCAGCCGGTGGTTGTCCCGCTGGTGCAGCCCAATGGAGGGCTCGTCCAGCACGTAGAGCACACCGACCAACCCGGAACCGATCTGGGTGGCCAGCCGGATGCGCTGCGCCTCACCACCGGACAACGTGCCGGCCGGGCGGTCCAGGGAGAGGTAGTCCAGACCCACGTCGAGCAGGAACCGCAGTCGGGCGTTGATCTCCTTGAGCACCCGCTCGGCGATCAACTTCTGCCGGTCGGTCAGCTCGATGCCGGCCAGCAGGTCGGCGCACTCACCGACGGACAGGTTGCAGACCTCGGCGATGCTGCGCCCGGCCAGCGTGACGGCCAGCACCTCGGGCTTGAGCCGGGCACCGCCGCAGGCGGCACACGGCACGTCGCGCATGTAGCCCTCGTACTTCTCCCGCGACCACTCGCTCTCGGTGTCGGAGTGCCGGCGCTCGATCCACTGCACCACGCCCTCGAAGCCGGTGTAGTACGAGCGCTCCCGGCCGTACTTGTTGCGGTAGCGCACGTGCACCTGGTCGTCGGAGCCGTGCAGGATCGTCTTCTGCGCCCGCGACGGCAGGGCCCGCCACGGCGTGTCGATGTCGAAGTGCTGGGCCTCGCCGAGTGCCTCCAGCAGGCGCAGGAAGTATTCCAGGTTGTGGCCGGTGGCCCAGGGCTGGATCGCGCCCTCGCGCAGGGTCCGCTCCGGGTCGGGGATGAGCAACTCCGGGTCGACCTCCTTCTTGGTGCCCAGACCGGTGCACTCCGGGCAGGCGCCGTACGGCGCGTTGAAGGAGAAGACCCGCGGCTCCAGGTCCTCGATCGCCAGCGGGTGGTCGTTGGGGCAGGCCAGGTGCTCGGAGTAGCGGCGCTCCCGCTCCGGGTCGCCCTCGGGCACGTCGACGAAGTCGAGCAGGACCAGGCCGCCGGAGAGCCCCAGCGCCGCCTCGACCGAGTCGGTGAGCCGCTGCTTGGCGCTGGGCTTCACGCTGAGCCGGTCGATCACCACCTCGATGGTGTGCTTCTCCTGCTTCTTGAGCTTCGGCGGGTCGGTGAGCTGGTGCACCACGCCGTCGACTCGGGCCCGCGCGTACCCCTTGGCCTGGAGTTCGGCGAACAGGTCGACGTACTCGCCCTTGCGGCCGCGTACCACCGGGGCGAGCACCATGAACCGGGTGCCCTCGGCCATCGCCAGGACCCGGTCGACGATCTGCTGCGGGCTCTGCTTGGAGATCCGCTCACCGCAGACCGGGCAGTGCGGCTCGCCCACCCGGGCGAACAGCAACCGCAGGTAGTCGTAGACCTCGGTGATGGTGCCGACGGTGGAGCGCGGGTTACGCGAGGTGGACTTCTGGTCGATCGACACCGCCGGGCTCAGACCCTCGATGAAATCGACGTCCGGCTTGTCCATCTGGCCGAGGAACTGTCGGGCGTACGACGACAGCGACTCGACGTACCGGCGCTGCCCCTCGGCGAAGATCGTGTCGAACGCCAGACTCGACTTGCCCGACCCGGACAGCCCGGTGAACACGATCAGGGCGTCCCGGGGAAGGTCGAGGCTGACGTCACGCAGGTTGTGCTCGCGTGCGCCACGGATGATCAGACGGTCGGCCACGGTCCGTGTACTCCCGGGTGAGGATGACGAGGAGGATCTGTCCGCTTCGGGATCAACCCAGCGGTTGTGCCAGCGCGGAGAGCGCGCCCCGGCAACTGTAGACCCGCCCTACGACAACTTCCCCCCGCCACACAACCCCACCCCACACTCCCTCCCCACCAACCACCCCTCACCCTCCTCGCCCCCACCCCTTCACCCCGCCCCTCACCCCGGCTCCGTCCGCCCTCTCACTCCCCCGCCTCACCCTCTCGCCCCGCCGATCTTGCACTTTCGGTCGGGACATAACCACCCAAAAGCAGCATTCAGGCGACCACAAGTGCAAGATCGACGGGGCGTGGGCGAAGGGCGGGGGCGCGGGGCGGGATGAAGGTGCAGCGAGCGAGAGGGCGGGGCGACGGGCGCGGGGCGACCGGCGCGGCGGGGTGGGGGTGGGTCAGCGAGGGTGGCGGGGGCGGGTGGTGTGGCGGCGGGTTTCGTGGGTCAGCTCACGGTGGAGGCGACGCCAGCTCTGCCAGCGGCGGGTGGACAGTTCGCCGGAGGCGAGGGCGGCCTGTACGGCGCAGCCCGGCTCGGCCTCGTGTCCGCAGTCGCTGTAGCGGCAGCCGGTGGCGAGGTCGGCGATGTCGCCGAAGGCCCGGTCGAGGCCGGACTCGCCGTCGAGCAGGCCGACCGCCCGTACCCCCGGGGTGTCCAGCACCGCGCCGCCGCCCGGCAGCGGCACCAGCGCCCGCCAGGTGGTGGTGTGTCGACCCTTGCCGTCGACCCGACGGATCGACTGGGTCGGCATGACCACGGCCCCGACCAGCGCGTTGACCAGGCTCGACTTGCCGGCGCCGGAGGGCCCCAGCAGACCGAGCGTCCGACCGGGAGCCACCTCGGCGCGCAGCGGGTCCAGCCCGGTGCCCGTCTCGGCGCTGACCGGCAGCACCGGCACCCCGGGCGCGAGGGCCGCGAGTTGACGTGCCACCGCCGCCGGGTCGGCGGCCAGGTCGGTCTTGGTGAGTACGACGAGCGGCCGGGCGCCCGACTCGTGCACCAGGGAGAGCAGCCGCTCGATGCGGGCCGCGTTCGGCTCGGGGTGCACCGGCTCCACCACGGCGGCGGTGTCCAGGTTGGCGGCCAGCAGTTGACCGCTGGCGTCCTTGCCGGCGGTGCGCCGGATCAGCGCGGTACGCCGGGGCAGCACCGCCTCCACCGTGACCCGCGCGTCGGGCCAGGTGCCGAGCAGCACCCAGTCGCCCGCGCCGGGCAGCCGGGTGGCGTCGCCCACGGCCGCGGCCAGCACGGCGCCGCCGCAGGAGGCGCGCACCGGGCCGTCGGAGGTGAGTACGGTGCAGACGCCACGGTCGACCCGGGCGACCCGGCCCGGGCGATGATCGGTGTGGATACGACTCAGGTGCGCCGCCCGGTCGGTGTCCCAACCCAGGGCGGTCAGTGTGATGTCCAAGGCTCCTCGTTCAGGGTCGCTGGGGGTGATACGGGCGTGCGGTGACCGGCATGACCACCACCTCCTCCGCTCCGGCGCCGCGAACACCCCCACGGTAGGAGGCGTGGTCCCGGGCGGGAAGTGAATTCCCTGGCGACGCGGTCGGCGCAGCGGACTAGGGTCGAATCGTGACCACGGACCCCCTGCTGTTGACCGGTGACGTGGACGACGCCACGACCCGTCTGATCCGTACGGCGGCCCGGTTCGACGCCGCCGACCTGGCGCAGCCGTCGCTGCTGCCGGGGTGGACCCGCGGTCATGTCCTGGCCCACCTGTCCCGCAACGCCGACGCCCTGGTCAACGCGCTCACCTCGGCCCGCACCGGCGAGTTGATCCCGATGTACGCCAGCGCCGAGTCACGGACCGCCGACATCTCAGCCGGCGCACCTCGGCCGCCCGACGAGCAGTTGGACGACCTACGGCGCAGCGCCGACCGGTACGCCGAGGCGGTCGCGGCGATGCCGGCACCCGCCTGGGCCGCCACCGTGCAGACCCGGCGCGGTCCCGTGCCGGCCTCGCTGCTCGTCTGGCGTCGGCTCCGGGAGGTGGAGATCCACCACGTCGACCTGGCCGCCGACTACCGGCCACGGGACTGGTCGCCGACCTTCGGTCACCGGCTGCTGCACGAGGTGGCCACCGACCTGGCCGCCCGCGACGACGCGCCGGCGCTGGTGCTGCGCTTCGACGGTACGAGTCACGAACTCGTGATCGGGGACCGTGCGCAGGCGCCCGTCGTCTCCGGGCCGGCGGTCGAGATCGCGGCCTGGTTGACCGGCCGCAGCCCCGGTGCCACCCTGACCGTCACCCCCGACGGTCAACTGCCCCACCCACCTGAATGGATCTAGTCAGACATGACCTATGACGGAGAAGTCACCCCCGGCGGACCTGCCGCGGTACGCGAACTCGGCCGGCTGAGCATCACCAAGGTGTCGGTCGGGCCGATGGACAACAACGCGTACCTGCTGCGCTGCCACGCAACCGGTGAGCAGGTGCTGATCGACGCGGCCAACGAGGCGCCCCGCCTGCTGGAGTTGATCGGTGACGCCGGGTTGACCGCGGTGGTCACCACCCACCAGCACATGGACCACTGGGTGGGGTTGGAGGAGGTGGTCGCCAAGACCGGTGCCCGCGCGCTGGTGCACGCCGACGACGCGGCCGGGCTGCCGATCGAGGCGCAGACCCTCGCCGACGGCGACACCGTGCCGGTCGGCGACTGCGCCCTGGAGGTCATCCACATCAAGGGGCACACGCCGGGCTCGGTGGCGCTGCTCTACCGCGACCCCGACGGCATCCCGCACCTGTTCACCGGCGACAGCCTCTTCCCGGGCGGGGTGGGCAACACGGATCAGGATCCGGAGCGGTTCGCGGCGCTGATCGACGACGTGGAGCACAAGCTGTTCGGCCGGCTGCCGGACGAAACGTGGTTCTACCCGGGCCACGGACGGGACTCGACGCTCGGTGCGGAGCGTCCCCACCTCGGTGAGTGGCGGGCTCGCGGCTGGTGAGCGGCGCGTGGTCGGGGGTCAGTTGGTGACCGTACGCAGTCGACGGCGGGTGCCGAGCAGCACCACCGCGGCCAGCAGCAGACCTCCGACCATGGTGACCAGCAACGGGCTCAGGCCTTTCGGCAACAGGCCGGCCAGCGACCGTGACGCGGTGCCCACCGCCAGGTAGAGACCGGCCCAGGCGCCCGCGCCGAGCGCCGCGAAGCCGAGAAACCGGGGGTACGACATGCGCAGACCGCCCGCAGCCAGCGGCAGCAGCGCGTTGAACACCGGCAGGAACGGCGCGATCAGCACCAGCCGCCCGCCGTCGCGACGGAGGATGCGTTCGGCCGCCGCCCAGCGGGGCTCCCCGACCCAGGCGCCGAAGTGGCTGTGCCGCAGCCGCTCACCCCAGCGCCGGCCGACGAGGAACGTCAGCGACCAGCCGACGAGACACCCGGTGACCACGGCGACGAAGGTCGCCAGGCCGGTGCTGGGCGTGCCGACGGCCACCGCGGCGAGCACCGCCACGTCTCCGGGGACCAGGACGCCGAACAGCGGCACCGCGTCGAAGAGCATGACCACCCCGAGCACGGCCATCAGCAGAGCGACGGGTAACTCTCCGACCTGGGCCAGCTCGTCTGCCATGCCTCGTACGCTATGGCCTCACCGCCACGACGAACATCGGGTTTCCACCCGACGTTGACGGAGATCACCTCCGGGTGATCCCGGAGACGCGCGGGGGCGGCCATCTGCGTCGCTCCTCCGACACCTGAGGCACTTCACCCGGCAAATCGGCCTTTCACCGGCTAATGTCGGGAAAGTATCGGGCGATCACCGGCGCGCAGTCGGGGGTCGCCCGCTGGAACAGGGAGAGAGAACGCATGGCAACCGGCACCGTGAAGTGGTTCAACTCGGAAAAGGGCTTCGGTTTCATCGAGCAGGACGGCGGCGGACCTGACGTGTTCGTCCATTACTCGGCGATCGCCAGCTCCGGATATCGGGAGCTGACCGAGGGTCAGAAGGTCGAGTTCGATGTGACCCAGGGGCAGAAGGGTCCGCAGGCGGACAACGTCCGCTCGCTGTAACCGGTGCCGGTGGCGGCGGCCGATTCCGGCCGCCGCCACCGCTAACCTGCGAGGTGTCCGGCCACGGTCAGGCGGCCAGCCGTCGACCCAACTCCCGCACCACCTGCTCGGCGACGGTGGGCGGGATCGCCGCGGCGATCTCCTGCGGGGTGAGGCCGGCGAGGACCCCGGCGACGATCGCCTGCTCGTCGGTGAAGTCGCGTTTCATCAGCGAGTCCATCGCCGTCTGGAGCGCGGTCAACTGCGCCCCGATGCTGCGCAGCGTCGGATGCCCCACCTGGAACTTCGGGTCGGTGTGGTCCTCCCCCATGGCCATCCGGGTGTACGTCTGACCGATCGGATTGCGTCCGTCCAGGACGGTCAGGTTGCGGTGCACGGTCTTGAGCCAGTTGTGCTCCTCGGGTGTCATGTCGTTCGCCTCCGGCTTCTGAGTGATGAGACCGATGCTGGTCAGGTACCGGCGGAACAGCGGCCTCTGGTCGCGGTTCGCCTTGATCGAGTCGCGGAAGAAACTGAAATGGGTGTGCCACAGGTGGGAGCGATCGCCGGTGTTACGCCGGCCGAGCCGGTCCCAACGGCGGACCACCTTGCCGTCCGGCGAGTAGATGATCTCCCTGATGTCGCGGGTGTCCGCGGCGTTGGCGACGCACTGCGCCACACACCAGGTCGAGAAGCTCGCCAGGTTGTGCCGACGGCCGTCGACGGTGACCTGGAACATGCCCACGTCGAGCGCGGCGGCATCGAGGGTCAGGCCGTTGCGGTCCCGCGACGACTCGACCACCGAGTAGTCGTTGGTCACCACCCGGTCGGACCCACAGTGGTATCCGCCGCGGTGATTGGCATCGCCGACGATGCCGACCTCGTTGGGTTCGAGATCCTCGTCGCGCGCCCGGTTGGGGTCGCGGTTGAGGTGGTCGAGCAGTAACCGGCGGACGGCCATCAGGTTGTCTGGTGCCCGCGTCATGGGGTCCCCCTTTGCGGTCTCGTCGGAGCCGGGCACGACCGTGACACCGCGTGACGCGGTAGGGAAGCCTCACAGGCGAGCCCGACTGTCAGCTGCACGGCGCCGGGCGTGCCACCACGATAGCCCGCAGAACCGGCGAATGCCCAGCTCAGAGGGGCTTTGTTTCAGCTTGGAGCAAGCTGAGAGCCAGAGTGGACGACCGGCAGGACCACTGCGGACGGCCGCTCCGGGTCGTGCAGAATCTCCCGAAAGCCGCCACGAAGGGTAATCGCCGTGCCGAGTGGTTCACCGGTGCCGGGGTTGCGGACGTACCGGGGGTGGGCACCGCCGGAGAGCTGAAGCCGTAGCCGGTGCCCGGCGGCGAAGCGGTGGGCGACCGGCCACATCGGTACGGTGACCGCCACCGCGCCGGAGCCGTCGACCCGGAAGCGCCGCGGATCGATCCGGACCAGCCCGTCGCAGATGTTCCAGGACCGACCCCGGCGGTCGACATCGCACAGTCGCACGAAGACGTCGAAGTGTTCGAGGTCGCTGCGTACGTGAATGTCCGCCTGCACCGGCCCGATCACCTCCAGCGGGCCGGTCAACGACTCGCTGGTCCAGGTCAGCACGTCGGGTCGCGCCTCGACGGGCCGGTTGTCCACCGGCCCGGACCGTTGGGCCACCAGCAGCGGACCACCGAGCGAGGGCGTCGGGTCGGCCGGGTCGTACCAGAATCCGTCCGGCGGTGACGGCACCGGCGCAGCGGTGCGCAGCGCCGATTGTGGGTGCAGGTACCACCGGGTGGCCTGGGCCGGCGGCGGCCAGTCCGGCAGATCGCGCCAACCGCCCCCGTCACCACCCACATGTATCCGCACTGGCCCGTCCGCCGGAGGGGTGGGCTGGGCGGTGGCGGTGGTGGGCAGGTGGGTGCCGAGCCAGTCGAGTCCCTCGCGCAGTGCCGCGATGAACAGGCCGGGGCTGCCGTGGGTCCACGGGCCGATGATCAGACGCGGGCGGGCACCGAGGGCGCGCAGCGCGGCGTAGTCGCGCAGTTGGGCGGGGAGGAAGATGTCGTGCCAGCCGCTGACCATCGCCACCGGCGCCTGGACCAGGTGCAGCCGGTCATCGAAGACGCGGCTGCGCCAGTAGTCCGCCTGCGGGGTGTGGTGGCGCAGCCACTGCTGGAAGAACGGCACGGTGACCCCGGTGGCGACCCGGTCGGCCTCGACCAGGGGCAGGTGGGACAGCGCGGCGGCCAGTCGCGGCTGCCCCCGCTTGAGTTCCCACTGCCGGGCCAGCCAGGGCACGGTCTGCGCCTGCAGCAACTCCACCCAGGTCAGCACGGTGTCCAGGGCGAACGACTCCCCGGCGTACGTGGAGTCACGGGTGGTCGACGCGGTGGCCACGGCGACCATGGCCCGCAGCTCCTCGCCCGCGTCGGCGGCCAGCGCCCACTGCACGAAACCCTGGTAGCTCGCGCCGAACATGCCGAACGCGCCGCTCCACCACCGCTGCCGGCGCAGCCAGTCGAGAGTGTCCAGCCCGTCCTCGCGCTCGTGCACGAACGGATCGAAGGTGCCGCCGGAGCCGTCGGTGCCGCGACACGACTGGATGACCACGTGGAATCCCTGCTCGGCGGCGAGCCGGCAGAGCAGCCGCATCGGCCCGCCCCGGCCGTACGGGGTACGGATCAGCATGGTGGGCGCGTCCGGCAGGTCGGGCGCGTAGTGGTCGGTACGCAGGATCACCCCGTCGCGGACCCGCAGCGCGATGTCGCGGCGGACGGTGATCCTTCGGGTACGCGCCCGGGGCAGCCGCAACGCGGCCACGGCGAGCCGGGACGCCACCCGATCCAGCACGGGCTCAACCCGCCCGGTGCCGCGGCGGCGGCGTGACCCGGCCGTCGCGGATCGCGTCGCGGTGCTCCCGCAGGGACTGGCCCATCGCCGTGATGAACCGGTACACGACCTCAAGTTCCTCGTCCTGGAACTCGTCCATCACCCCGTCGGTACGCTCACCGAGCGGGCGGAAGAAGTCCCGGGCGACGGTGGCGCCCTGCTCCGCGTAGTGCAGCAGCACCTTGCGCCGGTCGGTGGTGTCCCGGTCACGCCGCAGGTGCCCGGCCCGCTCCAACCGGTCGATCAGCGCGGTGACGGAGCCGGAGGAGAGGTCCAGATGTTCAGCGAGCCGGCCGGGAGTGATCGGCTCACCCGACAACTCGGCGTCCATCACCGCGATCAACGCCTGCAGGTCGGTGCCGTTGAGGCCGTGCTGGCCGGCGAAGGCGTGCCCGACGTGCTGCGCGTCCACGCAGTAGCGCCGCAGCTCGGCGGTGATCTCCGCGACCAACATCTCCCGTCGGGTGTCACGCCGCCGGTACATCCCGTGCCCTGCCACGTCCCGCCGCTTCCTCCCGAGGTCCCCGGATGCGCAGCATAGCCCAGGGTGTTATATCTCTCGACAGTCAAGATACTTGACAACGGAGAGCTGTTGCGCGTTGTTTCTTGATAAGCAAGAATCTCGACAATCAAACTATCGGCTCCCTCGGCGGGAGCCGGGCCGATTCCAACGACCGGAGCGCCGAGCATGTCTCTGTTCACCCGCGTCGCCCGCAGCCGCCGGACCGCCTGGCTCACCGTGGCCGTGGCCGTCCTCGTCGGCGTGGCCGTCTTCGGGCTACCCATTCCCAGCAACCCGGCACCGGTCTCCGCCACCGGTCTGTCCGAGCAGTGGCAGTCCACCCAGGTCGAGCGCCTGCAACGGGAGCTGCCCGCCAGCGGCGTCCAGCCGGCCGTCGTGGTGGTCAGCCGCGACGACGGCGCACCGCTGAGCGAGGCGGACCGTGCGGCGATCACCGCCGACACCAGCAGCCTCAGTCGGCTCGCCGCCGGCGGCCAGGTCGCCCCGCCGCAGCTGTCCCCCGACAACACGGTGGCCCTGGTCGCCGTACCGCTGGACGCCACCGGAGGGCAGGAGGCGGTCGCCGAACGGGTGGCCCAGGTGCGCGCCGAACTCGCCGAATTCCCCGGGGACCTGACCGTCCAGGTGACCGGCCCGCCCGCCTTCACCGCCGACCTGACCAAGGTCTTCGAGGGCGCCGACGTCACCCTGCTCGCGTTCACCGCCGCCGTCGTCGCCGTACTGCTGCTGATCACCTACCGCAGTCCGGTGCTGTGGCTGGTTCCCCTGGTCATCGTGGCCGCCACCGAACAGATCACCCTGCGCGCGCTCGAAACGATCATCCCGGCGGTCGGCATCAACTTCGCCGGTGGCGCCGTCACCGGCATCGCCAGCGTTCTCGTCTTCGGTGCCGCCACCAACTACGCGCTGCTGCTGATCGCCCGCTACCGGGAGGAACTGCGCCGCGAGGAGGACCGCTTCGCGGCGATGCGCGCCGCCCTGCGCCGTACCGCCGAACCGATCCTGGCCAGCGGCGGCACCGTGATGCTCGGCGTACTCACGCTGTTGTTGAGCCAGCAGGAGACGAACCGTGCGCTCGCCGTGGCCTGCGCCACCGGCATCCTGCTCGCCATGGCCTCGGCCCTGCTGGTGCTGCCCGCCGCGCTGGTGCTGCTCGGCCGCCGCCTGTTCTGGCCGTTCGTGCCGACCGTCGGCAGCGTCGGCCGGGAGGGCCGGATCTGGGGCCGGCTCGGTGCCGCCGTGATCCGTCGCCCGGTTCCCGTCGCGGTGCTCGCCACCCTGCTGCTCGCCGGGCTCGCCCTCGGTGGCCTCGGCATCCGCACCGGGCTGTCGGAGACCGAGCAGTTCCGGGTGAAGCCGGAGGCGGTGGCCGGGGCGCAGACCCTCGCCGGCGCCTTCCCCGCCGGCACCACCCAGCCGCTCGCGGTGATGACCAACCCCGGTGCCGTGCCGGCGGTCACCGCGGCCGCCGCCGAGGTGCCGGGAGTGGCCTCCGCCCGGCCCGGTCCCGCCGGCGCCGACGTGGCCCAGGTCGACGTGGTGCTCGACGCCGAGCCGGGCACCGCCGCCGCCAACCGCACCCTGGAGCAGCTCCGGGACACCGTCGGGGCCGTCGACAACTCGGCGCCGCCCGCCACCGCCGGGGTCGACCAACCGTCCGGAGCGGTCGTCGGTGGCACCGTCGCCGGCCGGTACGACTCCGCCGCCGCCGACGCCAAGGACCTGCGCCTCATCCTGCCGCTCATCCTGCTGCTCGTCGGCGCGGTGCTGGTCCTGCTGCTACGCGGCCTGCTCGCCCCGGTGCTGCTGGTCGCCACCGTCGTCGCCTCGTACTTCGCCAGCCTCGGCGGGGCGTGGCTGATCTTCGAGCACATCTTCGACTTCCCGGCGATGGACACCGGCGTGCCGCTGCTCGCCTTCGTGTTCCTCGTCGCGCTCGGGGTCGACTACAACATCTTCCTGGTCACCCGGGCCCGGGAGGACGCCCGCAGCACCGGCACCCGCAAGGGCATGCTCTCCGCGCTGCGGGTCACCGGCGGGGTGATCACCAGCGCCGGCATCCTGCTCGCGGCGGTCTTCGCCGTCCTCGGGGTGCTGCCGCTGATCACCCTGACCCAGATCGGCATCATCGTCTGCCTCGGCGTGCTGCTGGACACCCTGCTGGTGCGTACGGTCGTCGTCCCGGCCCTGGCGTTCCTGCTCGGCGAGCGGTTCTGGTGGCCCGGTCGGATCACCCCCGAGCAGGCTCAGTAGCCCAGGCAGACGCACTCCGTCATCAGGGCTCGCACGTTGCGTACGTAGCTCGGGTTGGGGATGGCCAACGGCTGCCCCTCCCGAGCTACCGCGCCGTGACCGTAGTTGTAGGCGGCGATGACCGCGTTGAGCAGGCAGGAGTTCAGCTCGCTGGTGCACAGGTCGGTGTCGAGCCGGTAGTCGGCGTCGAAGTACATGTCGCCGATGTACTTGGTCAGCCAGGCCAGGTAGGTGCCACCCAGGTAGGCGTTGTCCCGGTAGTCCCACACGTCGTAGTTCTGGCCGAACCGCTGGTTCATCCAGGTCGCGGTGTCCGGCATCACCTGCATCAGGCCGATGCCGCCGTCGCAGGCGACGATGTTGGACTGCCAGCCGCTCTCCTGCCACGCCGTCGCCTTGATCAGGTTCACCGGGACCCGGATGTCCGGCGCCGACGTCGGCCAGTACACCCGACCCGCGGCTTCGGTCAGCGCGGCCTTGGCCTGCGCCCGACTCGCCTGGTCACCCTTGTAGCTGGGCTTGCAGCTGCTCGGCGCGGGCTTGGGCGGCGCTGGCGGCACCTTCGTCTCCGTCGGCGGCTTCGGCACGGCGCGCGGCGCGGTGCTGGTGCGCTTGGGCTTCGGCGACGGCTTCGGCGAGGCGGAGGCCTTGGGACTCGCGCTGGGGCTGCGGCTGACCTTCGGCGCGGCCCCCATCGACTCCACCGCCTCGGGCGTCGGGCTCGGCTCGGCCGACTCGCTCGACGGCTGCGTCTCCTCCTCGGGCAGGGCGACCGGGGCGGGCAACTCCGCGGCCGGAGTGTCCACCCTGGCGCATGCACCCCCGGTGACCAGCAGCAGGCCGGCAACCAGCGCCACGGTGAAACGGCCGACGTTGCGTCCCATGTCGATCCCCCTCCGGCAGCGACGAACCGCCGCACCCTAACAGCTAGCGATCGGCGAGGTGGTCCCCTCGCCTGCCGCGCCGACGGCGTCCGGGGGCGTTGCCGGCGGCCAGGGCACGGTCCCGGGTGGCCCAGGCGACCATGAACACGGCCGTCCACGCCGCACCCAGCAACACCGCGGCGACGGTGCCGCTGGCCGTACTCAGTCCCAGGTAGAGGCGGGCGCCACCGATGCCGACCACGCCGGCCACGGCGGTGGTCCACAGCGCCACCGCGACCGGCCACCGTGCCTCGCGGGACAGCAGCCAGGCCAGCATGCACAGGCTGGCCGTCACCACCGCGCTCTGCGTGGAGAAGTGCGCCACCCGGCCGTCGGCGGCCAGCTCGGTCACCACCGCCAGGACCACCAGCGGCACGAACGCGCCGATCGTGCCGACCACGCTGAGCAGGTCGGCCTGCCACGGCCGGTGCCGCCAGGCCTGCACCGCGGCGACCACGGCCACCAGCACGATCAGCACCGAGCCGCGCAGCACCGAGACGGCGAACTGCGTCACCTCCACCGCGTCGGGCGTCCGACGTGCCGCGAACCACCCGCCGATCACGCCGTCGACCAGGGCCAGGCCGCTGTGCCGTACCGCCGCCCGCATCGTCCCGGCGACCGCCAACGCGACCAGGAACAGCAGCCCCACCCCGGCGGTCAGGTTGGCCAGCAACGCCCAGGTCGGCCCGAACCGCATGCTGAGCAGGAAGAACAGCAGCCCGTACCGGGCCGACAGCCAGCGCACCGGCGGCAGCCGGGCGGCACGTTTCAGCAGCGCCCGCACCGGGTCGGGGTTGCGGCCCAGCCACCGGCCCGCCAGCACCACCGCCACCAGCGCCGCCACCAGGGCCAGGAACGCCCCGGTCGCCTGGCCCAGCAGCCGGGACACCGTCTGGTACGACTCGCCCGCCAACCGGCCCGCCAGCACCGACGCGCCGACCCAGGTGATCACCCCGGCCAGGTTCCACGGCGCGAACCGCCGGTACGGCATGCCCGCCGCCCCGGCGAGCCGAGGCACCAACGTACGGGCGAAGGCCACCCACCGCGCGGTGAAGACTCCCCGGCCGCCCATCCGCGCCACCATCGCGTCGGCCCGCGCCCAGCGGTGCGGCCCCACCCGGGCGCCCCACCGGCTGGCCCGCAGCCGAGGCCCGTACCGGCGACCGGCGCGAAACGCCACCGCGTCCCCCACCGTGGCCGCGAGAATCATCACCAGCAGCGCCGGACCGAGCCGGAGAGTGCCGGTGTACGCGAGGAAACCGACGAGCAGCAGGGTGGCCTCACCGGGAGCGACCAGCCCGACGATCACCGCGGTCTCCGCCGCGACCACCAGCGCCGCCACCACGTAGATCAACCAGGACGGCAGGTGTTGCACCGAACTCAGCAGTTCATGCACGCCGGCCCCCCGGGGTCACCTCAGCAAGGCTGCCCCGTCAGTGTGACAGCACCGACATGTGGCGCAGCGCACTCGCCCATCGGCGACCCCGACGCGGCATCTCGTCCGCACAGGCGGGAGGATGGAACTCATGCAGCTTCGCACCGACCTCCGCAACGTCGCCATCATCGCTCACGTCGACCACGGCAAGACCACCCTGGTCGACGCCATGTTGCGGCAGGCCGGCGCCTACGGCGCCCGGGGCGAGGTGACCGAGCGGGTGATGGACTCGATGGACCTCGAACGAGAAAAAGGCATCACCATCCTGGCCAAGAACACCGGCGTGCGCTACCTGCCCGCCGACGGCTCCGACCCGGTCACCATCAACATCATCGACACCCCCGGTCACGCCGACTTCGGTGGCGAGGTGGAACGCGGGTTGACCATGGTCGACGGGGTGGTGCTGCTGGTCGACGCCAGCGAGGGCCCGCTGCCGCAGACCCGGTTCGTGCTCCGCAAGGCCCTCAAGGCCCGCATGCCGATCATCCTGGTGATCAACAAGGTGGACCGTCCGGACGCCCGGATCAAAGAGGTCGTCGACGAGGCGTACGAACTCTTCCTCGACCTCGACGCCGACGAGGCGCAGATCGACTTCCCGATCGTCTACGCCTGCGCCCGCGACGGCATCGCCTCGCTGACCCAGCCCGCCGACGGTTCCGTGCCGCAGGACAGCACCAGCCTGGAGCCGCTGTTCCGTACCCTGCTGGACACCATCCCGCCGCCCGCGTACGACGAGCAGGCGCCGCTGCAGGCCCACGTCACCAACCTCGACGCCTCCCCGTTCCTCGGCCGGCTGGCGCTGTGCCGGGTCCGGCAGGGCACCATCGCCAAGGGCCAGACCGTGGCCTGGTGCCGCACCGACGGCAGCACCCAGCGAGTTCGCATCTCCGAGATGCTGATGACCGAGGGCCTGGAGCGCAAGCCCGCCGACTCGGCCGGGCCGGGCGACATCATCGCCGTCGCCGGCATTCCCGAGATCATGATCGGCGAGACCCTGGCCGACGCGGAGAACCCGCAGCCGCTGCCGTTGATCACCGTCGACGAGCCGGCCATCTCGATGACCATCGGCACCAACACCTCACCGCTTGTCGGTCGGGTCAAGGGCGCCAAGGTCACCGCCCGGATGGTCAAGGACCGCCTGGACAAGGAGCTCGTCGGCAACGTCTCGCTGCGGGTGCTGCCCACCGAACGCCCCGACGCCTGGGAGGTGCAGGGCCGAGGCGAGCTGGCGCTGGCCATCCTGGTCGAGCAGATGCGCCGCGAGTCCTACGAGCTCACCGTCGGCAAGCCCCAGGTGGTGACCCGGGAGATCGACGGCAAGACCTGTGAGCCGGTGGAGCGGCTGACCATCGACGCCCCCGACGAGTACCTCGGCGCGATCACCCAGCTGCTGGCCACCCGCAAGGGCCGGATGGAGCAGCTGGTCAACCACGGCACCGGCTGGATCCGGATGGAGTGGCTGGTCCCGGCGCGCGGCCTGATCGGCTTCCGCACCGAGTTCCTCACCGAGACCCGGGGCACCGGCATCCTGCACCACGTCTTCGAGTCCTACGAGCCCTGGTTCGGCGAGCTGCGTACCCGTAACAACGGCTCGCTGGTCGCCGACCGGGCCGGCAACGTCACCGCGTTCGCGATGACCAACCTCCAGGAACGCGGCCAGCTCTTCGTCGAGCCCGGCACCGAGGTGTACGAGGGCATGATCGTCGGGGAGAACTCCCGCTCCGACGACATGGACGTCAACATCACCAAGGAGAAGAAGCTCACCAACATGCGCTCGTCGACCGCCGACGAGACCGAGAAGCTGATCCCGCCGCGCAAGCTGTCGCTGGAGCAGGCCCTGGAGTTCTGCCGCGAGGACGAGTGCGTCGAGGTCACCCCGGCCGCCGTACGCATCCGCAAGGTGACCCTCGACCAGACCCAGCGGGCCCGCGCCACCGCCCGCCGCAAGCACGCCGGCTGACCCTCGCGCGGATGTTAAGAAGGGGCCCCTTCACCTCACCAGACGGTAAGAAGGGGCCCTTCCTTTCCGTTACCCTCGGCGGGTGATCTTCGACGGGTTGGACGCGCGACTCGATGAGGTGCCCGGGACGATCTCGGTGTACGCGGGTCGGCTCGACGCGCCGCCCACCTGGACCCGGCACACCGAGGTCACCCACTACGCGGCGAGCACGATGAAACTGGCCGTGCTCGCCGCGGTGCACCACACGGCGGAGACCGACGGCCCGGACCTGGACACCCCGGTCGAGGTGACCAACCTGTTCACCTCGGCCCGCGCGGGCGCCGCCCCCTTCTCCTGCGCCCCGGCGTACGACAACGACACCGAGGTGTGGGATCGACTCGGGCAGCGGGTGCCGCTGCGGTGGCTCGCCGAGCGGATGATCGTACGATCCAGCAACCTCGCCACGAACCTGCTCATCGAGCACGTCGGACTGCCCGCCGTGGCGGAGGTCTGGGCGCGCGTCGGCGCCCGGCACAGTGTCACCCGGCGGGGCATCGAGGACTTCGCCGCCCGGGAGGCCGGGATCAGCAACCTGGTCACCGCCGCCGACCTGGCCGCCCTGCTCGACGCCGTCGCCACCGGCGTCACCCGGCCCGGACCCATCGCCTCACCGGCCGGCTGCGCGACGATGCTCGACGTGCTCAGCGGGCAGCAGATCCGGCAGGACATCGCCGAAGGGCTGCCTGCCGGCACCCGGCTGGCTCACAAGAACGGCTGGGTACGCGGGGTCCGGCACGGTGCCGCCGTGGTCTTCCCCGACGACGCCGCCCCGTACCTGCTCGTCGTCTGCACCACCACCCCGCTCGACGACGACCAGCGCAGCCAGGACACCGACGCCGACGCCCGCGAACTGGTCGCCGACATCTCGGCGCAGGTCTGGCAGGCTCGCCACGACCTCACCACGGCCGACCCGCGCTGAGCCCCGCCGGCGCGGCCTCGCCTCAGCGTCCCGCCCCGGTGAGATCCCGTCGCCGGTCCCGCGACGACTTCACCAGGCTGGCCACCGTCGCCACGGCCAGGATGCCCACGATCGCCAGCAGGGACAGCCAGATCGGGATGTGCGGCGCCCAACCCACCGGCTCCCCACCGTTGAGGAAGAACAACGAGTTCTCCGCCAGCGCCTCCAGGATGAGCTTGACCCCGATGAACCCGAGCACCACGGCCAGGCCGTAGCTCAGGTAGATCAGGCGGTTCAGCAGTCCTCCGAGCAGGAAGTACAGCTGCCGCAGCCCCATCAACGCGAAGACGTTGGCGGTGAAGACGAGGTACGGCTCGTGGGTGATGCCGAAGATCGCCGGAATCGAGTCCAGCGCGAAGAGCAGGTCGGTCGTCCCGATCGCGATCATGACGATGAGCATCGGGGTGAACATCCGTCGGCCCTGCTCGCGGGTGGTCAGCCGCGCGGCGTCGTAGCCCCGGGAGATCGGCAGCGCGCGCCGGCTCCACCGGATCAGCACGTTCTCCTGGAACTCGTCCTCGGCCGACTCGCCCTGCCGGGCCAGGTTGATCGCGGTGTAGATGAGGAACGCGCCGAAGATGTAGAAGACCCAGCTGAACTGTGAGATCAGCGCCGCGCCCAGCGCGATGAAGCCGCCTCGCATGATCAGCGCCAGCACGATGCCGACGAGCAGCACCTTCTGTTGGTACTGCCGGGGCACCGCGAAACGGGCCATGATGATCATGAAAACGAAGAGGTTGTCCACCGAGAGGCTGTACTCGGTCAGCCAGCCGGTGTAGAACTGCCCGGCCACGCTGCCCCCGGCGGTGAGCCAGAGCCCGACGCCGAAGAGCAGGGCCAGTCCCACGTAGAAGGCAACCCAGAGGCTCGACTCACGCACGCTCGGCTCATGCGGTCGACGCCCGATGATGAACAGATCCACCAGGAGCACCGCGGTCAGCGCGACGAGCGTGATCGCCCACACGAGTCCGGACACGTCCAACAGTCTCATCCTCCTGGCAGACCCAGCAACCGGCACATGCACGCCTCGCCGGAGACGGGGCCGAGCGCCGACCATTCTGGCGTACGACAACCATCGATCGTCGAGCGGTGCCGCCTCGGGGTTGCCCTCGGTCACCCACCCTAGGCTTCCTAGGAGGCTAGGTGTAATTCGCCGCGCCTGACCGGGGTGTGAGAATCGGGGCGGTCGCCCACCGAGGCACGTCCCGCCATGGCAGGCTGCCGGCATGGTTCTTGAGGTCGCGCTGATCGACGTGGTACCCGGCCAGGAAGACGCCTTCGCCGCCGCGTACGCCGAGGGACATCCCGTGCTGGCCGGCACCCCCGGTTGCCGCTCGGTACGGATGACCCGGGGTGTCGAATCGCCCTCCCGCTTCGTGCTGCTTGTCGAATGGGACTCGGTCCAGGCGCACGAGGAGAACTTCCGGGCCAGCGAAAGGTTCGTCCGGTGGCGGGAGTTGATCGGCCCGTACTTCGCCAGCCCGCCCCGAGTCGAGCACTTCGTGGACGTGCCGGCCTGACCTCGCCGGTACCACCGATCCCGACGCCGACCTCAGGCGTCGGGATTTTGTCGTATCCCTCGCTTATCCTGCGCCTCGCGTCGGCACCACTCCCGACGGCTACGGGGGCGCCGGGCGAGGTGCCGACGCACCCAGCTCACCCGTCGAGCCAGCCGGCCAGCACCCGTGCCGTCTCCTTCTCCGGCAACGCCGCTTCCAGCAGTTGCTGCGTCACCCGCTCGTACCGGTCGACGTCGGTCGCGGTGGTCAACCGCACGTCCGTGGTCAGCGCCTCCAGCATCACCGTCCGAGGATCCGCCGGGTCGGGAAAGGAGTAGCAGGAGAACGGAGTCAGCGGCAGCGGCCCGGCCCCGGCCCCGCTCGGCAGCAGCCGGATCGTCACGTGCGGCAACTCGGTCAGGTCGAGCAGGTGGCGCAGTTGACCACGCCAGACCTCGTCGGGATCACAGGCCGGCGCGCAGGCCACCTCGGTGATCAGCGCCGTGTAGCGCGGCGGCTCGACCCGACGCAGCACCGCGTGCCGGGCCGCCCGGGCCCGCAGATCGGCCTCCACATCCACCTGGGGATCGATGAGCTGACCGGCGACGATGCGCAGGCGGGCGTACGCCGAGGTCTGCAGTAGACCCGGTACGACGCAGGGCTGGTATTCCACTATGCCCGCCGCGCCGGCTTCGAGCTCGGCGTAGGTGCGCTGCCGCTCCCCCATCTCGCCCAGCGCCTTCCACCAGCCACGGCTGGTCGCGGCGTCGCGGGCGATGACGATCAACGCATCGCGTTGCGACGGCGGCACCTGGTAGACGTCGAGCAGATCCAGCACGTCGGCCAGATCGGGGCGGCTCTGCCCCAACTCGATGCGGGACAGCTTGGAAGTGGATGCCCAACCGAGCCGGTCACACACCTGTTCCAGTGTCAATGTCTCTCGTCGCCGCAGCTGTCGCAGCTCGGCTCCGAGCCGCGCTCGTCGAATGACCGGACTCGTTGGCAACGGCATTCCCGCCTCCCCACGCAGGGAGAGTACGCACGACGATCACCCAGCGCAATAGGATGCTCGCATTCCGCTACTCTCCCCGGCCGGAACAGCTTTCGCCGAGAAGAGTGCCGTCGGCCCGGATCACCGCACGCCGGCCGCGTCCATCCCCCGCAGTTCCTTCTTCAGCTCCGAGACCTCGTCGCGGATCCGGGCGGCCAACTCGAACTGAAGCTCCCGCGCGGCGGCCAGCATCTGGTCGCTGAGCTCCTGGATGAGCTGCGCCAACTCCGCCCGCGCCATGCCTTCCCGCGCAGGCGTGGCAGCACCGGCCCGGGCCCGACTACGGGTCTCCTTCACCGGCGCCTTGCCCCGGGACAGTTGCCGCACCGCACCGCCCACCCGGGTCGCCTCGATGTCCTCCGCCTCGCGGTAGATGTCGTCGAGAATGTCGTGGATCTTCTTCCGCAGCGGCTCGGGTGAGATGCCGTGCGCCTCGTTGTGCGCGATCTGCTTGGCCCGACGCCGGTCCGTCTCGCCGATCGCGTCCGCCATCGACGGCGTGATCTTGTCGGCGTACATGTGGACCTGGCCGGAGACGTTACGGGCCGCCCGACCGATGGTCTGGATCAGCGACCGACCGCTGCGCAGGAAGCCCTCCTTGTCCGCGTCGAGGATCGCCACCAGCGAGACCTCCGGCAGGTCGAGGCCCTCCCGCAGCAGGTTGATGCCGACCAGCACGTCGTAGTCGCCCCGGCGCAACTCCCGCAGCAGCTCCACCCGGCGCAGCGTGTCGACCTCGGAGTGCAGGTAACGCACCCGGATGCCGTTCTCCAGCAGATAATCCGACAGATCCTCGGCCATCTTCTTGGTCAGCGTGGTGACCAGGACCCGTTCGTCGCGCTCGGTACGCAGTTTGATCTCGTGCATCAGGTCGTCGATCTGGCCCTTGGTCGGCTTGATCACGACCTCCGGATCCACCAGACCGGTCGGACGGATCACCTGCTCGACGAACTCGCCCTGGGCGTGCTCCAGCTCCCACGGCCCCGGGGTGGCCGACAGGAACACCATCTGACCGACCCGCTCCAGGAACTCGTCGAACCGCAACGGTCGGTTGTCGGCGGCGCTGGGCAGCCGGAACCCGTGGTCGATCAGCATCCGCTTACGGGAGGCGTCGCCTTCGTACATGCCGCCGATCTGCGGGATGGTCACGTGCGACTCGTCGATGACGGTGAGGAAGTCGTCGGGGAAGTAGTCGAGCAGACAGTGCGGCGGGCTGCCGGGCAACCGGCCGTCGATGTGCATCGAGTAGTTCTCGATGCCGGAGCAGAAGCCGACCTGCCGCATCATCTCGATGTCGTACGTGGTGCGCATCCGCAGCCGCTGCGCCTCCAGCAGCTTGCCCTGGCGCTCCAGCTCGGCCAGCCGCTCGGCCAGCTCGGTCTCGATGTCGCGGATCGCCCGCTCCATCCGCTCCGGCCCGGCCGCGTAGTGCGTCGCCGGGAAGATCAGCAGGTGATCCACCTCGCGCACCACGTCACCGGTGAGCGGGTTGAGGTAGTAGAGCTTCTCCACCTCGTCACCGAAGAGCTCGATCCGGACGGCCAGTTCCTCGTACGCCGGAATGATCTCCAGCGTGTCGCCGCGGACCCGGAACGTGCCGCGCTGGAAGGCCATGTCGTTGCGGGTGTACTGGATGTCGACGAGGCGACGCAGCAACTGGTCGCGATCCAGCTCCTGGCCCACGGCGACCCGCACCGCCCGATCGAGATATTCCTCCGGGGTACCGAGGCCGTAGATCGCCGACACGGTGGCCACCACCACCACGTCGCGGCGGGTCAGCAACGACATCGTCGCCGAGTGCCGCAGCCGCTCGACCTCCTCGTTGACCGAGGAATCCTTCTCGATGTAGGTGTCGGTCTGCGGAATGTACGCCTCGGGCTGGTAGTAGTCGTAGTAGGAGACGAAGTATTCCACCGCGTTGTCCGGCAGCAGCTCGCTGAACTCCTTGGCAAGCTGCGCGCAGAGCGTCTTGTTGGGCGCCAGCACCAACGTGGGGCGCTGCATCCGCTCGATCAACCACGCGGTGGTGGCGCTCTTGCCGGTGCCGGTCGCGCCGAGCAGAACCGTGTGCCGGTCACCGCGACGCACCCGCCGCTCCAGCTCGTCGATCGCGGCCGGCTGGTCGCCGGCCGGCTGGAACTCGCTGATGACCTTGAAGCGACCGTCGAGCCGGGGAATGTCGAGCGCCATACCATCCACGGTACGCGGGGGGCCTGACACTCCGCGGCGAGTACGCACCGCACGTGACCGGCCTCAATATTCGCATTGTGTGGTTCTTCTCACCCGGCTACCCTTTCCCCGTAGGCCGCTCGCGGCGGCCGACCGGGCAGGTGGCGGGCCGCACAGGTCATGCTGCCGCCGGCGCAGTGGGGTCGCAGCACCCGGATTTGCGGCGTGCGCACCCGACGTGGTCGCGCGGACGACGCGCAGACCGGCCGCCGCGAGCGCCCCTATGTCGTCACCCGATCCCGGTCCGAGGCGTTCACTCTCCGTGGAGAACAGTTCGCGACCGACGTCCGGTGCCCGAAGCGACCATCGGCACCGCGCCGGCCCGCGCCGACATCGCGCCGGCATCGGGCCCCCCGCCGGCATCGGACTCGACGGATCGCCGGCCGCCGGCCTGCCCGGACGGGCCGGCACCCGCCGGGCCGCGCTCTCCCACCGCCTGCTCGGTTCAGCCACCGACCCCACCGGCGCCGACGCAGCCGACGACGACCTCGCCGGGGCCGACGAGGAGGCCGACGAGGCCCGGCAGAGGTCCGCCCGGCGACGGCGGCTCACCCTGACCGGGCTCGCGCTCACCGCCGTGCTCTCCGCCGTCATGCTGGTGGTCACCCTGGTCACCTGGCCCCCGGACGAGCCGGCGGCACGTGACATGACCTCGGCCGAACGGGACCGGTTGGCGGTCATGCGGGTGACCAACCAGCGCGACCTGCGCGCCGGGTTGCACGTCACGATCGGCGCCGGCACGAACCGCACCGACCTGCTCGGCTGGGTCGACTGGGCCCGGCAACTGGTCTACGTCGACGTGGGTGGGCCCGGTGCCGGCGCGCTGCGCGGTCTGGCGCAGGCCAGCCCGGCCGTGCTGGTGTCCCGGCCCGACCCCACCGCGGTACCGGCACCCGCGATGCCGCCGCTGATCCCTCCGGTCGACGGCTGGCGGATCCCTGCGGAGCAGCGGCTCACCCCGCTGCTGACCATGATCTTCGCGCTCAGCGCCGAACGTCCCGACCCGGCCGACGACCTGTCGGGCCGGTGGGTCGGCCGGGACCGACGAAACGGGGAGGACGTCGACATCCTGGAGGCCGCCCCGCCGGGCACCGGCGCAGCGGGCACCACCCGCTACTGGCTGGACAGCGCCGGCCGGCTGCACCGGCTGGAGACCACGGTCGCCGCGCTCGGGCGGGTCACCGTACACCTGAACCGCACCGATCGGCCGACCCTGCGGCCGGTCGACGCGCTGGGCGGCCGTCCCGGCCTGCCCCGCGCCCTCACCACCGCCGAACGCGACAGATGGCTGCACCTACCCGCCCGGTTACGGGCCGCCGGTGGTGCCGCCGTCACCCTGACCGTGCCCGCGTCGGCCGACGCCAACCTACGCGGCACCGGCTGGTTGAGCTGGACCTCGGGCACCGCCTACCTCGGCGTCACCGACCTGGACAGCCCCGATTCCCCCCGCACCCTGGTCCGCCGGGACCGCACCGGCGTCACCCGGATCGACGCGTCAGCGTCGGACGACCAGGCGGGCCCACCGCCGCTGCCACCACCGGCCACCGGATGGCGGGCCGGCGCGCACCGCACCGACGCGCTGGACCCACTCGTGGCGCGGGCGCTACGCGCCGCCCGCGGCGGTGGTCCGACCGGCAACCCGCACCGGGTACGCGGCGACAACCTCGCCGGCTCCGTGGTCGACGTCGTCGAGGTCGGCACCGGCGCCGGCCGGACCCGTTACTGGATCGACCGTTCCGGCCTGCTCCGCCGGTTGGAGCTGCCGAGCAAGGCCGGCGCCTGGGCCCAACTCGACCTGACACCCGGCCGGGTGCCCTCGTTGACCAGGCCGACCAAGGCTCGCTGACCGCGGGCTACGGACGCCATCCGGTCCTGGCCGCCCACTCCTCCGCCCGCAGGTGCTCCTCGTCGAACCACGGGTCCTTCGCCGTCGCGTACGTCCCGCTGTCCGGTGCCGAGGCCGCCAGTTCCCGCTTGAGCATCAGATAGGCGGCCCGCCGGTCCGGATCGGCCCGCAGGTGGTCGCGCATCAGCAGGGCGTACCGCCAGCCGGGTGACCCGGTCACCCGCAGGTGCAGGTGGACCGGACGGGCCGGGTCGGCGCTGCCGTGCAGGCGCTTCTCCCACCGGCCGGTGCCCGCCGGCCGTGGGGTGTCCCACCAGTCACCGGGCATCCGGGGGAAACCGGCGTCGGCGAGTCGCTGCGCCAGCGGCCCATCGGCCTCGGCCAGGGACGGCACGCCGAGTTGGATGTCGATGACGTCCTTGGCTGCCAGCTCCGGCACCGCGGTGGAGCCGATGTGGTCGATCCGCAGCTCCGCCGGGGCGATCGCGTGCCGGATCCGGGCGGCCAGCCGGGCGTACTGCTGCGGCCAGGTCGGATCCGGTTCGGTAAGCGTCACCCGCTGCGCCCGGACCGCCCGCCGATGCCGCACGTTCTCCTCGTAGGGCACCAGGCGGTCGTCCCAGAGCGCGTCGACCGCCGTGTGCAGCTGCGCCAGGGTGCCGTCGTTGCTGAGCAGCACGTCCGCCACCGCGGCCCGACTCGCGTCGTCGGCCTGGCCGGCGATGCGCCGCTCGGCGTCCGCGCGGCTCATCCCCCGGTCGCGGGTCAGCCGCTGCAACCGGGTCGCCAGCGCCGTCTGCACCACAACCACAAGGTGGTACGTGGGTGCCAGCCCCACCTCCGCCAGCAGCGGTACGTCGTTGACCACCACGGCGTCGGGTGCCGCGGCAGCGACCAGCTCGGCGGTACGCGCCCGCACCCGGCGGTGAACGATCGCCTCCAACCGGCGGCGGGCAGCCTCGTCGGTGAAGACCACGTCGGCGAGCGCGGCCCGGTCGAGGGCGCCGTCGGCGTCCAGTACCCGCGCGGAGAAGGCGGCCACCACCTCGGCCAGCCCGTCGGTGCCGGGGGCCACCACCTCCCGGGAGAGTTGGTCGGCGTCGACGAGCACCGCGCCGCGCTCGACCAGCCGCCGCGCCACCGCGCTCTTGCCCGAACCGATCCCGCCGGTCAACCCCACCTTCAGCACGGCACTCAGTCAACCCGATCATCGCCGCACCGCCAAACAGGAGCCCGCCATGTCCGCGCCCGGCGAGCCTCATTCACAGCCGCGAGTGCCCCGAGGTGGGCCTGGTGCGCCCCACCCGCATCCGCAGATGGCGAGGGCCCCGCCTCGGACCCGGAGATCCGGGTCGAAGCGGGGCCCTGCGGTGTTGCCTAGCGGGTCACTTACCGCCGGCGAGCTTCTCGCGCAGAGCGGCGAGCGCCTCGTCGGTGGCCAGCGTGCCAGCGGGCTCCTCGGCCTGGCGGCTGGGTGCCGCGCTGGTCGTGGTGGTGGTGCCGGTGGCGGCGGGCTGCGGGTTGGCAGCGGCCTCGGCCTCGGCGGCCCGAGAGGTCTGCACCTGCTTCTGGTGCGCCTCCCAGCGCTGCCGCGCCTCGGCGTACTGGTTCTCCCACGCCTCGCGCTGCTTGTCGTACCCCTCGAGCCACTCGCCCGTCTCCGGGTCGAAGCCCTCCGGGTAGATGTAGTTGCCCTCGGCGTCGTAGGTCGCGGCCATGCCGTAGAGGGTCGGGTCGAAGTGCTCCTCGCCCTCGACGAAGCCCTCGTTGGCCTGCTTGAGCGACAGCGAGATCCGGCGGCGCTCCAGGTCGATGTCGATGACCTTGACCATGACCTCGGAGCCGACCTGGACGACCTGCTCCGGGATCTCCACGTGACGCTCGGCCAGCTCGGAGATGTGGACCAGGCCCTCGATGCCGTCGTCCACCCGGACGAACGCACCGAACGGCACCAGCTTGGTGACCTTACCCGGCACGATCTGCTGGATCGCGTGGGTGCGGGCGAACTGCCGCCACGGGTCCTCCTGGGTCGCCTTCAGCGACAGCGAGACCCGCTCGCGGTCCAGGTCGACGTCCAGGACCTCGACCTCGACCTCCTGGCCCACCTCGACGACCTCGGACGGGTGATCGATGTGCTTCCAGGACAGCTCGGAGACGTGCACCAGGCCGTCCACGCCGCCCAGGTCGACGAACGCGCCGAAGTTGACGATCGAGGAGACGACGCCCTTGCGGACCTGCCCCTTCTGGAGCTTGTTGAGGAACTCGGTGCGCACCTCGGACTGCGTCTGCTCCAGCCACGCCCGGCGGGACAGGACCACGTTGTTGCGGTTCTTGTCCAGCTCGATGATCTTGGCTTCGAGCTCGCGGCCGACGTACGGCTGCAGGTCGCGCACCCGCCGCATCTCGACCAGGGAGGCCGGCAGGAAGCCGCGCAGCCCGATGTCGAGGATGAGGCCACCCTTGACCACCTCGATGACCGAACCGCGGACGACACCGTCCTCGTCCTTGATCTTTTCGATCGTGCCCCAGGCCCGCTCGTACTGCGCCCGCTTCTTGGAGAGGATCAGCCGCCCCTCCTTGTCCTCCTTCTGGAGGACCAGGGCCTCGATGTGGTCACCGACCGAGACGACCTCTGCCGGATCCACATCGTGCTTGATCGACAACTCCCGAGAGGGGATGACACCCTCGGTCTTGTAGCCGATGTCGAGCAGGACCTCGTCCCGGTCGACCTTGACGACGGTGCCTTCGACAATGTCGCCGTCGTTGAAGTACTTGATGGTCTCGTCGATCGCGGCGAGGAAAGCTTCCTCGGAGCCGAGGTCGTCGACGGTGACCTTGGTGGCGCTCGAGGGGGCCTCGATGCTGCTCGTCATGTGGGCGGTTGCTCCGGTCGGATGTGTGTCACAGCAGGCTGGTGTCGCGGTGACCTGTGCGCGCCAACGGATCCGTCGGCGGGCCCACCCAAAAATCGCGTAACGAGTTCTTGATGTGACTCCGTCGACCGCGCACCTGCTCCCTGCCGAGGCACACGATCCGCGAGCGCATCCAATACCCTACCCGCTGCATTACCACAGCGTGCAAGCCCTCCCGTCTCCTCATCACCGCACCACCCGCGAAAGCGGAGATTTCGCCCGGAGGGCCGCAGCCGGCACCGGGGCCACCCCGAGCCCGCGCACCCCAGGGGCCTAGCGTGAACGGGTGGACGACGACAACCGGGTGACCCGGCGCCGGGTGGACGACACCGAGGCACGCCGCGCCAACCGCCACTGGTGGGACGCCGACGCCGACGCGTACCAGGCCGAACACGGACACTTCCTCGGCGAGGTGGACTTCGTCTGGTGCCCGGAGGGGCTGCGCGAGGCCGACGCCCGGCTGCTCGGCGAGGTGGCCGGACGCCGGGTGCTGGAGGTCGGCTGCGGCGCCGCCTCGTGCGCCCGCTGGCTGGCCACCGAGGGCGCCTGGCCGGTCGCCGTGGACCTCTCCGCCGGCATGTTGCGCCACGCCGTCCAGGCCGCCGAGCGCACCGGGGTACGCGTACCCCTGGCCCAGGCCGACGCCCTGGCGCTGCCCTTCCGCGACGCCAGCTTCGACCTCGCCTGCACCGCCTTCGGCGCGGTGCCCTTCGTCGCCGACTCGGCGGCCCTGATGCGCGAGGTGCACCGGGTGCTGCGCCCCGGGGGTCGCTGGGTCTTCTCGGTCACCCACCCGATCGGGTGGGTATGATCTTGCTAGTATTGATGCATGACGTTGCTGAGCAGCCAGGACCGGCGAGCCGCGATCTGTCTCCGCCTCTCCGACGACCCGCACAAGGGCACGAGCCGCGAGGGCGAAGGCATCGCCCGGCAGGGTGAGGACTGCGATGGCCACGCGGAGTACAACCGGTGGCCGGTAGCGCATCGGCTTGTTGACAACGACAAGTCCGCGATGCGTCGGCGGCCCGGCTTCGAGAAGCTGCTGAAGCTCATTGCCGCCGGTGAGATCAACGTGGTTATCGCGTGGTCGAGCGAGCGGCTGCTGAAGACGAAGACCGACGAATATCGGTTCTACGAGACGTGTCTTGCCGCACCTCAGCCGGTGATCGTCTCTTACGCTCGCGGGATGACCTTCGACCTCTCGACTCCGCAGGGGCGCAAATTCTTCGACAACGCGGCGAGTGACGCGCGGTACGAGACGGAGTTGAAGTCGGAGCGCCAGAAGCGGGCGAACCGCCAGCACGCCGAGAAGGGACGCCCGGCCCCCGGTCCCCGGCCGTTCGGCTACGAGCCTGACCGCGTGACGAAGCGCGAAGCGGAGGCCAAGGCGGCGAAGGCGGTCTATCGGGCAATTCTCGCCAAGGGCAAGCTCGCGGCGCAGGTTCGCATGTTGAACGATGCCGGGCTGCGAACCGGGCAGGGAAACCTGTGGCGGACGGAGACGCTGCGCAAGTGGCTCACCAGCCCACGTAACGCCGGTCTGCGCTCGCACCGGGGCGAGGTGGTCACCAAGGCAGCCTGGCCGGCCCTGGTGGACGAGGCGACATGGCGGGCGGTCAAGGCGATCTTAGAGAACCCATCTCGCAAGAGGACCGGTAAGTCCGCCAAGGGGATGAATACCGGGCTGGCCCGTTGTGGTGTCTGCGGTGAGACGGTCAACATGAGCGGCCAGTCGAAGACCGGGGCGAAGAACTACACGTGCCGCACGGGTAAGCATGTCAGCCGGGCGGTTGAGCCCGTGGACGAGCTGGTGAGTGATGTCGTGATCGCCATCATCGAGCGTGACGGGGCTGATCTGCTGGTCGACCACGATCGCCCGGACGTGGACGCGCTGCGTGAGGAGTTGGAGGCGAGCCGCGTTCTGCTCAAGCAACTCGGGATCGACTACGCCAAGAAACGCATTCCGAGGTCAACGATGCTCGCTGGCACCGAGGCAGCCGAGGCAGATATTGCCGAGATCGAGGCGAAAATGGCCGATGCGGGCCGCGTTGACGTCCTCGGCCCGGCTGTTGCCGCCCCGAACGTGCGGGAGTGGTGGTACTCCGACGAGGTGACCAACGACCAACGCCGCGAGATCATCGGCACGCTCATGGACGTCACCATCCTTCCCGCCGTTCGGGGGCGCAAGGGGTTCGACCCCGAGACGGTGAGAATCACGCCGAAGGATTCGGCGCGTCGGGCGAGCTGACGACCGCCGGCAGCATGACGAGCGATCGGCTTGTCATGCTGCCGGCCGATCCGATCGTCGGATAAGGAGGACGAGCGCCGAGCGTTGTTCCTCTGTCAACGGGGGCCACCCGTCAAGCAGCTTGCGTACGTACTCGGCGTTGTGGCGTCGAGTCCGTCCGCCCGTCTGGCCGCCTGGGAGAGCCCGAGGGTGGCGACTTGCGCGGGCGGGTGCGGTTTCACGGCCCATCGCGGTCACCGCCCGCACGTACGTCCTGAGCGGCATCGCGGGCGGCCTGGAGGTCGTCTGCGATGGCGTCGGCGAACATGGCTTGTCCGGCGGTGTGGCCGGTTCCGGCGTAGGTCCAGTGTTTGTCGGTGATGGCGTCGGGGGTGTCGTCGTGGGTGTCCTCCTGGTGCTGGTCGCGGCGGTGTTGTTCGCGGGCGGCGCGTAGCGCGGTGTAGGTGGTGGAGTAGGCGCGGCTTTTGCTGGCGATGTGGCCTCGGTAGCCGAGTTGGTGTGCCCACCGCCGCAGGTTCAGCGCCTTGTACTCGGGTCGCCTGCCGAGGGTCCAGCAGATGCGGATGAGGGTGCGGGCGTGCTCGGTGACGGGAAGCACCGAGATGCTGATGGCGTGGCGGATGGGCCGGTCCACGGTGATGCCGGCGACATCAGGCTTGGTGACGTACTTGGCGATGTAGGAGGCCACGGCCCGCTCGGTCAAGTCGTCGTCGCCGCCGCGACCGGGCAGGATGGGCCGGATGTCGAGCTGCGCCCCGAACCGCAAGATGGTGTCGAGGCCGGGCACGGCCAGGTGCACCCGGCGCGTCGCGGTGCGGATGGTCTGCACCAGCAGCGGCAGGGTTGCCCATGCCGGGGTTGGGGTCTCGGGGGTGGGGCCGTCGAAGCGCATGACGGCGTGGAAGTGCACCGAACCGCGCCGCTGGTACTCCGCGACCTTGGCGTAGGCGACGCGGACCGTGTTGCGGGCGGCGGTGCGGGAAATGCCGCGCGTGGTGGCGATGCCCTCGTAGAGGTTGCGGTGCAGCCGTTGCCACAGGTCGCGGGTGTGGGCGTTCCACAGCACCGCGGCCGGGTAGTCGTAGCACTCCGGGCACAGTGGGGAGCCGGTGAGCGCGTCGCCGCTCGGGTGCCGGTCGAGGCACCACAACGGCCGGCCGTGACCGCAGACGAGGCCCCGACGACCGCGTGACGGCCGGCAGGGCTCGTCGGTGGTGTGCCGGTGGACCGGGCCGAAGCTCGGCGCGGTGAACGTCACGAACACACGCGGATGCCTGCGCACAGTGTCGGGGACGCCCTTGCCGCCGGCGAGCCCCGACACAACAAGTTGGTACGTGTCGCCCTGGTGCAGCCGGGCGCACGGTTCGCAGCGGGACTGGCGGCGGTTGCCGCAGGCGATGGTGAGCCGCCCGTGCGGCTGCTCCGCCGACGTGAACGCGTGCACCAGGCGGCCGGTGGCGGCGTCCACGGTCATCGTGTGGCCGACCAGGTGCACGGGATGTTGGCAACCGCCGATGTGCCGGACACGCGCCAGCCAGGCCCGGAAGTCGGGGTGCGTGGCCGTGGACAGGATCTCGCGGTCGGTGAAGGTCAATCGTTGAAAGTCGCGACTTGAGTTATTTTCGCGCATGGGAATCCCCGTCCAGAAATCTCAGGTCTATTTCTTGCTTAACAATGTCGGAGTCCAACTCCGACAATCGATGTCCTTGCATGCCCAGCCACGATGGCCATAGCGTTCCGGCAGGCATGTGAGCGTCTGTCGACTCAGGGCCCCGGATTCCGCATGCCCCATCCCCCGAAATCACGGTGGACGGCGAATAGCCGAACAGCAACCGCCGGACGCCCACACGGAAGAAGAGGCGATGGTCAATCGATTCGTAAGGCTGCTACTCACCGCAATACTGGTGATCGTCGGCGGACTCGCTGCGAGCGCCGCCCCCGCAGTCGCAGACTCCAGCCCTGCCGCTACTACGAAGGCATACACGGAAACCACGACCACAACCGGGGCCGACCAGTGCTCCAGCCCGGTAAGCGCACGCAAGGGTGCGTGGATGTGCCCGGACACGTCGAAGGTGCGGGCCAACGCGGGAACCTGCTCGGCGTTGGGCTGCTGGTACTACGTCGCGAACTACTGGGCCGAGTTCAGCGGCGATGGCGTCTACGGCTACAACGGCACCACCCTGGGCAGCACCGAGTTCTTCATCGAGGTGAAGTTCAGCGGAGGCAGCTCCACCTCAAAGCCGTTCCAGTTCGAGTCAACGCGCGGCACCAAGCAGGTCCGGGCCTCCGGCGAGCGGCTGTACTTCAGTAGCGCCCACCCCGAGGGCTACCCGGTCAGCGGTGGCGCGTCGTACCGGACGTGGAGCGGCGGCCCCTATGGAGCCTCGGCGCTGGTGAACTGCTTCGGCTCGGGCGGCTACAGCGCGTACGAGGGCACCGTGGCTCACGCCGGGGTGGCTCACCAGTTCGACTGGACAGACCCGTCCAGCTCGTACCCCGGCCGCTGGTACACCTTCATCAAGAGCCCAAAGTTCCACCGCAACTCCGCCGGTGCCTACAACCTCGACAACCCGCCGCAGATGGGTAGCGCCTGGTACGGCTCCGGGTGGAGCCCGTCCTGACGCACCGAGCGAAAACTGTCTGAGTAACCTCTGACGGTCGAGCGCCGCGTGATCGGCAATTGATCACGCGGCGCTCGATCCGCATTGCCTCCCGGATCTGAAAGAGTCGGGTAGCATCCGCTCATGGAGCAGTCTCGCCGCCGCACGGAAGCCTTCTACCTGCCTGCCGATATGCGCGACGAAGAAATCGCACCCGAACAGGTCACGCCTTCTCCCCGCCCCGGACATGGCACCGTCTACCTCCACAAGGGCCGCAGCCTAGAACGACGCATTGTGTGGGCCGCGAAGTGGGTAGACCCCCTGCCAGGAGGCCACACGGCCGGCATAGAGGAAATCGAAGGCACCCGCGACGAGGTTCTGAGGTGGGCGCGGTCGCGTCCGGCAGCGGCCCTCGTTATCCCCACAGAGCAAGAACCGTATTGGGTTCCAGCACCAGACAACGACGACGAGATCAATTTCTAGGCTCGGTCAGTCCCGGCTCTCCTTTCACGCATCCGGTGGGGTTAGCCCCGGCAGTCGCGGCGCCAGGTGTGCCGTGGCCGCAATGACCGCCGCCAGTTCCTCCGGCGACAGGTAGACCGAGCGGGCGCGGATCCAGCCGGCTTCGTCGGCGGTGGTGACCGCGATGCCCTTTACCGCCGGGTCGATCTGCTGGGCGGCGTCCACCGCGTCCGGGTAGAGGTCACCGAGAGTCATCTTCACGGTTTCCTCGTCGTTGACCCGCAGGCAGATCCGACCGGCGAGCTGGGCACGCAGCGCGGTCACGCCAGGGCCGAAGTCGGAACCGACCCGCTGCCCGGCCACGATCACGTGCACGCCCAGGGCCGCGCCGAGCTGCGCCAGCCGCAACAGGTTCGTCGTGGCCCGCAGCGCTTCATCCTTGTCCGCCCGGGAGGCGACCAAGTACAGCTCGGCCAACTCGTCGACGATCACGACCACCGGCACCGGCCGCGCATCGGGCGGAAGCTGCCAGATGTTGCGCGCCCCGTGCTGGCGGCACAGGCCCATCCGCCGCTGTGTCTCCGCGACGAGTGCGGCCAGGATGTCCGCCGCTTCCGCCCGGTCGGTGGCCAGAGCAGACAGCCGGGGTGCGTGTGGAGCCAGCTCCATGCCGCCCTTGCAGTCGATCCCGACCAGCGCCACCGGCCGCGCCGCCCACCGCGCTACGGCGGCATTGATCAGCGTGGACTTGCCCGACTGCGTGGCCCCGGTGATCAGCCAGTGCGGAAAGGTCACCAGGTCGACCACCCACCGCTGCCCGTCCTCCCGCTGCCCCACATCGGCCGCCAGGTCCGCCGGCACCGCAACCGCCGAGGCAAGCGGTTCGATGGCCTCCGAGGGGCGGGAGGTCATCGCGGCCTCCTTCAGTGGCGGCCCGGTCGCCCAGGTCGCCGCTTCCGTCCGCTTCGCGGTAAGGGGATCGGCGGTGAGGATGGTCAACCGGACCCGGCCGCGTCGTCGCGCGTCGACCCGCACCGCGTGCACACCCCAGGCGTGCGCCATCGCCTCCGCCGCGTTGACGAACGGCTCCGGGACCTGCCCCGGGTGCAGCAGGATCACCGCCGTCGCCCCGAAGGAGCGGGGTCGGATACGCCGCAGCAACGGCAGGACCGGCATGATCGGCCGACCCCTCACGAGCAACGGCCCGAGTTGCTCGGTGGTGGGCCGGTCGGTGCCGGTCAAATCCGCGTTGAGGCACAGGTGCCGCCAGGACCGGCGCATCCTCGTGCGCAGCAGCGGAAACCCGAACAGGTACCAGTGCACGCGGGGTGCCAGCCGGCGCAGCAACCGCGACACCACGACCAGCGCGACGATAACGGCACCCAGGACCACAGCGGCGGTGACAATGGTGGGTAGCCATGACTGGATCCGTTCCAGGGTGACCCCCGGGAACTCCGGCGCGAAGCCGGGGAACCCGGGAGTCATCGACGGTGACGGCGTAGGCGGCGGGGCCGATGCCGGCGACATCACCTCTGCGGCGATCATGAGCCGGTGGCCTTACCGCCGCCGCGCTCCCGCTGAGGCGGACCCGGTACCGCAGCAGACGACGAGCCCGCGCGGTTGTCGGTACGGGGACGGACCGGGTAGATCGACGCCGCACGGTAGGACAAGCCGTGCCGACCCTCGATCTCCCACAGCGACACGTCCAGCTCAGTCACGCCGACCGGGCTGCCCTCCGTGACGCCTTCCGGCTGGGCGGAGGTCTGCACGTCGATCACCGATGCCTTGCGGGTACCGGCGCGGCGCACCGCGAGCCCGGTCACCCACAGGTGGTTACCGTCGCGGTCCTTGCGCTGCTCGCCGTCAAGATCGGTCTTGGGTTCCGGCGCAGCCACGCACAGCAGGCCGGTCAGACGAGAAAGATCAACAGGGATGCTGTTCACAACAAACTCCAAAGGTTGGATGAGGTAGTGCTCTACAGGTGGTGCCGTACAGGTGGTGCTCACAGGTGATGCGGTCGTCGGGACAGGGACAGCACGGAGCCGGGCAGCCCGGGGCGGGCCACGACTCCGCACCACCGACACGAGGCACGACGGGAACGGCCACGCGACGGCGCGGCCGGCATGACATGGCACAGCAAACCTCCATAAAGGACAGACGGCGGCGACAGTACCGCCCAGGACCAGGACGACGAGCACGACGGGACCGAGCCCGAGGCGAGGCGACCCATGCCGGCGACCGAGGACCGGGCGGACAAGGCCAGCCGACGCGAGCCGGGCGAGCAGACGCCGCGACAACTCGCAGCCGAACGGCCACGAGCAGACGGCAGCACGGGAACCGGCGCAGACCCAGCGCACCGGGCGACCAACGATCACGGCCAGAACGCCAGGGGCGAAGCGAGCGCGGTCAGCACCCCGGAGGGACGAAGGTGCGTACGAGTTTCCCTACTTGGTCAAGAAACGGGATCGGCGTGGCCGATCCCGCGACAGAGGGAAGGAGAGGAAAGGAGCGGTGGGCGGGGTCGGGGGCTGCGGCCTAGCGGCCGGTCCCCCGCCCCGCCCCAGAAGGAAACAGAGCGCACACGACACCGGAGACGACCAGCACCAACGCCATGCGTCAGAGCCTCACGCCGGACCCCGGAGCACGGGCACACGCGACCCCGCCAGCGACCACGATGGACGATGGCACGAGCAGACCGCGACCACACCCGGCAGCGAGATGGGCGCACGCGGAGTATCGCCGCGACCAGGGTGCCAGCCGACACGCCCGAACCGCGACCGGACCTCACCGATCCAGCCAACACCAGCCGAAACCGTAGGCCACAACATCGAAAGCACCGACGACGCCCGTGCGGTCGATCCACGGCCGGGCTCTGAGGTGCTGCCGCGCCGGCAAGCCGGCTTGCCCCCGAACGCCGACGCTGAACACGGTGAACACCGCACCAGCAGGCACAACGCCACCGCCGACCCGGGATCCATGATCTCCACCCCCTCCCCGGGGCGTCGCGTCGTGAGTAAGGGTCCTTCTACCAACTGAAGGGGACCGTTCGAGGTCCGAATATTCCAAGATCAAAAACTTCGTCGGTGCAACTCGAAGATTTTTTCTGGCCCGCGCGTACTCTCAAGAGATCACGGTCAGGCCGGCATGGGGGGGTCGGTCCGGCTGTCGGTTGTGGAGCCGAGCGACGACGAACGCTCGCAGCGGGGGCCGCACAATGCCGCGGCACCCACACGCGATCTCTCGTACGCTTGTGCGACTCCCGGCGGTGTCCGCAGCACGCCGGGGACCGCACAAAGGGTCAGCGTCGACCCGGCTTATCACCGCCGACAGGCGGCCCGGCGTGTCCCACCCAGCCCGAGGCGACGTTGGGAGGACACGAACCCGTGCCCGAACACCGAGTGCCCACCAGGCACCCCCACGGCATCGCCGTGCCCGGCCAGCTCACTTTCCGCCGCCCACCGGCCACCGGCACCGACGAGCCATCCGACCCGGTAGCCGCACTGCTCAAACACAAGGCCCTGCCCACCAGCCAAGTCCTCTCCGCCGCCATCGCGCTGTGCCGCGTCGGCGTGCCGAAGGGATGGATCACCGGCAGCGACGACCCCCGCCCCGCCCCCGCCGATCAGGTGCTGCGCCGCCTGCTCGCCGACGACGCCACCCGCGAGATCAAAGACCAGGTATGGCGGCACATCGTCGGCCAGGTCCGCGACGACCCCGACAACCGCGAGGACTGGAACCTCTACGCCCTCGGCGTCGCCGCCGGTGGACTCCTGTCCCGCTCCGCCCGCCTCGCCATGCCCGACGACCCCGCCAACCGCGTCATACAAGCTCAGTACCGGCTGATTCACGCCTTCCTCGACCGGATGCAAGCCACCGTGACCACCGCGGCCGGCCACACGCGGTGGCGGCTGGACATCGCCCGGCCCAACGTCTACTCCCGGCTGCTTGGCGGCGCGTACGACCAAGCCAGCGGACGCACCGCACACCGCCGCAAACAGCGCACCCGCCGCCCCGACGAAACCGCAGCCGAGCACCAAGCCCGCATCGCGCGCCTCCGCGAGGAAGAACCCCGAGAGATGCCCGTGGGCGGCGACGACGAACTCAGCGCCCACCACGCCAAGCACCACAACGGACCCGACCGGCGAGGCACGGAGGCCGTCATCGCCCGCCTACAAGAATTCGTCGCCCAGTCCGCACAGATGCCACCCGCCGACCGGATCGACCCCACCAGCGCCGAACTCCTGCGGCGCACCTACCTCGATGGCGAACCCCTCGGCCAAGTCGCCGCCGATCTGAACCTGTCCCCAAGCAACGCATCCAAACGCCGCGCCACCGCCGCCCGGCAACTCCGACGACTCATCGCCCGGCGTCTACCCCAACAGCGACCACACAGCTAGTAGTGCTTTGTTAGGTCGTTGTGGCGTGTCGCTTGTATGAGCGTCGTGCTGGTGTTTGGGTGCGTGCGTGGATGAGCGGGAAATCGCTCGGGTGCGGGCGCAGTTGGAGGACTTCGCGGCAGGGGTGTTCGCGGGGTTGCGGCGGTCGGACCAGCGAGCAACCGGTCTGCGGTATCTGCGTGGGCTGATGCTGGACGGCCGGCGTAAGTCGATGCAGCCGATGGCCGGACGACTCGGGGTCGATCACCAGCAGTTGCAGCAGTTCCTGACTTCCTCGACCTGGGATGTCGCCGGTGTACGACGGCGGCTGGCGGCGGCCGCGGTCGACCTGGTGGCGCCGCAGGTGTGGGTGGTGGACGACACCGGGTTTCCCAAGGACGGCAAGGCATCGGCGTGTGTGGCCCGGCAGTATTCCGGCACGCTCGGCAAGGTCGCCAACTGCCAGATCGCCGTCAGCGTCCACGCGGCGACCGACGCCGCCTCGGCGGTGCTGAACTGGCGGCTGTTCGTGCCGGAGTCATGGGACGACACCTGCGTCCCCGGCCCGGACGGCAAGCCCGCGAACGCGCACGCCCGCAGGCTGCGCCAGCAGCCGGTCACGCGCGACCAGGCCGGGGCGAAGAAACCACATGTGCGTGTGCAGGTGCCGCCTGCCGAGCAGATCGACCAGATCCGCCGGCGGCGCACGGCATCGAAGGTCCCCGACGCCGAGCGGTACCGGCCGAAGTGGCTGATGGCCCTGGAAATGCTCGACGAGTTGGCCGTATGGGGGCTGCGTCCGCCGCTGTTGACCGCGGACGCCGGCTACGGCCAGGTCGCGGAGTTCCGTCAGGGCCTGACCGAACGCGGCATCAGCTACATCGTGGCGACCACGTCGAGCACCACGGCTCAACCCGGTGACGCCCAGCCCGTCGAGGTCCCTTACGCCGGAGTCGGCCCCCATCCCACACCGAAGTACCCCCACCCTGCTCGCAGCCTGAAGGACCTGGCCCTCGCCCACGGCGCCGACGCGGCGCGTCTGGTGCGCTGGCGTGCCCGGCTACCCGCACCCGACCGCGACCCCGACCGGCCCGTCGGTGACCTGTCCGGACACTTCTTCGCCCTGCGGGTGCGCCCCGCCGGCCGGGCCGTCCGACGCGGACCGCACCGCGGTGACGACGGTGTCCTGCCCGAATGCTGGCTGCTCGTGCAGTGGCCTCCCGGCCAGGACGAACCCAGCGACTACTGGCTGTCCGACCTGCCCGCCGACACACCACTTGCCGAACTGGTCCGCCTGGCCAAGAGCCGCTGGCGCGTCGAGCACGACTACCGCGAACTCAAGACCGCCCTCGGCCTCGACCACTTCGAAGGACGCTCCTGGATCGGCTGGCACCGCCACGTCACCCTCGCCGCGGCCGCCCAACTGTTCCTCACCCAACTGCGGCTGGCGCGCCCAAAAGCAGTGGGGCAGACCTGAGCCTGTACGCCGTCCTGCGGCAACTGCAGTACCTACTCGCGACCTGGCTCGGGTTCTGCCCCCTCTGCCGCCAACTCGTCCCAACCTAACAAAGCACTACTAGGGCCTGTATCAAAGTCGGCGAGGGCCTGATCACGGCATTCCGCCACGCTGACCAAACTCGGGCAAGACCAACCCCTAGTCTGTCGCCATGACGGCGAGCCATGGAGTCATCGATTTGGACATGCATGGCGCTGAGCTTGGTGACTCGGATGGGGGCCTCTCCGCCGGAGTTAGGCCCGGACGGAAGGGCGCTGCCTATATGGTCGTTGCCTTGGTAGTCGGCTTGGCGCTCGGTAGCGTCGGCGGTGCCGAGGTGTGGAGTTCTCGCGAGGAACGGGCCGAGGCCAGCACCGTCACACTGGTGGCCTTACCAGGCCCGTCCAACAGTTGGGGAAGCTTGAACGGCGTCGGGACGGTGCGACTCGATGCGCAACTGGTGTTGTTCAACGCCGGCCAGGCACCCGTCATAGTGCAGGTAGATGAGGCACGGAAACCGGGCGTCCTGGTACGTGGTACAGGCCAATCCTGGCTGGTCCGCCCGGGCGGAACGAGTTGGATCGACGTCGAGGTCACGCTCGAGTGCGCAACTGCCTTCACACCGGAGCCGCTGTCCGTCAACTTCTCCGTGCAGACAGCCGACCAGCGAATTCGACGGGCAGGTTTTCCCCTCGCTCTCCAGGGCAGCCCATGGCAGCGAGCGTGCGAGCCTCCACCTCGTGTGGTGCCGGGTCCGGTCACAGCCAGTCGTTGATCGCGGCGATGTGAATGGTGGCTTCGTAGCGGACGGCGAGTTTGTCGAACCGGGTGGCCACGGCGCGGTGGCGTTTGAGGCGGTTGATGTCGCACTCCACGGCGTGACGCTGCTTGTACCGCTGTGAGTCGAAGGCCGGGGGTCGACCGCCCTTGGATCCCTTCTTGCGCCGGTTGGCGTCTTGGTCGGCCTTCGACGTGTACGCCTTGTCAGCCAGGACCCGGTCCGGGCGAGTCCGGGGCCGCCCCGAACCCAGGCGGGGCACCCGGATACCGTCGAGCACCGCGACGAACTGGGGGCTGTCTCCGCGCTGCCCGGCGGTCACCACGATCGACAACGGCTTCTGCCCCTGCTCACACGCCAGGTGCACCTTCGTTGTCAGGCCGCCCCGCGATCGCCCGAGCGCGTGGTCGGTCGGCTCGACCGTGGTCCCGCCCGGCGACTCAGCCTGCAGATCCCCCTTTTACGCGCCCCAGCAGCGTGCTGATGCGCTCGGGCGACCGTCGAGTCTACCGACACGTCCCACACGACGCGCCCGGACGCGTCAGCCAGGGCCTGCAACACGGTCAGGATCCTCGCCCAGGTCCCATCACGCTGCCAACGCCGAAACAGCCCGTACGCCGCAGCCCAGGACCCGTAGCACTCCGGCATGTCCCGCCACGGGGCACCGACCCGTGTCCGCCACCGAATCCCATCAATGAGCTGCCGTTTCGTCCATGCCGACGGCCGACCTGGCCCACGCCCCACGGGCAGCAGCGGCTCCAGCGCCACCCACTGAGCGTCGGTCAGGTCATGCCGCCTCGCCACCGCTAGGGTGTCCACGAGGTCTCCGGTGTTCGGGTTCTGCTTGGTCGCTGAACCAGATACCGGAGACCTCGCTACATCACGAACACCGACACGCGAAGATCCTCAAGCCGGCAGCTCAAGCCCCGGCACCGACTTCGACACAGGCCCTAGACGCCTAGTCCGGCCGCCCCCGTGAACGCGCACCACACCCACGAGGCGGCCGACCGGCCATCAAGCGACCGGAGCGACCGTCGCGGGGTGCTTGTCCCCGCCCCACCCGTAACGGGCCGCCTCCGCCACCACCTGCGTCACCGCTTCCTCGATCAGCTCCCGCGACTCGGTGTCGTCCTCAACCCGCCACCCGTAGCGGGACGTCGCATCCACGAACACCACAATCGCGTCCACGAAAGGACTGACCCGGAACACCAGCGACCACGACGGCCCGTGCACGCGCAGCGCCACCCCACCGTCACCGGGAACGACTCGCAGCACACCCGGGCCGCCACGCTCCACCACAGCGGCAGCCTCTACAAAGGGTTGCCGCATCGCCGGATCATCACCCAACCGAGCGGGCAACACCTGTTGCACGATGACATCCGTTCCGGCGCGCCACGGGTCGATCGTCGGCTGATTCGCAAGAGCATTGACCACCTGATCGGCCAACGCCCGACGACGCCGCGCCGCCTCCGACAACCCCCGAGGCTCCGCAGCACGCTGACCGAACGGCACCGCCGGATCACCCACCGGCAGCACCTTCACCGGCGCGTCCGCACCTTCCGACTGAGCCCGCCACACCTGATCATGAGCGATCTCGGACCACAGATTGCGCAGGTCATCAACCCACGACGCCCACGCCACCCGTGTACGGGGCTTCGGTAACACCCACCGCCCCGAACGCGAACGCCGACGCGCCTGCCGTCGAGCCCACACGCTCCGGCGACGGACAGCCGAGATGCGGTACATAAATCACAGCTTGGCACACTGCCAGTAGCGCTAGCGACAGTTGACATCGCGCCAGTCGAGCTTTTGTCAGCGGCTACCAGCCGGACAGGCCCCACGATTCGGCTACACCCCCCGGTGACCACCTACCCCGCGCACCGCGCACGGTAGGTTCATCCCGTGCTTCCGATGACTCTGCAAGAGATCACGACCGTTGTCGGCGGAGCCGTTCACGACGCCGCCGGCCCGGTGACGGTGACGGCCCCGGTGGTGTTCGACAGCCGGCGCGTGGAACCCGGCGGCATGTTCGTGGCGTTGCCCGGTGAGCGCGTCGACGGGCACGACTACGCCGCCCAGGCGATCGAGGCGGGCGCGGTCGCCGTGCTGGCGTCGCGGCCGGTCGGGGTGCCGGCGGTGGTCGTGGAGGACGTGCCCACCGCTTACGGACGGCTGGCCCGCGCGATGGTGGACCGGCTGCCGCAGACCACGGTGATCGGGGTGACCGGGTCGGTGGGCAAGACCTCGACCAAGGACATCCTCGCCCAGGTGCTGCCCGCGTTCGGCCCGACCGTGGCTAACCGGGCGTCGAACAACAACGAGCTTGGGTTGCCGTACACGGTCACCCGCGCCACCACCGACACCCGCTACCTAGTGTTGGAGATGGGCGCGCGGGGCGTCGGGCACGTGGCCTACCTGACCCGTATCGCCCCGCCCACGGTCAGCGTCGTCACCCGGGTCGGGCACGCGCACTTGGGCGAGTTCGGGTCGGTGGAGAACATCGCCCAGGCCAAGGGGGAGATCGTTGAAGCGCTGCCCTCGGCGCAGGACGGCGGGCTGGCAGTGCTCAACGGCGATGATGCGTTGGTGACCGCGATGGCATCCCGCACCCTCGCCCGGGTGCTCACCTACGGCATCGAGCAACCCGTCGACGTGCGCGCCGAGAGCGTCAGCGTGGACGAGCTGGGCCGCGCCCGGTTCCGGCTCGTGCACGACGGCCAGGCCGCCGAGGTGCGGTTGCGCCTCTACGGGCTGCACCAGGCGTCCAACGCGCTCGCCGCCGCCACCGTCGCCCTCGGTCTGGGCCATCCGATCGAGGCGGTAGCCGAGGCGGTGTCGCAAGCCGAGGCGGTGTCGCCGGGCCGGATGCAGGTCACCACCCGCTCAGATGGCGTGACGGTCATCAACGACGCCTACAACGCCGCGCCCGACGCCATGCGTGCCGCTCTGCGCGCCCTGCACGCGATGACCGGGGACGGCCGGCGGGCCGTGGCGGTGCTCGGTGAGATGGCCGAGCTGGGCGAGCACGCCCCCCAGGTGCACCGGGAGATCGGGCAGCAGGTGGCCGAGATCGGGGCCGGATGGTTGGTGGCGATCGGCGGGGACGACGCCGCACAGTACGTGACCGGAGCCGCCGGCACCGGCACCACCGTGGATCGGGCGGCGGACGTGGCCGAGGCGTGGGAGATGCTGCGCGACGGGCTACGTCCGGGCGATGTCGTGTTGGTGAAGGCAGCAAACAGCGCCGGGCTCCTCGCGCTCGCGGACAAGCTGAACGACGAGCCCGGCGCTGTCACCGCCCAGGCATAGGGGTCACGCGGACAGCGCGACCTCGGATCGGCTGCCCAGGGTGTCCAGGATCGCCGCGCCGTAGCCGGTCACGTCACCGGTTCCCATCGTCACCACCACGTCACCGCGCCCGGCCATCCGCGCGATGACCCGGGCCGCGTGGTCCGGGCCGAGCGGCAGGCAGTACCGGCCCTCACGCAGCCGCGCCATGATCCCCCGCGAGTCCGCCACCGGTCGCCCCACCGGGACGGTGCCGTGCACGTCCAGAAGCAGGACGTGATCGGCCTTGTCCGCCAGGAGGCTGCCGATGCGGTCGTCAAAGGCCAGCACGCGGGCGTGTCCGGACGGCTGGAACACCACGAACACCCGCCCCCGCGCCAGCGTGCGCGCGGCGTCCAGGTCGGCGGCGATCTCGTTCGGGTGATCGGCGTAGGAGTCAATCACCGTCACCCCGGCCCGCGTGTCGATGTGCTCGAACCGGCGACGCACCCCGCCGAACGTGCACGCCGCCCCGGCCACCTCCACCGGGTCCAGACCCAGCGTCGCCGCGCACGCCACCGCCGCCGCCGCGTTGTCCAGGTGGTGCGCCGCCGGAGTCGGCAGAGTCAGGACGACCTCCGTGCCGGTGGGCATTCGGACCGTCGCGGATGCGCTCCATCCCTCGGCGTTGACGTCCAACAGCCGCACGTCCGCCGTCCGGTCCCGCCCGTACCGCAGCACCGTCAGGTCGGGCCGTTCGTCGGCGATCACGTCGGCCGCCACCGTCGCGCCCACACAATCGGCGTTGACGACCAGGACGCCGGACGGCGTGACCCGACCGCCGAACTCGACGTAGGCCCGCAGCACGTCGGCGTGACTGGCGAAGTTCTCCGGGTGATCGTCGGTCACGTTCGTGATGACCGCGATCGACGGGCTGAGGAAGTGAAACGACCGGTCCGACTCATCCGCCTCCGCCACCATCAGCCCGGACGCGCCGAGGTGGGCGCCAGAACCCGCCCCGGTCAGGTCAGCCCCAATCAGGTAGGTCGGGTCCTGCCCGAGGGCGCGCAGGACGTGAGCGAGCATCCCCGCCGTGGTGGACTTGCCGTGCGAGCCGGACACCGCCACCAGCCGCCGCCCGGCGGCCAATGCGTCGAGCACCTGCGCCCGGTGCACCACCGGGATGCCGGCGATACGGGCCGCACGCACCTCCGCCGCGTTCTGCGCGACCGTGGTGTAGACGACGCAACTCACGCCCTCGACGCGCGCCGCGTCGTGTCCGATCTGGACTCGCACGCCCGCCGCGCGCAGCGCTGCCAAAGCGGCCGAGTCGTGCAGGTCGCTGCCGCTGACCTCGTGACCCAGCTCGGCCAGCAGCCGCGCCAGGCCGGACATCGCGCAGCCTCCAACGCCCACGAAGTGCGGACGGGACAGGTCGATCGGGCCGGTGTACGCCTCGATCGTCGGGTTACCAGTGATCGTGTCGGTCATGGTGCCGTGTCTCCTTCTGAGTCAGAGCTGACGAGTTGGTGCCATGAGCTGACGTGCGAGAGGAATTCACTCCTTCCACTCGTGCGATTCCTTGCGCGCGCCCAAGCTGGCCCCGGGTCACCAGCTCGGCCGCGCGAGTCCAATCGATCTGCGTCGGCCAGTCCTTCAGCCCCGCCGCAGCAGGCGGCAGCAGGGGTACAGCAGGAGCCGGGAGGGAATCAGCGGACGGCCCTGCCAGGTCCGGCGGTTTGCGCTGCCGCTTTCGCGTTGTGCGGCACGACGGACAGGCACACGGCCTACCACCGGGAAATCGACGCGACCGATGTGGCCGGTGCCGGGGACGGATCAGATCCGCGTCGTCGTCATCCATGACCGGCTCCGTCTCCTGAAATGAAAGCGGCGGGGGAGATCCCAAGCGACCGCGACGAGTTCGCCAGGTCGAGCAGCCGCCGCAGATCCCGGCACACGCACATCGGCGGTGACTGGGTAAGGCGCTGCCGAACAAGTTCCGACACCATCTGTTCCCGCAGGCGACGTGCCAGCGCGTCAGTACGCGCCCACTCCGCCACCAGCAGCCCACCCGCGCCCAAAGCCACGTCGCAGGCAAGCCAGAACTCCCGTGGGGCCAACTGGCGCGCAGTCTCCACATTGGCCACAGTGCTTCGCGACCACTGCACCATTCGCGCAAGCCGCACCTGAGTGACACCAACAGCCTTACGGGTCACCGCCAACTGACCCCCCAACGACCGACGAGCATCCGCGACAACGCCAGGCGTCAGGGACTCAGGGGCCGGTTTGATCGCCACGCGCTGCGCCGTGGCGTGTGAAGGCGTGACGGCAGCCATCGCTACTGCGCCCGTCGCTCAGCCAACGAGTACACCCGCGCCCCACGGCCCGCATCCGCACCGGCCACAGCCGGAGCAGCGTCGACCAGACCAACGCCAACGCCCGACACGTCGATCAGCACCCGGAGCGGACCGGCCACCAACGTGATGCAGCCGGGCGACCCCTCGTGCCACATAACCGAGGCCGCGCCCGAGCCGACGCTGACCCGCACCGCCGCCGCGCCGGCCGACGCAACCGGTAACCCGCCGGGAGCGGTGGCACTCTGACCGGTAGCTGCCGGTGAACTCGCCGGGCAGATGTCGGCCGCTGCGTCAGGCCGCCCGGTGGCCGGAGCCTGCCCCACCATGCTCGTGTCGCGATCTTTGGCGTGCCCCTGGATGATGAAGAAGCCGAGTTCCGCATCCGTGGCCCTGCCAAGCACCGCGCGTAACCCCGTGCGGTAGTGCGCAGACGGCCACCGAGTGGTACCACGTTCAAGATTGCCGATGTAGCCGGCATGGATAGCGAACCGACGCCCCGCGTGCTCGTACAACCACGCATTGACAGCCTCCGCCAACTCCTGCCGCGACATCGGCCGGCCCGACCCCGAAGGGGACCGCAGCGCCAGCCGCGCCGCGCGCAACAGATCGTTTGGTCCCGGTTGATACGCCACGATGTAAATCCGTTCCTGGTCATTGCTTGTCTCGGCGACACACGGGTAAGGCGAGGGATACGCGCACTCCGCAGCGGTGCGCGAACCATCACGTCTCTTGAGGTTCCGTACGCAGGGCCAGTGCGACCAGGCGACTCATCCACCAAATCGGTCGTGGTCCGGCGTACCTGTAGCGAACCGCAAACCACGGGCGGTAGGTACGCTGTGACGCACCTCGAACCGGTGAACGCGGTGAAAGATCAACTTCTAGCGGGGGTGCAACGTGCCGCAAGCGCGATCCGGCAACGCCAAGCTCGCAGCCGTCATCACCGAGGCCGGCATGTCGCACGCCGAGGTGGCACGCGCGTTCGTCCGCGTCGCGAAGGAGAGCAATGCCCCCGAGTTCGCCGGAGTCGGCCGCTCCCACGTCTCACACTGGATAGCAGGCTCCAAGCCTTCTGGGCGGGCACCCATGCTGCTGTGCGAGGCACTGTCACGGAAGCTCGGCCGGGTGATCACCCTCGACGAGATCGGGTTGCCCGCCCCGCCGCTGTCCTCCAAGGACATGCTCGGATGGCGAGTCGATACGCTGGCAGCGCTAACCGAACTCGGGAGAGTCGACGTGGACGCTGAACGTAGGCGCGTTCTCAGCACCGCCGCCTATTCGCTCGCTGCGCTGACTCTGCCCTCCGATCGTTGGTGGTCGCAAATGGCCGAACGTGGCCGAGCGCGCGGTGCGGCAGGCGGCAGGACCGTGAGCCGGGGCGACGTAGACGCGGTGCACGACATGATGTCCCTGTTTTCCCGCGTCGACCAGCGTCGGGGCGGCGGGCATGCTCGCTCGGCTGTCGTCCAATACCTCGGCTCCGACGTGGCAAGCTTTCTTTACGGACGCTACGCCGACGACATTCTGAGGCGCGACATGTTCACCGCCGCCAGCGAGCTTTCCTACCTCGCCGGCTGGATGGCATTCGACAACGGCGAACACAACGTGGCTCAGCACTACTTCAACATCGCCGTCAAACTGGCCGCAGAAGCCGACAATCCAGCAATGGCAGGCCATGTACTGCGCGCGATGGCACACCAAGCCATCGACCTCGGCCACCGCAAGCGTGCTCTCAACCTCGCCTCGGCATCCGTCGACGGCGAACGGTACCAAGCGGCAGCTCCACGAGAACGAGCCTTGCTTGGAGTGGTCTACGCACGCGCACTAGCAGTAAACGGCGAAACGCAAAAGGCGGCTCGCGCACTCCTCCGAGCCGAGGACGACCTCTCCGCCGCCACCGGCGGAGACGATGAGCCCGGCCGCGTCTTCTTCTTCGGTGAAGCGAGCCTTGCGCATGAGACGGCCTGCGCGCTGCGCGACACCGGTGACTTGGCCGGCGCAACGACTCAGTTTCGCCGCAGCGTCAGGACGCGCAAGGCGTCAACCTTCACTCGGACCCACGCCGTCACGCTCGGATATATGGGAGCCGTCCAGGCTAGGCAGGGCGAGATCGAAGAAGCCTGCGCAACGTGGTCCCGTGCCCTCGATGCAATGGAAGGCGTCCGATCGGGCCGCACGCGCGAGGTTGCCGCCGAGATGCGCGCCATCCTTTCCCCCTACAGACGCCGCATTGTCCGAGCAGTCCGAGACGTGGATGCACGCGCCAAAAGCTACCTCTCAACTTTCGCCTAAACGACAGCCAGCAACAGAAGCGGGAGACTGGAATGGCAGCCGAGAAGTTCGCCGTGGAATCAATTGCGCGGGTCATAGGCGGAAGATCCGAGCCGACGGATGACTATTGGGGTGGAAGTAGGGCCATTATTCGAGTCGATAGTGAGCTGTTCACCCCAGCAGCCACCAGAGGGCTAGAGGACTTCTCTCACCTTGAGATCGTATTTCGATTCCACCTCACCGATCCGACCGATCTGAACCTGGGTGCACGCCGCCCTAGAGACAACCCGGAATGGCCAGAGGTCGGCATCTTCGGCCACCGGAACATGCGTCGCATCAACTGGTTGGGCGTGTCCCGCTGCCGCCTGGTCAAGGTCGACGGCCTTGACCTGCATGTCGAGGAACTAGACGCCGTAGATGGCACGCCTGTCCTGGACATCAAGCCATGGTTCTCAGAGTTCGGCCCACGCGGCGAGGTCAAGCAACCGGCCTGGCCGACTCAGATGCTCGGACTGTACTTCGCAGATCCCGCAGAGGCCCAAGCAAAGTGAGTCCGGTGTGAGCCCGAACTCCTACAGACTAAACGACACCGGCCACTACCGATGAAGCCGTAGGGGTGTCTACCTGCAAAGATAGACACCCCTACGGATTGCCCGTCACCCACAATCACGATCGGATTCAACTTGACCGAGCCCTCACAATCCCCCGAAGCCCGTGTCACCCGCCGCGCTGTTTCAGATCTAGAAGGCAGGGCGGCGAGCCGGCATTGGTGGGATGAGGACGCTGACAGCTACCAGGAAGAGCACGGCGCTTTCCTCGGAGACGTTGACCTTGTGTGGTGCCCTGAGGGCCTACGCGAAGCAGATGCAAGGCTGCTCGGCGACGTGAAGGGAGCACGAGTCCTGGAGATAGGCTGCGGCGCGGCTGCGGGCTCACGCTGGCTAGACGGCCAAGGGGCCGACGTTACGGCGCTGGACCTTTCCACCGGCATGTTGCGGCACGCCAAGCTGGCCGCCGAACGCTCGGGCGTGCATGTGCCGCTCGTACAAGCCGACGCCCTGGCGATGCCTTTTCAGGCGGGCACCTTCGATACGGTGCATACCGCGTTCGGCGCTGTCCCGTTCGTCGCAGACTCCGAAGCGCTCATGCGCGAAGTGTTCCGGGTGCTGCGCCCCGGTGGGGCATGGGTCTTTGCCGTTACTCACCCGATGCGCTGGATTTTTCTCGATGATCCCGGCGAGGCCGGCCTAACGGCTGTCCACTCATACTTCGACCGCCGCCCGTATGTCGAACAGGACTCGACAGGAGTGCCTACCTACGTCGAGGCGCACCGCACCTTCGGCGATCGCGTCCGAGAGCTTACGGCCGCCGGCTTCATTCTCTGTGACGTGGTTGAACCGGAGTGGCCGCCGGGGCACGAGGAAGTCTGGGGCCAGTGGAGCCCGCTTCGCGGTCGGCTGTTCCCTGGCACCGCCATCTTCGTAGCCCGCCGTCCAGCCGCCGTGTGACCTAGCACACGAAGAGCGGCAGGGCACGTCGCGGAGATATCACCAGGCATGACCAGGCGTTTTTGATAGTGCAAGATCATATCCACTTGATGCGCTGGATCTTCCTGGACGACCCGGGCGAGGGCGGGCTGACCGCGGTGCACTCGTACTTCGACACCCGCCCGTACGTGGAACAGGACGAGCAGGGCGCGGCCAGCTACGTCGAGCAGCACCGCACCCTCGGCGACCGGGTCCGCGAACTGGTCGGCGCCGGGTTCCGGCTGCTGGACCTGGTGGAACCGGAGTGGCCGGAGGGACACGAGGGGATCTGGGGGCAGTGGAGCCCGCTGCGAGGCCGCCTCTTCCCCGGCACCGCCATCTTCGTCAGCGAGAAACCCCCCGCCTGAGCGGGCCGCACTCCAGGTGCGACCAGGGGTGCAGCAGCGACGGCATGCTCACACGGTGAGCACCGAGCCGACATCGCCTGGCCCCTGGTGTCCGGATCCGATGCGGCAGCAGCGTGCCGACTACACGCTGGAGGACCTGCTCGCCCTGCCGGACGACGCCCCCCGCGTCGAACTCGTCGATGGAGTCATCCACGAGACACCCTCCCCCACCCTGGGCCACCAGAACATCTCCAGCCTCTTGTGGCTCTGGCTGCACTCCCACGCTCCGGCGCAGTTGCACGCCACCCAGGCGGTCGGGGTAGCCCTCAGCCACAACACCAGCCGGCAACCGGACGTGGTGCTGCACCGCGCCGGGCTGCCGGCTGAGCGGTCCCGGCTCCGGCCGGCGGACGTGGTCCTGGCCGTGGAGATCGTCTCGCCGGCACCCGACGGGTCGACCGGTTCGCCAAGCCGGGTGAGTACGCCGCCGCCGGCATCCCGTTCTACTGGCGCATCGAACAGGACCCGGTACACCTGTACGCGTACCGGCTCGGTGACCGGATCGGGCCGGGCGGGGAACGGCAGTACGAACTCGCCGCGGACAGTTCCGACCTGATCGAGCTGACCGAGCCCTTCGACATCAAGCTGCCGATCGCCGAGATCGTCCCGTAGCCCGTACCAGCTGGTCGTTTTTCCCGGGCGACCTCGGGTAACCCGGCGGCATGGCCGACACGGAGTTCCACACCGGCGACCATGTCTCCTGGGCCAGCCACAGCGGCCGGGCGTACGGGGTCGTCAAGGAGAAGCTCACCGAACGTACCCACGTCCGAGGACATCCGGTGAACGCCTCCCCGGAGGACCCGCAGTACCGGATCACCAACGACGACTCGGGCAGGGATGTCGCCCACCGGCCGGAGGTGTTGCGTCGTGAGCGGTCGTGACGATCCCGACCAGACCTACCGGGAGTTCACCGAGGCGGTGAACATGAAGCCCGGTGAGCTGTCCACCTGGTTGGAGACCGAGGAGTCCAAACAGGTCGGCTGGCACAAGGGCGGCGGTGAGTCGGTCGGCCACCAGTCCGGCCGGAGAATCATCGACCTGCTGCGACGCAAACGCGACCAGCTCACCGAGGCGGACTACAAACACATGCGCAAGGTCGTCGGGTACGTCCGGCGACACATGGCCCAACGACCCAGCGGCGACGTACGGGCGACCCGATGGCGCTACTCCCTGATGAACTGGGGCCACGACCCGGTCAAGGCCAAACTGCCGCCGCCCGGCGACCCCTCCCGCAAGGCCCTCCAACGGCACGGGGCCCCGCCGGAGGCCCGCCGGCCCCGACCGGCCTGACGACTGCCGGGCAGGCGCCTGGTCGCCTAGGGTCGGTCCATGCTGGAGTCCCAACGTGAGGCTGTGCCCTTCAACGACGACGGCGAGTTGGACACCGCCCTGGCGTTCCTGTCCTTCGCCCGGTCCTGCGTACTGAAGAAGGTCGACGGGCTGGACGAGGAGCAACTGCGACGGCGGCTGGTGGTGTCGGACACCACCCTGCTGGGCCTGGTCGCGCACCTGACCGCCGCCGAGCGGTACTGGTTCGGGTACACCCTGGCCGGGGACCCGCGCCACGCCGAGGTCGACTTCGGCATGGTGGTCGCGCCGGATCGCCGTACGGAGGAGGTCATCGCCGACTACCGGAACGCGATCACCGAGAGCGACACGCACATCATCGCGGCCGGCGGCCTCGACGCCCGTACCGCCAGTCCGGTGAACGCCGAACCCCGCACCCTGCGCTGGGTGCTCGCCCACATGACGGGCGAAACCGCCCGGCACGTCGGGCACGCCGACATCCTGCGGGAACTCCTCGACGGCGCCACCGGCCGCTGATCCCTCGACCTGGCCGAGGCCGGTCACCGACGCGCACTTGACCTTGCCACTGACGGCAGGGTCGCAGGATCGACGGCATGAACGATGTGCAGCGCAGAGTCGTCGTCGTCACCGGTGCCGGCACCGGCATCGGCCGCGCCACCGCCCGAGGGTTCAGCGCCGACGGTGCCCAGGTGCTGGCGGTCGGCCGCCGAAGCGCGCCGCTCGCCGACACCGCGACCGGCCACCCGCTGATCGCCCCGTTGGCCGTCGACGTGACCGCTGCCGACGCGCCCCGCCGGGTGGTCGACGCCGCACTCGACCGCTACGGCCGGTTGGACGTGTTGGTCAACAACGCGGGGATCGCCGGTGCCGGCCCGCTCGCGGAACTGGACGAGGCAGCGACCCACGCCCAGTTCGCCACGAACCTGCTCGCCCCGGCCCGCCTGGCCCACGCCGCCCTCGGCGCGCTCACCGTGAGCTGCGGCGTGATCGTCAACGTCACCACGGCGGTCGGTCAGCGAGCCTGGCCGGGTGCCTCGATGTATGCCGCCGGCAAGGCCGCCCTCGACTCGCTGACCCGCAGTTGGGCGGTGGAACTGGCGCCGCGCGGCATCCGGGTGGTCGCGGTTGCCCCCGGGGCGATCGACACGCCCATCGGCGAACACCAGGGGCTCTCCCCTCAACAGCGCGCGGCACTGCGGCGCTGGCAACTCGACCGTACGCCGCTGGGCCGCGTCGGAACTCCCGAGGAGGTGGCCTGGGCCATCCGGCGACTCTGTGAACCGGCGGCGGGCTTCCTCACCGGGGTGGTGCTGCCGGTCGACGGCGGGGCGGTCATCGGCTGACCGGCCCTCCCGGTCGTCGGCTGCTCAGCTGTCGAACCAGACCACCAGCCGTACGTTGTCGCCGCCATGCCGCTCGGCGAGATCGCGCATGATGTCGAAGAGCGCGCGCAACTGCGGATCGACGCGCAACACGTCTGCCGGCCGGAGCCGCTCCACCCGCCACATCCGATCGTCGGCGCGCCACTGCGTACCCTCCGGATAGCTGCTGCCCCTGGGGTCGGCGTGTTCACCGGCCACCGCCCGCCAGGCGTGCCCGTGGTGGCCGGCCTTGCCGATGAACCGTGGGCCTTCGCTGGTCAGCTCGTACTCGTGGATCCGGTCGTCAACGCGGGGCGCCAGGGCGTTCCAGTCGATGCGGGCCAACTCGGTCCAGGTCACCCACGTGTGATCGTGCGTGCCGTCGTACTGGAGAGCACGCAGGTCCGGGCCGGCGTCCTCCGGCAGGTTACGACCGGGCGCGACGGGCTCGAACCCGGCGTAGTTCCGCACCCCGAACAGCAGCCCGAAGGCATCGTAGTGACGAGGTAGGTCATCCGGACTGACGTCGGTCAGCAGCCATGGTGAACCCGGACCGTGCGGGCGGACCTCCACCCCACCTGCGATATCGGTGCCCATGCCAGCTCGCCTTCAGCACAAGGGCCCGGAACGGTGCCTGATCGCCCCGTGCTCCCCCGCCTCGGGCCCGCGACGACGATACGTCAGTCCCGATAGGCTCGCTCCGCTCAGCCGGCTCCGCCCGTCGCGGGCTCGGCCGGCAGACAGGCTCGGTCCACAGACGGGGATCGGTCCACAGACGGGGATCGGCTGGCAGGTCGGCGGGATGCACGAAGGGAACGGCGTCGACGGATGCGGATCGGGGAACTGGCCAGGGCCACCGGCAGCACCCCTCGGGCGTTGCGCCACTACGAGCAGCACGGTCTGATCGAATCGCGCCGCTCCGCCAACGGCTACCGGTGCTACGACGCGAGCACCGTGACCCGGGTCCGTAACATCCGGCACCTGCTCGCCGCCGGGCTGACCCTCCAGGATGTCGACTTCTTTCTGCCCTGCCTGGACGGCGACGTGACCACAGCTCCGCCGTCACCCGCCGGCCTCCAGGTGGCCCGGGCCCGACTCGCCGCCCTCGATGCCCGGCTCGCCCAGCAGCGCAGCATCCGCGACCGCCTCGCCGCCGCACTCGACAGCGTCGATTAGATCTTGGTACGAAACCCCTCATAATGGCACTTTCGTACCAAGGTCTCGTCGAGATGTCAGTGGTCGGCGCTGTTCCAGTCGCGGCCTTCGCCGACGGAGACTTCCAGGGGTACGGAGAGCGGGTACGCCCCGCCCATCTCGCGGCGGACCAGCTCCTCCAGGGTCGTCCGCTCCCCCGGTGCGACCTCGAAGACGAGTTCGTCGTGCACCTGGAGCAGCATCCGGGAGCGCAGCCCGGCGTCGCGCAGGGCGGTGTCGACGTGCAGCATGGCGACCTTGATGATGTCGGCCGCCGAGCCCTGGATCGGGGCGTTGAGGGCCATCCGCTCGGCCATCTCCCGGCGCTGCCGGTTGTCGCTGACCAGGTCGGGCAGGTAGCGGCGGCGGCCCAGGATGGTGGAGGTGTAGCCGTCCTGGCGAGCCCGGGCGACCACTTCCTGGAGGTAGTCGCGGACCCCACCGAACCCGGCGAAGTAGACCTCCATCAGCCCGCGCGCCTCCTCGGCGGTGATGCCGAGCTGCTGGGACAGGCCGAAGGCGCTCAGCCCGTACGCCAGGCCGTAGTTCATGGCTTTGATCTTGCGCCGCTGGTCCGGGGTGACCTCGGCGACCGCCACCTCGAAGACCGAGGAGGCGGTGGCCGCGTGGAAGTCGTGCCCGGAGTTGAACGCCTCGATCAGCGCCTCGTCACCGGAGAGATGCGCCATGATCCGCATCTCGATCTGGCTGTAGTCGGCGGTGAGCAGGCATTCGTAGCCCTCCCCCACCACGAAGGCGCGGCGGATGCGCCGTCCCTCCTCGGTGCGGATGGGGATGTTCTGCAGGTTGGGCTCGGTGGAGGAGAGCCGGCCGGTGGCTGCCACCGTCTGGTTGAAGGTGGTGTGGATGCGCCCGTCGTCGGAGACCGACTTGAGCAGACCGTCCACCGTCGACTTGAGCCGGGCCACGTCGCGGTGGCGCAGCAGGTGGTGCAGCAGCGGATGCTCGGTCTGCGCGTAGAGCCATTGCAGCGCGTCGGCGTCGGTGGTGTAACCCGTCTTGATCTTCTTGGTCTTGGGTAGATTCAGCTCGCCGAAGAGGATCTCCTGGAGCTGCTTGGGCGAGCCCAGGTTGAATTCCCGGCCGATCACCGCGTACGCCCCCTGGGCGGCGGCCTTCACCTCGGCGGCGAAGTGCGCCTCCAACTCGGACAGGTAGTCGGTGTCGGCGGCGATGCCGACACGCTCCATGCCGGCCAGCACCCGCATCAACGGCAGCTCCACCCCGGCCATCAGCCGCGCGGACTGCTCCCCGTCGCGGGACAGTTCGGCGTCGATCGCGTCGGCCAGGTCGAGGGTGGCCCGGGCGTGCAGCATGAGGTTCTGCTCGGCCTCGCCGTCGCCGCCGAGCCCGTCGAGGGTGAGCTGGCCGTCGTCGGGAACGTCGACCCGCAGCTCCCGGTGCAGGTAACGCAGGGCCAGGTCGGTCAGGTCGTAGGAGCGCTGGTCGGGGCGGGCCAGGTAGGCCGCGATCTGGGTGTCCCGGGCGATGCCGGCCAGGGACCAGCCGTGCGCGGCGAAGGCGAGCACGGCGGGCTTGCTGTCGTGCAGCACCTTGGGGCGGGTCTCGTCGGCCAGCCAGCCGGCCAGTGCCGCCTCGTCGCTCTCGTCGAGCCTGCTCGGGTCGAACCAGGCCGCCGCGCCGTCGGCGGTGGCCAGGGCCAGGCCGGTGACGGTGGCGGTGTGCCGCCGGTTGGGGCCGGTGTCCAGCTTGACCGCCATCCCGACCGGGGTGCCCGGCGACGCGTGCGTCTCCAGCCAGCCGGTCAGCGCACCGGGTGCGGCGAGCACCTCACCGGTCAGGTCGAAGCCCGCCTCGGCCTCCGGCTCGACGGCGTCGAGGTACTGGTAGAGCCGGTCGCGCAGAATGCGGAACTGGAGGGTGTCGAAGACCTGGTGCACCGCTTCTCGGTCCCACCCCTGCCAGCGGGCGTCCTCGGGGCGGATCGGCAGGTCCAGGTCGGCGACCAGGCAGTTGATCTCGTAGTTGCGGATCACGTCGGCGAGCCGTTCCCGCAGGCTGTCGCCGGCCTTGCCCTTGATCTCGTCGGCGCGGGCGATGATGCCGTCCACCCCGCCGTACGTGTTGATCCACTTGGCGGCGGTCTTCGGGCCGACGCCGGGCACGCCCGGCAGGTTGTCGCTGGTCTCGCCGACCAGCGCGGCCAGATCCCGGTAGCGGCCGGGGCCGACACCGTACTTCGCCTCGACCGCGGCCGGATCCATCCGGGCCAGGTCGGAGACGCCCTTGCGGGGGTAGAGCACGGTGATCTGCTCGTCGACGAGCTGGAAGGCGTCCCGGTCACCGGTGGAGATCAGCACCGGCATGCCCTGGTCGCGGGCCTGGCAGGCGAGGGTGGCGATGATGTCGTCGGCCTCGTAGCCCTCCTTCTCCACCACCGGGATCCGCAGCGCCGCGAGAACCTCCTTGACCAGGCTGACCTGGCCCTTGAAGTCGGTCGGGGTCTCGCTGCGGCCGGCCTTGTACTCCGCGTACTTCTCCGTGCGGAAGGAGCGGCGGGACACGTCGAAGGCGACCACGATGTGGGTGGGCTGCTCGTCGCGCAGCACGTTGATCAGCATCGAGGTGAAGCCGTAGACGGCGTTGGTCGGCTGCCCCGTCGTGGTGGAGAAGTTTTCCACAGGCAGGGCGAAGAACGCCCGGTATGCCAGGGAATGTCCGTCGACGAGGAGCAGGCGCGGCGTCGTAGCTGTCACGGCAGCGACTCTAGTCCGTCCCGCCGACAACTCCCGCCGCCACCTCGCGCCCACCCCTCCCCACCCCCACCCCCACCCACCCGCGTTGATCATGAGGTTGCCGGCACTTTGAAGATCAGCTACTGCCGCCAACCTCATGATCAACGCGGATCAAGAAGGGGGTGGGGTGGGGGGGTTAGAGCACCTTGGCCAGGAAGGTCTTGGTGCGGTCGTGTTGGGGGTTGGCGATCACTTCGCGGGGGTTGCCCTGCTCGACCACCACGCCGCCGTCCATGAAGACCAGGGAGTCGCCGACCTCGCGGGCGAAACCGATCTCGTGGGTGACCACGATCATCGTCATGCCGTCGCGGGCCAGGTCCTTCATCACGTCGAGGACCTCGCCGACCAGCTCCGGGTCCAGCGCGCTGGTCGGCTCGTCGAAGAGCATCAGCTTGGGCTGCATGGCCAGGGCGCGGGCGATGGCCACCCGCTGCTGCTGACCACCGGAGAGCTGGCTCGGGTAGTTGCTCAGCTTGTCACCCAGGCCGACCCGTTCCAGCAGCGCCACCGCCCGGTCGCGGACCTCGGCCCGCTTCTCCTTGCGCACCAGCAGCGGCGCCTCGGTGACGTTCTCCAGGGCGGTCTTGTGCGGGAACAGGTTGAACCGCTGGAACACCATGCCGATGGCCTGGCGCTGGGCGGCGACCTCCTTCTCCCGCATCTCGTGCAGCTTGCCGCCCCGCTCCCGGTAGCCGATCAGGTCGCCGTCCACCCAGATCCGCCCAGCGTTGATCTTCTCCAGGTGGTTGATGCAGCGCAGGAAGGTCGACTTGCCCGAGCCGGAGGGCCCGAGCAGGCAGCACACCTCCCCGGCGCGTACCTCAAGGTCGATGCCCTTGAGCACCTCGATCGAGCCGAACGACTTGTGCACCTGCTCGGCCCGCACCATCGGCCCGGACTGAGCCGGGGCACCGGACTGAGCCGGGATGCCGGCCTGGGCCGGCACGCTCGCCTGCGTCATACGCCCCCTGCCCCTCCGGCGGCGCCGCCGCCACCGACCGCCATGCCCCGCAGCCGGGCCCTGGCCTGACCGGCGCGACCGCTGCCCCTGGCGAAGTGCCGCTCCAGGTAGTACTGCCCGACCAGCAGCACACTGCTCAGCAGCAGGTACCACAGGGTCGCCGCGACAAGCATCGGGAAGACCTGGAAGGTCCGGCTACCGACGGCTCTGAGCTGGAAGAACAGCTCGGTGGAGACCGGTACGAAGGCCACCAGCGAGGTGTCCTTGAGCATCGCGATGGTCTCGTTGCCGGTCGGCGGAACGATCACCCGCATGGCCTGCGGCAGGACGATCCGACGCAGGATCTGCCCCTGGGTCATGCCCAGCGCCTGGGCCGCCTCGGTCTGTCCCTCGTCGACCGACTGGATGCCGGCCCGGACGATCTCCGCCATGTAGGCGGCCTCGGAGAGCCCGAGCGCGAGCATGCCGGCGACGAACCCGGTGAGCAGGTCCATCGCCGAGAAGCCGAACAGCCGCGCCTCGAAGTCCTGCACCCCGAACAGCGCGCCGATCTGCCGGTCGAAGGGCAACCCGATCTCGATCCGGGACCACAGCAGGCCCAGGTTTCCGAAGAGGATCGCCAGCACCAACCGCGGCACCGCCCGGAAGAACCAGGTGTACGCCCACGCCACGCCGCGCAGGATCGGGTTCCCCGACAGTCGCATGATCGCAAGGACGATGCCCAGCACGATGCCGATCAGCATGGACGTCACCAGCAGCGCGAGGCTGCCGCGGACACCGGCCATGATCGGCGGCCGGAACATGTTGTCGACCATGAACGACCAGTTGAACGCCTCGTTCGTCACCAGCAGGTGCACGAACATGGCCACCAGCACCCCGATCACGGCGACGGCGACCCACCGCCCGGGATGCCGCACGGGCACGGCCTGGATGGGTTCCGGCCGTGCCCGTTCGGGTGAATCAGTGTCGACTGACATGTCAGCCGGCGGGGTTCAGTTCCGACGTGGTGATGGCCCCACCCTCGACGCCCCACTTCTCCAGGGCCGCCTTGTAGCTGCCGTCGGCGATGACCGCCTGCACGGCCTCCTTCAGCACCTCGGCGAAGGCGGCCTGGTCCTTGTGGACCGCGTAGCCGTACGGCGCCGACTCGTAGATGTCGCCGAGCACCTCCAGCTGGCCGTTGCTCTGCTTCACCGCGTACGCGCCGACCGGGGAGTCGGCCAGCATGGCGTCGTTCTTGCCGCTGACCACGGCGGCCGTCGCGTCGCTCTGCGCCTGGTACTGATCGATGGTGATCTCCGGCTTTCCGGCGTCGGTGCACGCCTTCGACCGGGCGGTGATGTCGTCGAGCTGCACGGTGCCGACCTGCACGGCGATCTTCTTGCCGCAGGCGTTGTCCGGGTCCACCTGGGCCGGGTTACCCGACTTGGTGGCCCACTGGGTGCCGGCGGAGAAGTAGCTCACCATGTTCACCGACTGAAGCCGGTCGGCGTTGATGGTGAACGAGGAGACACCGATCTCGTACTTGCCGGACTGCACACCCGGCAGGATCGCGTCGAACGGCGCCGACTCGTACTCCGCCTTCAGGCCCAGCTTCTGCGCGACCGCGTTGAACAGCTCCACGTCGAAGCCGATCACCGTCTTGCCGTCGTTGTCCAGGAACTCCGCCGGGGCGTACGTCGCGTCGGTGCCGACCTTGATCACACCATCGGCCTTGATCGCGTCGGGCACCTTGGCGGCGAGATCGTTGTCCGGCGCCGCGCTGACCGACGGGCCCGCGCCGGGCTCGTCGGAGCTCTCCTGCTCGCCGCAGGCCGCCATCGAGAGGGTGAGCAGCGCCGCACCAGCGACACCGATGACGGCCCGGCGACGACCCTTGAGGTTGAACATGTCGTACTCCTTGCGAAGAGGGGTGACGGCCGTTCAGGCCACGCCGAGGTAGGCCTCTTTGACCGACGGGTCGTGCAGCAGGTCGGCGCCACTGCCTTCCTTGACGATCCGGCCGGTCTCCAGCACGTACGCGCGGTGCGCCCGGGCCAGAGCCTGCTGTGCGTTCTGCTCCACCAGCAGGATCGTGGTGCCCTGCTGGTTGATCTCCGTGATGATGCTGAAGATCTGCTGGATCAGCATCGGTGCCAGACCCATCGACGGCTCGTCGAGCAGCAGCAGCTTGGGCCGGCTCATCAACGCCCGACCCACCGCCAGCATCTGCTGCTCACCGCCGGAGAGCGTGCCACCGACCTGCTTGCGTCGCTCGGCCAGCCGGGGGAACAGATCCAGCACCTTCGCCAGGTCCTTGGCCACCTCGGCGCGGTCCCGCCGGGTGTAGGCACCCATGTCCAGGTTCTCCAGCACCGTCATGCCGGGGAAGATGCCCCGACCCTCGGGCGCCTGGCACAGCCCACGCCGTACCCGAAGGTCGGCCCGGAGCTTGCTGATGTCCTCACCGTTGAACACGATCCGCCCGGAGGCGATCGGACGGATCCCGGAGATGGCCCGCATCGTGGTGGACTTGCCGGCGCCGTTGGCACCGATCAGGGCCACGATCTCACCCTCGTTGACGGTCAGGCTGATGCCGTGCAGCGCCTTGATCCGCCCGTAGAGCAGACTGACGTCCTCGATCTCAAGCAGCGTCGTCATCCGGCACCCCCAGGTAAGCCGCGATCACCCGGTGATCCTCACGCACCTCGGCGGGGAGCCCATCAGCGATCTTCTTTCCGAACTCCAGCACGACGATCCGGTCGGTCACTCCCATGACCAGACGCATGTCGTGCTCGATGAGCAGCACGGTCACGCCCTGGTCCCGGATCTTGCGGATGAGCTGGAGCAGCTCCTCCTTCTCGGCCGGGTTGAAGCCGGCAGCCGGCTCGTCCAGGCAGAGCAGTACCGGGTCGGTGGCCAGCGCCCGCGCGATCTCCAGCCGGCGCTGCTCGCCGTACGACAGGTTGCGGGCGGCGTCGTGCATCCGGTGCGGGATACCGACGAACTCCAGCAGCCGCTCGGCCTTCTCCAGCCCGTCGCGTTCCTCCCGGCGGTGCCGGGGCAGCCGGAACAGCGCGGACAGGACGCTGGTCTTGTGGTGCGCGTCCGCGCCCACCTGGATGTTCTCCAGCGCGGTCATCTCCGGGAACAGGCGGATGTTCTGGAACGTCCGCGCCATGCCCATCTTGGTGATGTGGTGCTTCTTCTTGCCGGTGATCCGCTCACCACGGAACCGGATCTCACCCTCGGAGGGCTGGTAGATGCCGGTCATCGCGTTGAAGCAGGTGGTCTTGCCGGCGCCGTTGGGGCCGATCAGACCGAGAATCTCACCCTTGTAGAGGGTGAAGTTCACGTCGTTGAGGGCCACCACGCCACCGAAACGCAGCGTGACGTGGTCGACCTCCAGCAGCGGCTCCCGTTTGGCGGTGGACTCCACCACCGGGGCACCGGCCTGCTCAGGAACGGTCGGCTTCTGCACGGTCTCACCCACCGACGATCACCTCCTTGCGGCGGTCCTTGAACTCCGCCGCCCTTCGTCGGTTCGGAATCAAGCCCTGCGGCCGGAAGATCATCATGACCACCAGCACCAGGCCGAAGAACATGAATCGGTACTCGTACAGCTCGACGCCGAAGAACTCGATGCCACGGAACCGCTCGATCATGTACGCCACCAGGCCGCCACCGACGATCGCGCCGACGATGTTGCCCGAGCCGCCGAGGATGACCGCGGCCAGAATGATGATCGAGTTGAGCAGCTCCAGGTTCTGCGAGCTGACGAAGTTCTGCTTGCCGGCGAAGAGCGCCCCGGCCAGACCACCGATGAACGCACCCGAGGCGAACGCCCAGAGCTTGAACTTGAACGTCGGCACACCCATCAGCTGCGCCGCGTCCTCGTCCTCACGGATCGAGATCCAGGCCCGGCCGACCCGGCTGCGGTTGAGGTTCCGCACCCCGATGACCACCAGGATGATCAGCGTCAGCACCAGCCAGTAGTACGGCCGCGGGTCCAGCACACCGAAGATCGGCTTGCCGTCGGAGTAGCTGCCCGGCGGGTGCGGGATCTGGTTGAAGCCCCGCTGCCCCTTGAGGAACTCGGAGCTGGTCGCCGCCACCCGGATCATCTCGGCGAAGCCGAGGGTCACGATGGCCAGGTAGTCGCCCCGCAGCCGCAGCGTCGGGGTACCCAGCATCACGCCGGAGATCATCGTGAGCACGAGCGCCACCGGCAGGGCCAACAGCCACGGCCAGAGCGTCTTGAGGTCACTGCTCGGCGACGTCAACACCGCCACCGTGTACGCGCCGACCGCGAAGAAGCCGAAGTAGCCGAGGTCGAGCAGGCCGGCGAAACCGACCACGATGTTCAGACCGACGGCCAGCAGCACGTAGATGGAGATGGTGAAGAGCACCTGCCCGAAGTTCGACCCGGTGGTCGGGATCGGCCCGAGCCACTGGTAGAACTCCCGGTTCGGCAACGCGTAGAAGAACACGATCACTGCCGCGATGACGGCCCATCGCATCCAACGGGGTGCGTGGTGCCAGCGCTCACTGACCGCGTGGCGACCTGAGTAGATCCATTCCCTCACGCTTGTCATGCGCGGGCCCTCCCCAACGACTCGCCCAGCAGACCGGTCGGCCGGAACATCAGCAGCACGACCAGGACGACGAAGGCGACCAGGTCCTTCCAGTTCGCGCCGAACAGGGCCGACGCGTAGTTCTCGACCAGGCCGAGCAGCAGTCCGCCGACCAGCGCACCGCGCAGGTTGCCGATGCCGCCCAGAACCGCCGCGGTGAACGCCTTCAACCCGAGCAGGAAGCCGACACTGTAGGTCAGGGTGCCGATCCGGATGTCGTAGAGCATCCCGGCGACACCGGCCATCACACCACCGATGATGAAGACCACCAGGATGATCCGGTCCTTGTTGATGCCCATCAGCGCCGCGGTGTTCTGGTCCTGCGCGACCGCGCGGATGCCCCGACCGATCCGGCTGCGGTTGATGAACAGGTCCAGCGCGACCATCATCGCCAGCGCCGACACGATGACCAGCACCTGCACCATGGTCACTTCGGTACCGGCGACCTCGAACAGCACGAGGTCGGGCCGAACGATCGTGGGCGCACCGACCGGGAGCCGCCGGGTGTAGATACCGAACGCCTCGGCGATCGCGATCGAGGCGCCGATCGCGGTGATCAGGAAGGCCAGCGGTGGGGCGTTGCGCTTACGCAACGGCCGGTACGCCACCCGTTCGACCACCGTCGCGGTGCCTGCGGACGCCACCGCGGCTATCAGCGCACCGACCAGAAGATAAAGGACGATCGAGCCGAAGCCGCTGGCTACCGAGTCACGATCCAGACCGAGTGCGGCCCAACCCCAGATCGCGGCGAAGGCGCCGGCGATGAAGACCTCGGAGTGGGCGAAGTTGATGAGTCTCAGCACGCCGTAGACCAGCGTGTAACCCAGCGCGACGAGGGCATAAATGGCGCCCACCGTCAGCCCGGTTATCGTATATCCCCCGAAATCGGAGAATAGGGCGTTGAAGTTCAAGGAAGGGCACTCCGTACAGGAAGGGAAGACAGTGAAGGTGCGGCCGGGAAAGGTGCTCCCCGGCCGCACCCCACGATCACAGCGGAACCGTTACGGGACCGGTCAGGCCTTCGGGACCTCCTGGTCCGGAACAACCTTGCCGCCCACGACCTTGTACGCCCAGACCTTGACCTGAGCCGGGTCGAGCTCACCGGTCTCGGTGAACTTGTAGCTCGCCGCGACACCCTCGCCGGTGTAGCCCTTCACGAACTCCAGCATCTTGGTGCGGGTGGTGTTACCGGCCTTGATGCCGGCGAGCAGGATGTTCGCCGCGTCGAAGGCGGTGTCGCTGTAGGTGCCCGGGTCGCTGCCGTTGAGGGCCTTGAAGTCCTCGACGAAGCTGCCGCGCGCCTCGGTGGCCGGCTGGCAAGGGCAGGTGAGGATGGTGCCCTCAGCCGCCGCCGCACCGGCGCCCTCGATGTAGGCGGCGTCGTTGACGCCGTCACCGGCGACCAGGGTGGCGGTGACGCCAGCAGCGGTGAGCTGCTTACGGATCAGGCCGGCCTCCTGGTAGTAGCCACCGTAGAAGATCGCGGTCGCGCCCGAGGACCGGACCTTGGTGACGGTGGCCGAGAAGTCGTTCTGCTTGCCGTCGCCCTGGACCTTGTCGCTGTCGACGACAGCCGCGCCCAGAACCTTCTTGACCTCGTCGGCCAGGCCGGCGCCGTACGCGGACTGGTCGTCGATGACGAAGACCTTCTCGGCCTTCAGCACGTCCTTGATGTACCGACCGGCGGCCGGGCCCTGGCTGAAGTCGCTACCGACCGCCCGGAAGAAGGTCTTCCAGCCCTGGTCGGCCAGGCTCGGCCGGGTCGCGGACGGGGTGATGTGCACCAGCTCGGCCTCGGAGAACAGCGGGTTGGCCGCCTCGGACTCACCCGAGAACGCCGGACCGACGATGCCGAGGATCTTGGTGTCGTCGATCGCCTGCTGGGCCAGACCCGGCGCCTGCTCCGGGTTACCCTGGGAGTCCAGCGGCACCAGGGTCACCTGGCAGTCCGCGTTCTCCTTGTTGTACTTGTCGACGGCGAGCTTGACGCCACCGTTCATGTTGATGCCCAGGGCCGCGTTCGGGCCGGTCAGCGCGCCGAAGAAGGCGATCTTGCTGCCGCAGCCGTCACCGCCGCTGGCCTCGTCGGTTCCACTGTCAGACTTGCAGGCGGCCGTACCGCCAAGGGCGAGCGCGGCGATCGCCACCCCACCGACCAAACGTGCGAGCTTCTGCCTCAAGGCCCGAACCCTCCTCAGTCCCATGGCCCGAACCACCCGCTACCAATTGGCCATTGCGGGGGCGGACGAACCAGACCGTCGTCGCCGGTCTGGGGCCGGACGTTATCCCACGGTGCAGGCACGACGTAAGCCCCGGAAGGGGCCGTTGACCGAACCGTTACACGCCGTGGTGGATAGGGTGCGATCGCTGTAAGAGGGCACCGTTGATTGATCGGCTACGAGGCCGATTCACCTTCGTTCTGTCGGCGACGACCGCTGCTGAATGATCTTCCTTCAGCAACCCGCCGGGAGGTGCGCCCACCAGGCGCGAGACCCGACTCCCGTATCCGCAAACACCATAAGCCGACCTTCTTCGAGCGCCACCACCAGCCCCGTATCCCCCGACGGCACCACCACCGGCAGGTGCACCGGACGCCACGACTTCCCGAGATCATCCGAGCACCACAGACGGTGACCATCAGCGTCGATGCTCACCGCCACGACCAGGCCGGCCGACGCCACCAGAGCACGCACCGACAACGCACCCCGACCACCACCGAACCCGCCGACCCATTGCCAACCCGGCTCCGCCAACCGCCACACCCCGAAGCCCGTACGCACCGGACCGACCGCCAGCACCGCACCATCGGCGGCCACCACCCGCTGCGCCTGACCCGGACCGTCCACTCCCGGCAACACCGCCCGCCGCCACACCCGCGCATCCGACGACGTCCACGCCACCGGCACGGCACCCGGCGTCAACACCGCACCCACCAACACCCAGCCCGAGGGCACCGCCACCGCGTCGTACGCCACCGTCCGGCCCCGATCATCGCTGGCCAGCTCCGGCAACGCCTCGTGCACCGCGAAGCGCTCACCATCACCGGAACTCCACACCGCCGCCCCGGCCACCCGGGCACCCACCAGCAGCCACTCCCGCGGCCCGGCCGCCACCCGGGACACACTCACCGCCCGCGGCCCGCCGAACAATTCGAACCCGGCCCCCACCTCACGTAACGCGCCGTCGGGGTGCAGCAACCAGGTGGCGGTACGCGGATTCCCGTGCGCGCCCCCGCTCGCCGCGCCCAACGCCACCAACCGGGCATCCCGGCAGGCCACCGCGTAGAGCACGTGCCGGGCACCGTACACACTCGACGGGACAAGCCGGATCGGTGACCAGATCAGACCGTCCACCGTGGACCAGGCAGCCGGTGCGTTCCGCCCCGCCGGATCGGCGACCGCACCGACGGCGTACCAGCGCCCGCCGCAGACGGTCGCGTCCCGTACCAGGAGCCGGGCGGAGTCCCCGGACGTCGCCGGCAGGGCCATCGCCTGCCAGGCCGGGCGCACCGGCGCCGGCTCGGCGGGCTCGGCGGCCGGTCGGGAGCAGCCGGCCGACGTCACCGCCACGGCGGCGACGACCGCGACCCACCGCCGGATCACCACGGATCGATGCTATCGACCCCGGCCTCTCGCCGCGCCCGTCGCACAGCCGACTCAGGGAGCCGGCTGCGTCACCTCACCGCCGGCGGTCTCGGCGAGAATCCGCTCGGAGACCTCCTTCATGGTCATCCGGTGATCCATCGCCGTACGCTGAATCCACTTGAAGGCCTGCGGCTCGGTCATGTTGTACGTGGTCATCAGCGCACCCTTGGCCCGCTCGACGGTCTTCCGGACCTCCAACCGGTCCGTCAGCCCGGCGACCTCGGCCTCCAGCGCGGCGATCTCCGAGTAGCGGGACAGCGCGATCTCCACCGCCGGCACCAGATCGCTCTTCTGGAACGGCTTGACCAGGTACGCCATCGCACCTGCCGCCCGCGCCCGCTCGACCAGGTCACGCTGGCTGAAGGCGGTCAGGATGATCACCGGAGCGATCCGGGACCCGGCGATCCGCTCGGCGGCGGCCAACCCGTCCATGATCGGCATCTTGATGTCGAGGATCACCAGATCGGGCTTGAGTTCCTCGGCCAGCCGGACGGCGGTCTCGCCGTCGCCGGCCTCCCCGACCACCTCGTAGCCCTCCTCGGCCAGCATCTCGGCCAGGTCCAGCCGGATCAGCGCCTCGTCCTCGGCGATCAGTACCCGCCTGCGCGCGGCATCCGTCTGCGTCTCGGCCACGAGCCACTCCCACCAGTCTGAGCCCTGACACCCGCGGTACCGGGTGTCGCCGCCCCTAGCGTAGTGGGTACCCTGTGGGTCGACGCGACAGGCGTTGAGCAGATTGTCCCCGTATTCCAATCGGTAGAGAAACGGAGCTCAAACCTCCGACAGTGTGGGTTCGAATCCCACCGGGGACACCAGAAATGTCGCACGTGCGTTCGACGATGACCCCGTGCACCCTCCTGATCTGCGCGTCCAGGCACGGGCGATGTATCTGTCAGGCGCCACCGTCGCCGACGTCGCCCGCCGTTTCGGTCTGCCCTACGCGACGGTGCGCCAATGGTGCAGGAGTTCCGCCGCACCAAAGACGCTGGGCAGCGCCTTTCGCTGCTTTCGATGCCGTGAGGGCGCCCCGACACCGGTCGCCTACGCCTATCTGCTCGGCCTCTACCTCGGCGACGGCCATCTCGCGACCACCGTACGCGTGCCGGTGCTCCGAATCTCCTGCAGCAAGGCCTGGCCGGGCCTGATCGACGCCTGCGAGACAGCCATGCGAGACGTGCTTGCCGCCAAGGTGCAGCGGGTGTCGCAGCCGGGTTGCGTCAGTGTGCAGAGCTACGGCAAACACTGGCCCTGTCTGCTGCCACAACACGGCCCCGGCAAGAAGCACGAGCGGCCGATCACCCTCGCCGCCTGGCAGGAGAGCATCGTCAGCAGGAATGCTGGCGACTTCCTGCGTGGGCTCTTCCATTCCGACGGCGCCCGCTTCACCAACCGGGTCACCGTCAGGGGGCGGGAGTACGCCTATCCCCGCTACATGTTCGTCAACGAGTCCACCGACATCATGGGCCTGTGCCAGTGGGCGCTGGACCTGCTCGGCGTCGCCTGGGCGATGAACCGCCGCAACAGTCTCTCCGTCGCCCGCCGCGAGGCGGTCGCCGCGCTGGACCGCCACGTCGGCCCGAAGTCGTGAACCCCGGGCCGTCCGTGGCGGCGCGGCAAAGCGTCAGGTTGCGGCGAGCGCCCGGGCCAGGTCTTCGCGCAGGTCCTCGGGGTCCTCCAGGCCGACGGAGAGGCGCAGCAGGGCGGCGGCGGGTTTGGCGTCGCCCTCGACGGGTCGGTGGGTCAGCGATGCCGGGTGCTGGATGAGGGTGTCGACTCCGCCGAGCGATACCGCGTGGGTGATGAGCCGGCAGGCGCCGGCGACGGCTGCGGCGGCGGGGGCGCCGCCGCGTACCTCGAAGGCGAGCAGGCTGCCGGGGCCGGACATCTGCCGGCCGACGAGCCCGGCGGGGTCGTCGAGGCCGGGGTGGTGTACCCGGGTGACGGCGGGGTGTTCGCTGAGCCAGGCGGCGAGTTTCTCGGCACCGGCCTGCTGGGCGCGGACCCGCAGCGGCAGGGTCTGCAGGCCACGGTGCAGCAGGTAGCCGCCGAGGGGGTGCAGGATGGCGCCGGTGACGGCGCGGACCTGGCGCAGTCGGGCGGCCCATTCGGTGTCGCAGGCGACCACTCCGGCGAGGACGTCGCCGTGGCCGCCGATGCTCTTGGTGGCGCTGTGCAGCACGAGTCGGGCGCCGCGCCGGGCCGGTTGTTGGAGGATCGGGGTGGCGACGGTGTTGTCGATCAGCAGCGGCACGTCTCCGGCGGCGTCGGCCAGGGCGGCGATGTCGAGCAGGTCGAGGGTGGGGTTGGCCGGGGTTTCGGCGATCACCAGGGCGGTGTCCGGGCGGATGGCGGCGGCGACCTGGTCGGGTCGGGCCCAGGTGATCTCGGTGCCGAGCAGGCCGGTGGCCAGGATGTGGTCGGTGCCGCCGTAGAGGGGGCGTACGGCGACCAGGTGGCGTCTGCCGTCGCGGGTGGCGGCGAGTACGGCGGCGGTGAGGGCGGCCATGCCGCTGGCGTAGGCGACGGCCTCGGCGGTGCCTTCCAGTTCGGCGAGGGCGGTTTCGAAGCGGGCCACGGTGGGGTTCCAGAGCCGCTGGTAGACGGCGCTGGCGCCGGCGGGTAGCGGGTTGCCGGTGGCGAGTGTCTCGTACGCGTCGCCGCCGCCGTCGACCGAGGGCAGGGGGTTGGTGGTCGACAGGTCGATGGGCGGCACGTGGACGCCGAGGCGGGTGAGGTCTTCACGGCCGGCGTGCACGGCTCGGGTGTCCACGGTCGTCATGCGGCAAGGATCGAATGACCGGTGCATCCTTGGCAACAGATCCGAAACTAATTCGTAATATCCCCTTCCCGGTGCGCGCTTGTTCGTTGGAAGATCGCTTCATGCCCCCGCTATCGAATGTTCTACGGCCGTTCACCGGCCTCGACGACACCGACCGCGCGATCCTGACGGAGTTGTCCGCCGACGGGCGGCTGCCGAACAACGCCCTGGCCGAGCGGGTGGGGGTGGCCCCGTCGACCTGTCTGGCGCGTACCCGGGCGTTGCGGGAGAGCGGGGCGATCCGCGGGTTCTACGCGGACGTGGATCCGGCCGCGCTGGGTCTGCCGTTGCAGGCGCTGGTGTCGGTACGGCTGACCGAGCACGCGCGGGCGGCGGTGGACGCCTTCCGGGCCCGTTCGGTACGGCTACCGGGCGTGGTGTCGGTGTTCCATGTGGCGGGGGCGGAGGATTACGTGCTGCATGTGCGGGCCGCCTCGGCCGAGGCGCTGCGGGACTTCGTGCTTGATCATCTGGCGGTGGATCCGGCGGTGCAGCACACCCAGACCAGCCTGATCTTCGAGCAGGCGCGCGGGTCGGGCTGATCACGTCCAGGTCCCGGCGGGAACAAAACCGGCATCTCGCGGGTTGGCAGCCGCTGTGATCGACGTACCGCTTTCTGTTCTGGACCTCGCCCCCGTCGCCGCCGGCGCCTCCGCCGGTGAGGCGTTGCGGCACACCACCGAGTTGGCGCGGCGCACCGACGAACTGGGCTATCACCGGTTCTGGGTGGCCGAGCACCACAACATGCCGGCGATCGCCTCGTCGGCGCCGGCGGTGCTGATCGCCCATCTGGCCGCACACACCAGCCGGATCCGGCTGGGTTCGGGTGGGGTGATGCTGCCCAACCACGCGCCGCTGGTGGTGGCCGAGCAGTTCGGCACCCTGGACGCGCTGCATCCGGGCCGCATCGACCTGGGCATCGGCCGGGCACCGGGTACGGATCAGGTGACCGCGCTGGCGTTGCGCCGGACGATGGAAGGGCTGTCGGCGGAGAAGTTCCCCCAGGAGTTGGCCGCGCTGATGGACTTCTTCGACGAGGACCGCTCGGGGCGGATCATGGCCTCGCCGGGGCGGGGTCAGCGGCCGACGGTGTGGCTGTTGGGTTCCAGCGGGTTCAGCGCCCAGCTGGCCGGCGCGTTGGGGTTGCCGTTCTCGTTCGCGCATCACTTCAGCGGGCAGCACACGCTGCCGGCGTTGACGTTGTACCGGCAGAGTTTCCGCCCGTCGCGGTGGCTGGAGCAGCCGTACGCGATGGTGGCGGTGAACGCGGTGTGCGCGGAGACCGACGAGCGGGCCGAGTGGTTGGCGGGGCCGGCCGGGTTGTCGTTCCTGCGGTTGCGGTCCGGGCGGCCGGAGCCGCTGGCCTCGCCCGAGGAGGCGGCGGCGTACCCGTACACCGATCTGGAGCGGGAGTTCGTGGCGCAGCGGCGCGAGGGGCAGGCGACCGGCTCGCCGGAGACGGTGGCCCGGCAGTTGGGCGACCTGCTGGCGCGTACCGGGGCGGACGAGTTGATGCTCACCACGATGGTGTACGACATCGACGACCGGGTGCGTTCGTTCGAGTTGATCGCCGAGCGGGTCGCCGGGGGCCTGCGACGCTGAGTGAAGGCACAGGTGTGGGGCGCGGGCCGGCAGGTCTGGCGGCCCGGGTGTGGTGGCCCAGGTCACAGCGGTTCTGTGCCGTGAAACACGATCTTCATGGGAGCGTCACCCCCGCGACGCGGAGTGCGCTTAGATTCATATCCGGTGGTGGTACGGCACTCTCCGGTCGGGACGGGTCGGGGGTGCCGCGGTGTGGGGCACCGGGCCGCAGTTGAGCGGATTCCGCGATTGCGGCCCGGTGCCTGTCCCTTTCTCAGGCCTCAGCTTTCCGGCGTCAGCGCAGGTAGATGCGCGGGGCGGGCGGAACGGCCATCCCGTCGCCGAGGAAGAAGCTCGGGTGCGGCGGCTGGTTGTAGGCGGTGTTCTGCCAGGCGACGGCGACCCGGTACTGCAGGTCGTGCATCAGGGTGTGGATGCGGGTGCTCGTCGGGGTGGGTGTGCTGTAGATCCGCAGCGCCCGGCTGTCGCTGGTGCGCCAGACGACCTCTTCCCGCCAGTCGCCGAGGATGTCGGCGGACAGCGCGGGGGTGGCCTTGGTGCCGTTGTTCGAGGCCACGTCGGCGCCGGTGAGCAGGCGGGTGTCGCCGTTGGGGCCGTACTTGTCGATGCGGGTGGCGTCGAGCAGTTCGCGTACCGGGTCGCCGTCCCACCAGATCAGGAAGTTGGTCGAGGAGGGTTTGCGGCCGACGTTCTGGCCTCGGGTGTTGCTCAGGCCGCTGACCGCCGACGACCAGGATTCGGCGCCGGGGCTGCCGGCCCAGATGTCGCCGGAGACTCCCCGGCCGTTGTCCCCGCTGGCCGGGGTGGACCAGATGAGCTGCCCGGTGCGGGCGTCGGCGAGGTAGGAGCTGGGCTTGCTGCCGTCCTCGTTGACCTTGAAGACTTCCAGGCCGGCGCGGGTCGGGTCGAGGTCACCGACGTGCATGGCGTCGCCGTGGCCGGTGGCGGTGGAGTGCAGTAGTCGACCGTTGTCGTCGATGGTGGCGGCACCGTAGACGATCTCCTGTCGGCCGTCTGCGTCGACGTCGGCGACGGACAGGTTGTGGTTGCCCTGCCCGGCGGCGGCGCCGTTGCCGCTGGCGTTGGAGTCGAAGGTCCACCGCTTGGTGAGACTGCCGTTGCGGAAGTCCCAGGCGGCGATGACCGCGCGGGTGTAGTAGCCCCGGGCCATGATCAGTGAGGGGCGTTGGCCGTCGAGGTAGGCGGTGGCGGCGAGGAACCGGTCGACCCGGTTGCCGTACGAGTCGCCCCAGGAGGAGACGGTGCCGCGGGGCGGGTCGTAGTTGACGGTGGAGAGGGCGGCACCGGTACGGCCGTCGAACATGGTCAGGTACTCCGGGCCGGCGAGCACGTAGCCGCTGGAGTTGCGGTGGTCGGCGCCGGAGTTGCCGATCACCTGTCCGGTGCCGGAGCGGGTGCCGTCGGCGGTCTTCATGGCCACTTCGGCGCGGCCGTCACCGTCGTAGTCGTACACCTGGAACTGGGTGTAGTGGGCGCCGGCCCGGATGTTGCGACCCAGGTCGATGCGCCACAGCCGGGTGCCGGTGAGGGTGTACGCGTCGACGTAGACGTTGCCGGTGTAGCCGGACTGCGAGTTGTCCTTGGCGTTGGACGGCTCCCACTTGAGCACGAACTCGTACCGGCCGTCGCCGTCGAGGTCGCCGACGCTGGCGTCGTTGGCCGAGTAGCTGTACGCCTCACCGCTGGGCGTGGTGCCGCCCGGCGGAACCTGCAACGGTACGTCGAGGTAGCCGGCCGGGAACTGCACCGCCGGGGCGGAGTCGGCCTGTTCGACGCCGCCCACCACGGCCCGCACGGTGTACGAGGCACCGGCGGCGGCCCCGCTGTCCAGGTAGTTGGTGGCCCCGGTGATCGGGCTGGCGTTCACCCGGGTGCCGCCCCGGTAGAGGTTGAACGCCACCCCGGTGGTCTCGGTGCCCAGCAGCCGCCAGGAGACCAGGTTGGCCGACCCGGACCGGACACTCACCAGCCCTCGGTCCAGGTTCTCCGCCTGCATCGACCCGGGCGGTGGAGTCGGCGGCGGCGGAGTGGTCGGTGGTGGAGTGGTCGGAGGCGGAGTCGTGGGCGGCGGAGTGGTGGGCGGTGGGGTCGTCGGCGGCGGGGTGGTCGGGCTGGTGGCACCGGTGCAGGTCGTGCCGTTGAGGGCGAAGCTGGTGGGTACCGGGTTGGTGCCGGTCCACGAGCCGTTGAACCCGAAGCCGGTGCTGGCGTTGGTGCCGATCGTGGCGTTGTAGTCGACGTTGCGGGCGCTGACCTGCGCGCCGGACTGGCTGACGGTGGCGTTCCACGCCTGGGTGACCTGCTGGCCGGCGGCGGGCCAGGCCCAGGTGAGCGTCCAGCCGTTGAGCGGATCACCGAGGTTGGTGACGGTGACGTCGGCGCCGAAGCCGCCGCCCCACTGGTTGGTGATGCGGTAGTCGACCCGGCAGCCGGTGGCGGCGGCCGAGGCGGTCAGGGTGGTCAGTACGCCGGCGGCGAGGGTGGTTGCCGTGGCGGTGGCGAGCACGATGACCCGACGGATGGTGCGGGGCATGAAGGTCCTCCGGTGGAGGTCGGGCGCGCGGCAGTGGTGGCTTCGCCGGCGTGCCCGTTGCCGGCGGGTGCCGCGCTGGCGGCAGAGATCCCGACGCATCGACGTCGGTAATTTGGTTCCCGCGCAGCTGCGATGCTAGGGCACGCGTTTTCGGCACACAATCGGTCGGCCACAGCTTGCCCCCGGGCCAGCCCTTTTGGTCAACTTCCCCCGTGGCAGCGCACATGACACCGGAGGAGTTCCGTCAGGCCGGGTACGCGGTCGTCGACTGGATCGCCGACTACTGGGCCACCCTTCCCGAGCGCCCGGTGACCTCCCAGGACCGGCCCGGCGCGGTGGCGGCCGGGCTGCCGACCGCTCCCCCGGCTGAGGGCGAACCCGTCGAGTCCGTCCTCGCCGACCTGGACAAGCTGGTCGCACCCGGGTTGACCCACTGGCAGCATCCGGGCTTCTTCGGGTACTTCCCGGCCAACACCAGCGGTCCCAGTGTGCTGGGTGACCTGGTCAGCGCGGGTCTCGGCGTACAGGGCATGCTCTGGGCCACCGGACCGGCCTGCACCGAGCTGGAGACGGTGATGCTCGACTGGCTGGCCCAGGCGTTGGACCTGCCGGCCCGGTTCCGCTCCACCGGCCCCGGCGGCGGGGTCATCCAGGACTCGGCCTCGTCGGCCACGCTTGTCGCCACCCTGGTCGCTCTGCACCGGGCCGGCGGCGGGCGGTGGCGCGAGGTGGGCGTCGACCGCCGCTACCGGGTGTACGCGTCGACCGAGGCGCACTCGTCGATCGAGAAGGCGGCCCGGATCGCCGGGCTGGGCGTGGACGGGGTACGGCTGATCGAGGTGGATCCGGTCACCCGGGCCATGTCACCGGCGGCACTGCGGGCGGCGATCGAGGCGGACCGGGCCGCCGGGGTGGTGCCGGCCCTGGTGGTGGCGACCGTCGGCACCACCTCCACCACGGCGATCGACCCCCTGCCGCAGATCGGCCCGATCTGCGCCGAACACCAGGTGTTCCTGCACGTCGACGCCGCGTACGCCGGGGCGGCGGCGATCTGCCCGGAGCTGCGGTTCGGCCACGCCGGCCTGGAGTACGCCGACTCCTACTGCTTCGACCCGCACAAGTGGCTGCTCACCGGCTTCGACTGCGACGCCTTCTGGGTGGCCGACGCCGCCGAACTGGTGCAGGCGCTGACCGTCCTGCCGGAGTACCTGCGCAACGCCGCCACCGAATCCGGCGTGGTGATCGACTACCGGGACTGGCAGGTGCCGCTGGGACGCCGGTTCCGTGCCCTGAAACTGTGGTTCGTGCTGCGCTGGTACGGCATCGAAGGCCTGCGCGCGCACATCCGGAGCGGGGTAGCACTGGCCGCCCGGTTCGCCGACCGGGTACGCGCCGACGACCGGTTCGAACTGATGGCCTCGCACCCGTACAGCCTGGTGTGTTTCCGGTTGCGCGGCCCGGACGGGCCGAACGAACGCCTGCTGGCGGCGGTCAACAGCACCGGCCGGGTCTACCTGACGCACACCCGGGTGGCCGGCAAGCACACGCTACGCCTGGCGGTCGGCGCGCCGCAGACCACCGAGACCCATGTCGACGAGGCGTGGGAGCTGATTTCGCAGGCGGCGGCCCTGCCCGACTGACGTCCACGGTGGACGAAGCTTCGCTCAGCGATCGGCACCGGAGAGGGCGGTGACCTCCTTGGCCCCTGCCGCGCCCGAGTCAGCGTCGTCGGCGCCGGCGGCGCTGGCTGCTTCGGCGGTTGCCCGCTGACGGCGGGCCCGCAGCACCAGCCGCACCGCCAGCACCAGGGCGGTGACCCAGCCGGCCGCAAGGAGCACGTAGACCAGCACCGGCAGTGAGCCCTCCAGCTCGGCGGTACGCATGAGGATGCGGGCGTTGGTCAACACGATCACGCCACCGACGGCCGCGCCGAGCATCTGGGCGGGCACGATGCGCACCAGCCAGGCGGCGATCGGTGCGGCGATCAGACCACCGATGAGCAGGGCGAGCACGATCGGCAGCAGGAACCCCTCGGTGCCCAGGCCGATGAGGAAGCCGAGGCTGGCCGAGACCGCGACGAGGAACTCGGAAGTGTCCACCGACCCGATCACCTTGCGCGGCTCCATCCGCCCACTGACCAGCAGGGCCGGCGTGGCGACCGGCCCCCATCCGCCGCCGCCGGTGGCATCGACGAACCCGGCGACCAGCCCAAGCGGCCCGAGGAACCGCCCACGCAGCCGCCCGGCCGCCGGGTTGCGACGCAACGGCCGGGAAAAACGCACCAGCAGGTACGCCCCGAGCGTGAACAGGATCGCAGCCATCCACGGGGCGGCCGCCTCGGTGGAGAGCGAACTGAGGAAGGTGGCACCCGCGAACGCACCGACCGCGCCGGGGATGGCGATGCGGGTCACCACTCGCCAGTCGACGTTGCCGAACCGCCAGTGGGCGGTGCCGGCGGCGAGCGTGGTGCCGATCTCGGCCAGGTGCACCGAGGCGGACGCGGCAGCCGGCGCAACCCCCACCAGGAGCAGCAACGTGGAGGAGGTCAGCCCGTACGCCATGCCGAGTGCCCCGTCGACCAGTTGGGCGGCAAGCCCGACGAGCGCGATGACCAGCAGCTTGCGCACGGCCGCCCCCCCAACTTTTCGGCAACTCCTATCAACTTGGTCGACAATGCGGCATTGAAGGGCCCGCGGTCAACCCCCCGATCAGTCAATGAGACGACACCCTCACCCGCTCCCCCACCTCAACCCCCTCCCCACCTGAGCCACCGCTCCCCCATCTGAGCGGCTCCTCCCTCACCCGAGCCATCGCTTGTCCACCTGGGCGCCGCTCCCTCACCCGAGCCACCGCTCGCCCACCCCGAGCCACCCCTTGCCCACCTGGGCGCCGCTCTCCATCTAGGGCCCTTTGCTCTGCTTCAACCCACGCACTGATTCGGTGCCGAAACCGGTGCGTCGGTTGAAGCAGAGCAAAGGGGCCGAGGGGTACCTCTGCCTGCGCGGCCGAGTGGGAGCGCGCGTTGTGGGGGACGCCCGCATTTCGCGGGTTACCGGTGGGCCCGGCGGCTGGAGCCAGGCGAAGGCGGGCAGCCAGCCCAGGAGCGGGTGCCGGGTCCAGGAGCGGGCGTGTGGTCGATAAGCCGGAAACCGGAACCGACGCCACCCGGAATCAGGGCAGACCAGCCCGCGCGCCGTCGGGTCCAGCTTCCTCATCCACCGCGACGCCGGACCTCACCGATGCACGCGCCGCGGGCAGGTCCAGGAGCGGGCGTGAGAGGTCCAGGAGTGGCGGTCAGGTCCAGGCTCGGGGGTCGGAGACCAGCTTGGTGACCTGCTCGGGCAGCGTGCCCTGCGCCACGTCGGCGACGGTGACCAGTTCGAGGATCTGGCGTTCGTTGGCGCGTAGCGCGATCCAGACGTCCTGCAACGCCCGGGCGGCACCCTGGTAGCCGAGTTGCTCGGGCCGTTGGCCCCGAATGTGGGCCAGCGGGCCGTCGATCACCCGGATCACGTCGGCCAGGGAGATCTCCTCGGCGGGTCGAGCCAGCCAGTAGCCGCCTTCGGGGCCCCGCTGAGCTTGCATGATGCCGCCGCGGCGCAGTTGCAGCAGGATGCTCTCCAGGAACTTCGGTGGGATGTCCTGGGCGCGGGCGATCTGGTCGGCGGTCACCGGACGGCCACGCCCGGCCCCGGTCACCGAGGCCAGCTCGGTGACCGCTCGAAGGGCGTAGTCCACCCGGGCGGAGAGTCGCATGCCCGACAGGTTAGTCGGCCCGCGGCTCCACCCGGACGATCACCCCTGCACCGATCGGCTGACCCGGATGGTACGGCCGCCGGATCAGGCGCCGACGCGGCGCAGCAGTCCCTCTTGGACGACGCTGGCGATGTGCCGTCCGTCGATGGTGAACAACCTGCCGGTGGCCAGGCCCCGGGCGCCGGAGGCCGACGGGCTCCAGCAGTCGTAGAGGAACCACTCGTCGGCGCGGAACGGCCGGTGGAACCACACCGCGTGGTCGAGGCTGGCACCGACCACCCCGCCGGGGCCCCACACCTCGCCGTGCACCGAGAGCACCGAGTCGAGCAGGGTGAGGTCGGAGGCGTAGGTGAGGGCGCAGGCGTGCAGCAGCGGATCGTCGGGAAGCTTGCCGTCGATGCGCATCCACACCCGCTGGTGCGGGTCCGCGGGGCGGTCGCCGGGGCGTACCCAGCCGGGCTCGCCGACGTAGCGTACGTCGATGGGCCGGGGGATCTGCCCCCAGACGCCGAGGCGTTCCGGGTAGCGGGCCAGCCGGTCGGACATGGTGGGCACCTGGTCGGGCGCGGGCACGTCCGGCGGGACAGGGGCGTGGTGGTCCAGCCCCTCCTCGGGGCGCTGGAACGACGCCGACATGAAGAAGATCGGCTCGCCGTGTTGCAGCGCCACCGAGCGGCGTACCGAGAAGGACCGTCCGTCCCGGATGCTCTCCACCTCGTACTCGATCGGCTCGACCGGGTCACCGGGGCGTACGAAGTAGCCGTGCAGCGAGTGGACCACCCGCTCCGGGTCGACGGTGCGGCCGGCAGCGACCAGGGCCTGGCCGGCGACCTGTCCGCCGTACACCCGCTGGGGTCCGACCGGGGGGCTCATCCCCCGGAACGACCTGGTGCCGGTCGGCACCAGGTCGAGGACCTCCAGCAGCTGGTCGACGGCGGCCTGACCGACGAGCACCTGGTCGTCGGTCACTGCAGGGCCCGCGCCGAGGCGGCGTCGACAAGCGAACCGAGCTGGTGCACCCGCAGGGTGTTGGTGGAGCCGGGGGTGCCGGGCGGGCTGCCCGCCACGATCACCACGTAGTCGCCCGGGGTGGCCCGGTTGAGGCCGAGCAGCGCCTGGTCGACCTGCCGGAACATGTCGTCGGTGTGCTGCACGAACGGCATCAGGAAGGTCTCCACACCCCAGCAGAGGGCGAGCTGGCTGCGTACCTCCGGAACCGGAGTGAAGGCCAGCAGCGGCAGGTCGCAGTGCAGTCGGCTGAGCCGGCGCACGGTGTCGCCGGTCTGCGAGAAGGCGACAAGCGCCTTGGCGCCGATGGCCCGGGCGATCGAGGACGCGGCGACGGTGAGGGCGCCACCGTGCGTACGCGGGTCGTGCTGGAGGCGGGGGACGGCGATCGAGCCCGACTCGGTGGTGCTGACGATCTTGGCCATGGTGCTGACGGTGAGCACCGGGTACTTGCCCACGCTGGTCTCGCCGGAGAGCATCACCGCGTCGGCACCGTCGAGCACCGCGTTGGCGACGTCGGAGGCCTCGGCGCGGGTGGGCCGCGAATTCTCGATCATCGAGTCGAGCATCTGGGTGGCCACGATGACCGGCTTGGCGTTCTCCCGGCACAGCTGCACGGCGCGCTTCTGCACCAGCGGCACCTCGTCCAGCGGCAACTCCACGCCGAGGTCACCGCGGGCGACCATCACCCCGTCGAAGGCCAGCACGATGGCCTCCAGGTGGTCGACCGCCTCCGGCTTCTCGACCTTGGCCAGCACCGGCCGGTGTACGCCGACCTCGTTCATGATCGCGTGGCAGAGCTTGATGTCTTCGGCGGAGCGGACGAAGGAGAGCGCGACCAGGTCGACGCCGAGGCCGAGCGCGAAGCGCAGATCGTCGGCGTCCTTGTCCGATAGGGCCGGCACGCTGACCGCCACGTTGGGCAGCGAGACGCCCTTGTTGTTGCTGACCGGCCCGCCCTCGGTGACCAGCACCCGGATGTCGTTGCCGGTGACGTCGGTGACCTCGACGGCCACCCGGCCGTCGTCGATCAGCAGCCGGTCACCGGGCTTGACCTCCTGCGGGAGCTTGCGGTAGGTGCAGGAGACCCGCTCCTTGCTACCCACGACGTCGTCTCCGGTGATCACCACGGAGTCGCCGGTGCGCCACTCGTGCGGGCCGTCGGCGAAGCGGCCCAGCCGGATCTTCGGCCCTTGCAGGTCGGCCAGGATCGCCACCGGCTTGCCGGTGGCCTCCGATGCCTCGCGGACCAGGTGGTAGACCGCCTCGTGATCGGCGTGGCTGCCGTGGCTGAAGTTCAGCCTCGCCACGTTCATACCGGCCTCGACGAGCCCACGGATGCGCTCGGGCGACGAGGTGGCAGGACCAAGAGTGCAAACGATCTTCGCGCGGCGTGTCACGCCCATCAGGCTAGTCTCTCCTCCGGGTCGGACCACGGGCCGACCCCTTGCGCAAAGCGGAACAATTGTCCAACGGCGCGCGACGTACGCGCGCTGCCGGCGGGCGTAGCCACGCCGGAACGTCGATGGCGGGCATCAGCGACCGCGCGCCGGGAATGGTACGCCTCCCATGCCAGGGTGCGCCGAGCCGCTCCGCTCCGCCAACCGCTCGTGACCGCACGATTGCCGAAGGTCAGCCCCCGCTGCGGTTCAGCTTTCCGTCTTGGCCAGCGGAAACTCGAGCGAACCGGCCGGGCAGAGGAAGGTCATCACGTCCACCCGGTAGAGCCCGGCCTGCACCGCCGGGTCGGCGTCCATCACGCTGCGCACGTCGTCGACCGAACCGGTGCGGGCCAGACCGAAGCCCAGCGGCGGGTCCGGTTCCCGGGCCTCGTTGCCGTCGACCGCTCCGGCCACCAGGATGATCCCCCGCCGCTGGAGCGCCTGCATGTGTTCGGCGTGCTCGGCCTGCAACCGCTGGATGGTCTCGGCGGGCAGCGCCCGTCCGGCCGTGCCGGGATAAAGCACGACGCACTCGTACGTGTCAAGCGCGAAGTCGAGGTTCGGCTCTGCGGTCATGACGCTCCCTTTCGCGGCCCGTCCGCGCCCGACGGCGGCACGCGCGGCGGTACCGTCCAGCCTTCCATGAACCGGCAGGCCACACCGGGCGCTCAGCAGATCCGGGGCGCACCACGATGGTGTCGCGATCGGAGCAGGGAGCAGCAATGACGACTAGATTGGCCGACGAGGACGATCGACGCGATGGGAATGACATGGCGAGCAATGCTGACACTCGACCCGCCAAGGCCGCCGGCACCTACCGGATCGGCGGTGACCTGACCGTCGACCGGCTCGGATACGGGGCAATGCAGATCACCGGCCCGGGCGTCTGGGGCGACCCGAAGGACCCGGCCGAGGCGGTACGGGTCCTGCGCCGGGCGTACGAGCTGGGCGTGACGTTCATCGACACCGCCGACTCGTACGGGCCGTTCGTCTCCGAACTGCTGATCAAGGAGGCGTTGCACCCGTACGCCGATGATCTGGTCATCGCGACGAAGGCCGGCCTGTCGCGCAGCGGCCCGGGTGACTGGCGTCCCCTCGGTCGGCCGGAGTATCTGCGGCAGCAGTGCGAGCTGAGCCTGCGCCACCTGGGCCTGGAGAGCATCGGGCTCTACCAGCTGCACCGCATCGACGCGAAGGTGCCGCTGGCCGACCAACTCGGCGAGCTGGTGCTGCTCAAGAACGAGGGCAAGATCCGGCACATCGGCCTGTCCGAGGTGACCGTCGAGCAGATCGAGGCGGCCCGCCAGATCGCGCCGATCGCCTCCGTGCAGAACCTCTACAACCTGGTCAACCGCAAGGCCGAGGACGTCGTCACCTACTGCGAGAACAACGACATCGCCTTCATCCCGTGGTACCCGATCGCCACCGGCGAACTGGCCCGCCCCGGCGGCCCGCTGGACGCGATCTCCACCGAGCACGGCGCCACCCCCGCCCAGCTCGCCCTCGCCTGGCTGCTGCGCCGCTCTCCCGTCATGCTCCCCATCCCCGGCACCTCCTCGGTAGCCCACCTCGAGGAAAACGTCGCCGCCGCCCAGGTAACCCTGACCGACACCGAGTACAAAACCCTCTCCACCGCCGCCTAACCCCCTTCCCCACCCCAGCCCCACCCTGCACCACCCCGCCCCCGACCCGCCCCGTCCCCGGCCCGCCTCGCCCCAGCCCCGCCTCGCCCCAGCCCCGCGATCTTGCACTTTTGGTCGCCTAAATAAGCCCTATGCACCTTTATGTCCCGTCAATAAGTGCAAGATCGACAGGCGAGTGGGCGGGGCGAGTGGGCGGGGCGAGTGGGCGGGGGCGGCTATGAGGGTGGGGGCGGTGCGACGAGGGTGCGGGGCGGGGGTGGGGTGGGTGAAGGGCTAGAGGGCTAGGCAGGAGGGGTTGATGGGGTGGTCGCGGAGGGCTTGGCGGATGATCGAGTACGTGGTGCCGTCCACGACCAGGGCGAGGTGACCTACCACGCGTAGGGGGCACTTGGCCTGGATGAGGACGTTCGTCGCGCCGTCGGCCAGCGTGGCGTTGTCGACCGGGCGGACGAGTTCGTCCTGCCAGGTGCGTACGGTGGTCCAGCGGACCGAGCCCGGAGTGTCGTCACCCGCGTTGAGCGCGGCAAGGAACGACGAACCGATGGTCATCTGCTGGCAGGCGACGATTCCGGCGCAACTGCCCAGGCCGAGGAACGCCAGCATGTTGGCGACGTAGGTGCCGTACTGGGGTGTGCCGAGGCTGACGTAGCGACCGATGGTGTCGCCGCCGCCCAGGTTCTTGATGTAGTACCGGCTGACCAGGCCACCCTCGGAATGGGCGACCAGGTCGATCTTGGCTGCGCCGGTGCTGGCGCGGACCTTTCCGACGAAGGTGCGCAGGCTGCCGGCGGAAGCGGCGATGTCGCCGAGCCCGAGATTGGGCAACTCGTAGACCCAGACCCGGTAGCCGTCGGCGCGCAGCCGGGCAGCCAGCGGCTGATACACCGCGGCGATGCCGCTGAGCCCACCGACCACGATCACCGGGTTGGCACCGGCGAGCGCACCGAGCCCGTCACCGGCCGCGCTGGCGACCGACACCTCGGCTGCGGCAGTGCCGGCCGGCGTTTTGGCGGCCACCGATGGGCCGGAGGTCACGGCGACGTTGCTGGCCGGCGCTTCGGCAGCCACCGCAGCGGCCGAGGTCACGGCGGCCGAGGCAGGAGGTGCCGACAGGACGGCGGCGAGGGTCAACGCGAGGACGGGGACAGCCTTTCGGAGCAGCATCGCTGCACCTCCCAAGGGGAGAGCCCCGGGGTTGCCGGGGCAAGGGTGGGGGGTGTGTCCGATCGACCGTGCAATGATGATCCCGTCACAATCTAGAAACGTCAATGAAAAGTTACGCCCGGGTAGCTCAACCCTCACCAGGCATCCAGGATGCCGACTGTCCATACACGACAGACGCCGCCCGTACCCACCGGGGTACGGGCGGCGCACGGTCGCGGGGCAGACTCAGCCGGCGGGGGTCACCTCCGGCTCGGGCTCGGGGTCGGGCCGCGCCGGGCTGTTCTTGACGTACGTCGGGTGCAACTGCACCGGCTTCGTCTCCCGCTCGCGGCGCTGCCGCGCCCGTACCCGCAGGTTGAGGAACTCCACGAAGATGGAGAAGGCGATCGGCCCGTACACGTAGCCCTTCGGGATGTGCTGGTCGAAGCTCTCCGCGATCAGGCTCGCACCGATGATCAGCAGGAACGACAGGGCCAGCATCTTCACCGTCGGGTGCTGGTTAACGAAGTTGCTGACCGCCGCGGCTGAGACCAGCATGATGATCATCGCGATCACCACGGCGGCGATCATGATGGCCAGTTCGTCGACCATGCCGACTGCCGTGATCACCGAGTCCAGCGAGAAGACGATGTCCAGCACCAGGATCTGCGCGATGACCGCGCTGAAGGACACGACCTTCTTGTTCGACCGGCCATGGTCGGAGCCCTCCAGGTGCTCATGGATCTCGTACGTCGCCTTACCGACCAGGAACAAGCCGCCGAGCAACAGGATCAGATCCCGCCCGGAGATCTCCTGCCCGAGCACGGTGAACAGGGGCGCGGTCAACCCGATGATCCAGGACAGCGAGGCGAGCAGCAGCAGCCGCGTGACCAGGGCCAGCGAGATGCCGATCGTACGGGCTCGGGCCTGTTGATGCTCGGGTAGCCGGCCGGACAGGATCGAGATGAACACGACGTTGTCGATGCCCAGCACGATCTCCAGCAGGAGCAGGGTCGCGAACGCGATCCATAGCTCGGGACTGGTCAAGAATTCCATTCCATCCTCGACTCTCAGACCACCGCCGGGCGGGGCACCCGGAACCATCGGTGATCTGCGCAAGCATGGCGTACCGCGTCACTCCCCGCTCCGCAACCCCGCCCGACCAGCGACCGCCCGACGACGCCAGGCCCGCCGGTGTGACCGGCAGCGCCGAGGTTGCCGCCCCTCCAACCCGGCCTGCCGGAGACAAGCCAAGGAATGGGTGCCGACCGGTCCACCGATACGGATGTCGAAAAATTGCGCCGATCCGCGCGGGGTACCTTCTACAATCGTAGAACCTGACTGTGTAACGCCCTATTGAAATCGAGGTCCGGACGAATATCGAAGGTGGCACCGTAGACAGGCCGGCGACGGCTGTCAGCAGTTTATCGCGACAATTGAGGAAAGCTTGAGATTGACTCTCCGGGACCGGCTGCCAATCCACGTTGACCCATTGCTAGCTGCCCGTACGTGTGCTTAGGTGACGAACTAGATCCACCCGATCACTGTGGAGGGCTATCCATGCGTCAAGCTATTCCGTCAGCGTCACCAAGTCGGGTAAAGCGTCACGTCGCAGTCGCCGCCGCGCTACTCATCGGCCTTCCCGGAATGGCGGTGTCAATTACCGCCCCGGCAGCCGCCCAACCGCTCGAATCGCACTGCGGAAACGAGACCGGCAACAAGTCGGTCCAGGGCTTCATCAGCCACGAGGAACTGCGCCGCAGTCTCCAGCAGATCGAGCACACCAGCAAGGGCAACGTCAAGGTCGACGTCGCCGGCTACACGAACCAGGGCCGCGAGATCTGGTCCGCCCGGGTCGGCGAGGGCGACACCGTGGTGATGGTCCAGAGCCAGATCCACGGCAACGAGATGCACGGCACCCCCGCCCTGCTCAACGCCCTGCGGGTCCTCGGCAACAACTCGAAGCGGTCCGAGGAGATCCGCAAGGCGGTCACCATCGTCGCCGTGCCGAAGCTCAACGCCGACGGCGGCGAGCTGGTCACCCGGCAGAACGCGCGGCCCTGGAGCGATGTCGTCGCCGACTTCCCGCAGCTCGCCGACGCGCGACCGGCCTGGAACTACAACAGCCGGCTCGGCGGATTCGACGTGAACCGCGACTTCCACCCCAACCTGGACTACGTCCCGCAGCCGGGTGACTTCCCAGGCAACAGCGCCTCCACCGGCTGGTACATCACCCCGGAAGCGCAGGCGTCCCGTGAGGTCTACCGCGCGCTGGAGCAGGAGTTCGGCACCGTCGACGTCTTCGTCGACCTGCACAACCAGGCCGCCTGCTACACCGGCGTGGGAATGGACGACTACACCACCCTCTCCATCTCCGGGCGCTTCATCTCGAACCCCGCCCAGCACGGCAACTGGCCGAAGTTCGACTACGACGCCTCGCGCCGGGTGAACGTTGCGGTCTACGACGCCCTGCAGTCCGGCAACTCGCCGCAGAGCAAGGTGACCCTCTACCCGCAGAACACCAACCTGCCGGGCACCGCGCTGGGTTCGTACGCCCTGCGTGGCAGCGCCACCATCCTGTTCGAGACCCGTGGGCAGACCCAGTCCTGGGGCCAGAAGCAGCACGGAATGCTGACCAAGCAGATCGAGGACGGGCTCTTCGGCATCTTCAACTCGATCACCGACGGAACGCTGAACACCATCGACCCCGAGCGGTACGAGCTGATCCCCGAGCGGATCAACGCCCCGCGCAACTGATCTGGGTAGCAACACCGTCGCCCCGGCCGTCGAGGCCGGGGCGACACCCGTTTCACCCGCCGGTGTCAGCGCCGCCGATGGGGACCGCAGATCAGGGTCGTACGGGTCCGGGTCGCGCGGGTCAGGGACGCCTGGGGAACTGGGTGAGGAAGGACCGCCAGGCGGTCGGGGTGAAGGTCAGCGCCGGGCCGGTCGGATCCTTTGAATCGCGTACGCCGACCACGCCGGCCAGGTTGTCCGCGACCTCGACGCAGGCGCCGCCGTTGGTGGAGGAGCGGGAGGAAGTACGCCACCGCGCGCCGGTCAGGTCGCCCATGTCTTCGCCGCCTCCTTGAGCACGTCGAGTGTCTGCCCCAACGGGAGGGCTTCGCCTCGGACCGCGTCCCACGCCAGGCCCAGGCTAGCAACCGAATCCGGCTGCCCCACGATCTGCGCTGCCAGCTGATTGTCCATATAGGCGGCGCGTGACCCGTCCGGTAGATCGGCCAGGATGAACGCCCCGGCCAGCCCGGAATAGATACCAGCCGACAGCGGGACCACGTGCAACTGAATATGAGGTTGCTGGGCACAGCTGAGAAGGTGCTTCACCTGCTCGGACATCACCTCCGGGCCACCGCAGGACCGCCGCAGCACCATCTCGTCCAACACCACGAACAACTGCGGGCTCGGCTCGCGGGCGAGCACCGCCTGCCGCTGCATGCGCGCGGTGACCCGCTGATCCAGATCCGCAATCGGCGTACGCGCCGCGCGGAAGGTCGCGCGGGCGTATGCCTCGGTCTGAAGCAGCCCTGGCACGAACGAATGCTCGTACCAGCGCAGCGCCGTGGCTTCCCGCTCGATCTGGATCAACTCACGCAGCCACACCGGCGAGGAATCGCCCTTGACCAGCTCGTCCCAGAGGGTCGCGAAGTAGCCGCCGGTCTCCAAGGCACCGTCCACCGCGGTCAGGTAGGGCAGGGTCGGCGGCTTCGTGCCGGTCTCGATGGCGCTGACCTGCGAATCCGAGCAGAAGACCCGCTCACCGAGTTGCGCCTGGGTCAGCCCGGCGGCCCCCCGCCGACGCCGCAACTCACGAAGCAGGTACTCCGAGGGCGAGATTCCCACGACTTCCACACCCTTCCCCGACGCTCTGCACGACTCCACCCAGACCCGGACCTGGCCGCTACGTTCCGCGATCGAGTGCTGACTATTCACACCGTATGGGGCGTACGTCCAGGGTGGAAGTAGCACGGCGTGCCTGGTGGAGGTCGATCCCCCCGACCCGGCAGGCGCGTACGTGGCGGGGGTCGCTGCCGGATGTCCCCACCGCAGCGACCCCCATCCATAACCTCGCTGGAAGGAGAATGCCTGTGGCCGTGCCGAAGCCCGCAAATGCCGTGCCCGTGTCCCGCTGGACCTCCCGCCCGACCGCAGCGCCGACACACCCGATCACAGCGCCGGCACGCTCGACCGCAGCGGTGGTCCGCGAGGACGGCACGCCTCGGGTGGCCCCCGGGATCTACCTGCTGACCAGTGCGGCGTCGCCGCAGTTCAGCCAGCCGATCACGGTACGGCTGATCCGCGAACGCACCGACCGGCATCCCTACTGCGGATGGACGTGGATCGAGGTGTACCAACTCGACGCGCGCGGCACCGCGGTCGACCGGCGCGAACTCTACGTACGCCCCGACGGGCTGCGACCCGTACCACCGTCGACCGGGACCTGCGCTGCGGCCCGGCGCCCCACCGCGAAGGCCGCGCAGTGAGGGTGCACCTGCGTGATCACGTCCCGTCCCGCCCGACGTGGCGCTGCCGGGGCTGCGGGGCCGCCTGGCCCTGCTCCCCGGCGAAGCTGCGCCTGCTCGCCGAGTACCGCAATAACATGCCAGGGCTACTGGTCCACCTTGTGACCCTGCGCGAACAGGCCGCCGTACACCTCGCCGACCTGCACCCGGACGCCTACCCGACCAACCTGCACCAGCGTTTCACCGACTGGGTCCCGGTCCGCACCGAGCCTTAAACGGCCAGCCCAGGCGAATAAGGCTGATTGCCGCCGTGGCGCAGCAGGTCGGAGGAGATGGTCGGCCAGGGTAGGGCGGAATTGTCTCCCCTGGTCGCTAGGCTTGTGGCAAGCAGGCTCAGGGCGGGAAATCGAGGAGCTGGGAAGGAGGTGCCGCCGATGGCCAACGCACACGACGTTGCGGCGGCGGTGTTGAGCGAACTCGGCCCCATGACCGCCATGAAGTTGGAGAAGCTCGTCTACTACTGCCAGGGCTGGCACCTGGCGCGCGAGGGCCACCCCCTGTTTCAGGAGCCGATCGAGGCATGGCGCGAGGGCCCGGTGGTGCCGCTCCTCTACCGCCACCACCGACGGCAGCTCATCGTGTCCGAGTGGCCGCACGGCGAGCCGTCTCTATTGACACCGGCCCAGGCGGCCACAGTCCGTTGGGTGACCGAGAGCTACGGCAAATTTTCAGCCACTGAATTGTCGACCATGACCCACAACGAGCTTCCTTGGCGCGTCGCCCGCGGTGCCCTTCCCGAGTCCGCTAGTTCGACCGAACAACTCAGCACCGACCTGATGCGGACATACTTCGCCCGGCAGGTGGCAAGCGTCGAGACCGCCGTCACCCTCGCATCCGCGAACGCCGCACTTGAAGGTGTCGAGTTCGACGAGGACTGGCAGGACAAGCTTCGCGATGTCGCCTCCGGCGTCATCGACGCCGACGAGCTGATCGCTCAAGAAATCGCCCGGATCTGCGGTGACCGAGACTGACCCGTACTGCTGGCCAGGCTCAGACTGCTTGAAGAACAAGCTGGGCATCTCCGACATCAAGCAACTGAACGAGGTCGAATCCAGGCTGGCCTCGATCCGTGAGGTGCAAGCCTCCCGGATGATCCTTCCGGGCAACTACGGCTTGGAACACCTCCAAGACTTTCACCGACACCTCTTCGCGGCCGTGTACCCGTGGGCCGGAGAAACCAGGACAGTCGACATCAGCAAGCCCGGTGCAAGGTTCTGTCACTGGCGCTTCATCGACGACCAAGTAAGCGCCATCCTCAGTCGGCTCCCCGAGGACAGCTTCCTGCTCGGTCTGCGTCCGGACGCGTTCGTCGAAGCCCTCGCGCACTACTACGGTGAGCTGAACGTGTGTCACCCCTTCCGCGAAGGCAACGGACGAACTATCCGTTCGTTCCTGCGGCAACTAGCGGCGGCAGCCGGCTACCTGCTCGACTGGTCCGAGTTGAATGCGGAAGCGAACATCACCGCCTGCCAGCAGCACCTCATCACGGCCGACCTCGACCCGCTGATCACAGTGCTGCGCCCCGTCGTGCGGCGACTGCCCTGAGACACTGCCGCCCTACGATGCTTCTCCCAGCACAGGCCACGGGCCAGCGCATCAGCCCTGATGCCATCCCTGCGGCGCGCTGGGCGTCGCACCCAGCCGCCGGCCGACAGCCCGGCGCCGCTAACCGGTGACCTCAACCTGACGGTGGAGCGCCTGGTACACGAAGTCCCGGGGCATCAACGGGTCGGTGCAGGCAGCGGCCAGTCTCGACCGGATATCTGCGGCGACCTCCGGGTGTCGACGGGAGATCTCGACGAGGGTCTTTCCGACCTCGGTCCAGACCTCGTCGCTGTGGTCCCGGAACAGTGCCATCAGTGTCTCGATGAGTCCCACGGTCGGTGGGGCATACCGCAGGTGCCGCACGAGGTCGCGTCGAACCCACCATTCGTGCGGTTCGGCAACGATTTCCTGGGCGGTAGCCGCGACCGGCCCGGTCAGCATCCCACTGGCAGCAAGCACTCCCATGGCCCGCGACCGCAGTTCCGGTGGATGCTCGCCGGTCGCGACTCCCACTGCGACGGCGACCACCTCGCTGCCCACCGCCCTAACCTCGCCCAGCACCTCCACCGCCTGCATTCGCTCGGAGAGGTCCTCGCCCTCGGCCGTCGCCACCTGCACCAGCGCAGCGAGCGCCTCATTGGTCCGCGTCTCGTCGCCGGTTAGCGCCCTCATTGCCCACGCCCTGGCGGCCGGGTCGCCCGCCCCGGTCACCAACCCCACTGCGGCCACCACCGCTTCACCGGTCAAGCGGCCATCGTCCGCCAACACCTTTATCGCTCGCACCCGCGTTTCGGGGTCTCCGGTGCTCGTAGCTACCTTCACCGCTGCCGCCACCGCCTCATCGGTCAACAGTCCGTGCCGCGCCAGGCCTTCCACCGCAACCACTCGAACCGTGGGGTCAGCAGCCCCCGTCGCCAACCCCGCCAACGCAGCGGCCACCTCCGGAGTCGGTTCATCACCGGCTGCCAACGCGTGGACCGCCATCACCCAGAAATGCAGGCGACCGGCGCCAGTCGCCAACCCTGCCAGCACAGCGGTCATCTCGTCGGTCAACACACCGGCCCGCGCTAGCGCCACCAGCGCCCGAGCCCCCTCCTCCGGCCGTTCCGTCGCCGATTCCACGACAGCCGCGATCACCTCATCGGTCAGCAGACCACGAAGCGCCAACACCTCCACCGCCCGCGACCGAGCCCACGGGTGGAGGGCGCTCGCCGCCAACTTCGTCACCGCCTCGATCACCCCAGGGGTAAGAGCATGCCCAAGGTGCAAGGCCACCAGCACGCGATCCTGAACGAATGGACCCCATTCGCTCCTCAGCAACGTCAAGGCCGTCACGACCAACTCGCTGGGCAGCGCACCCTGGTGTGCCAACACTCCCATCGCCCGAATCGCCCGGTTCACATCAGAGAGATCCGTCGTGAGCCGCACAAGCATGTCGCGGGTGGTCGGGAGGAGTCGACCGTGCGCGGCGGCGATCCCGGCCAGCTCGCACCAGCGTTCGGGCTCGGTGGCATCCGGTAACCCCGCGAGAGAGTCGAGGATCTTCACCCAGGCGTCGAGGGCGACCCGGAAACGCTCTCCAGCTCTGGTGCCCCCGAGGCCACTCAGTCGCTGGACCAGTGCTTCCCGGTAAGCGGTGAAGCGGCATCGACTGAAATCAGGGTGGACGTACTCCTCTATCGCCTGGTGCAGGATCTCGTCGATGGTCGCGGTCCTTGCCAGCGGCACGTCGTCGGCCAGGACCCGGAGCATGAATAGGAAGTCACGTCCGAGCAGATCCTCGTACTCGCTGGGTTCTGCCGCAGGCCAGATCGCCTGCGCGACCACCTCGTCGATCTGCTCGGCGTAGTCGGTGCCGATCAGGCCGAGGGCGAGCAGGATCGGCTCGTCGTAGCGGGGATCGTGCAGCCGGCGGCGGATCTCGCTCGCCCGGTTCTCGATCGAACCGAGCAGGGCCAGTGCGCGGCCGGTGTAGTACTCCTCGAAGGTCAGGTGGGCGAAGCCGTACCGGCCGGGGGCTCGCTCGACAAGCAGCCCGGTGTGCGCGTCGACCTTCCTGACGAAGTCGAGCACCCCCCGACCCGGATCGGTGTCCAACGGGTCGGCCTCGCGCAACACCTGCGGATCCCAAGGGCTGCCGTGGTGTGCCGCCCAGAGCGGACCGAGCACGTCGAGCAGTTCCAGCTTGCTGGCCGCTCCCTCGGGGCGGTGCTCGTGCAGCCAGGCCCCGAGCCGCGCCAGCCACCGGTTGAGGATCCGCTCGTCCGGCAGGTCGGCCTCCGCAACACCTTGCGCGCTGCGCCAGGTGCGCCCCAGGGCGTGACACACCTCGATGTAGGCCTCGACCCGCCGGTGTGGCAGGCGCCCACTGGAGCGGTGCACCAGGACCAGGGCGGTGAGCAGCAGCGGGTTGGCGGCCAGTCGGCGTACCCCTGGGGTGGTCTTCAGGGCCGCGCCGATCGCCGCGGCCTCCCGGGCGGCGGCCTCCCGGGTCGCGGAGGCGCTCCGCTCCGGGGTCTCGGCCTGTTCCACCTCCCGGCAGTAGACCTCCAGGAAAGCCTCGATCGTCGCGTCGTCCATTTCCGTCAGCCGCACCGCATGGAACGAGTCGGGTAGCGGCGCGGCTTGGTAGCCGGAGATCCGGCTGGTCACCACGAAACGGTTGCCCTGCCGGGCATGCGCGGTGACGAAGTTGACCACCGCCGCGACCACCCCCCGCCGCAGCTCCGCAGAGGCGATCTCGTCGAGACCGTCCAACAGCACCAGGCACCGACCGGTGTCGAGGTGCCTCTGGAGCAGATCGGCCAGGCCCGGCGGACGGCATTCGTTGCGGCGCAGGTGCTCGACGAGGAACTCGCCGATGCCCACCCGGGGATGCCCATGCTGGGCGTACTCGCCGATCCGCAGGTAGATCGGCAGCCGGGTGGCCGGATTCGTGAGATCGGCGATCCGGGCCTTGGCGTGGGTCAGGGCCAGGTAGCGCAGCAGGGTCGTCTTGCCCGAACCTGGGTCGCCGAGCACCAGCAACTGGGCGTTCCTGCCGACCGTGTCCAGCACCGGCAGCACCGCTGTCTCGTCCCGCTCACCATCGGCGGGGAACTTCCGGCCGTAGGTCAGCTGCAACCGATCCAGGGCGGCCTCGAAGCCGGTCTGGTCGAGCTGACCGGTCTCCATCAGCGCGGTCAGCTTGTCGCGTTCCCGCGTGAACCATTCCCGCGCCCGGTCGCCGGGGCGCCGGTCGACCTGGGCCTGTAACCCGACGAACACCTCGGTCAGCGGCAGCCGGACGGTGGTGTTGCGGACCACCCCCACTGTCGGCAGGTACCGGTGCTGGTCGATCAGCCAGGTCAGGTAGTGCAGCAGGTCGTCCTCCCCGGCCCCGGCGGCACCCGACTGCTCGGCCAGCCTGCCGGTCGCCTGGGCGGTGTGGGACTCGTCGGAACGGTGCAGCAGGACTTGCAGGGCCGGTTCGCGGCGTACCTCGGTGCTCAGGGCGTCGAGGACCGCCTTGAACACCGGGCGGAGCAGGTTGATCCGGTCGAGTTGTTCGTCGTCGGACTGGAAGCTTCCCAGCGACTCGACGGCCCGCCGGGCCAGTGCCGCAGGCGAAGGTTGCGCACCGGGCAGGAGGACCTTCGCCAATTCCGTGGCACCCTCATGCTGCCAGAAGTCGAGATTGACATCGAAGTCTGCGAGCTTGTGCCCGTACGTCTGCCGGGTCTGGCCGAAGGCGCGGTCCAACGCCTGCTCCAGCGCCTTGCGCTCCGGGTCGCCCAGCACGCGCGCCTTCACGCTCGTCAGTGCCGGGCCCGCCAACTGTCTGACCAACTGCGACACGATCGCTTTGGCCAGGGCGGAGGTGAGCGAAGCAGGTTCCACGGCCGCGCAGTGTAGTCACCGGCATCCACATCCATCACCACGCAGCGTGTTCAACACACTGCACCTGGTCTGTGTCGAGGTCACAAGCGGCCAAGTCGCGATCATGGAGCGCGCGTACGATGCTGCTCCGTAACTCGATGACGAGGAGGACCATGTCCACGACACCGCAGACCTCATCGCTCCGGTTGGTCGCCGTCGACACGGGCATGCTCGTGGCCACTCTGGTCACCCTCGTCGGATACCTGATGCCCTGGTTCAAGAGGAACCGGGCCGTGTGGTCGTTCTCCGGCTGGGAGTACGCGTCGCTGAGCAGCGGGGGCGGCTGGACCCTGATCACCTTCGCGTGGCTGCTGCTGGCTGCCGGGGCGGCACTGTGGGCGCGGCGGAGCGTGGTGGCGGCGATGACCGGCATGGTGGCCGCCGTGGGCACCCTGGTCAACGCGCTTGCGGTGGTGGCGGCGAGCTTCGCCATGTTGGGCGAGCAGAGCAGCCTGAATGCGGTGGCCGAGCGGTCCTTCGGTGTCGGGCTGCCGATCATGGCGGCTGGCATCGGGTTGTTGCTGGCCACCTCCTGCCGGGCGATCGTCCGGTGCCACCTGGCGGAGGCCGCCGAGGACCGGTACGAGCCGTCGGTGTAGCGCCGCGGGATGTGCATTTCGCAACTCGCACAACCGCAATTCCTCGACCCGCTTTTGAAAATGCGTCCTACTATGCATTATCGCGACTAAAACACGTTTGCGAGATATTGAGCAGTTCCTCCAGACACTTGATGCCGCGCAGACCAATATCGATTCGGATAATTGACGGTTACCGATCGATTTCGTTATTCTTGCGCGGCAGATGGCGCTCTGCATGTTCGACGGGGTCCCACATTCAGCGTCAGCATGGGAGGAATCACCATGAACGATGCCGGAAAAGCCTGGCGACGGCGTTTCGCCAGCTCAGCGGCGATTGCCATGGCAACTGCCCTACTGGTCTCGGTAGCCCCGTCACCGGCGGCCGCGGCCGAGGGCAACATTCTCGGCGCCAGCAACCCGAGCGCCATTCCGGACAGCTACCTCGTGGTGCTCAAGGACGACACCGCCATGAAAACCCAGGCGTTGACCCGCGAGTTGACCACCAAATACAACGTCAAGGTCACGCACACCTACTCGCATACCGTGCAGGGGTTCGCCGGCACGATGAGCGAGGCGGACGCGCGTCGGCTCGCTGCCCAGCCGGGAGTGGCGTACGTCGAACAGGACATCGAGGTCCGGCTCACGGGTACCCAGACGAACCCGCCGTCATGGGGGCTCGACCGAATCGATCAGCGACATCTGCCGCTCGACAACAAATACACGTACCCGGACGCGACGAACAGGGTGCGGGCGTACGTGCTCGACACCGGGATCCGGACGACACATGCCGATTTCGGTGGCCGGGCGGTCTGGGGCGTCAACACCACCGGGGACGGGATCAACACCGACTGCAACGGCCACGGTACGCATGTCGCGGGCACCCTCGGCGGCAGGGCGTTCGGGGTTGCCAAGAGCGTTTCGCTGGTTGCGGTCAAGGTCCTCGGCTGCGGCAACACGGGTAGTGCGGCGGCAGTCATCGCCGGAGTCGAATGGGTGACCGTTCAGCACACGACCAGGGCTACGGCGGTGGCGAACATGAGTCTCGGCGCCAAAGGCAGCAACCTGACCCTGGAGAACGCGGTCCGGGGTTCCATCCAGAAAGGTGTGCTGTACGCGATCTCGTCGGGTAACAACAACTCCGACGCCTGCGAATACACCCCGGCCAAGGTCCTCGAAGCGCTCACGGTGAACGCCAGCACCATCGGCGACACCCGGGCACTGTTCTCCAACTGGGGCCGCTGCACCGACATCTTCGCCCCTGGCCAGGAAATCCGTTCCGCCTGGTACACCAGCGACAGCAGCTCATACATTGCCAGCGGCACCTCGATGGCCGCCCCGCACGTCGCCGGCGCCGCCGCCCTGATCCTCGGCAACAACCCCGGCCTGACCCCCCAGCAGGTAGGCAACGTGATCCTGGGCAACGCCACCATGAACAAGATCCCCAACCCGGAGAGCTCGCCGAACCGGCTGCTCTACGTCGGCCCGACCGGGGTCATCCCCGTTCCGGACGGTGCTCCCCTGAGCCCGACCGGTTCCTGATTCCCCGACTCGCACCGGCGGGGCCGCAGCAGAACTGCGGCCCCGCCTCAGCCCGCCTGCTCGCGTTGCCCGACGATGCCCCGCGCGACGGTGAACAGGTCGTCCTGACCAACCTGCTCCGGGTCGACCAGCACGGTCACCGCGACTCCCGGCTCGGTCAGCCAGAACGCCTGCGCATCGGTCGCCCGACCGGGCCCGTCGGGGTGCGGGAAGTCGATCAGCTGCGAATCGTCGAACTCCCGCTCGTGATAGTCGACGAGGAATTCACGTAGCCCGTCGAGGTCACTCAGCCGCGGCCCGCGCAGCACATGCACCCGCGGGTCCACCCGGTATCCGTCGGCGGTCTGCCGCTCCCAGACCCGGCTGGTGATCTGCACGTCTCCCCACTCGCTGGCGAAGTCGGAGACCAGATCGCCCAGCCCGTCCGGCACGTGTCCGATGTGGAACCCGTCCAGCACGCCGCCGTCACCCACTGCGCCACCCCCACCCTCGTGCCACCGTCGACGGTCAGTTGCCCAGTGCGCGTACCTTCGCGATGGTTTCCTGGACGTGCTGCTTGGCCGGCTCACCGCCCTGGGCGGCCTGCGCGAGCGCCTGCCGGTACGAATCGATCATGTTGATCAGCGGCCCGGCGGCGACGCCCTGCAACGCGCCCGCGACGAGTTGCCGCGCCTCGGCCGCGTCCTGCGCGGCGGCGGCCGTCTTCGCCTTCGCCTCGTCCAACTTCTGCGCCGCTGCCGCCAGCCTGGCGATCATCTCCGCTGCACTCACAAGCCCTCCCCCACCTGACCCTCCGCCACCACGAGCAACCACGAAGGAGCCTACGAGACTCCCGCACCCACCGCGACACCCTGAACCTCCGCGCAGACCTTGGTACGAAAGTGCCCCTGGAGGGGCGCTGACGTTCCAAGATCTCGACGGCGGTTCAGCGCAGGGTGCGGATCAGGATGAGGTAGCCGCAGTAGGCGAGCGGGACGGCGAGGAAGCAGAGCAGGAAGCCGATCACCGGGTAGCGGGGTGCGGTCATCGCGCCGACGGCGGGCCGACCCCAGCGGCCGAGCACCAGCCAGCCACCGATCAGCGAGGCAGCGGGCAGACCGGCACACATCCAGGAGAACAGCGTCCATCCGCCGACCACGCCGACCCCGGAGGCGAGCACCATCACCAGCATGATCAGCACCGACACGGCGGCGAAAGCGAGGTAGACGGCGATCGCCCGCGCCATCGGCGACCAGGTCGGCAGCAGCGCCGGCCGCTGGGCGAGCACCTCCGCCTGCTGCGCGTACCGGTCAGCCTCGTCGGCCCACCGCCGGGCCATCTCCAGCTCCGTCGCCGCATCGACCTCCCCGGCCCGCTGCCCCGGCACCCCCGCCGCCGTCGCACTCAAGGCCACCGGCAACGCCCGCTCCGCCTCCCCCACACCCACCTGGGGGTACGCCCCGACCCCCGACCGCCCCGGCGCGGCGGCTGCGCCGCCGTCCCACCCCGTCCCCGGTCCCGAGCCACCTGCTCCCACGTGACCAGGCGGCGCAGGCGGGCCCGAGGTGGGCACGCCGGGTGGACCTGGCGGGCCGGCGGTGGGCGCGGTGCCCGGTGGGCCGGGGGGTGGTGAGGTGACGCCCATGGTGCGGCCGAGCTGGTCGAGGCGCTGCCCTTGGGCGAGCAGTCGACGATCGAGGTATTCCACTGTCGCGCCGAGATCCCGTCGCCGCTGTTCGTCGGCGGCGACACCCTGCTCGCTGGCGCGCTGCTGGGTGGACAGGTGACGGACCAGCGCGGCGTACTCGTCGAAGGTGGACACGTTCACTCCTGCCCTTCGGCGGTGTGCCCGTCGCGGGCGAACGGCACGATCAGCCGGATCCGCTGGTCGTGCCGGTCGACCAGCAGGGCCCGGTCGGCTCGGGGCGTGTACGCCAGGTCGTGTACCCCGAGGTGCAGGCCGAGGTCGGCGCCGGGCACGTTCAGCGCGACCAGGCAGGCGACGTCGTCGCGGTTCTGCGTACCGCCGAGGTCGTCGGCGAGCCGGCGCAGGCCGCGCCACCAGCCGAGCAGGTGCACCCCGTGGCCGGGGCCCTGGCGCAGCAGGGTCCGCAGGTCGTCGTGGCCGGATCGGAAGGTGGCCGGATCGGTCTCGGCGAGCAGCCCGGCCGCGGCGTCCATCCCGAACACCACCAGGTAGCTACGTCCCGGCGCGGTGCCAGGCATGTCGCTTCCGACCGCCCCGGCGTCCCCTGCCGATCCACTCACCCCCGCCGGCCCACTCGCCACCGCTGATCCACTCGCCACCGCTGATCCACTCGCCGCTGCCGATCCGCTCGCCGCCGGTTCAGCGGTCGGGCCGGGGCCGCCGGCTGCGGGCAGGGTGGCGAGGTGCCGGCGCAGGGCGGCGGCGTCGAGGCGTACCACGGGGTGGCCGGCGGCGGTGAGCGTGGCGGCGGTGTCGTCGGCGGCCGGGTCGGCGGCGGCGACCAGCGGGGCGAGCAGGAAGATCACCTCGCCGGGGGTGTGCTGCCGGGCCAGGCTCAGGGTAGCGGCGCGCAGCACCTCGGCACCGGCGGCGGAGGTGCCCACCACGGCCAGGTGCCGGCCGGGTGCGGTGTCCATGATGAACAGGGCGCTGGTGCCGTCCACGTCGACGGTGCGGCCGACCAGGGCCAGGGGTCGCCGACCGCCGGGGCGCAGGCCGGTGAAGGTGGCGTCGTCCTCGACGCGGGCGGTCTCGTAGCCCCGGAACACCGACGGTGGCCGGGCGTCCGACGGGCGGGCCTGCCACAGCTCGTGCCGCAGGCGGGTCAACTCGTCGACGGCGGCGTAGGCGTCGGGGAAACGGATCACCGTGTTCGCGCCGGCCACCCCGGCGGCGGTGTTGATCACGGCCGAGCCGACCGGCAGGGTGGCCGCGGCGTCGTTGAGCGGGTCGAGCACTCCCCCGCCGCCGGGCAGCGCCACCCGCAACGCGAACTGCCCGAAGACCGCCTCGGCGCGGCCGTAGAGTGCCTCGATGCCCGTCGTGCTCTGGCTGGCCAGCACCAGGTGTACGCCGTACGAGCGGCCCTTGCGGGCCAGCTCCTCCAGCAGGTTCACCGACTCGCGGGAGATCGGGTCGTTGCCGGCGAGCAGCACCTGGAACTCGTCGATCACGGCGATGATCCGTGGCATGGCGGTGTCGGCGGGCAGGTCGGCCAGTTTGGTGACGCCGTGGCGTTTCAGTGCGGTGGCCCGCCGCTGCAGTTCGCGGCGCAGTTCGCGGAGCACGGCCACGCCGTACTCGCGGTCGCTCTCGATGCCGGCGGCGCGGGCGTGCGGCAGCCAGGACGGGTCGCGGCCGGTGGGGACGAACTCGGTGAAGCTCACCCCCTCCTTGAAGTCGAGCAGGTAGAGCTGCAACTCGCTCGGGGCGTAGCGGGCGGCCAGCCCGTAGAGCACGTCGAGCAGGAACACCGTCTTGCCGGCGCCGGTGCGCCCACCGACCAGCCAGTGCGGGGTGGCGTCGTCGAAGGCGATGGTGAACGGTTCGCGGCCGGCCCGACCGACCACGGTACGCAGTCCGGCGCGGGCCGAGGCGGCCCATCGGTGCGGCGGCAGCAGGTCGGCGAAGCCGATCGTCGCGCCCCGGCGGGCGGCCTCGCCGAGGTGGGTGGCGAGCGCCGCGACCGAGGCCGGTGGCGGGTCACCGTCGAGCCGCGCCGGGACGGCCAGGCCGCTGCCGTCGGCGCTGAACGGTGCGTGCGGCGGGTCGCCGACGCGGGCGTACCCGTCGATCATCCGGAGCACGGTGGTGGCGCCCAGCGGCGGCGCCGGCTCACCCGGACCGGCCGCCCGCCAGCCAGCGAGCAGGACGCAGACGGCGGCGGCCGGCCCGGCGTGGGTGAGCGCGGCGAGCCGGGCGGCGTCCCGTGGCGACGGCACCGACGCGGCGACCAGCACCAGCAGTTCCTGGTCCGGCCGGTCGGCCTGCCGGGCGGTACGGGCGTGCTGTTCGGCGGCGTCGAGCAGCGCGGCGACCTCGGATTCGGTGGTGGCCGGTGGGTCGATGACGCCGGCGTCGAGCAGGGGTCGCAGTGGACCGAAGGTGGCGCCGAGGGCGGCGCTGTCGCACCCGGAGACCCGGACGCCGCCGGGTGCGGCGGTGGCGAGCAGGCGCAGCACGACCGCGCGCAGCAGCCCGGCCACGGCCGGGTCGCGGGCGTCGGTGTCGACGGCCAGGTGGTGTCCGGCGCCCAGCGGCACCAGGACGGGGAAGCCGCCACCGGCGGTGACCGCCTCGCCGAGGCGTACCGCCACCGGTTGTCCGGCCAGCGGGGTGCCGGGCGTCGGGGTGGCCAGGGTGCCACCGACCCGGGCCAGCAGGGCCAGCAGGTCGGGGTCGACCGTCGGGGCGGTGGGTGTGCTCTGCTGCAACGCGTTCCGGGCGGCGTCGAGGTGGGCCCGGGCGGCCCGGTGTGCGCCGATCGCCTGCCCGTACGCCGACGCGAGCCTGCCCAACGTCTGCCCCTCCGCCGACGGCCGTCTGGTCGGTGAAACCCTAACGGACCGCGGCGAGGCGGGCACGTGTCCGCACCCGGTCGTGTCGGCTCCACGGTGGACGACGTCGGCCGGCGGTACGCGGGCGCGTACCGCCGGCCGTCGAGGGTGGGCGGTCAGCCGGTGACGGCGTTGAGCGCCGGCAGGTAGCCGTGGCGGTAGCCGTCGGCGTTCGGGTGGTACGCCTCGATGACGCCGCTGACGTCGCGGATCCAGGGCTGGGCGGCGCAGACGCCGTGACCGGCGAAGGTGGGCCGGGTGTCGGCGAAGGTGGCGCCGGCCGCGGCGGCCCGGTCGGCGGTCACCTGGGCGAGCACGTCGGCGGCCTCGTTGAGCAGGGTGCGCTTCTGGCTGCTCATCGCCAGCAGGCCACAGGAGCCGGTCTCGAACAGGCGCGGGTAGCCGAGCACGATCAGCCGGGCGTTGGGGGCCCGGTCGCGGATGGCGGCGTAGGTGCGGTCCAGCCGGGCCGGGAGCGTGCCGGTGGCGAAGGCCTTCGCCTGGTTGACGGCGTTGGTGCAGCTGGAGGTGCTGCCGAAGCGGCAGCTGGTCATCACGTCGGCGAACCCGGCGTCGTTGCCGCCGACGGTGATGGTGACCATGGTGGTGGTGCTGCTCAGCGAGCTGAGCTGGTTGTTGAGCACGTCGGCGGTGACCGCGCCGCCGCAGGCGGGGAAGCGGAAGCTGGCCACGTTGTTGGCCGCGGCCCACAGTGGGGCGTACGACTTCTGGCTGCGCAGGCAGGTGGACAGGTCGTACGGGCCGGCGCCGACACCGGAGGAGTACGAGTCACCGAGGGCGACGTAGTGGATGGGGGCGGCGGCTGCCTGGGCGGCGGCGGGGACGGCCAGCGCGCCGAGGGTGGCGGTGGCGAGGGCGACCAGCGCGGCGAGGGCGCGGGCCAGCGGACGGTGGGGCATGGACGGACCTCCACAGGGGGGTGGTGGTGGAGCCCGAGAACCGCGCGCGTGGCCAAGGGTTGTTACTGGGCGGTAATGCTATCGAAACATGCCGATGAAGGGAATAGCGCGGCACCCGCCCGATCGATACCGACCAGGCGGGTGCCGTGTGCTGTTAACAGGGGACCCCTGCTCTACCCGAGACGTTAAAAGGGGGCCCTTCCTTACACCGCCAGTGGGCGGGAGTCGGCGCGGACGGGAGTGGGCAGGGCGCCCACCCCGCCGAGGTAGGTGTGGATCGCCGCGGCGGCGGCCCGGCCCTCGGCGATCGCCCAGACGATCAGCGAGGCGCCCCGGTGCATGTCACCGGCGACGAAGACGCCGTCGGACCCGGTCTGCCAGTCGGCCCGCGAGTCGATCGCGCCCCGGGCGTTGCGGGCGACCCCGAACTGCGCCAGCAGCGGCTGCTCCTCGGTGCCCTCGAAGCCGATCGCCAGCAGCACCAGGTCGGCGGGCAACTCCCGCTCGGTGCCCGGCACGGTGGTGACGATCCGTCGGCCGTCACGCTTCTCGACGGTCACCTCGGCGATGCGTACCGCCCGGACCGCCCCGGTGCCGTCGTCGACGAACTCCTGCACCGCCACCGCGAAGACCCGCTCGCCGCCCTCCTCGTGGGCCGCGTACTCGCGCAGGATCCACGGCCAGGTCGGCCACGGGTCGCGCGCCTCGTCGCGGGCCCGAGGTGGCTGCGGGTACAGGTCCAGCTGGTGTACGCCGGCCGCGCCCTGCCGGTGGGCCACCCCGAGGCAGTCCGCCGCGGTGTCGCCACCGCCGATGATGACGACGTGCTTGCCGGCCGCGTCGATCGGGTTGCCGTCCGGCAGGGTGGCCAGGGCGGGCCGCCCCTCACCGGCCGCGGCCACCACCCGGTTCGCCGCCACCAGATGCGCCATCGCCTGGTGTACGCCCCGCAGCTGCCGGCCCGGGGTGTCGGTCTCGCGGCCCTGCAACGCCCCGCAGGCCAGCAGCACCGCGTCGTGCTGCTCGCGCAGCTGCTCGGCGGTGATGTCGACGCCGACGTTCACCCCGGTGCGGAACTGCACCCCTTCGGCGGCCAGCTGGGCCAGCCGGGTGTCGATGTGCCGCTTCTCCAGCTTGAAGTCGGGGATGCCGTACCGCAGCAGACCGCCGATCGCGTCGTCGCGCTCGTACACGGTGACGGCGTGACCGGCGCGGGCCAGTTGCTGCGCGGCGGCGAGCCCGGCCGGGCCGGAACCGACCACGGCGACGGACCGCCCGCTCGGTGGCGGCACCGCACGCGGGGTCAGCCCGCGGGCCACCGCGGCGTCGGCGATCTCCACCTCGACCTGCTTGATGGTCACCGGGTCACCCCCGGCGATGCCGAGCACACAGGCGGCCTCGCAGGGCGCCGGGCAGAGTCGACCGGTGAACTCGGGGAAGTTGTTGGTGGCGTGCAACGAGTCCACCGCCGCGTCCCAGTTGCCGGTGCGGACCAGGTCGTTCCAGTCCGGGATCCGGTTCGCCAGCGGGCAACCGGCGGTGTCGCTGTGGCAGAAGGGGATGCCGCAGTCCATGCACCGGGCCGCCTGCTCGCGGATCAGCTCCTCACCGGCCGGCGGGTAGACCTCCCGCCAGTCGCTGATGCGCACCGGCACCGGCCGGCGCGCCGGCACCCGGCGGGGGTAGCGCAGGAAACCGTTCGGGTCAGGCACGAGCCACCTCCTGGGCGACCACCCGGTTCGCGGGGGCCAGCGACACCTCACCGGGCGTCGGCTGCGACGCTTCGGTGGGCGCCGACTGCGGTTGTGTGGCGGCTGGCGCCGCCAAGGCGCTCATCACCGCGTCGTCGACGTCCTGGCCGGCGGCTTCGGCGGCCTGCATGATCTCCATGACCCGGCGGTAGTCCCGGGGTACCACGGCGGTGAACTCCTCCACCGCCTCCGGCCAGCGCTTGAGCAGCTGTTCGGCGACCGCCGAGTCGGTCTCAGCGAAGTGTCGCTGCACCAGCTCGTGCAGCCGGGCCCGCTCGGTCTCGCTGGGCGCGGACAGGTCGACCAGTTCGGTGTTGACCCGCCGCCGGTCGAGGTTCCAGACGAAGGCGGTACCGCCGGACATGCCGGCGGCGAAGTTACGCCCGGTCGCGCCGAGCACCACCACCGTGCCGCCGGTCATGTACTCGCAACCGTGGTCGCCGACGCCCTCGACGACGGCCGCCGCACCGGAGTTGCGGACCGCGAACCGCTCCCCCACCCGACCGCGCAGGAAGACCTCGCCGCCGGTGGCGCCGTACAGGATGGTGTTGCCGGCGATGATCTGGTCCTCGGCGCGCCCACCCGGGACGGCGTCGGCGGCGACGAACGGCGACGTCGGAGCCGGCCGGACGACCAGCCGTCCGCCGGAGAGTCCCTTGCCGACGTAGTCGTTGGCGTCGCCGTACAGCCGCAGGGTGATCCCGGGGGGCAGGAACGCCCCGAAGGACTGCCCGGCGGTGCCGCGCAGGGTGAACTCGATGGTGTCGGTGGGCAGCCCGGCGCCGCCGTAGCGGCGGGTCAACTCGCCGCCGAGCATCGCGCCGATGCTGCGGTGCTCGTTGCGGATCGTCACCTCGGCCCGGACCGGGGTGACCGGTGCGTCGCCGCCGCGCAGGGCCGGCTCGGCCAGCGCGATGAGCTGGTTGTCCAGCGCCAGCTCCAGGCCATGATCCTGAGCGCGTACGCCCCGACGCGCCGTACCCTCGGGCAGCTGCGGCAGGTGCAGCACCCGGTGCAGGTCGAGCCCGCCTGCCTTCCAGTGCTCGATCGCCGGTGCCACGTCGAGCAGCTCGGTGCGGCCGATCGCCTCGTCGATGCTGCGCAGACCCAGCTCGGCCAGGTAGCCGCGGATCTCCTCGGCGAGGAAGAGGAAGAAGTTCTCCACGAACTCCGGCTTGCCGGTGAAACGCTCCCGCAGCACCGGGTTCTGGGTGGCGATGCCGACCGGACAGGTGTCCAGGTGACAGACGCGCATCATGATGCAGCCGGAGACGATCAGCGGGGCGGTGGCGAAGCCGAACTCCTCGGCACCGAGCAGCGCCGCGACGATCACGTCCCGGCCGGTCTTGAGCTGGCCGTCGACCTGCACGGTGACCCGGTCCCGCAGCTTGTTGAGCAGCAGTGTCTGCTGCGCCTCGGCCAGGCCCATCTCCCACGGGGTGCCGGCGTGCTTGAGCGAATTCAGCGGGGACGCGCCGGTGCCGCCGTCGTGGCCGGAGATCAGGATGACGTCGGCCTTGAGCTTGGCCACCCCGGCCGCGACCGTGCCGACACCGACCTCGCTGACCAGCTTGACGTGCACCCGGGCGGCCGGGTTGACGCACTTGAGGTCGTGCACCAGCTGGGCGAGGTCCTCGATGGAGTAGATGTCGTGGTGCGGCGGCGGGGAGATCAGACCGACGCCGGGGGTGGCGTGCCGGGTACGGGCGATCCACGGCCACACCTTGTTGCCGGGCAGCTGCCCACCCTCGCCGGGCTTCGCGCCCTGCGCCATCTTGATCTGCAGGTCGTCGGCGTTGACCAGGTATTCGCTGGTCACCCCGAACCGGCCGCTGGCGATTTGCTTGACCGACGAGCGGCGCAGCGGGTCGTGCAGCCGGTCGACATCCTCGCCGCCCTCACCGGTGTTGGACTTGCCGCCGAGGCGGTTCATCGCGATCGCCAGGGTCTCGTGCGACTCGGCCGAGATCGACCCGTACGACATGGCACCGGTGGCGAACCGCTTGACGATCTCGCTGGCCGGCTCGACCTCCTCGATCGGCACCGGCGGCAGTTCACCGGTACGCAGCCGGAACAGCCCGCGCAGCGAACCGGCCTTGGCGGCCAGCTCGTCGACCTTGGCGGTGTAGCGGCGGAACACGTCGTACTGGCGGCTGCGGGTGGCGTGCTGGAGCAGGAAGACCGTCTCCGGGTTGAACAGGTGCAGTTCACCCTCGCGACGCCACTGGTACTCCCCGCCCACCGGCAGCCGGTCACCGGCCGGGACCCCGGGCGCCGGCCAGGCCAGGGCGTGCCGGGCCGCCACCTCGGTGTGGATGCCGTCCAGGCCGACCCCGCTGATCGTGCTCGGGGTGCCCCGGAAGTAGCGCTCGATCAGGCGGGTGTCCAGCCCGACCGCCTCGAAGACCTGCGCACCGCAGTACGACGACACCGTCGAGATGCCCATCTTCGACATGATCTTCAGGACGCCCTTGCCGAGCGCCTTGACGTAGTTGCGGATCGCGGCACGCGGCTCGACACCGGCCAGCGCGCCCGTGGAGATCATGTCCTCGACCGACTCGAAGGCCAGGTACGGGTTGACCGCCGCCGCGCCGTAGCCGATCAGCACCGCCGCGTGGTGCACCTCGCGGCAGTCGCCCGACTCCACGATCAGCGCCACCTGGGTGCGGGTCTGCTCCCGGACCAGGTGCTGGTGCACCGCCGCGGTGAGCAGCAGCGACGGGATCGGGGCCAGGTCGGCGTTGGAGTCCCGGTCGGAGAGCACCAGGATGCGTACGCCGTCCTCGATGGCCTCGGAGACGTGCCGGCAGATCTCGGTCAACCGGGCCTTGATCCCGGCCCCGCCGTCGCGGATGCGGTAGAGCCCGGAGACCCGTACCGCCTTGAAGCCGGGCAGGTCGCCGTCCTCGTCGATGCTGAGGATCTTGGCCAGCTCGTCGTTGTCGATCACCGGGTAGGGCAGCACGATCTGCCGGCAGCTCGCCGGTCCCGGGTCGAGCAGGTTGCCCTCCGGGCCGATGGTCGAGGCCAGGCTGGTCACCAACTCCTCCCGGATGGCATCCAGCGGCGGGTTGGTGACCTGGGCGAAGAGCTGGTGGAAGTAGTCGTAGAGCAGCCGGGGCCGGGTGGACAGCGGGGCGATCGGAGTGTCCGTGCCCATCGAGCCGATCGGCTCCGCGCCGGTGCGGGCCATCGGGGCGAGCAGGATCTTCAGCTCCTCCTCGGTGTAACCGAAGGTCAGCTGGCGGCGGCGTACCGAATCGTGGGTGTAGACCTGGTGCTCGCGGGCCGGCAGGTCGTCCAGCTCGATCAGCCCGGCGTGCAGCCAGTCGGCGTACGGCTGGGCGGCGGCCAACTCGGTCTTGATCTCGTCGTCGTGCACGATCCGACCGGCGGTGGTGTCGACCAGGAACATCTTGCCGGGCTGGAGGCGACCCTTGGCGACCACGGTGGCCGGGTCGAGGTCGAGCACGCCCGCCTCGCTGCCCAGCACGACGAGCCCGTCGGCGGTCTGCCACCAGCGGCCCGGCCGCAGGCCGTTACGGTCCAGCACCGCGCCGACGATCTCGCCGTCGGTGAAGGCGACCGAGGCCGGCCCGTCCCAGGGCTCCATCAGGCTGGCGTGGAACCGGTAGAAGGCGCGCTTGTCGGCGGCCATGTCCGGGTCGTTCTCCCACGCCTCCGGGATCATCATCAGCACCGCGTGCGGCAGGCTCCGCCCGGCCAGGTGCAGCAGCTCCAGGACCTCGTCGAAGTTCGCCGAGTCGGAGGCGGCCGGGGTGCAGATCGGGAAGACCCGGCGGATGTTGCCGGACAGTTCCGGGGTGCGCAGCAGCGCCTCGCGGGCCTGCATCCAGTTCCGGTTGCCCCGGATCGTGTTGATCTCACCGTTGTGGGCGATGAACCGGTACGGATGCGCCAGTGGCCAGGACGGGAACGTGTTGGTGGAGAAGCGTGAGTGCACCAGGGCGATGGCGCTGTCCACCCGCTCGTCGGTCAGATCCGGATAGTAGGCGGGCAGCTGGTCCGGGGTGAGCATGCCCTTGTAGACCATGGTCCGCCCGGACAGCGACGGGAAGTACGCCGGCACGCCGCGCTCGGCGGACTCCCGCTCGGCCTGCTTGCGTACGCAGAAGGCGACCCGCTCCAGCTCCAGGCCGCGCAGCGGGGAGCCGGCCGGGCCGGCCGGGGTGTCGGTGAGCCGCCGGGCGGCGAGGAACAGTTGCCGCACCCGGGGCATCGCCGCCAGCGCCGTGGCGCCGAGGTCGGACGGGTCGACCGGCACGTCCCGCCAGCCGAGCAGCTCCGCCCCCTCGACCAGGGCGTACTTCTCGACGACCTGGCGGGCGCGGGCCTCGCCGGCGTCGTCGTCGGGCAGGAAGACCAGACCGGTGGCGTACTCGCCGGCCGGAGGCAGCGGAAAGTCCACCACCGCGCGCAGGAACGCGTCCGGCACCTGGATCATGATGCCGGCGCCGTCACCGGTGTTCGGTTCCGCACCGCGGGCACCCCGGTGGTCCAGCCGGCACAGGGCGCCGAGACCGTTGGCGACCACCGTATGGGAGCGTCGACCGTGCAGGTCGGCCACGAAGGCAACACCGCAGGCGTCGTGCTCGTGGGCGGCGTCGTAGAGGCCGGCGGGGGACGTCACCTGGGAATGTTGCGGTGCCGGCTGGGGGCGGTGTGGGTACGCAAAGGCCACCGGGCCTCCTGTCGTCACTCAGGGTGGATCATGGTCGGGACGACGTCGGCCCTCTACACGGACTTCTGAGTCTACGTTAGGGCTGGGTACGCAGGGCCAGTGCAGATTGATCACACCGCCCAGACTCTGGGACAGGTAGTCTCGCCGGGTGGATGCAGACCACGCTGACCTGCTGGGCCGATTGGAACAATTTTATGACGCTGTGCCGCGAGACGCCGCTCGCGCGGAAGATCACGGTAGTTGCGTCCTGTTCGTCCGCGAAGGCAGTGGATGGCCCTTCTACGCCCGCCCTCGTCGCGGCGCGGACCGGTCCCCGTCGCTGGCCGACCTGACCGCGGTTCGCGCCCGACAACGCCAACTGGGCCTGCCCGAAACCCTCGAATGGGTGCACGAGATCAACCCCGACCTGCTCACGGTGGCCCGCTCCGCCGGCCTCGCCGTGCTGGAAGCCCCGCTGCTGGTGCTCGACCCGACCGCCCTGGCCGACCCGACCACCTTCACCGACGTACCGGTGCGACTCCTGACCGCCTCGACACCGCCCACCGCCGCCGACGTGGCCGCCCGCCGGGCCGTCGCCGCGATCGGCTTCGCCGCCCCCGGCACGAGCCGCGGCGAAGCCGGCCCGGCCCAGCGCGACACCGCCCTGTACGGCCTGGAGGTCGCGGCCCTGGACGAGGAACTGACCCGCATCGCCAACGGCAGCCGCCTAGCCGCCCTAGCCGAGACGCCTGCGGACGGTGCCCTCGCCAGCGGTATGGCCATGCGCGTCGACGACGTCGCCGAGATCGCCGGAGTCGCCACCCTGCCCAGCGCCCGCCGCCGCGGACTGGCCGCCGCCGTCACCGCCGCCCTGTCCCACGCCCTGCTCACCGAGGGCGTCGAGGTGATCTTCCTCTCCGCCGGCAGCGACGAGATAGCCCGCGTCTACCTCCGCGCCGGATTCCGCCGCATAGGCACCGCCTGCATAGCCGACCCCCCCACCATCCCCCCACCCGCCCCGCCGTGCCCCCACCACCCGCCGCGCCGTGCCCCCACCCCCGCCGCGCACCCGCCCCGCCCAGCCGCCCTCCCGCGCCAGCCATGCCGCACTCCGCGATCATGGACTTTCGGTCGCCCGTTCATCCCGTTATGCCACCTTTGCGCCGACCAGAACTGCATGATCGACGTCGCAAGAGCTGCGGGGACGCGGACGAGCGGACGCACTCCCGCGTGCCCATGCCGCACTTCGCAATCATGGACCTTTGGTCGCCCATTAGTCCAGCTTTGCCACCCTTTGCACCGACCAGAACTACATGATCGACGTCGCAAGAGCTGCGGGGACGCGAGCGAGCGGGCGCACTCCCGCACCAGCCCCGCCCCGCCGCACTCCGCGATCATGGACTTTCAGTCGCCCCTTGATCCCGTTATGCCACCTTTGCACCGACCAGAACTGCATGATCGACGCCGCGAGAGGGGCGAGGGTGCGGGGCGGCGGGGAGGGGTGCGGGTGAGTGGGGAGGGGAGGGTGGGGGCGGGTGGGGTTAGGGGGGTGGGGGGCGCCATTGGGCGGCTACGGTGGCGGCGGTGCCGAGGATGCGCGGGGTGATGGTGTTGAGGGCGACGTCGCGGGCGCGCAGGGCCAGTCGGCCTCGGGTCTGCAGCACGGCGGACATTCGACGGGTCTGACGGACCACGGCGGCCGCGCGGGGGCGACGCGCCCGGTCGTACGCGAGCACCGCGTCGGGCAGCGTCGACTCGCGTAGCAATGCGGCGAGCGTCGCGGCGTCCTCGAAGGCGAGGCACGCTCCCTGGCCGAGATGCGGCGGCATGGCGTGGGCCGCGTCGCCGAGCAGCACCACCCCGCCCGGTCCGAGCGGGAAGCCGTACGCCTTCGGCAACGGGCGCAGCTCACGGATCTCCTGCTGCACCAGGTCGTCGGGCTCGGTGGCGGCCAGCAACTCCTCGACGGGCCCGGGCCAGCCGGCGTACCAGCGGCGCAGCAGCGCCAACTGGGTCTGCGGCGGCTCGGGGCGGGCAGCGCCCGCGGCGGTGGCCATCCAGTAGATGCCGCCCCGGCTGGAAGCGCCGGAGGAGCCCCGCTCACCCAGCGAGGCGGCCACGAAGCGGTAACCCGCGCCGAGGATCTCGCCGCTGACCGACTCGGACAGGTTGGGTGCCCGGTACCAGGGGATCACCGCCCGCCAGGCGGCGCATCCGGAGCTGACCACGTTGGCTCCGGGGGCGATCTGACGACGGATCACGCTGTCGACGCCGTCCGCCGCCACCACCAGGTCGGCTTCGTACATGTGCCGGCCGTCGCCGACCGCCGGGCGGGCACCCGGTGCCGCTCGTACCGTTCGTACGGTCACCCCGGTACGCAGCTCGACCCGGTCACCCAGCCCTGCGATCAACGCGTCGTGCAGGTCCTCCCGGTGCACCACGACGGGCAGCCGCTCGACCGGGACCGGACGCGGCTGGACCAGCCAGTGACCGTCGGGGCGGCGTACCCCACCATCGGGCAGCGCCGTGGCGACCGCGTCCAGGCCGGCGCCGAGGTCGAGGGCACGGAGGGCGCGGACCCCGTTCGGCCAGAGCACGACGGCTGTCGGTTCCGGGCGGATCCGGTCGGCCTGTTCCAGGAGGGTGACCTGCCAGCCGGATCGGGCCAGCGCACCCGAGACCGCGAGGCCACCCAACCCGCCGCCGACCACCACCGCGGTCCGCATACCGCCCCCTCGTTCAGCTGTCGCGCTCGGCGGGCCGAGCCGAGGCGGCCGCACCACCGTCGGTGGCCGCGTCGCCTGGCCGCTCCTCGGCCGTAACCGCATCGTCGGACCGGCCCGCGGCAGTCACCGACTCACCCGTCGCGGCGTCGCCGGTCGAGGCGGTGCCCGTCCCGGAAGCGCCGGTGGCGGTGCCCGTATCGGAAGCGCCGGTGGGCTCGGGTGGCGCCTCGCCGGTTTCCTGCCAGTGGCGGAACTGCTCCTCGCTGACCACCCGGTAGCCGTCCGGCGCGACCGGCTGCTCGCTCGCCTGCCGGGCGGACAGGTCCACCTGGGAGACGTCGGTGGCCGCCGTCGAGGTAGCGACGGAGGCGCCGATCGGGATCAGGTACTGGCGCGGGCCGCGGACCAGCAGGAAGTACGCCAGCGCGCCGAGGAAGACCAGCGCGGCGGTCCAGACGTTGAGGCGTACGCCGAGGATGGTGTTCGCCTCGTCGGTGCGCATCATCTCGATCCAGAAGCGGCCGGCGGTGTAGCCCATCACGTACAGCGCGAACGCCCGGCCTCGGCCGAGCCGCAGCTTGCGGTCGAGGAAGAAGACAAGCGCCGCGACGCCGACGTTCCACAGCGCCTCGTAGGCGAAGGTCGGGTGGTAGAGCCCTTCCTCCAGGATCGGCCGGCCCGCCTCGTCGCGCAGCGCCTGCCCGCCGTCCATCCGGTGGATCTCCAGGCCCCACGGCAGGTCGGTCCGGCTGCCGTAGAGCTCGTTGTTGAACCAGTTGCCGAGCCGGCCGACCGCCTGCGCCAGGGGCAGGCCGGGTGCCAGCGCGTCGGCGACCACCGCGAAGGGGATGCCCAACTGCCGGGCGGCCAGCCAGGCGCCGACCGCGCCACCGGCGACCGCGCCCCAGATCCCGAGCCCACCCTCGTGGATGTAGAAGACCTTGATCGGGTCACCGCCGGTGCCGAAGTACGCCGCGGGTGAGGTGATCACGTGGTAGATCCGGGCGCCGATGATGCCGGCCGGCACCGCCCACAGGGCGATGTCCAGCACCGCGCCGGGAGCGACCCCACGCTGGCGCAGTCGCCGGTCGGTGACCCAGCAGGCCACCACGATGCCGGCGATGATGCACAGCGCGTACGCCCGCAGGGGAATCGGCCCGAGGTGCCACACGGCGGTGCTCGGGCTGGGGATGGCGGCAAGGTACGTCGGCGAGGCGAGACTCACGCGCGCACCCTACCGCTGCCAACCCCCCCACCGTCACCCCGGCCCACCCACCGCGACCACCCCCACTCCCCGCGATCTTGCACTTCCCGCCCCCACAAACCCCGACATTCCAGTCATACGGGCGACCAAAAGTGCATGATCGGCGGGAAAAGGGGTGTGGGGGTTAGGGGGTCGCGGGGTGGCGGACGCCGGTGGCCAGGGCGGTGGTGAGGGTGGTCAGGGCTTTGAGGGCGGTGGGTTCGTCGGGGGTGTCGAGGAGGCAGCGGATCAGGGCGCTGCCGACGATCACGCCGTCGGCGTAGCCGGCGACGGTGGCCGCCTGGGCGCCGGTGCCCACGCCGAGGCCGACGCCGACGGGCAGGTCGGTCACCGTGCGGACCCGGGACACCAGCAGGGGCGCCGCCTCCGAGGTCTGCGTACGGGCACCGGTCACGCCCATCAGGGCGGTGGCGTAGACGAAACCGCGGCAGTGTTCGACGGTCATCGCCAGCCGCTCGTCCGTCGACGAGGGCGCGACCAGGAACGTACGGTCCAGCCCGTGGGCGTCCGAGGCGGCGAGCCACTCGCCGGCCTCCTCGGGAATCAGGTCGGGCGTGATCAGTCCGGTGCCACCGGCCGAGGCGAGATCCCGGGCGAACGCGTCCACGCCGTACTGCTCGATCGGGTTCCAGTAGGTCATCGTGACCACCGGCGCGCCGGTGGCGGTGACCTCCTCGATGATCCGCAACGCGTCCCGGGTGCGTACGCCCCCGGCCAGCGCGATGTCGCTGGCCCGCTGGATGACCGGACCGTCCATCACCGGGTCGGAGTACGGAATCTCCAGCTCGATCACGTCGACCCCGGCCGCCACCATCGCCTTCATCGCCGTGATGCTGCCCTCGACGGTGGGGAATCCGGCCGGCATGCAGCCGATCAGCACCGCCCGACCCTCCGCCCTCGCCTTGTCGAAGACCACCCCGATCCGGCTCTGCTCGCTCATGCCGACTCCCCGTCCAGGATGCCGAAGTACCCGCCGGCGGTGTGCACGTCCTTGTCGCCCCGGCCGGAGAGGTTGACCACGATGGTGGGCTGGCGACCCAGCTCGGCGGCGAGCTTCCCGGCGATGGCCAGGGTGCCGGCGAGCGCGTGCGAACTCTCGATCGCCGGAATGATGCCCTCGGTACGGCAGAGCAGCTCGAACGCCGCCATCGCCTCGTCATCGGTGATCGGCAGGTAGCTGGCCCGCCCGGTGTCGTGCAACCAGGCGTGCTCCGGGCCGACACCCGGATAGTCCAGGCCGGCGGAGATCGAGTGCGACTCGACCGTCTGCCCGTCGGCGTCCTGGAGCACGTAGGTGCGGGTGCCGTGCAGGACGCCCGCGGAGCCACCGGTGATGCTGGCCGCGTGCCGGCCGCTGGCCACCCCCTCGCCGCCGGCCTCGAAGCCGTACAGCCGCACCTGCGGGTCGTCGACGAAGGCGTGGAAGATGCCCAGCGCGTTCGAGCCGCCGCCGACGCAGGCGGTCACCGCGTCCGGCAGCGCGCCGGTCAGGTCGAGGCACTGCTGCCGGGCCTCGTCGCCGATGCCCCGGACGAAGTCGCGGACCAGCGCCGGGAACGGGTGCGGGCCGGCGGCCGTACCGATCAGGTAGTGCGTGTCGTCGACGTTCGCGACCCAGTCGCGCATCGCCTCGTTCATCGCGTCCTTGAGCGTACGGCTGCCGGTGGTCACCGGGACGACGGTGGCGCCGAGCATCCGCATCCGGGCCACGTTCAGCGCCTGCCGCTCGGTGTCGACCTGCCCCATGTACACCACGCAGTCGAGGTCGAACAGGGCGGCGGCGGTGGCCGTGGCGACGCCGTGCTGACCGGCGCCGGTCTCGGCGATCACCCGCTTCTTGCCCATCCGCCGGGTGAGCAACGCCTGGCCGAGCACGTTGCGGACCTTGTGCGCGCCGGTGTGGTTGAGATCCTCGCGCTTGAGCAGCACCCGGGCACCGGCGCGGGCGGAGAAGCGGCGGGCCTCGTACAGCAGCGACGGGGTGCCCGCGTAGTCGCGCAGCAGCGCGCCGAACTCGGCGCGGAACGCCTCGTCGGCCATCGCCGTACGGTGCGCGACGTCCAGTTCCTCCAGGGCCGCGACCAGCGCCTCCGGCACGAACCGCCCGCCGAACCGACCGAAGTGACCGGCGGCGTCCGGGAACTGCGCCGCCGGGCCGGCCGACTCCGCGGTACTCCTGCCGTGACCTGCGCTCATCGGGGAACCTCTCCCTCGAAGGACAACCGGTACGACGTCAGCGCACCGGGCGGGGCGTGGCCGGGTGGTTTCCGGCGTTGACCAGTTCGGCCACCGCCTCGCGGGGACTCTTCTTGGTGACCAGGCCCTCACCGACCAGGACCGCGTCGGCGCCCGCGGAGGCGTACCGGATCAGGTCGTGCGGACCGCGTACGCCGGATTCGGCGATCTTGACGACGCTGCTCGGCAGCCCCGGTGCGATCCGCTCGAACACCGACCGGTCGACCTCCAAGGTACGCAGGTCGCGGGCGTTGACGCCGATCACCTGCGCACCGGCCTCCAGAGCCCGGTCGGCCTCCTCCTCGTCGTGCACCTCGACCAGCGCGGTCATGCCCAGCGACTCGATCCGCTCCAGCAGGCCGACCAGCACGTTCTGCTCCAGCGCGGCGACGATCAGCAGCACCAGGTCCGCGCCGTGCGCACGGGCCTCGTGCACCTGGTAGCTGGAGACCACGAAGTCCTTACGGAGCACCGGGATGTTCACCGCCGCCCGCACCGAGGCGAGGTCGTCCAGCGAGCCACCGAACCAGCGCCCTTCGGTGAGCACGCTGATCGCCCGGGCCCCGCCGGCGGCGTACTCGCCGGCCAGCTCGGCCGGGTCGGCGATCTCCGCCAACTGGCCCTTGGACGGCGATGAGCGCTTCACCTCGGCGATGACGGCGACGCCCGGCCGCCGCAGGGCCGCGTACGCGTCCAACGGCGGTGGTGCGGCGGCGGCGAGTTCGCGGATCCGCTCCAGCGGAACCTGCTCCTGCCGCCGGGCCACGTCCTCGCGGACGCCGGCCAGGATCTCGTCGAGCACGCTGGTCGGGGCGGCCGACGAACCGGCTTTGTCCCCCTCCGCGTGCGCATGCTCAGCAGTCACCAACGGACTCCCCTCTCCGGGTGTCATGGGCCGATGCTAGGTGGCTCTGCCAGGCACCGCCCGCCGGGGGTATGGCGCTCCTCACGAAATGGCTCGGGCATAATGGCCGACTTGCGCAAACGTACCGTGACTCTACGTCACCACCACATCGACAGACACCCATGCGCAGGCTCGGCCGACGGGAACCCACGACCCGCGATGACCGCCGTCGATGCTGTGAGCTAGCTCAAGGACGAACGGCCCTTTGCCTGGTCAGGGCCGCTACCGCAGAGTTGACGTTGCAGTCATCACTACGAAACGTGAGCCGCGCAGCATCGTTCTCGGGCAGACTCAATGACGCGCTTGCCCCTCTACCACGACGATCTCTTCGGGGTTCTCATGAGTTCCTCCGCGCCGCACCAGACCATCGGACTCACCACCATCTCGCGTACCGTCGCGTCGCTCGCCGTCGGTGTCGTCCACACGGTCGAGCGCGCCGTGGTCGGTCCGACCCGGATCCGGACCGCACAGGGCAACGCCTGGGAAGCCATCTGCGCCGACCGTGCCCGCGCCGACCAACGCGCCGCCCTCAACCAACTGGTCGCCGAACTCGCCGCCGCCCGCACCCGCGACCAGCAACCCGTCAGCTGACCAGCCGCTCAACAACTCGCCAGCTCCGCCGATCAGCAGGTCGTCCACCCGGCTGCGCTCCACCGATCAACAGGTTGCCACCTGACCGCTGACCGGGGCGCTGATGGGCCAACTGAGCCGCGCTCGACCGAACAACTGGTCGCCTACTGAGGTCGTTCCACCGAGCAACAGATCGCGGGACTGGGCCGCGCCTCACCGAGCAATTCCACGCCGGCCACTGACCTGCCTGCACTGCACACCCGCCGGCGGCAGCTTCTCATGATCACGCTCGATCTGGGATCGAGTGGCCTTACGGCGATTCCTTGCCACTCGATCCGGGATCGAGCGTGACCATGGTCGCCGATCCCAGATTGCGGGTCACGGATCTCACGAATTGAGCACACCTGCTTGCGGTCGGCCGCTCGACGCCCAGCGTCCACCCGACATGCCGACGACCGGCCCACCTGACCCGCGGGCGATCGACCAGCTGGCCCACTGAAAGCGGCCACTGAGGCGAGCGGCCACTGAGTTGAGCGGCCCACTGGGCGAGCGGCCAGCTGGGCGAGTGGGGCGACGCGGCTTCCAACGCCCACCAGACCCTCATCGCCCTGCCCACATTGCTGCCATGGGCTGGTTGGGACCCGACCCGATCGAGAGCCGGGTGCCCGACCACGGCGGATTCCCATGATCACGCTCGATCTGGGATCGAGTGGTCTCACCGCGATTCTTTGCCACTCGATCCCAGATCGAGCGTGACCTTGGCTGCCGATCTCAAATTATGGATCGCTGGTCTCGAAGTATGAGCGCTTGGGCGCTTCTGCTGGACTTTGGTGGCGTCCTGGCCGACGCAAAGCTCACCGCCGGGCACCCGATGCCCCAACGCGCAACGTCCGGGGACCTGACGCCCGCAGGACCTGACCGTCGGGACCTGACGCCCGCAGGACCGAACCGTCAGGACCTGACGCCCACCGGACGTAACCGTGAGGACCTGACGCCCACCGGACCAAATCATCAGGATCTGACGGCCGCAGGACCCGACAGCCGCAGGACCTGACTGGCCGCAGGACCTGACGGTCGGCTGGGCCGGGTTGCCCCTCGCGGCTGGTTGGCTGTTGCTGCTTCTGCTCGGTCGGCATGTCACCCATGACTGTGCCGTCCGGGAGGGCTACGGAGGGCTCAGCGCATCGTGGGGTCTTCGCCTCGGTCCAATGCCTCCCAGGCGTCCACGGTGCCGGCACCCTGGATGGGGCCGGACGTGTCGGCGTCCCGCCGCGATCGGCGTTCGTAGCGGGCGCTCATCGCCGGCCAACGGTTTCCGCGCAGCGCGGTCAACGCCCCGCCGGCCGTCGCCATCAGGCCACCGAGCAGGGTGAGCGCGGGCCACTGCGAACTGACCTGGTCGCCGAGGTCCGCCAGCAGCCCGTAGCCGCCACCGCCGGCCAGGGCGAGGCCGAACGCCGCCAGCAGCGCACCGAGCACCCGGCGCAGCCAACCTCCGGTGGCCAGCACCGCTCCCCCGCCGGCCAGCCCTACCAGGGCGAGCGCCGGCAGCCAGGGCAGCAGTCCCGCGCCGGTACCCCCTTCGTCGAGGGCGGACGACGTGGTGGAGTCCACCACCCAGGTGCGGGTCACCGCCCAGAGCGCCAGCCCCGCGCCCGCCAGGCAGAGCAGCACGGCGTACGCCAACTCACGCCGCTCGGGCACCCGCCGCGCCACCTCGGAGGTTGTCATTTCACTCACCGGACCCGTCACCCGCAATCACCGCGCCAACAACCTGCCCACTCACAACCGAACCCGGTCAACGCACCGCACCCGGTCAGCGCACCGAGCACGCTGAACGCACCGAACCCGGGCAGAGTGTCGGAATGCGGGGGCGCGGAGACGTCGGGCAGGTGAGGATGAACGGTCATCGGGCTGCTCTCAGGGTTTCGGCGGCGGCGATGGCTGCCAGTACTGCGGCGGCCTTGTTGCGGGTTTCCTGGTCCTCGGCGGCCGGGTCGGAGTCGGCCACCACGCCGGCACCGGCTTGGACGTAGGCGCGGCCGGCGCGCATCAGGGCGGTCCGGATCGCGATGGCCATGTCGAGGTCGCCGCCGAAGCCGAAGTAGCCGACCGTGCCGCCGTAGAGGCCTCGGCGTACCGGTTCGAGTTCCTCGATGATCTCCATGGCGCGCACCTTGGGGGCGCCGGAGAGGGTGCCCGCCGGGAACGTCGCGGCCAGCGCGTCGAAGGCCGTGCGGTCCTCGCGCAGGGTGCCGACCACGGTCGAGACGATGTGCATGACGTGGCTGTACCGCTCGATGGTGGCGAACTCCGGCACCTCGACGGTGCCGGGTCGGCAGACCCGACCCAGGTCGTTGCGGCCCAGGTCGACGAGCATGACGTGCTCGGCCCGTTCCTTCGGGTCGGCGAGCAGTTCGGCGGCGAGGCGGGCGTCGGCCTCCGGGGTCGCGCCGCGCGGGCGGGTGCCGGCGATCGGGTGCAGCAGGGCTCGTCGCTCGCCGCTGTCCTCGATTGTCACCTTCAGGTGCGCCTCGGGCGACGAGCCGACGATGTCGAAGTCGTCGAAGCGCAGAAGGTACATGTAGGGGCTGGGGTTGGTGGTGCGCAGCACCCGGTAGACGTCCAGCGGGTCGGCGGCGGTGTCCCGCTCGAAGCGTTGGGCCAGCACGATCTGGAAGCATTCGCCGGCCCGGATCGCCTCCTTGGCCGCCTCGACCGCCTTGGGGTAGCCGCCGTCGGGGGTACGGCTGCGTACCTCGCCGACGGGTGGGCGGTGCACCGTGGAGACCATCGGCGGGATGGGCCGGGACAGCGCGGTGGTCATCGCGTCCAGCCGGCCCACCGCGTGGTGGTACGCGGCGGCGACGAGCGCTTCGCGGCCCGGCTCGTCCTGCGGGGGCAGGATCGCGTTGGCGACCAGGATCGCCGAGCCGTCGAAGTGGTCGAGCACCACCAGGTCGGTGGCGAGCATCATGCCCAGTTCGGGTACGGCCAGGTCGTCCTCGGTGAGCGCGGGCAGCCGCTCGAACCGCCGGATCAGGTCGTAGCCGAGGTAGCCGACCATGCCCCCGGTCAGCGGCGGCATCCCGCCCTGCGGGTCGCCGGGCGGGCCGGCCAGCGCGGCCACCGTGGCCCGCAGCACCTCGACCGGGTCGCCGGTGGTCGGCAGGCCGGCCGGGGGCGTGCCGAGCCAGGCCGCCGCGCCGTCCCGTTCGACCAGGGTGGCGCTGCTGCGTACGCCGACGAAGGAGTACCGGGCCCAGGCCAGCCCCGCCGAGCCGACGCCCTGTTCGGCGGATTCCAGCAGGAAGGTGCCGGGGCCACCGGCGAGCTTGCGGTAGACCCCGACCGGGGTCTCCGCGTCGGCGAGCAGCCGGCGGGTCACCGGCACCACCCGCCAGCGGGCCGCCAGTTCGGTGAAGGTGGTCTCGTCGGGGCTCACCCGGCCGTCGGTCACGAGGTCACCTCGCCGGTGACCGGAAGCTCGGTGTGGAAGCAGGTGCGCTGCCCGGTGTGGCAGGCGGCACCCACCTGGTCGACGCTGACCAGCACGGCGTCGCCGTCGCAGTCCAGCGCGACCGAGCGGACGTACTGGTGGTGGCCCGAGGTGGCGCCCTTGACCCAGTACTCCCGGCGACTGCGCGACCAGTAGGTGGCCCGGCCGGTGGTCAGGGTGCGGTGCAGGGCCTCGTCGTCCATCCAGGCGACCATCAGCACCTCACCGCTGTCGTGCTGACGGACCACGGCGGCCACCAGGCCGTCGGGGGTCCGGCGCAGCCGGGCGGCGATCGCCGGGTCGAGCCGGGACGGCCGGTCCGGGCCGCCGGGCGGAGGCGACGCTTCGCGGTGGGCGCCGGTCACCGGCGCGTCAGGTACGGGCACAGTTAGCCATTGTTCCGCACGCGGAGCGGGTACCCCAGCGGCCTCCCGACCGTCGGACGACACCACCCCGGTCGACTCGCGACCGGGCGACGGCACGGCGGCGGACTCCTGGCCGGTGTGCTGGGGCGGGACCACGGGGTGACCCAGCTGGGCCACGTAGCGGTCCAGCCGGCCGTCGAGCAGGGCGGCGGCGAGATCCGCGCCGCCGACCTCCGCCACCTCGGCGGCGTACGGGCGGATCAACGGGAGGGTGCCGGCCACCAGGCGTGCTGCGGCGGCCCACAGTTGGCGGGTCGAGCCGGGCCGCAACCCGAGACAGCGCAGCATGTCCTCGCGGTAGCCTGCGGGTGCCACCGGCAGGTCGAGCGCGGCGGTGAACGCCGACCGGCGGGACACCACCCGTACGGAGGGATTGGCCAGTCGCAGCACCGAGGGGCAGAGCCGCGCCAGGTCGGCGGCGGCCAGCCGGACCCCGAGCCGGTCGTCGGCGTCCCGGGCCGAGGCCACCTTGCCGAGGCTGGCGATCAGTTCCTCCAGCCGTGGCTCGTCGGCCGGCTGGCAGAGCACCGGCAGGTCGATGCGGGCCCGCCAGCGCGGATCCGCCCACAGCAGCCGGGCGGGGGCCGTCACGGGCAGGCCGAACGCCCAGTCGGCCGGTTCGCCCAGTCGGGTCACCCACGACCGGATGTCCCGAGCCGCGACCGAGACGTGGGTCAGCCGGCCGGAATGCTCCGCGATGTAGGCCCGGCGGGCCGCGTACGGCGCACCACCGCCGACCAGAACGTCGACGTCGACGTCGCTGTGGGCGGTGGCGGCCCGACGGGCGTGGCTGCCGCGGAGCAGAATGCCCACCACGGGTCGGTCGGCGCTCGCCCGCAGCCGTGCGGTCCAGTCGTCGAAGAATCGACTGTCCGATGACGGAGCGTGATCCACTGCGCCATCCTGCCGCAGGTCCGATCTAGGTGCAATGCCCGATGACGGACTCGGTGTCCGTTAAATCATTAGTTGCCCGTGGTATCGCCCCGCGATTCACTTCCGGCCTTTCCCGATCGACCTAATTCAACTAGCGTTGATTTCAACAGTTGATGAGTTTGTGCGGAGGTGGACGATGGTCGACGCGATCGCCGTCCGGGGCCTGGTCGTGGACCGGGGCGGACGGCGAGTTCTGGACGGCATCGACGCCGTCGTCCCCGGTGGCTCGGTCACCGGGCTGCTCGGGCCGAGCGGAAGCGGCAAGACCACCCTGATGCGGGCGATCGTCGGGGTGCAGGTGATCACGGCCGGCGCGGTGACCGTGCTGGGTCAGCCGGCCGGCTCGGCGGGTCTGCGGCACCGGGTCGGCTACCTGACCCAGGCGCCGAGCGTCTACGCCGACCTCACGGTCCGGGAGAACGCCCGCTACTTCGCCGCCCTGCACGGCCGGGGCGCGGACGAGGCGGACCGGGCCGTGGCCGACGTGGGCCTGGCGCCCGCGGCACGACAGTTGGTGGGCAACCTCTCCGGTGGGCAGCGCAGCCGGGCATCACTGGCCTGCGTACTTGTCGGTGACCCGGAGTTGATCGTGCTCGACGAACCGACGGTCGGTCAGGATCCGGTGCTGCGCGCCGACCTCTGGGCCCGCTTCCACGAACTGGCCGCGACCGGGACGACGCTGCTGGTGTCGAGCCACGTGATGGACGAGGCGGCCCGCTGCGACCGGCTGCTGCTGATCCGCGCCGGACGGCTGGTCGCCGACGACACGCCGGACGCCGTCCGGTCCGCCGCCGGGGTGGACGACCTCGACGAGGCGTTCCTGCGGCTGATCAGGGCGGCCGAGACGAACCAGGCCGGGGAGGCGTGATGAACAGCCGGATTCTCGTCGCCACCGTCGGACGCATCCTGCGTCAACTGCGCCACGACCGGCGTACGGTGGCCCTGCTCGTGGTGGTGCCCACCGTGCTGCTCACGCTCGTCTACTACATGTACGCCGACCAGCCCCGCGTGCCGGGAACGCCGTCCGCCTTCGACCGGATCGCGCTGGTCATGCTCGGCTTCTTCCCGTTCATCATCATGTTCCTGGTGACCAGCATCGCCATGCTCCGCGAGCGGACCAGCGGCACGCTGGAACGACTGCTGACCACCCCGCTGGCCAAGGCCGACCTGCTCTTCGGGTACGGCATCGCCTTCGGGCTGGCCGGCGCGGTACAGGCCACCATCGCCTCGGCCGTGGCGTACTGGGTCTTCGGCCTGCACACCGCCGGCAGCAGCGGGCTGGTGATCATGATCGCCGCGTTGAACGCAGTGCTCGCCGTCGCGCTCGGGCTGCTGTGCAGCGCCTTCGCCCGCACCGAATTTCAGGCCGTACAGTTCATGCCGGTCGTGGTCGCGCCGCAGTTGCTGCTCTGCGGGCTGTTCGTACCGAGGGAGCAGATGGCCGGCTGGTTGCAGGCGGTCAGCGACGCGCTGCCCCTGACGTACGCCGTCGAGGCTCTTCAAGAGGTGGGCGCGCACGCCGAGCCGACCGCGACGATGTGGCGCGACGTGGCCGTGGTCGCCGCCGTGGCGGTGCTGGCGCTGCTGCTCGCCGCGGCCACCCTGCGACGACGCAGCAGCTGACACCTCGCGTCCGGGCGTCCGGGTCGGCCCCGGGCCCGGACGCGGCGTGGCATCCGGCGACAGGAGGACGATGGCACGGCGGACCGGTCGACGCCCCGGCAACCCGGCGACCCGCGAGGCGATCCTCGACGCGGCCCGGGCCACCTTCGGGCAGCGGGGGTACGACGGCAGCACGATCCGGGCCATCGCCGCCGCCGCCGGAGTGGACCCGGCCCTGGTGCACCACTACTTCGGCAGCAAGGACCAGCTCTTCCTGGCCGCCATGCAAGCGCCGTTCGACCCCCGGGAGGTGCTGCCCGCGGTGCTCGCCGGTGACCGCGCGGGCCTCGGCGAACGGATCGTGCGGACCTTCCTGTCGGTGTGGGACTCCCCCGCCGGCACCGCCGGGATCGCCATGCTGCGCTCCGCGGTCAGCAACGAATGGACCGCCCGGCTGCTGCGCGAGTTCGTCACCATCCACGTGCTGCGTCCGATCCTCGACCACGTCGATGTCGACCCGGCGGAGGTGCCGCTACGCGGGTCACTGATGGCCAGCCAGCTGGTCGGGTTGGCGGTGATGCGGCACGTGATCCGGCTGGAGCCGATCGCCACCGCCGACCCCGAGGTCCTGGTCGCCGCGATCGCCCCCACCATCGGGCGCTACCTCACCGCCCCGCTCCCCGACGGGCCGGGCTGATCAGCGGGTCTGTTCCAGCCAGGAGGCGTAGAGCAGGCCGTAGACCGAATCCGGGTCGGCGACCAACTCGTCGTGCGGACCGCGCTGCACGATCCGGCCCCGGTCCACCACGATCACCTCGTCGGCGCTCTGCGCCGTGGATAGCCGGTGCGCGATGGCCAGGGTGGTCCGGCCCCGGGTCACCGCGTCCAGGGTCCGTTGCAGCCGGACCTCCGTGGCCGGGTCGACGGCGCTCGTCGCCTCGTCAAGCACCAGCAGGTCCGGATCGGCGACGTACGCCCGGGCCAACGCGACCAGCTGCCGCTCCCCCACGCTCAACGCCTCACCACGCTCGCCGACCCCGGTGGCCAACCCGGCCGGCAGGCCGTCCAGCCAGTCACTCAGCCCCAACTCGGTGAAGGCGGCGGTGAGCTGCTCGTCGGTCAACTCGGGGCGGCCGAAGCGGACGTTGTCGGCGACGGTGGCGTCGAACAGGAAGCCGTCCTGCGGCACCATCACCACCCGGGAACGCAGCGAGTCGAACCGGACGTCGGTCAGTGGCACCCCGGAGAGCAGCACGTCGCCCTGCGTCGGGTCCATCAGCCGGGTGAGCAGCTTGGCGAAGGTGGTCTTGCCGCTGCCGGTCTCGCCGACCACCGCCACCCGGCTCTTCGCCGGGATCTCCAGGCTGACGTCGTGCAGCACCGTCGGGCCGTTCGGATAGGCGAAACTCACCCCGGCGAACCGGATGTCCAGCGGGCCGGGCGGCAACTCCCGCCCCTGCTCGCCCGGGTCGGCCACGTCCGGGGACACGTCCAGCACATCCAGCACCCGACGCCAGCCGGCGATCGCGTTCTGCGCCTCGTTGAGCACCTCCGTGGCGATCTGCACGGGCTGGATGAACAACGTGACGAGGAACAGGAACGCGGTGATCTCACCGATGCTCAGCGTCTGGTCGGCGCCGAGAAGCACACCGACGACCACCACCCCGGCCAGCGCCACCCCGGCGGCCAACTCGCCGACCGAGCTGCCCAGGATGCTGATCCGGATCGCCTTCTGCTGGGCCTGCCGTTGACTGTCGATCGCCTGGTCCAGCCGCCGGGCGGTGCGCCCGGCGATGCCGTACGCCCGGATCACCGGCGCGCCCACCACGCTCTCACCGACCGCGCCGAGCAACGCGCCGGTCCGCTGCCGGACCACCCCGTACGCGGCGGCCAGTCGGCGCTGGAGCAGCCGGATCACCAGGACCGCCGGTACGAAGGCGGCGAAGACCACCAGGGTCAACTGCCAGGAGTACGCCAGCATCACCACTGTGGTGACCGCCAACTGCCCCAGGTTGACCAGCAGGATCACGCCACCCCACTGGAGGAACTGGGTGATCTGGTCGACGTCGCTGGTCACCCGGGACACCAGCGAACCCCGCCGCTCGGACTGCTGGTGCAACATCGACAGGTCGTGCACGTGCCGGAAGGCCCGCACCCGTACGCCGGCCAGCGCGGTCTCGCTGACGGTGAACAGTCGTCGCATCATCAGGTAGCCGCAGGCGGTGGTCACCACCAGCACGGCAGCGGTCACCGCCACCACGACGAACAGGGCGTTCAGGTCCAGCCCACCGACGATGCCCCGGTCGATGCCCTGCTGCACGGCCACCGGTACGGCCACCCGGCCGAGCATGTAGATCAACGCCAGACCGAGCGTGCCGGCCAGACCCACCCGCAACTCCGGGGACAGGGCCAGGCCACGGCGCAGCGTCGCCCAGGTCGACTCGACCCGTTCCGAGGCCGCGTCCACCGGTCCACCGTCGTTCCCGACTGCGGGACTGCGCTGCGCTGCGTTCCTCGCGGTCACCGGACCCACCTTTCGTTCCCGACCGCGGGACTCCGCTGCGCTGCGTTCCTCGCGGTCACCGGTCCACCTCCAGGCCGGAGGGCAGGGGGGCCACCTCGTCGTAGTCCTGCGCGGTGCTCTCGTGGTCGACCTCAGCCTGTTCGTAGGCGGTGACCAGGTCGGCGTAGCCCGGCACGGTGGCCAGCAACGTCGAGTGGGTGCCGCGGGCGAGCACCCGGCCCTGCTCCAGGTAGATGACCTCGTCGGCGAGCGCGATCGTGGCCCGGCGGTACGCCACCACCAGGATCGACGCGCCGGGGCCACCGGTCGCCGACGAGCGCAGCCCGGCCAGGATGGCGGCCTCCACCCGAGGGTCGACCGCGCTCGTCGCGTCGTCGAGCACCAGCAGCCGGGGACGCCCGGCCAGCGCCCGGGCCAGGGTGAGGCGCTGCCGTTGGCCGCCGGAGAGCGAGGTGCCCCGCTCGCCGACCATGGTGTCCAGCCCGTCGGGCAGGGCGGCGACGAAGCCGTCGGCCTCGGCCAACCGCAACGCGCTCCAGACCACCTCGTCGTCGATGCCCGGCCGGTCCAGCGAGACGTTCGCCCGGATCGTGTCGTCGAAGATGAACGGCACCTGCGCGACCAGGGCGGCGTTGGCGGCGAGGGAATCGGCGGTCAACTGCCGCACGTCCACCCCGTCGATGCGGACCGTGCCGGCCAGCGGGTCCACCAGCCGCACGGCCAGCGAAGCGATTGTCGATTTGCCGGAACCGGTCGGCCCGACCAGGGCGACGGTCTTGCCGGGCTCGACGGTGAAGGAGACCTCACCGAGCACCTGCGTGCCGGGCAGGTGCGCCTCGGCGGGCTCGTAGGCGAAGCCGACGTCGGTGAAGGTGAGCGAGGCCGGCGCGGCGGTGGGCGCGAGCCGCTGCTCGCCGTACGGCATCTCGCCGGTGGCGTCGAGCACCCGGCTGACCCGGTCCCAGCCGGCGACGCTGCGCGGCAGCTCGGCCAGCACCCAGCCGATCGCCCGCACCGGAAACGCCAGCACGGTGAAGAGGAAGGCCACGCTGACCAGCTCCGCCACGTCGATGGCCCCCTGGCGCAGGCGGTACGCACCGACCACCAGCACCGCCAGGGTGCCGAGGCTGGGCAGGGTCTCCAGCATCGGATCGAAGATGCCGCGCAGCCGCCCGACGGAGATCAACGCGTCGCGCAGCTGTCCGGTCCGGTCGGCGAACCGGGCGGTCTCCTGGCTCTCCCGGCCCATCGTCTTGACCACCAGCGCGCCGTCGAAGCTCTCGTGGGCGATCCCGCTGACCTCGGCCCGCAGCCGCTGGGCGCGGGCCTGCCGCGGTGCCATCCGCCGGGAGTAGGCGACGTTGAGCGCGAACAGTGCCGGGAAGACCGCCAGCCCGACCAGGGCCAGCGCCCAGTCGGTGAAGAAGAGCGACGACACCGCGCCGACCAACATCACCAGCGTGCCGACCGCGAAGGGCAGCGGGGCGATCGGCTGCCAGGCCGCCTCCACGTCGGAGTTCGCGTTGGACAGCAGGGTGCCGGTGGCATTGCGGTGGTGCCAGGACAACGGCAGGTCGAGGTAGCGGCGGGTGACCCGACGCCGGTATTCGGCCTGCAGGCGGTACTGCATGTATCCCGCGCCGAGTCGCCGACCGAAGATGCCGACCACCCGCAGCACGCTGAGCGCGAACAGCGCGGTGGCCGCGATGACCAGGGCGCTCACCCCGGCCGAGCCGCTCTCGATCGCCGGGACCACCACGTCGCCGACCACCCGACCGACCACGAACGCGCTGGCCACCACCATCGCGCCGAACAGCACGCTGCCGCTGACCGCGACCGCGAAGATCCTCGGCTGTTCGCGGATGGCCCGTCCCAGGACGCGCAGCCCGCGACCGAGCACGTCCCGACTTGTCCCGCTCGCCACTGTCTCCCCCGCCGTAAGCCGCCAGTATCCTCTCTCATCCTTACCGTTGCCCGCTCGTCCCGCCGACCCCGGGTGATATGTCCGACGTCACCCCCGGCCGGAGCAACCGGCGCGCCGGCGAACCCGGCAGAACCGGTCAGTTGCACCTACCATCGCAGTCATGCCGCGGTACGCCCGATCCGAACGCCAGGCGCTCACCGATCTGATGTCAGAGTTGGGACCGGACGCCCCCACCATCAACGAGGGTTGGACGGTTCGCGACCTCGCCGCACACCTGGTGGTACGCGAGCGTCGACCGGACGCCGCCGCCGGCCTCGTGCTCGCCCCGCTGCGCGATCGCGGCGAGCGGATCCGCCGGCAGGTCGCGGCGGGCGACTGGGCGCACCTGCTCGACCAGGTACGCCACCCTCCGGTGTGGAGCCCGATGAGCAACCCGTTGACCGACGAGTTGGCCAACATGATGGAGTTCTTCATCCATCACGAGGACGTACGCCGGGCCCAGCCGCAGTGGCAGCCGCGCCAGTTGCCGGCCGAACTGGACCAGGCACTGTGGCGGCGCAGCTCCACCCTGGCCCGGATGGCGCTACGCCGGTTCCCGGCCCAGTTGACAGTCGTCGCGCCGGGGCACGGCGAGGTGGCCACCGGCCGGGGCGGCGAACCGCTGCGGCTGGTGGGCGCGCCGGGCGAGCTGATCCTGTTCCTGTCCGGTCGGCAGCGGGTGGCGCAAGTGGAGATCGACGGCGCCCCTGGCCCGGCGGATCGGCTACGCGACGCCAAGCTGGGCTTTTAGCCAAATGTGCAGAAGCGGCCAGCGAACAGAACCGAAACGTTATACAGCCAACACCCTGCGTTGATCGAGGCTCCCGTACGCTGGCCGCGCCGCTCCGCTCCGGGGGCGGCGGAACAGGGAACTCCATGCGAACCTTAGCGCTCTCGGTACTGCACGAGCCCCCCTTCACCACGTCCCAGCACGGCGACACCGAAGTGGTGGCTCGGGAAAGCGCAACCTGGGCACAAGAGCTAGGGCTGATCAGTAACGGACAGCGCCTACATCGGGCCGACGCCGCCGGGCTCGCCAGCCGGGCCTGCCCACAGGCACCCCGTGACCGCCTGCGCCTGCTCTCCGACCTGATCACCTGGCTGTTTGTGATGGACGACGCCTGCGACGAGGACGGTCTGGGCAATGATCCGACGCGTCTTGCGCCCACGGCGGCAGCCCTGCTGGACGTGCTGGACCTGCACGGCGGGCCGGGCACCGTACCGGCCGCCGGCCCGCTGGGGCTGGCGTTGGCCGACCTGTGCCGGCGGGTGCGCGCCTACGGCCGGCCGGCCGTGATGCTGCGGTTCACCGCCGCCATGCGGGAATACCTGCTCGCGCTGCTGTGGGAGGCGGCCAACCGGGAGCACGACCGGGTGCCTCCGGTGCACGAGTACGTGCAGATGCGCCGGCACACCGGCGGCGTGTTCCCCAGCCTCGCCCTGACCGACCTGGCCCTGGACGGTCTCCCGCCGGTCGAACGCCGGGCCGACCCGCAGTGGGCCGCCCTGGAGTTGCTCGCCGCCAACCTGATCTGCTGGTGCAACGACGTCTTCTCGTACCGCAAGGAGCACCGGACGGGCCCGGACGCGCACAACCTGGTCACCGTGCTGAGCCGGGAGACCGGGGACGAGCGGGCGGCGATGCGGGCCGCCGCGGCTCGCTTCAACCACGAACTCGGCGCCTATCTGAGCACCGAGAGCACCCTGTTGGCGCAGCACGGCGACGCGGTACGACCGGCGTTGACGACGCGACGGAACTGGATCCGGGCCACCTACGACTGGTCCCTGGCAGCGGAGCGGTACGCCTGAGACAGGCGTTCGGCACGGTAAACGGGCCTGGTGGATGATCCGGAGGTCTAGCCGATGCCCCGCACAGGCAATACCCTTCGGTAACCAACACTGCCGTGACGATGGTCACGCCTCCACCCCCCTGAAGGCGGCTACAGCGATGGCTCTCGATGTACCGTACCGCTCCATTCCTGACATGTTCCTCAAGCGCGTGGCAGCCACCCCGGATCGTCACGCTTTCGGTCGCCCCGGTCCGGACAATGCCCCGGTCTGGTTGACCTGGTCCCAGGTCGCCGAGCGGGCCAAGGCGGTCGCCGCCGGTCTGCACGGTCTGGGTGTCGGCCAGGAGGATCCGGTGGCGATCCTGGCGAACACGCGACTCGACTGGATCATCGCCGATTTCGGCATCATGTGCGCCGGTGGCGCGACGACCACGGTCTACCCGACCACCGAACCGGACGACGCGACCTACATCATCTCCGACTCCGGTTCGAAGGTGTTGTTCGCCGAGGACCCGGGACAGGCGGCGAAGATCGCCGGTGCGCAGCTGCCCGCGCTGACCCACGTGGTCCTCATCGACGGTGAGCCGGACCCGTCGGCGGCCATCCCCCAGCTGACCCTGGCCCAGCTCGAACAGCAGGGCACCGAGCGGCTCGCCGACGATCCGGAACTGGTCGAACGCCTGGTCGCCAAGATCGGTCCCGAGCACCTGGCCACCCTGATCTACACCTCCGGCACCACCGGCCGGCCCAAGGGCGTCGAGCTGCTGCACGGCGGCTGGTGCTGGGAGGGTGTCGCGCAGGAGGCGGTCGGGCTGCTGCGCGAGGACGACCTGCAGTACCTCTGGCTGCCGCTGTCGCACTCGTTCGGCAAGACGTTGCTCTGCGGCGCCACCCACGTGGGCCTGCCGACGTACGTCGACGGTCGGGTCGACAAGCTGGTCGAGTTGCTCTCGGTGGTCCGGCCGACGCTGATGTGCGGTGCGCCCCGGGTCTTCGAGAAGGTCTACAACAAGTCGGTGACCACCGCGCAGGACGCCGGTGGCGCGAAGGCGAAGATCTTCGCCTGGGCGGTCGGGGTCGGCAAGGAGAAGGTCGCCCTGGAGCAGGCCGGCAAGCCGCTGCCCGGCGGGCTGAAGTTCAAGTACGCGCTGGCCGAGAAGCTGGTCTTCAGCAAGCTCCAGGCCCGCCTCGGTGGCCGGATCCGGGTCCTGGTGTCGGGGGCCGCCCCGCTCAGCCCGGAGATCGCCACCTTCTTCGCCGCCGCGAACCTGCCGATCTCCGAGGGCTACGGGCTGACCGAGTCCAGCGCCGGCAACTTCGTCAACCCGCCGGACGGGCTGCGCATCGGCACGGTGGGTAAGGCGATGGGCGATCTGGAGTGCCGCATCGACTCTGACGGCGAGATCCTGATCAAGGGTCGCCCGGTGATGCGTGGCTACCACAACCTGCCCGAGGAGACCGCCGCCGCCTTCACCGAGGACGGCTTCTTCCGCACCGGCGACATCGGCAACCTCGACGCCGACGGCTACCTGCGCATCACCGACCGGAAGAAGGACCTGGTCAAGACCTCCGGCGGCAAGTACGTCGCCCCGTCGTACATCGAAGGCATGTTCAAGGCGACCTGCCCGTACACCTCGCAGGCCGTCGTCATCGGCCAGGCCCGCAACTACTGCACCATGCTGGTCACGCTCGACCCGGACGCCATCGCCGGCTGGGCGGCGGGCACCCCGCTGGAGGGCCGCCCGTACGCCGAGATCGTCGCCTCGCCGGAGGCGAAGGCGATGGTCGAGGAGTACGTCGCGCAACTGAACAGCAAGCTCAACCGCTGGGAGACCATCAAGCGGGTCACCATCCTGCCGCGTGACCTGACCATCGAGGACGGCGAGATCACCCCGTCGTTGAAGATCAAGCGTCGCGGGGTGGAGAGCAACTTCTCCACCGAGATCGACAAGATGTACACCGGCACTGTCGTCGAGCTCTGACGGCACACCCGCGCGCACCTGGACGAGCCGGCCCCGCCCGTGGGGCCGGCTCGGCGCGCAGCCAGGTCGGGCCGCTCACAGGTGCCGTCGGCGCCACTCGGACTGCTCGGCCTCGGCGGCGACCTGCTCGGCCCACGCCGTCTCGCGCACCTCGCGGCGCAGCGGTGCGTCCACCCACGTCTGCACCACCGTCGCCACCAGCATGATCCCGGTGAGCAGCGCCAGCGCCGTCACCGCCGGCAGCCTCGCGGCGACCGGCGCCAGCAGCGCCAACCCGGCCACCGCGGCCAGGCTCGGCCACCGCACCAGGCGCAACACCCGCCAGCCGAGCGCCACCAACCCGACCAGGTAGGTCGCCGCCCCGCCGTAGAGCACCGCCAGATCGAAGACGGGCAACTCGCCCTCCGGGGTGCCCCGCCCGCCGATCAGTCCCTTGAGCCCCAGGGCGAACAGGATCGGGCCGGCGACCAGCAGCAGATGCAGATAGGTGTACGCGTCCCGGGCCAGCACGGCCCGGGCCAGCCGGTCCCGGGTGCGGTGCAGCACCTGCTCCATGGCCAACGCCATGGTGTCGAAGTACGCCCACCACCACGAGCTGACCACCGCCACGGCGAGCAGCGCCGCGACGACCACCCGCCAGGTCAACGGCGACTCGATGTCGATTCCACCGCCCAACCCGAGGGCGATGATCGTCTCGCCGAGCGCCACCAGCACGATCAGCGCGTGCCGTTCCGCCCAGTGACCGGCCGACAGCACCGTCCAGCCGCCGCCCCGCAACAACAACCCGGTGCCGTACTCCACGGCCAGGGCGACGATCCACAGCGTCAGCCGCAGACTGATCTCGCCCGTCTCGGTGGTCAACGACTGCGGCAGCAGTGCGGCGGCCAGCACCAGCACCCCGACGGCCAGTCCACGCCCGGCCACGAGCAGGAAACGGCGGCGCAATTCCGGATCGACGCGGGCGAGCCAGCCGAGGATCGCCACCTGGTTGGCCCGCACCACGAAGTAGCAGACGGCGAAGACCAGCGGGCCGGAAAGGTCGCCGGGCCGGTCCCGGAACGCCTGCGACATGGCGAGGGTGAACACGAAGGCCGCGGCCGTCGTGGCGAACGTGAGGAACGGCAGGACGCCCTGGTCGGTACGGACCACGTTGCCGACCACCGCGAAGCCGGTCCACGCCCACCAGAGCAGCGCCAGCACGATCAGGCACTGCACCAGCCCACGGGCGGTGGGGGTCTCCGCGGTGAGCGTGGTGACCCGGATGAAGGCGAAGACGAAGACCAGGTCGTAGAAGAGTTCCAGGCGGGTGACGCGGGAACCGGGCGCGTTCGGCCACACCCCTCGCGACCAGCCCACCCGCCCACCATCGCCCACCTCGGCAGTCTGCCCGCCCGCACCGCTGCGGCGGGGTCGAATCGACAGGTGCCGGTTCAGGCGATGACGCTCGGCTCCCGCCAGCGGGGCGCACCGCCCCGGTCCAGGTCGTAGCGGACCGCGGCGATCCGTCCGACCGCCTCGACCAGGTCGGCCGAGGGCAGGGTGAACGGCAGCCGCAGGAAACGCTCCAGGGTGCCGTCCAGGCCGAAGCGGGGACCGGGCGCCAGCCGTACGCCGACCTCCTCGGCCGCCCGCGCCAGGGCGCTGGAGATCGGCCCGTCCAGCTCGGCCCAGAGCGTGACGCCACCGCGCGGCACACTCACCCGCCACTCCGGTAGCCGCGCGGCCAGCGCGCCGAGCAACGCGTCGCGTTGTTCGGTCAGCTGCGCCCGCCGGGCGGCCACGATGGCCGGCGCGGCGGCCATCAGGTGCACGGCGACCAGTTGGTCCAGGACCGGGCTCGCCATGTCGACGCCCACCCGGGCGGCGGCCAGCCGCTGCACCTGCGGGGCGGAGGCGCGGATCCAGCCGATCCGCAGTCCGCCCCAGAACGGTTTGCTCATGCCGCCGATGCTGACGACCCGGGAGTGCCGGTCGAAGCTGGCGGTCGGCGGCGGCAGCACGGCGTCGTCCAGCGACAGGTCCACGAAGGACTCGTCGATCACCAGGTCGGTGCCGACCGCGTGGGCGGTGGCCACCAGCCGCTCCCGCAGCTCGGCCGGCATCAGGTGGCCGGTCGGGTTCTGGAAGTCGGGGATCAGGTACGCGACGCGCGGGCGCACCTGGCGCAGCGAGCCGAGCATCAGGTCGGCGTCCCAGCCGTCGAGCTCGGCGGAGAGGCCGTGGGTGGTGATCCGGGCCCGTCGGGCGGCGAGCGCGGCCAGCGCGTTGGGGTAGCTCGGCGACTCGACGAGCACGCTGCCACCGGGGGCCAGCGCCAGCCGCAGCACCAGGTCCAGCGCGTGCTGGGTGCCGTTGGTGACCATGATCTGGTCCGGTGAGGTGGGCAGCCCACGGTCGACGTACGCCTGTGCCACCGCCTCCCGCAGCTCGATGATCCCGATCGGGTGGTAGCCGGCCCCGCCGAGGTAGCGCGGCAGGTCCTCGGCGGCCGCGCGGGCGGCCGGCAGCAGCTCCGGCGGTGCGGCCAGCGCCGCCACGCCGAGGTCGAGCATCTCCCGGTCGTCCAGCGGGATCCACAGCCCGTTGCTGGCCACCCGGTGCGTCCCGGGCAGCATCGTCCAGCTGCCCGCGCCGCGCCGGCTGGCCAGGTGTCCGCTGTCGCGCAGCTCGCGGTAGGCGGCGGTGACGGTGGTACGGCTGATCTGCAGCGCCTCGGCCAGGTCCCGCTCGGCCGGCAGGCGTACGCCCAGCGGTAGCCGCCCGTCGGCGAGCAGGCCCCGTACGGCACCGGCCAGCGCGGCGTAGTCCGGACTGCGTCGACGACCCGGGAGCGCATGCCATTGCCCGAGCAGGCGGGCCAATTGGGCTCCCCGCACCTGACTTGTCACAGCCACTCCCCGAATATTGGCTCTTCAAAGGCGCGAATTGGCCCCTAGGGTGGCATGCGTGATGCTCATTGGCAACCTGCGCCACCGTCCGGTCCGACGCCTGGTGCAACTCTTCGGCGGGCTGCTCCTCTACGGCGCCAGCATGGCGCTGATGGTCCGCTCCGAACTCGGCCTGAACCCGTGGGACGTGTTCCACCAGGGCGTGTCCCGACTCACCGGCCTCAGCATGGGCACGGTGGTCATCGTCGTCGGCCTGCTGGTCCTGCTGGCCTGGATCCCGCTGCGGCAACGGCCCGGCATCGGCACCCTCGCCAATGCCGTCGTGGTCGGCCTGGCGGTCGACCTGACCCTGGCCCTGCTGCCACCTGTGAAACCGCTCGCCGCCCAGATCGCCCTGCTCACCGCCGGGATCGTGGGCAACGGCATGGCCACCGCCCTCTACCTCGGCGCCCGCCTCGGGCCCGGTCCCCGCGACGGGCTGATGACCGGCTTCACCGCCCGCCGACCCGGCCGGTCGCTGCGCCTGGTCCGTACCGTCATGGAGGTCGTGGTGCTGGCTGTGGGCGCGCTGCTGGGCGGCAAACTCGGCGTCGGCACGATCGCCTACGCGCTGGCCATCGGGCCACTGGCGCAGTTCTTCCTGCCCCGGTTCCACGTGCCGGAGCCGCAACCCGGGGCGACGACACCGCGGATCGAGACGGCCCCGACCGGCTGACCATCACTCAACGCAACCATCGTCGCCGCGCGCCCGCGATCGAGACCCAGGTCAACGCCGACCATTCGAGCCCGCACATTACGTGGCGTAACGCATGGGTGGGTGGTGTTTTCATGGCACCGATCGGACGGCAGAATCTTCACATGGGGGAGAACGCCTGGCGTCGGACCGATGCATGGATCTTCGTCTCGTTGGTGATCGCCAGCGGCGCGGGGCGGCACCGGCGGTCTCCGACCACCCGCCGCCCCGAGGGCGTACGCCTGGCCGACGTGCTCTCCACGGCCGACCATCTCGACCAGAGCATCCCCGAACGGCACGACATCGAAGAGGCGATCCGGCGGCTGCTCGGCGCCGGCCTGGTCGACGTCGCCGACGGTTGGTTCCGGCTCACCCCGGCCGGTGAGCGGCTCTGGCGCTCCCGACCCACCGCCGGGCTGGCCACCACTGTCGACACCGTGCAGAGCGTGCTCGACCGCCGGCACGCGCCGGGCACCGCCGAATGGCACCTGGACGAGGCCGAGCACGCCGCCGCCGTGCAGGAATACCTGGTGCGGACCATCCCGATGCCCCGGCAGTCCCCCGAAGGGCACTCCGGGCGTGGCTGACCACGCGGGGCGTCAGCGGACGGGGTGACCTGCCGTCCGCAGGGCGTCCTTGACCTCGCCGACGGTCAGCTCACCGAAGTGGAAGACGCTGGCGGCCAGCACCGCGTCGGCGCCGGCGCCGATCGCCGGCGGGAAGTGCGCCACCTCGCCCGCGCCGCCGCTGGCCACCACGGGCACGTCGACCACCCGGCGTACCGTGCCGATCAGTTCGAGGTCGAAACCGGCCTTGGTGCCGTCGGCGTCCATGGAGTTGAGCAGGATCTCACCGGCGCCCAACTCCGCGACCCGCTGCGCCCACTGCACGGCGTCCAGCCCGGTGCCGCGCCGGCCGCCGTGCGTGGTGACCTCGAAACCGCTGGGGGTGGTGCCGGCCGGGGCCCGGCGGACGTCCAGCGAGAGCACCAGCACCTGCCGACCGAACCGGTCGGCGATCTCGGCGATCAACTCGGGCCGGGCGATGGCCGCGGTGTTCACCCCGACCTTGTCGGCGCCGGCGCGCAGCAGGGTGTCCACGTCCGCGACCGCCCGCACACCACCGCCCACGGTCAACGGGATGAAGACCGACTCGGCGGTACGCCGCACCACGTCCAGCATGGTGCCCCGGTCGCTGGACGAGGCGGTCACGTCGAGGAAGGTCAACTCGTCCGCGCCGGCCCGGTCGTAGGCGGCCGCCAACTCGACCGGGTCACCGGCGTCACGCAGATCGAGGAAGTTGACGCCCTTGACCACCCGACCCGCGTCCACGTCGAGACAGGGGATCACCCGTACCGCCACCGTCATGACCAGATCCTCACTGCTCGGCGAGGGCCTGGAGGGCCTCGGCGACGGTGAAGGCGCCGGCGTAGAGCGCCTTCCCGGCGATCACGCCCTCGACGCCGATCGGTTCCAGGGTGGCCAGCGCACGCAGGTCGTCCAGCGTCGAGACACCGCCGGAGGCGATCACCGGCGCGTCGGTGCGGGCGCACACCTCCCGCAGCAGGTCCAGGTTCGGCCCGCGCATGGTGCCGTCCTTGGTGATGTCGGTGACCACGTACCGGGCGGCACCGGCCTTGTCGAGCCGCTCCAGCACCTCGTACAGGTCGCCGCCGTCGCGGGTCCAGCCCCGGGCCGCGAGGGTACGTCCCCGCACGTCCAGGCCGATCGCGACCCGGTCGCCGTACTCGCCGCAGATCCGGTCACACCACTGCGGGTCCTCCAGGGCGGCGGTGCCGATGTTCACCCGGGTCGCGCCGGTGGCCAGGGCGGCACGTAGGGAGGCGTCGTCGCGGATGCCACCGGACAACTCCACCTGCACGTCGAGACGACGCACCACCTCGGCGAGCAGGCCGGCGTTGGAACCCCGGCCGAACGCCGCGTCCAGGTCGACCAGGTGAATCCACTCGGCCCCGTCCCGCTGCCACGCCAGGGCGGCCTCCAGCGGGTCGCCGTAGGTGGTCTCGCTGCCGGCAGCGCCCTGCACGAGCCGGACGGCCTGGCCGTCGGCGACGTCCACGGCGGGCAACAGAGTGAGGCTCACGTGTCTTTGTCCTTCCAGATCAGGAACGGCGGTCCAGGGCGACCACCACGATCACCGGCAGTACGAGCAGCAACAGCACGATCAACACGACGCGCAGCGCCAGGTCGGGCACGAGCACCCAGATCAGCGCGATCGCCGCCAGGGTCAACGCCACGATGGTGGCCCGTTCGCGGCGCGAATACCTCAACAGACGTCCCGTCCGACCCCGTCGTACGGTCGGCACCATCCGCCGGATCAGCGCCCGGCGTCGGGCCCGGCGGGCCAGCGCCCGTTCCCGGGCCACCCGTCGGCGCGCCGCCTCCGCCTCCCGGGCCGCACGGCGACGGGCTCGCTCCTTGCTCACCGCGACCTCCGCGACACCCGGCCGTCGGACCCGACCGGCCGGCCGTTCCGTTCAGCCATCGGTGGGTACGGTGTCCAGCCAGTTGCGCAGCAACGTGGCACCGGTGTCGGCGGACTTCTCCGGGTGGAACTGGGCTGCCGACAGGGGCCCCCGCTCCACCGCGGCGACGAAGTCGGCGTCGTGGTGGGCGGTGGTGACCCGGGCACCGGCCGCGACGAGCGCGGTGGAGTCGCAGACGGCGTACGAGTGCACGAAGTAGAACCGGCTGTCGGCCGGCAACCCGGCGAACAGCACCGAGCCGACCGGCGGCGCGACGGTGTTCCAGCCCATGTGCGGCAGCCGGGCGGCGGGCAACCGCGTCACGTTGCCCGGCAGCAGACCCAGCCCCTTGGTGATCACGCCGTGTTCGTCGCCGGAGTCGAAGAGGATCTGCATGCCCACGCAGATGCCCAGCACCGGACGGCCGGCGGCGACCCGCCCGGCGATCACCGGGCCGGCGCCGAGTGCCTCGATGCCGGCCATGCAGGCGGCGAAGGCACCGACGCCGGGCACCACCAGACCGTCGGCGTCGGCCGCGGCGACCAGGTCGTCGGTGACCGTGACGTCGGCACCGGCGGCGGCCAGGGCCCGCTCGGCGGAACGCAGGTTGCCCGAGCCGTAGTCGAGCACCACCACCCGGGGCCGGGGGGTGTCGCGGTCCGTCACGATCCCTCCCCGGGCAGCAGCCACAGCACCCCGGCCACGGTGGCCAGCACCGCCAGCAGGGCGGTGACCACGACGGCCCCGCGCGGGGCGCCCTGCCGGTGCAGGGACCAGGTCCCACCCACCAACACCCCGGCGAAGATCAACAGCAGGGTCGGCAGGATCGAGCTCATCGCCGCCACCCCCGCCCGTACCGCCCGGCGGCCATCACAGGGCACCCTTCGTGCTGGGGATGACCCCGGCCGAGCGCGGGTCGATCGCGGTGGCCTCCCGCAGGGCCCGGGACACCGCCTTGAACTGCGCCTCCACCACGTGGTGGGCGTCCGGGTGACCCCCCGGACGGGCCGCCCGCAGCACGTCCACGTGCAGGGTGATCCGGGCCGCCTGACCGAAGGACTCCCAGATGTGCCGGGTCATGCTGGTCGGGTAGACCGGCCCGATGTACGGGGTCAGCAGCGGCTCGTCGTGCACCACGTACGGCCGACCGGACAGGTCGACGGCGGCCCGGACCAGCACCTCGTCCATGGGGACGGTGGCCGAGCCGTACCGGCGGATGCCGGCCTTGTCCCCCAGCGCCTGATCGAACGCGGCGCCGAGCGCCAACGCGGTGTCCTCCATCGTGTGGTGCGCGTCGATCTCCAGGTCACCCACGGTCTGGACGGTCAGGTCGAAGCCGCCGTGCCGGGCGATCTGGTTCAGCATGTGGTCGTAGAAGCCGACCCCGGTGCTGATCTCCGCCGCTCCGGTGCCGTCCAGGTCGATCTCGACCAGGACCTTGGTCTCCTTGGTGATCCGCTCCACCCGGGCGGTCCGGCTCATCATGTGCCTTTCGGTCGCGGCTGCGGGGCTGACAGGCCCGCGCGCTGGATCTGATCGATGGCTGCCAGGAAGGCGTCGGTCTCGGCGGGTGTGCCCGCGGTCACCCGCAGCCAGCCGGGCAGGCCGACGTCGCGGACCAGCACACCATGATCGAGCATCGCCTGCCAGGCCAGGGTCTGGTCACCGTCGACGGCGTACAGCACGAAGTTGGCGTCGCTGTCGGCCACCCGCAGGCCACGGCGACGCAGCTCGGTGACGATCCGGTCGCGCTGCTGCATGATCGCGGCGACCGTGCCGAGCAGGGCGTCGCGGTGGGCCAGGGCGGCCCGGGCGGCGGCCTGGGTGAGCGCGGAGAGGTGGTACGGCAGGCGAACCAGCTGCACCGCGTCCACCACCGCCGGATCGGCCGCCAGGTAGCCCAGCCGGCCACCGGCGAACCCGAACGCCTTGCTCATCGTGCGGGTGACCACCAGCCGGGGGTGACCGGGCAGCACCGCCAGCGCGCTGACCGTCCCCGGGCGGGCGAACTCCGCGTACGCCTCGTCGACCACCACCATTCCGGGTGCGACGTCCAGCACGGCGGAGATCACCGCCGGGTCGAGCGCGGTGCCGGTGGGGTTGTTCGGCGAGCAGAGGAAGACCACGTCGGGGCGGTGTTCGCGGACCTGGGCCACCGCCTCGTCGACGCTCAGACCGAAGTCGACGCCCCGGTGGGCCGGCACCCAGCGGGTGCCGGTGCCCAGCGCCAGCAACGGATGCATCGAGTACGCCGGGACGAACCCCAGGGCGGTACGCCCCGGACCGCCGAAGGCCTGGAGCAGCTGCTGCTGGATCTCGTTGGAGCCGTTGGCCGCCCACACCCCCTCGGCGGTGAGCCCGTGACCGAGGTAGGCGGCCAGGTCGGCGCGCAGCGCCAGCGCGTCCCGGTCCGGATAGCGGTTGAGGTCCCGCAACTCGGCCGCGACCGCCTTGCCGATCGCCTCGACCACCTCGTCGGGCACCGGGTACGAGTTCTCGTTGGTGTTCAGCCGCACCGGCACGTCCAGTTGCGGAGCACCGTACGGCGACCGGCCGCGCAGGTCGTCGCGGATCGGCAGATCCTCCAGCCGGGTCATGACATCTCCGGGAAGCGGAGGCTGACCGCCTGGCCGTGCGCCGGCAGATCCTCGACGGTGGCCAGGGTGACCACGTGCGGTGCGACCTCCCGCAGCGCCGCCTCGGTGTATTCCACCAGGTGGATGCCGCGCAGGAAGGACTGCACCGACAGCCCGGACGAGTGCCGGGCACAACCGCCGGTGGGCAGCACGTGGTTGGAGCCGGCGCAGTAGTCACCCAGCGACACCGGCGAGTACGCGCCCACGAAGATCGCCCCGGCGTTGCGTACCCGCATCGCCCACTCCCGCGCGTCGACCGTCTGGATCTCCAGGTGCTCCGCCGCGTACGCGTCGACCACCCGCAGCCCGGCCGCCAGGTCGTCGACCAGCACGATGCCGCTCTGCGGTCCACGCAGCGCGGTGTCGACCCGCTCGGTGTGCTTGGTGGCCGACACCTGCCGGACCAGTTCCCGGTCCACCGCGTCGGCCAGCGCCACCGACGGCGTGACCAGCACGCTGGCCGCCAGCGGGTCGTGCTCGGCCTGGCTGATCAGGTCGGCGGCGACGTGCACCGGGTCGGCGCTGTCGTCGGCCAGGATCGCGATCTCGGTGGGGCCCGCCTCGGCGTCGATGCCCACCACGCCGCGCAGCAGCCGCTTGGCCGCGGTGACCCAGATGTTGCCCGGTCCGGTGATCATGTCGACGGGGGCGCAGTGCGCGCTGCCGGCGGCGTCGACCGCACAGCCGTACGCCAGCATGGCCACCGCCTGGGCGCCGCCGACGGCGTAGACCTCGTCGACACCGAGCAGGGCGCAGGCGGCCAGCACCCGCGCATCGGGCAGCCCGTCGTTGTCCTTCTGCGGCGGGCTCGCCACCACCAGCGACCGGACCCCGGCCGCCTGGGCGGGCACCACGTTCATCACCACGGTCGAGGGGTACATGGCCAGGCCACCGGGGACGTAGAGGCCGACCCGGTCGACCGGAACCCAGCGTTCGGTGACGGTGCCGCCCGGCACCACCGTGGTGGTGTGATCGGTACGACGCTGGTCGGCGTGCACCTTGCGGACCCGGGCGATCGCCTCCAGCAGCGCGGCCCGTACCTGCGGGTCGAGCGTGCTCTCCGCCGCCGCGATGGCCTCGACGGGCACCCGCAGCACCTCCGGCGCCACCCCGTCGAACCGCTCGCTGGCCTCGCGGACCGCCGAGTAACCATGCTCCCGGACCGCCGTCACGAGCGGACGGATCTGCTCGACGGCCACGGAGACGTCGAGCTGGGCACGAGGCAGCAGGTCACGCGGGTCGGGCACGCCGCCGCGCAGGTCGATGCGGTTCAACACCCCTGCGAGTCTAGGCGGCCCCGTGCGGGAGCGACCCGCGCCGCCCGTAGGCCGGGACGGTGAGCCGGGACACTCGTCACGCGACCGGTGCGGCTACCCTCGATTCCGTGACCGCACGGCTGCCGGTGTTCCCGCTCGCCACGGTGCTCTTTCCCGGGCTGGTGCTGCCACTGCACATCTTCGAGGAGCGTTACCGCGCCCTGATCCGGCACCTCATGCAGCTGCCCGAGGGGGCGCCACGCGAGTTCGGGGTGGTGGCCATCCGCAGCGGCTGGGAGGTGGCACCCGCCCCCGGCCGGGTCGTCGCGGGCAACGGGGAGGTGACGCTGCACGACGTGGGCTGCACCGCCGAGCTGCGGCAGGTCACCGAGCTGGCCGACGGTGGCTTCGACATCGTCACCGTGGGGCGACGCCGGTTCCGCGTCGTTCAGCTCGACCGGCAGGCCGCGCCGTACCTGACCGCCGAGGTGAGCTGGCTGCCCGAGCCGACCGGTCCGGACGAGGCGGCCAACCTGTTGGCGGCGCGGGTGATCGCCGTCTTCCGGCAGTACCTCGGCCTGATGCGCCCCGAGGCCGGTCAGCTGACCGAACAGCTGCCGGAGGATCCCACCGTGCTCTCCCACCTGGTGGCCGCCACCGCGGCGCTGAGCGTGGCGGACCGGCAGCGGCTGCTCGCGATCGACGACACGGCGGCCCGGCTGCGCGCCGAGCTGACCCTGCTCAACCGCGAGGCGGCTCTGCTGCGCCAGGTGCGGGCGGTTCCGGTGCCGCTGGCGGAGCTGGCCACGCCCCCGCCTGGCCCGAACTGACCCCGCCCGGCCCAGCGGGTCCCGGGAACGGGCCGCCGGGTCCGGCGGGCGGGTAGCCAGCTCCCGCGCCCGGCACGGCTGGCCAGGGCGCCGCTCCGGGTACGCCCGGCGGGTAGCCGGCCGCCGGGTACAGCAGGGCCACGTCGGGCTCCGGCTCGGGGCGCAGCGAGGGCCACCGCGACCAACCGGCCAGCAGGGTGTACGTCACCGCGGCGCCGAACGCGGGCAGGAGCAGGTTGCCGTGCGGCACCGGCAACACGCCGAGGAACAGATCGATCCCACCGGCCCGCAGGTCGGCGGGCTTGGTGAAGGCGGTGCCCGCCGGCGCGGTGTCCAGCAGACGTTCGTACGTGCTCAGCCCGACCCGGCGACCGACCTGCCAGGCGACCACTGCGGCGGCCAACGCGCCGACCACCACCGCGAACAGCCCGACCGGGCCCCGGCGACGGCGCAGCACGAACCACAGGGCGAGCCCGGCGAGCACCCCGAAGGCCAGGCCAAGCAGGCTGAACCAGCCGTCAGCGGCGACCGGCTGCTCCGGTTGAGGTTGGCCGTAGACCGCGCCGTCGGCGGTCTTGATCACCGGGGTGGCCGGGGAGATCGCCGCCCACAGCAGCCCCAACGGCACACCGAGCAGGGTCAGGCAGAGTACGGCCGCCGCGCCGACCGCCAGATTCCGGCGCGGTGGGTCGACGCGGGCCTGCGGGTCGGCCGGCCAGGCAGCTGCGGGCGGTTCGACGGCGGGGATCTCCGGGCTCACCCGATGATCCTCGCAGCTTCCGACGCGAGGTGTACACGGTGTGGTCGCCTCAGCGGGCGAACGGCTCCAGCATCACCGCTGCGGCCCGCATCCACGCCTGTCGGGTCTCGCCCTGGAGCTGGTGATACTCAATCGAGGAGCCGGTCTCCAGGGCCGGGTCGTAGGGCACCACGGCCACCGCACGGGTCCGGGTGGCGAAGTGCTTCTCCAGGTCGTTCTGCAACGGCAGCCGCCCCGGCGTGGGGCAGGAGATCAGGGTGACCGCGTTGTCGGCCAGCTCACCCATGCCCTCGGAGTGCAGCAGATCGAGCATCCAGTCCGCGCTGAACGCGGCGTCCTCCCGCGGCACCGTGGTGACCACCAGCTGGTCGGCGGCGTGCATCACCGTACGCCAGTTCGGGCTCTCCACGTTGTTGCCGGTGTCCACGCAGATCACGTCGTGGGTGCGCCGGAGCAGCTCCAGTACCCGCTTGACGGTGAACTGGTCCAGTCGCTGGGCGAACCGAGGGCTCTCCTCACCGGCGAGGACGTCGTACGACCCGTCGGAGGCGTGCCGCAGGTAGTCGTCGAGGGCCTCCAGCAGGTCGTTGCCCTCCCGGATCTCGATCTGCACGAGGTCGGAGACCAGATGCCGGATGGTCCGGGCGTGGCGGGCGCTGCCGGCGCGCAGCCCGAGGGTGCCGCGCAACTCGTTGTCGTCCCAGGCCAGTACGCCGCGTCCGCGTACGCTGCCGATGGTTGCCGCGCCCAGCACGGTGGCGGTGGTCTTGTGCACGCCGCCCTTGGGGTTGGCGAAGGCGATCACCCGCGGCGTGCCCAGGTCCTTGCGCAGCACGGCGGCGGCGCGTTCCCACTCGTTCTCGGCGCTCTGCGCCCGCCACTCGATCCGCCCGGGGCGACCGGCCACCGTGGCCGACGCGACCGCCGCCGGGGGCGCTGGAGGCCCTTGCGGCGCAGCAGGGCCTGGATGCGCGGGTGGCGCGGGTGGACCGGGCAGCAGCGGCGGCGCGGGCGCCGGGGCGGGCGGCTGGTAGCCGTTGTCCAGCAGGGCGTAGCGGGAGTCGATCGGCGGGGCGGCATGCCGGTAACCGTTGTCCAGCAGGGTGTACCGGGACTCCACCGGCTCCGGCCGACGTGGCTCCGGCACCTGCGGATAGGCCGGCTGCTCCGGCTGGTATCCGGGTTGACCGCGGTACGTCTGAGGTGCCGGTCGGGCGGCGTCGAGCCGGTAGCTCGCCTCGGCGCGGTAGCCCGGTTCGGCACCGTACGCCCGATCCATCGGTGGGCCCGCGGCCGTGGCGCGGCCCGAGTAGCCGGAGCTCGACGTGCGGCGCGGTAGCGGCTCGGTCGGCGGTGGCGGCTCGTCGGCCTGCCGCTCGGTCGATGCCTGCTCAGCGCCGCGACCACCGAGGCGGGCTCGGTCGAGCAGGGCCCGCCACCGCGGTGCCGGCTCAGCGGGCCGTCCCCAACCGGTCTCGCTGCCGTCCACGGCTCGCCTCCCCAGCGCCTCGGTCTCCGTCTGACAGGCTACGAACGAAACCGTTTGGAAGCCACACCGGGACACCCACCGATGTGTCTCCGACCGTCACGGTGTCAGCTCCGCACCACCCTCCAGCTGAGCGTCCACGTCGCCGTCCTGCAGCGAGTCTGTCGAGGTGGGAGCCGCCGACGGCGCGGCGGATGTCGGGGCCAGTCGGGAAGGAACCGGCGCTGGTGACGAATCCGTCACTTCCGGCGTCTGCGGCACGCGATTCTCGGGCGCCTCCGGCGACGGCGCCGGGGACTTCGCACTGGGCGACGTGCTGGGCAGCAGATCCCGGTCGATCGGCGGACGGGCCACGTCGCGCTGCTCCGGCAGGGGCGGCGTGAACACGGTGCGTTCCAGTCGCCTGACCTCCGGCGCCGGGTCGACCACCCGCACCCCGGGACGGGCCGCCACGCCACGCAGCACCGCCGGTTCGGCCCGGACCACCACGGCGTAGACACAGGCGCAGCCCGTCCGGTAGGCGGCGGCCTCCTGCTCCGCCAGGCGCGCCCCACTGACGTACAGCTGGCGCAGCTCACGCTCCTGCGGGTCGCCGCCGACCAGCGCGGCGGCCCGGGACCGGTAGTCGGCGGCCTCGCGCGCCTTGCGGGCGGCCAGGTCCGCCATGCCGGCCGTGACGTCGTCGGGCAGCCGCTGGGCCGGGATGCGCACGATCTCGGTCTGCCGGTCCGGCAGCGGCACCCGCCCGAACACGAAGGACACCCCGACGTCTCCGACCACGGCCGCGAGCGACTGCGGGGTGACGTACTCCGAGAGCGAGACCAGGGCGTAGGTGCCCTCGGCCAGCGACGCGCTGCGCGCCAGGCCGGCGAGGTCCGCCGCGGCGGTGCGCTCGTAGCTGGGAATGGAGTCACCGTCGGCGATCCCCACCCGGGTCACCTCGCCGACCGTACGGTCGGACAACGGTGGACCGCCGGTGGCGAACACCGCGGTGAACAGCACGGCGGCGCAGGACAGCACCGCCACCCAGCTGAGCAGCGAGGCCCGGGCCGTCTTCTGGTCGAGCCGGGTCAACACGGTGGCGAGGCGGGGCAGCAGTCGCTGGTCCAGCTGCCGCAGCAGATCGCCGGCGCGCACGGGCGGGCCCCCTCGTCGTTCGGTCGGGACGGGCGGGGCGCGTCAGTCGCGGAGAATCTCCAGCGCGCGTCCCAGATCGTCAGGGTAGTCGCTGACGAAGCGGACCTCGTCCCCCGTACGGGGGTGCTCGAAACTCAACTCTCTGGCGTGCAACCACTGCCGATCCAGCTTGAGCCGGGCGGAAAGAGTCGGGTCCGCGCCGTACGTCAGGTCACCCACACAGGGGTGGCGCAGGGTGGAGAAGTGCACCCGGATCTGGTGCGTACGACCGGTTTCCAGCCGGACGTCGACCAGACTCGCCGACGGGAACGCCTCAAGGGTGTCGTAGTGGGTGATGCTCGGCTTACCGTCGGAGACCACCGCCCAGCGGTAGTCGTGGTGCGGGTGCCGGTCGATCGGGGCGTCGATGGTGCCGCGCAGCGGATCGAGGTGCCCCTGCACCACCGCGTGGTAGCGCTTCTCCACCTCGCGGTACTTGAAGGCCCGCTTGAGCGCGCTGTACGCCTGCTCGCTCTTGGCCACCACCATGATTCCGGTGGTGCCGACGTCGAGCCGGTGCACCACGCCCTGACGCTCGGCGGCGCCGCTGGTGGCGATGGTGTGACCGATCGCGGCCAGCCCGCCGATCACCGTCGGGCCGGTCCAGCCTGGACTGGGATGGGCGGCCACCCCGACCGGCTTGTCGACCACCACGATGTCGTCGTCGGCGTAGACCACCCGCAGTCCCGGTACCGCCTGGGGCACCACCACCGGCGCCGCGGCCGGCGCGGGCAGCGTCACCTCCAGCCAGGCACCCGCCCGGACCTTGTGCGAGTTGGGCCGCACCGCGCCGTCGACGAGCGCCTCACCGGCGTCGACGAGGGCGGCGGCGGCCGTGCGGGACAGCCCGAACAGTCGGGCGACCGCCTGGTCCAGCCGCATGCCGTCGAGGCCGTCGGGGACGGGCAGGCTGCGGTGGTCGCCGCCGGCGGCGAAGGTGCCCGTCATGCCCGCTCCCGCCGCTCGTCGTCCGCACTCTCCGCAGCGGGCTTGGTGCCCTTGCGGTCGTCGCCGACCAGCCGGGTGCCGTCGCGCTGACGGCCGGTGAACTCCAGGCCGATCGCCAGGATCACGCCGCAGACCAGCGCGCTGTCCGCGATGTTGAAGATCGGAAACACCCGACCGTACGGGTCGAACACGCTGATCATGTCGACCACGTGACCGACGAACCAGCCCGGCGCCCGGAAGATCCGATCGATCAGGTTGCCGGTGACGCCGCCGACCACCAGGCCGAGCGAGATCGCCCAGGGCACCGACCGCAGGGTCCGTCCCATCCAGGCGATCCAGGCCAGCACGCCGATCGCGATCAACGGGAAGATCCAGGTGTAGTCCTTGCCGAGGCTCCACGCGGCCCCGCTGTTGCGGGTCAGGGAGAGGTAGACGGCCCCGCCCAGCAGCCGTACCGGCTCACGGTCGGTCAGTTCGACCAACGCCAGGTGCTTGGTGAGCACGTCGACCACCACCGCGAACGCCGCGAGGCCGAGCAGGATCGTGACGGGTGTACGCCGCGATCTCGTGGCGGTGCCCGGCTCGGCGGTGCCGGATTCAGCGGGCGGTACTGCGCTCATCTGCTCCCCATCGACGTATCACGGCGGTGCCGTGGCACCGCCGTGCACCAGCGCCGGGGAGCCCGCCGTCAGCGTCGCTCCGCCAGCTGTTTGCAGGTCACACAGAGGGTGGCCGACGGGAAGGCGGCCAGCCGCTCCACCGGGATGGGGTTGCCGCACCGCTCGCACCAGCCGTAACCACCTTCGTCGAGGCGCTCCAGAGCCCGCTCGACCTGCGTGATCCGTTCCAAGATGCTGTTGGCGAGAGAGATCTCCTGCTCCCGTTCGAACGTCTTCGTGCCGGTGTCGGCCTGGTCGTCCCCGGCCGAGTCGGTGAGGCGCTCGCGCTGCAGCTCGGTGATCTCGCTCAGCGTCTGATCGTACTCGGCGCGCAACTCGTCATGCCGTGCTGCCAGGGCGGCACGGATCTTGTCGGTCTCCGCGGCACTGCGGGTGGACTTCATCGCGGGCTTGCGCCCAGCGGTCCTGGTGTCGGCTGGTTTGGCCATCATCACTCCCTATGCCACGGAACCGCGGACGTCCGCGGTGCCTGGACCGGGGTCACCAGCATCGGTCACCCCAGGTACAAAACGGGCGCGCGGCCCTGTGGCCGCGCACTCCGGAGGTTCGCAAGGATACGGAACGTAAAGGCGTCCGACAACGTGCCGCACCGAAACGCCCGTCCCACCCCGATTCACCCCAAACCGGAACGACCGTAACAGACCCCCACCCCCCACCCCCACCGTCCCGCAGGTTGATCAAGAAGTTTGCGTCATCCTCGGCCGGATCCGAGACGCAAACCTCTTGATCAACCTGGGGTGGGGCTTGGCGGGGTGGGGCTTGGCTGGGGTGGGTCAGGGGGTGGTGAGGAGGTGGGTCAGGTGGGCTGCGAGGGTGGGGGGAGCGGGGGTGATTTGGAATAGTTTGTCGCGGCTGGTGGCGCCGGTGCGGAGGGAGACCGTGGCGGGGCGGACGCCGAGTGCCTCGGCCAGGGCGCGGCGGGCGGCCTCGGTGGCTCGGCCGTCGACGGCGGGGGCGTTGACCGCGATGACCAGGGCTGGGCCGTGCGGGCCGTCGTACCGGCCACCCACCCGGGCACGGGACGCCCCCGGCTTCACCCGGACGGCGACAGTGAGCGTGTCGTCGGCCATCGGATCAGGTCAGCGCCGTCCGGACTGCGACAACAGAGTGGTGTCGGGCGCGCAGGTCGCGCACGGGGTGAAGCCCAACTCGACCGCCTCGGCGACCGGCAGCGGCTCGTGGTCCCGCCCGACCAGGTGCGCACACTCGTCCAGGTGATAGCGGGGCCGGCCGTCGACCACCCGGACCTCGTCGGACAGCCGGGACACCAGGACGGCCTGCTCTGGGGTGACCTCCTGCGCGGCGGGCTCGTCGTCGTACGCCTCCGCCGTGCCGGCGTTGGTCCCCGGTGCCGCCCCCGCCGGCGGGCCGGGTGGTTGCCGCCACCCGGATGCGCCGGCGTTCGTGGTCGGTGGGACATGCTGCGCCGGGATGGTGACCGATCGGCCACCGGCGGCATCCCGCTGGGTCGTGGACCGGGCGGCAGCCGCCTGGCGGGCGCCGGCGACCAGCGCCACCGCAGCCAGCAGGCTGGCGCCGATCGAGACGACCAGCAACAGGCTGGATCCGCTGGCCAGCCCGAGCACCAGGAGCGCCACCGCGACGAGGATGAGCGCGAGACTGATGACTATCACGGCTCACCCCCGTCGCGTCGTAGACGATGAGGCAGGGCGAGCGACCGCCGTGACGGTCGCCGCCCGGTTCAGCGACCGGCCTCGAGTGCCCCGGAACGACCCCCGCCGTACGAGCCGGCGAGACCTGCGGCGGCCAGGCCGTTGCCGGCCGCGCGGGTGCCTTCCCCACGGGTCATCTCCGCCTCCAGGCCCTGGCCACGACCGTCGAGGTCGCGCAGCTGGCTCTCCAGGTAGGCCTTGAGACGGGTACGGTACTCGCGCTCGAACTGCTTGAGCTCCTCGATGTGCTTCTGCAGCGCGGTGCGCTTGGCGTCGAGGCCACCCATCGCTTCCTGGTGCCGCTGCCGGGCGTCCCGCTCCAGCGCGTCGGCCTTGGCGCGGGCCTCGCGGGTGACCTCTTCGGCCTTGGAACGGGCCTCGGAGAGCAGCTGGTCGGCCTCGCGGCGAGCGTCGGAGACGTGGTCGTCGGCGGTCCGCTGGGCCATCATCAGGACCCGCAGCGCCTGCTGCTCGCCGTCACCGCCCGGCACGGCGCCACCGGTCGCGGCGCGCACCTGCTCCAGCTCGGCCTGCATCGCGCGAGCGGCCTGCTCGGCGGCGGCCTTGTCACGCTGCACCCGGTCGAGCTGGGCCTTGACGTCGTTGAGCTCGGCCGCCAGACGGGCGTCACCGCCGGGACCGGCGGGGGCACCGCCCCGTCCCCCGCGCTCCACCTGGGCGCGCAGTTCGTTGTTCTCCTCGATCAGACGGGCGAGTTCGCGCTCGACCTCGTCCAGGAAGGCGTCGACCTCCTCCTCGTCGTAGCCCCGCTTACCGATCGGCGGCTTCTTGAAGGCGACGTTGTGGACGTCGGCCGGGGTCAGCGGCATCGAAACTCCTCGGGTCAGTTGCGGCCGCGATAGCGCGTCGGTCATCAGGCGGTCCTGAAGATCGCCGGCTCTAACACAAACCTCATCAGCACGAACAGGATAACCAGGAGCACAAGGGAGGCCAGGTCGATGCTCACGGTACCAATTCGCAGCGGAGGGATCACACGCCTCAACGCCCAGAGCGGGGGATCAGTGACGCTCCACACGGATTCCAGTCCGGCCGATGCTCCGCGACCAGGCTGCCAGCGCCGCCCGTACTGCAGGACCGCGCTCAGGACGAACCGGGCAAGGAGAATGATCAGGAAGAGATAGGTGATCAGGTAGAGCACCTGGAGCAAGATCGACAACACGGCAGGCGACGTCCCTCGGGTCGGGCGGGTCAACTCAGGCTGAAGAACCCGCCCTCGGCAATCTTGGCCTTGTCCTCCGCGGTGACCTGGACATTGGCCGGCGAGAGCAGGAACACCCGGTTGGTCACGCGCTCGATCGTACCGCGCAGCCCGAACGCCAGCCCGGCGGCGAAGTCAACCAGTCGGCGGGCATCCGCCTCATCCATTTCGGTGAGGTTGATGATCACGGGGACGCCGTCCCGGAAGTGCTCGCCGATGGTGCGGGCCTCGCGGTAGGTGGTGGGGTGCAGCGTGGTGATCTGGTAACGCTGCTCCTCCTCCTGGACCACCGCCCGCTCGCGGGGCTGCGCCTGCGGCGCCAACGCCAGGTTGTCCCGGGTGTGGTACGTCAGCGCGCCGGACTGCTCCCCCGTCGACCGGGTGATCGAGCGTACGCTGGACCGCTCGACCCGCTCCGGGCGCTCGGAGTCCAGTCGCTCGGACTCGCTCAGCCGACCGCCGGAACGCTCGCCGAGCCGCCCCCGGTCGCCGATGCGCGGACGAGGCGCGGGCGGCTCGTCCGCCTCGTCGTCCACCTCGTCGGCGAACTCCTCGGCATACCGGCTCTGCCGGTAGCGCGACTCGCGGTAGCCACCCTTGTCGTAGCCACCGTCGTCATAGGCCCGCTCGTCGTCCTCTTCGACCAGTCCGAGCCAGACCCCCGCCTTGCGCAGTGCACCCATCCCCGCGCCCTTCCCGTCCGCCGTGCGGCACACGCCCCCGTACGTGTCGCCTGTCGCGAGTGGACCACTCCTGCCCACCGGACCGGAACGGCAATCCCCTGACGCACAATTCGCGTTGCACGTCACGCCCCCCGGTCGCCGGTAAGGCCGCCCCACAAACAACACTGATGTAATTTGCTTCCCTCGCGGCCAGGCTACCGCAGCGTGGGACGCATTCCGAGCAACGCGCTGCCGACGCGGACATGTGTCGCGCCGTGGCCGATCGCCGCCTCCAGATCACCGCTCATGCCGGCCGACAGCGCGACGGCCTGCGGATGCTCGGCGCGCACCGTCTCGGCGATGGTGGCCAGGCGCGCGAAGGCACGCTCCGGCTCCCAGCCCAGCGGCGCCACCGCCATCAACCCGGCCAGTCGCAGTCCCGCCGAGGCGGCCACCGCGGCGGTGACCGGCCCCAGCCCGATGTCCGGGTCGGCCGAGTCCGGCACCGACCCGCCCCGGCTCGGGTCGCCGTCGATGCTGACCTGCACGAACACCTCCAGCGGCCGGTCCCGACGGCCGGTCGTGGCCGCGTCCAGGGCGGACGCCAACCGGACGCTGTCGACGGACTGGACCACGTCGGCGTACCGGACCACCGACTTGACCTTGTTGCGTTGCAGCCGGCCGATGAAGTGCCAGCGCGGGGCCACCCCGGCCAGGGCGACCTGCTCGGCCTTCGGCGCCGCCTCCTGGTCGCGGTTCTCCCCGACGTCGGTCACCCCGAGCCCGGCCAACGCGATCACGTCGGCCGCCGGGTAGGTCTTGGTGACCGCGATCATGGTCACCTCGGTCCGGTCCCGGCCGACCGCGGCACAGGCGTCGGCGATCCGGGTCCGTACGCGCGCCAGCCCGGCGGCCAGTTCGGCACGCCGGTCGGGACGCACCAGAGAGGCGCTGTCGGTCATGGTCGGTACTCAGGAGCCGTTCTTGAGAAAGTCGGGCACGTCGACGTCGTCGAAGAGCACCCGGCGTGGCGACTGCGGCGTCACGGGGGTGGCGGGCGACGGCACGACCGGCGTGCTCGGCTGCGCGGGCTGGTTCTGGTTGGTCTTGCGGGCCGGCTCGGCCGCCTTGTAGGCGGGCGTGCCGCCGTCGAAGCCCGCCGCGATCACGGTCACCCGCACCTCGTCGCCGAGCGCGTCGTCGATGACCGCACCGAAGATGATGTTGGCGTCCGGGTGCGCCGCGTCCGTGACCAGCTGCGCCGCATCGTTGATCTCGAACAGGCCGAGGTCCGATCCACCGGCGATGGAGAGCAGCACCCCGCGGGCACCGTCCATGCTCTGCTCCAGCAGCGGGCTGGAGATGGCCGCCTCGGCCGCCTCGACGGCCCGGTTCTCGCCGCGGGCGCTGCCGATGCCCATCAACGCGCTGCCCGCGCCGCTCATCACGCTCTTGACGTCGGCGAAGTCCAGGTTGATCAGACCCGGGGTGGTGATCAGGTCGGTGATGCCCTGGACACCGGAGAGGAGGACCTGGTCGGCGGTACGGAAGGCGTCCATCATGCTGATGTTGCGGTCCCCGAGCGCCAGCAGCCGATCGTTCGGGATGACGATCAACGTGTCGCACTGGTTGCGCAGCTCGTCGATGCCCGCCTCGGCCTGCACCTGCCGCCGCTTGCCCTCGAAGGAGAACGGACGGGTCACCACGCCAATGGTCAGCGCGCCCAGCTTACGGGCGATGTTGGCCACCACGGGCGCGCCGCCGGTGCCGGTGCCGCCGCCTTCGCCGCAGGTCACGAAGACCATGTCGGCGCCCTTGAGCACCTCCTCGATCTCGTCGCGGTGGTCCTCGGCGGCGTTCTTGCCGACGTCCGGGTTGGCGCCCGCGCCCAACCCCCGGGTCAGTTCACGGCCGACGTCGAGCTTGACGTCGGCGTCGCTCATCAGCAGCGCCTGCGCGTCCGTGTTGATCGCGATGAACTCGACGCCCTTGAGCCCAACCTCGATCATCCGGTTGACGGCGTTGACGCCGCCGCCCCCGATGCCGACGACCTTGATGACCGCCAGGTAGTTGTGCGGAGGTGTCATCTCCGGTCCTTCCCTTCGAGATTGGCTACTCCCCGACCGGTTACGGCGCGGCCAGACCCATGGTCGACGCGACTGTCACCAGCGAGGTCGAGGGGGTAAACCCTCACCCTCTACTAGAGGGTTACAGTTATGTCAACCACTGATCCTCTTTCGGGCAACGTAGGCGCAGCCGAGCGATGAGCCAAGGACCTTTCCGGCGTGTCGCCGGAGGGAGCGCCAAGCGTCACAACCTGATCAACGGCTCATCGGAAGGTCACCACGTCCGGCGCGCTGACGTCGATGCGGGTGGCGTCCTGATCGAGCAGGGCGGTGGCGACCCTGGCCTTGTCCGTACCCCGGGTCGTATCTCCCCAGAAAACCGTCAGATCGCCCCGCAGCCGTACGCTGATCCGGGCCAGACCCTCGACGGTGATCTCGACCAGCTGCTCGCGCAACTCGGGGGTGAGCGCGCCGAGCACCTCCAGACCGGCGTCCGTCGCCGGATCGTCCGGGCCCGGCTCGGCCAGCCGGATCATCGGAAGATCCGCCGGGCGCTGCGACACCGTGCGGAACGCCACCCCGGCGGCGTCGACCACCACGAACTGCTCCCCGCGTGGCACCACCGCCACCGGAGTACGTTCGGTGAGCCGCACGACCAGCGCGTCCGGCCAGTCGCGGTGCACTGTCACCCGTTCCACCGGCGGCAGGGTGCCGATCCGGTCGGCCAGCTCGGCCAGATCCACCCGGGCCAGCGGGGCACCGTCGAGCACCCCGGCGGCGTTGCGTACCTGCACCGCGCTCACCAGCTCGGCGCCTTCCACCCGCACCTCACGTACGCCGAACAGACCGGTGCCCAGCAGCACCCACGCCACCAGAGCGGCCACGGCGAGCATGCCGCCGACCACCGCCCACGGCAGCGCCGCCCGCATCCGCCGACGCCGGGCCCGCGCCATGAACCGTCGGGTGGAGGCGGGAACCGCGTCCCGGCCGGCCCGCACCAACTGCCACTGGCGGGCCGGACGCCACCCTCCGCCGCCGTCGACGCCGGTACCGCGCCCGCGCGCCGGACCGGGACTCATTCCGCCACGGGCGCCGCACCGTTGCGCGCGGCGGCGTCGGGAACGGTCCCGCCGATGCTCGTCGACCCGCCGGCCAGCCCACCGGCCACCGTGCCGGCCGCCTGCTGCGGATCGGCGGTACGCGCGCTCAACGCGGCCAGCAACTCGTCACCCATCAGCGAGATCGGCGGAGCACCCATGGTCACCACGACGTCGCCGGGGCGGGCCCGACGGGCCACCTCCGCCGGCGCGGCGTCCCAGGAGTCGACGAAGACCTTCCGCTCCGCTGGCAACGCCACCGCCTCGATCAGCGCCGCCGACCCCTCCCCCGGGCCACGCTGCTCACCCGGGCCGAAGACCTCCAGCAGCACCAGTTCGTCGGCGATCGCCAACGCCTCGGCGATCTCCGACTGCAGGTCGCGGGTCCGGTAGAGCCGGTAGGGCTGGAAGACGACCAGCAGCCGACCCTCGCCGGCCACCTCGCGTAGCGTCTGCAGCGCCAGGGTCATCGAGGTCGGATGGTAGGCGTACTCGTCGTAGACGAGGACACCGTCGGCGACGCCCTTGCGCTCGAACCGCCGACGCACCCCGGGGAACGCGGCCAGCGCCGCCTCCGCCGCCTGCAACGGCAACTCCAACAGGTACGCGGCCAGCACCGCCGAGGCGCTGTTGAGGGCCATGTGCCGACCGGGCACCGGCATCCGGAACTCACCGAGCGAGCGGCCGTCGATGTGGGCCAGGTAGCGCACACCCCGCGCCGAGGAGGCCATCTCGCTGAGCCGCAGGTCGGCGTCGGCGGACTCGCCGTAGGTGTAGACCCGACGCCCCTCCGCCCGCAGCGTGGCGGCCAGCCGCTGCCCGCCCGCGTCGTCGGCGCAGGTGATGATGAAGCCGTCCGGGTCGGTGAGCCGGGCGAACTCGGCGAAGGTGGCCTCCAGGTTGGCCAGGTCGCCGTAGGTGTTCAGGTGATCCGCCTCGATGTTCGTGATGATCGAGACGAACGGACGGTAGATGAGGAAGGACCTGTCGCTCTCGTCCGCCTCGACCACGAAGTACTCGCCGGTGCCGTGATGCGCACCCGAACCCACCTCGGAGATCTCGCCACCGATCACGAAGGACGGATCGGCGCCCGCCTGCTGGAACACCATGGTGACCATGGAGGTGGTGCTGGTCTTGCCGTGTGTGCCGGCGACCGCCACCGTACGCCGTCCGGTCATCGCGGCGGCCAGGGCCTCGGAGCGGTGCAGGACCCGCAGGCCACGCCGACGCGCCTCGACCATCTCCAGGTGATCGGCCGGGATGGCCGAGGAGTAGACCACCGTGTCGACACCGTCGAGATTGGCCGGCTCGTGCGTCATGTGGATGGTCCCGCCGAGCGCCCGCAGGCCGGCCAGCGACGGCCACTCGCGCAGTTCGCTGCCGGAGACCGGTAGGCCCCGGGTGAGGAACAGTCGGGCCAGGCCGCTCATGCCGACCCCACCCACCCCGATCAGGTGGATGTGCCCCAGATCCTCCGCCGTCAACGTACCCGCCGGACTGAACGTCTTCATTGAGAGACCGCCTCGTAGACGAAGTTGAGCAGGGCCTCGTCGCCGTCGCGTCGGCCGTAGGCCGCGGCGGCGGTGCCCATCGCGTGCAGCCGCTGCGGGTCGCGGATCAGCGGGATCACCGTACGCTCCAGCCAGTCCGGGGTGAGCTCGCTGTCGTCGACCAGCAGGCCGCCGCCGGCCTCGACCACCGGCAGCGCGTTGCGCTTCTGCTCCTGGTTGCTGTGCGGGTACGGCACGTAGATGGTGGGCAGGCCGATGGCCGCCACCTCCGCGCAGGTCATCGCGCCGCCCCGGCCGAGCATCAGGTCGGCGGCGGCGTACCCGGCATCCATGTCGGACAGGTACGGCAGGGTCACGTACGGCACCGGCAGGTCGGTGGGGATCGGCACCGGCTCGTTGCGGGCTCCCATCACGTGCAACACCTGGATGCCGTTGCGGGCCAGTTCCTTGGCCGCACCGGCCACCGCGAGGTTGATCGACCGGGCGCCCTGCGAGCCGCCCGCGACGAAGAGCACCGGCAGATCCGGACGGAGCCCGAAGTGGGCGCGGGCCGCGCCGCGCATGGCCACCCGGTCCAGCCCGGCGATGTTGCGCCGCAGCGGCACGCCGACCACCCGCGCCTCCCGCAACGACTCGGCTTGGGCGGGCTGGTGGGGGAAGCCCACCGCGACATGCTTGGTGAACCTCATGCCGAGCCGGTTGGCCACCCCCGGCGGCACGTTCACCTCGTGGATCACGATCGGCAGCTCCCGCCGCCAGGCGGCCAGGTACGCCGGCACCGAGACGTACCCGCCGAAGCCGACCACCACGTCGGCGCGTACCTCGTCGATGATCTTGCCCGCGGCGCGGGCCGCGGTCCACATCCGGCCCGGGGTACGGACCAGGTTCATGTTGATCGACCGAGGGAGCTGGTACGCCGGGATGTTGCGCAGGTCGTAGCCGGCGGGCGGAATCAGCTGGTTCTCCAGGCCCTTGGGTGTGCCGAGACAGGTGATCCGGACGCCGGGGTCGTGTCGGCGTAGGCAGTCGGCGAAGGCGAGCAACGGGTAGATGTGTCCCCCGGTGCCACCGCCCGCGAGCACCACCGAACGCAGCGGACCCATCAACGTCTCCTCTCGCTCGCCACCGACCCACTGCGACCCCGGCCGTCCCGGGCGCCACGCGGTGCGGCCTGGTCGTCCTCACGCCGCTTACGGGCCCGGGGCACGGATCCTCGGGCAGCCGACGGCGACGCCGCACGGCGACGCCGACCGGGAAGCGGCGGCAACGGAGCCCACACTAGTCGGACCCATCGGGCGGGCGGGCGGGCATGCAGGGCCCGGGCCGCATCGGGTTCCGCACGGGCGAAGGACGCCAGCATGCCGACCGCCGCGAGGGTGACGACAAGCGCGCTACCGCCGACCGAGATGAACGGCAGCGGTACGCCGGTCAATGGCAGCAGGCCGATCACGCCGCCGATGTTGATGAAGGCCTGCCCGATCAGCCAGGCGGTGACGCCCGCCGCCGCCAGCCGTCGGAACGGATCGTCGACCCGCCGGGCGATCCGCAGGCCGGTGTAGGCCAGCACGGCGAACAGGGTGACCACCACGACACAGCCGACCACGCCGAGTTCCTCGGCGATCACCGCGAAGATGAAGTCGTTCTCCGCTGCCGGCAGCCAGTCCCACTTGCTGCGCCCCTGACCCAGGCCGGTGCCGAACCAGCCCCCGTTGGCGATGGCGTACCGGGCCTGCACCATCTGGTAGCAGAAGTCGTCCCGGCACTGCTCCAGCGGCGGCGGGCTGACGAACATGGTCAGTCGTTGCAGCCGGTAGTTCTCCTCCCCCCGGACCCCGGAACCAGCGCCGAGGGAGGCCACCGCCACCAGCAGGCCGATGCCGGCCAGACCGATCGCGCTGAGCGTGGCGAAGACCCGCAGCCGCACCCCGGCCGCCCAGAGCAGGCCGATCACCAGCGCCATCAGACAGAGCATGCTGCCCAGGTCGTTGTAGCCGACCAGGACGAACATCAGGCCCACCACCGGGAACAGCGGGGTGGCCAGCTCCCGCCACCAGCCCAGCGCCGCGCCCTTGCGGGCCAGCACGTACGCCCCCCACAGCACCAGCGCGAACTTCGCCACCTCCGAGGGCTGCACCCCGATACCACCGACGTACAGCCCGAGCAGCTCGGCCTCCATCGGCCCGATCCTCGCCGGCGCGCCGGTCAGCCGCCCGTAGGCCACCAACGCGTTCAGCAGCACCAGCAGCCCCACCGCGATGGCCAGCACCGGCCGCCCCAACGCCCGGTAGGTGCGTACCGGCAGGCGCTGGCAGACCCAGAACGCCACGATGCCGATCACCGCGAAGATCGCCTGCTTGACCAGCGAGGCCGAGGCGTTGCCGCCCGCCGCGTAGTCGCGCACGCTGGTGGCCGAGAAGACCATGGTCAGGCCGATCAGCAGCAGCAGCCCCGCGCTGGCCAGCAGCAGATGGTACGAGGCCAGCGGCCGGGCCAGCAGGCCCTGCAACGCGGCCAGCCCGCCCAACGCGTCCAGCCCACGCCACGGCCCACCCGGCGTTACCGGCCCCGGCCCACCCGCCCCAGCCGTACGCCCGGCACCACTGGTGGCCGATCCCGCCGCCCGTACCGTGTCCGCGGTCCGGTCGGCCTCAGCCACCCGCCCAGCCTCCACCGCCCCGTCCGCCTTAGCCGCACCAGCCGCCGCACCACCGGCCCGCCGCCGCCGACCGCCGTCCGCCATGCCACTGCCCGCCGTGCCGCTGTCTCCCCGCGCCTCCCCCACAGCGCCATCATCGCCGCTGCCACCACCCCACACCCCCGGTATCCCCCACTCGGCGTGTCGCACCCCCTCCCACCCCACCCCTCGTTCTCCGCATTGATCAAGAGGTTTGCGTCAAAAATGCGCCGTCCGGAGACGCAAACCTCTTGATCAACAGGGTGAGTCCAGGGGGTCAGCCCATGTTGGCTAGGAAGTCGCTGTAGAAGAGGCCCAGGGCGATGGCTACGCCGATGCCGGCGATGATCCAGAAGCGGACCACGATGTTGACCTCGCTCCAGCCAGCCAGTTCGAAGTGGTGCTGGAGGGGGGACATGCGGAAGACGCGTTTGCCGGTGGTCTTGAAGGAGATGATCTGGATCACCACGGACATGGTGATGATCACGAAAAGGCCGCCGATGATCGGCAGCAGCAGGATCGTGCGGGTGGACATCGCCATGCCGGCGATCAGGCCGCCCAGGCCGAGTGCGCCGGTGTCGCCCATGAAGATCCGGGCCGGCGAGGTGTTCCACCACAGGAAGCCCACGCAGGCGCCGGCCGCCGCTCCGGCGATCAACGCGATCTCCAGCGGATCCCGGACGGTGTAGCAGTAGTTGTTCGGGTTGGCGGTGTACGCCGGGTCGGCACACCAGTGCCGGTACTGCCAGAACGCGATCACCGCGTACGCGCCGAGCACCATTACCGACGCGCCGGTGGCCAGGCCGTCGAGGCCGTCGGTGAGGTTCACCCCGTTGGTCGCCGCCATCACCACGAAGATGAAAATGATCACCGCGCCGATCTTGGTGACGTCCAGGGCCGGGATGTCCCGGATGAAGCTCAGCGTGGTGCTGCCGACCGTCTCGGTGTTGGTCACCGCGCCGGAGGAGTCGGTCATGGTGGACGGGAACCAGAGCGCGACCACGCCGAACACCGCGCCGACCAGGATCTGCCCGAGCAGCTTGCCCTTGGCGCTCAGGCCACCGCTGTGCCGCTTGCGCACCTTGAGGAAGTCGTCGATGAAGCCGACCGCGCCGGCGAAGACCATCAGCCCCAGCAGCACCAGCGCGGTGATGGTCGGCTCGACCTGGGCGATCTGCGCGTCCGGCAGGGTGGTCAGGGCCAGGTGACCGGCGACGTACGCGATCACGGTGGCGAGGATGAACACCACGCCGCCCATCGTCGGCGTGCCCTTCTTGCCCTGGTGCATCTGCGGGCCCTCGGCCCGGATCGGCTGGCCCGCCTTCAGCCGGGTGAAGACCCGGATCGCGATCGGGGTGCAGAACAGCGAGACCAGGAAGGCCACCCCGATGGCCACGATGACGGCCCTCACGCGGCGCCACCTCCGGCCGTCGGATCAGCCGGTCCGGTGGCGACGGCGTCGGCACGCAGCGCGTCGGCCACCTCCCAGGTCCGGTACCGGGACCCCTTCACCAGGACCACGTCCCCCGGCCGTAGCTCGCTGCGCAGCACCTGAACGGCCGCCGCCTGATCGGTGAGCAGCACCGATTCTCCTCCCCAGTCACCTACCGATGTCGCCCCGTGGTGGATCGGCGCCGCCGCCTCGCCAACCACGAGCAGCCGGTCGACGCCCAACTCGGCCGCGAGCCGGCCCACCTCGGTATGTCCCTGCGCCTCGAACTCGCCCAACTCGGCCATGTAGCCGAGCACCGCGAGGGTGCGGCGTCCCGCTCCGACGCCGGCCAGCGCCCGCAACGCCACCGACATCGACGCCGGGTTGGCGTTGTACGAGTCGTCGATCACCGTCACGCCGTCGGTGCGCTCGAAGACGTCCATCCGGCGGGTCGAGACCAGCCCGAGCTCGCCCAGCGCGACGGCGATCTCGACCAACGGCATGCCGAGTTCCCGCGCCACCGCCGCGGCGGCGAGAGTGTTCCAGACCTGATGCCGCCCGGTCAGCGCGAGCCGCACCGTCGCGCTGCCCTCCGGCGTCACCAGGGTGTACGCGGGCCGCCCCCGCTCGTCCAGCGTCACGTCCACGGCCCGCACGTCGGCGTGCGCCGCCTCGCCGTAGCGGACGACCCGGGCGGCCGTACGGCCGGCCATCGCGTCGACCAGCGGATCGTCGGCGTTGAGCACCGCCAGGCCGTCCGCCGGCAGCGCCTCGACGAGTTCACCCTTGGCCAGCGCGATGTTCTCCTGCGAGCCGAACTCGCCGATGTGCGAGACCCCGACGTTGAGCACCACGGAGATGCGCGGCGGCGCCACCTCGCACAGGTACCGCACGTGCCCGATGCCCCGGGCACCCTTCTCCAGCACCAGGTAGCGCGTCGAGGGCACCGCCTGCAGCGCCGTGTACGGGTGACCCAGCTCGTTGTTGAACGACCCGGGCGGCGCCACCGTCTCCCCCAGCCGCGCGGTCAGCTGCGCGATCAGGTCCTTGGTGGTGGTCTTGCCGGACGAACCGGTCAACCCGATCACGGTCAGCTGCGGCAGCCGGTCCACCACGGCACGCGCCAACCGGGCCATCGCGGTCAACGCGTCGGCGACGACGACCATCGGCACCCCGGGCACCTCACGGGTGCCCAGCACCGCGACCGCCCCGGCCTGCACCGCTGCCGCGGCGTAGTCGTGCCCGTCCACCTTCTCCCCGTCGAAGGCGACGAAGAGCCCGCCGGAGGTGACCTTGCGGGAGTCGAACTCCACGCTGCCGGTGACCTGTGCGGTCGGGTCGGCGGCCACCAGCCGCCCGTCGACGGCCGACGCGATCTCGGCCAGACTCAGTGCGATCATCGCTGGCCTCCCAGGCTGCCGAAGCGGGCCCGCAGCGCGTCGGCCAGTTCGGTCACGTCGTCGAACGGAAACACCTCACCGGCGATCTCCTGACCACGTTCGTGGCCCTTGCCGAGCACCGCCACCACATCGCCGGGCTCGGCCTGGCGGACCGCCTCGTCGATGGCCGCCCGCCTCCCGGCCACCTCGAGGATCCGGGTCCGCGTCCCGGCGTCGTACGCCCCGGCGAGCACCTCGGCGCGGATCGTCGCCGGCTCCTCGGTGCGCGGGTTGTCGTCGGTCACCAGCACCACGTCGGCTCCCTTTGCGGCGGCCGCGCCCATCGCCGGCCGCTTGCCCCGGTCCCGGTCACCGCCCGCGCCGATCACGCAGATCAGCCGGCCGCTGCTCAGTTCCCGCAGGGCGGCCAGCACGGCCACCACCGCGTCGGTCTTGTGCGCGTAGTCGACGACGCCGCGCACCCCGCCGGCCACGCCCACCGACTCCAGCCGCCCCGGTACGCCGCCGCAGGCGGCCACCCCCCGCGCCGCGGTGGCCGCATCCACCCCGGCGGCGACCAGCACGGCGACGGCCAGCAGGGCGTTCGCCACGTTGTGCCGTCCGGGCAGCGCCACCCCGGCGTCGAGGACCAGCCCGTCCGGGCCGTGCAGGGTGAACCGCTGGGCGTACCCCTCGCCGTCGACGTCCTCCGCCCACCAGGTGGCGGAGGGGTCACCGGCGGCCGAGTAGCTGATCGTGGCGGGCTTGAACAGGGCCTTCAGCGCCGGGTCGTCATGGTTGAGCACCTCGTGGGCGCAGCGGCCGTCGAACAGTCGGGCCTTGGCCGCGAAGTAGTCGTCGGCGTCGGCGTGGAAGTCGAGATGGTCGGAGCCGAAGTTGGTCCAGCCGCCCACGTCGAAACGCACCCCGCCGACCCGCCCCATCGCCAGGGCGTGGCTGGACACCTCCATGACCACCGCGGTGACGCCGCGTTCGAGCGCGGCGGCGAGCATCGCGTGCAGGTCGGTGGCCTCCGGCGTGGTCCGTACGCTGTCCAGCACCAGATCGCCGAGGCGGGTCTCCACGGTGCCGATCAGGCCGGTGGTGTGACCGGCGGCCCGCAACCCCGACTCGACGAGGTACGCGGTGGAGGTCTTGCCAGCCGTGCCGGTCACCCCGATCACCGTCAACTTCTCGGTCGGGTCGCCGTAGACGGCCGAGGCGAGCGTGCCGAGCACCGCACGCGGGTCGGCCACCACCAGGGTCGGCAACCCGTGCCCGGCGGCCAGTTCGGCACCGGCCGGATCGGTGAGCACGGCGACCGCGCCGGCCGCCGCCGCGTCGGCGACGAACTCCGCGCCGTGCCGCCGGGCGCCGGGCAGGGCCGCGTACAGGTCGCCGGGGTGGACCTCACCACTGGCGTGGGTCACCCCGGTCACCGTCGCATCGACGGTGGTGGGGGGCGCCACGGCGAGCCGGGCGGCTAGGTCACCGAGCCGGATTCCGGTCACGGTACGGGGACGAGGATTGCCGCGCACGGCGTCAGACCCTACCCGGTCGCCCGCTGATGGCCGCACGGCGCGCCTGAATCTCCGCCACAGGGAGTCGAACCGCAGGTCGTGAGCGACCGGCGAACCGAAGGCGGGGTCGACCCACCGGCCGGGTGTGCCGGCGGGTCGACCGTGGCGCACTGCGGCCTACGGGAAGACGGTGAACTTCGGCGCCGCCTCGCTCGACGGCGGCACCTTGAAGTGCCGCAGGGTGAAGGTCATCATGTCCCGGAATGCCGGAGCTGCGACCTTTCCGCCACCACCGCTCGGGCTGTGCACGAAGACCGCGATCACGTAGCGCGGGTTCTCCGCCGGCGCCATCCCGATGAACGAGGCCACGTCGCCGGGCTGCTTCTTGCCGTCGACCAGCCGCCAGCCGGTGCCGGTCTTGCCGGCCACCCGGTAGCCGGGGACAGCGGCGGCGAGCCCGGTGGCGTTCTCCACGGTGGTGACCGCCTCCATGATGGTCCGCAACGCCTTGGCGTTGTCGGGGCTGAGCACCGGACGGGTCGCCGGCGGCTCGGCCGGGGTCCGGTTGCCCTGCGGGTCGATCGTCTCCTTGACCAGGTGCGGCTGGACGTACGTGCCGTCGTTGGCGATGGCGGCGTACGCGGCGGCCATCTGCAACGGGGTGGCGTCCACGCTGTGCCCGATCGGCACCGACCCGTGCGACGAGTCGCTCCACTCCGACAACGGCAGCAGCCGGCCGCTGGCCTCCCCCGGCATGCCGACACCGGTCGGCTTGCCCAGGCCGAAGCGGCGCTGGTAGTCGATCAGGCGTTCCGGGCCGAGCTTGTCGGCGATCTGGATGGTGCCGACGTTGGAGGAGTAGGCCATCATCCCGGCCACGCTCATCCGGCGACCGTTGGCGAAGTGCGTGTCCGGGAACCAGGTGTCGCCCTTGCGGATGGCGTTGGACACCGGGAACGACGTGTCGGGGGTGATCACCCCCTCCTGGAGCGCCGCCCCGAAGGTGATCGCCTTGTGCACGGAGCCCGGATCGACCACGAAGCTGGTGGCCGCGTCCTCCCGGTCGGTCGGGTCGCTGTGCTGCGGCCGCGCCGCGTTGTAGGTCGGCTCGCTGGCCTGCGCCAGCACCTCACCGGTACGCACGTCCAGCACGATCGCCGCGGCGGTGCTGGCCTGCGCCGCCTTGGCCTGCTCGCTGAGGATCCGCTGGGTCATGAACTGCAGGTCCCGGTCGATGGTCAGCACCATCGAACTGCCCGGCTTGGCCGGGGTGGTGCGGCTGTAGCCGCCGGGGATGGGCGCACCGAGGCCGATCTCGAAGGTCCGTTCGCCGTCCTCGCCGTGCAGCAGGTCGTCGTAGCGCGCCTCCAGCCCTTCCAGCCCGGCCATGTCGATGCTGGTGAAGCCGATCAGGTTGGCGGCCAGGTCACCGCCGGGCACCTCGCGTCGCTCGTCGCGCTGGGTGTAGATGCCGGACAGTTCGAGCTTCATGATCTCGCGGGCCCGGTCGATGTCCACTCCCCGGGCCAGGTACTCGAACCGCGAGTCGACGCCGTACCGCTTGCGGGGTCGCATCTTCTCGGCCAGTTCCGAGGCGGGGATGCCGAGCAGCGGGGAGAGCGTCCGGGCGGTGGACTCGATGTCCTCGACCCGGGTGGGGTCGGCGTAGACGTAGCGGGCCTCGACGCTGTGCGCCAGGGCCGCGCCGTCCCGGTCGTAGATCGCCCCACGCGGCGCGGGTAGCTGCACGGTCCGCAGCCGGTCGGCCACCCCGCCGTCGGCGTACGCGGGCGTGTCCACCGCCTGGAGCACGACGAGCCGGATGCCGATCGCGACGAACATGGCCATCACCAACGCGGTGCCCAGCCGTAGCCGGCGCACCGGATCGGCGAGCCGCGGCGGGCGGGGCGGCTTGCGGGCCGGGCGGCGCGGGGCCGCCCGGTCCTCGCGGCGAGGGTCCCGGCCGCCGACCCGCCGACGTGGCGGCTCGACCGCCTCGCCACGCGGGGTGCGGGCCGTGACGGTACGCACCACCGGGGTCCGGCCGGTGCCGCCGTCCCGACGGGTCGGACCGCCCTGCCGGCCACCGGCGCGGGTCGCCGCCGCCCGACCACCGTCGAGCACCTGCAGGGCCGGCCGGAACGGATCCTGCGACCGGCTGCTCCGCGGGGTACGCCGCTGCTCGGTCCGCCCGGCCGCCGGGGTGCCGCCGCCTTCCCGGATGGTGCGGCCCCGCGGGGTGTACGCCCGGGCGTCGGAGATGCCACCGATGCCCGGTTCGCCACCGCGCTCCCCGGTGGCGCGTGGCGGTACCCCCCGATCCGATGCACCACGCGACGAACCGCGCCGGGAGCCTGTGGCGTCCCGGCGCGGTTCCTCCGACCTCGATGGCACGGTCTACCCCTCCGCGCCCTGGGTGCTCGTGATCGACGCCTGCCCACCGGCCGGCTGCGGCACGCCGATCAGCTTGCCGTCGGGCAGCCGGATCAGGGCCGGCTCCCCCGACTCGACCAGCCCCAGCTTGCGGGCCTGGGCGGCCAGGTTGCCCGGCGCCTCGGCGTCGGCGATCTGCTTGGTCAGCTGCTGCTGCTCCACGTCGAGCTTGGCCTGCTGCTCCTGCAACTCCAGCAACCGGAAGGCGTTCTCGTTGATCTTCGTGTTGACCGCCAGGATGCCCAGCACCCCGCCGACCACAAGCATCACCACCAGCGCCGCGAACGGCGCCCGAGGCACCCGCACCGGCGGCGGCGGAGCGACCCGCAGTCGCGGTGCCGCCTCCCGCTGCGGCTCGCTGACACCGGCCCGCTCGACCGGCCGCAACGCGGCGCTGCCCTCGGTGCGGAACTCGCGCGCCCCCCGGGCGCGAGTCTGCTCCAGCGGGCTCATCCGCTCCGTACGCCGGGTGGTGTCCCCGGTCCCCCGAACCCGCTCCGCCGCGATCCGGCCCCCCGACCGCGGTGCGCGCTGTCCGGCGCCGGCGATGTTCCGGCGCTTGTCTACGCTCATGTTCCCTCCCCCTTTTCGTCCGTCGTCTCCCCCGGCCGCGGACCCGATTCGGATCCGACGGCCGATCCCGTCCCCGGTTGGTGCATCGCCTTGACCCGGCGGCGGTACCGTTCGCGGTCGGTACGCCCCTGCTGCCGGGCCTGCGGGTCGATCCGTTCCGCCGCCCGCAGCCGCACCGAGGCGGCTCGCGGGTTGGCGGCGACCTCCGCCTCCCCGGGCAGCTCCGCACCCCGGCTGAGCAGCCGGAACGTCGGCTCCGACCCGGGTAGTTCGACCGGGAGGTCGATCGGGCCGGTGCTGCGGACCCGGTCGGCGAGCGCCTGTTTGGTGAGCCGGTCCTCCAGCGAGTGGTAGGACAGGACCACCAGACGACCGCCGACGGAGAGTCGGTCCAGGGCGGCCGGCAGCGCCGTCTCCAGCACTGCCAGTTCCCTGTTTACCTCGATCCTCAAAGCCTGAAACGTTCTCTTTGCCGGGTGTCCACCCGTTCGTCGGGCTGGTGCCGGAATCGACTCCCGGACCAGCTCGGCCAGTCGCGCCGACGAGGTGATCCGGGCGCGTTCCCGTTCCCGGATGATCGCCGAGGCGATCCGGCCGGCGAACTTCTCCTCGCCGTACACCCGCAGCACCCGGGCCAGTTCCGGATGGGTGTACGTGTTGACCACCTCTTCGGCGGTCACCCCCCGGGTCTGGTCCATCCGCATGTCCAGCGGCGCGTCCTGCGCGTACGCGAACCCGCGGTCGGGCGCGTCGAGTTGCAGCGAGGAGACGCCGAGGTCGAACAGGATCCCGTCGACGGTCGGATAGCCCAGCCAGTCGAGCACCTCGGGCAGCTCGTCGTAGACGGCGTGCTCCAGGTGGACCCGGTCGGCGAAGCGGGCCAGCCGCACCCGAGCGTGGTCGAGCGCCTCGGTGTCCCGGTCCAAGCCCACCAGGATGGTCTCCGGATGCGCCTGCAGGACCGCCTCGGCATGGCCGGCCAGACCCAGTGTCGCGTCGACGTGCACGGTGCGCCCGCCGCGGCCCAGTGCGGGGGCCAGCAGCTCGAGACACCGCTCAAGCAGCACCGGCACATGCGTGCCGCGTAGCTCCCCCATGTCGACCCCCACTGGCTTGACCTTGTTTTCTTCTGCGTCCTGCTCGTCGGACGACGCCGTGCCGTCGTACCGCCAGATCCCCATCCGCTCCCCGCCCGCCCGTCGGGCCACAGCCCTCCGTGTCGGATCGTGCGCCTGGCACCGGGGAAGGGATGCCAGGAACTCGAAAGCGGCTGGAGATCTCGCAGTACGTCGGGCGTCGTCACGCCCTACAGACCGCCGGGCAGCACCCCTTCCTCGATGTCGGCGAAGTCGTCTTCGCTCTCGGCGAGGTAGGTCTCCCAGGCGACCTTGTCCCAGATCTCCACCCGGGTGCTCGCGCCGATGACCACCAGGTCCCGGTCGAGCCCCGCGTAGCTGCGCAGGTGTGCCGGGATCGTCACCCGGCCCTGCTTGTCGGGCACTTCGTCGTGTGCGCTGGCGAAGAAGACACGGCTGTAGGCCCGGGCCGCCTTGTGTGTCATCGGCTGCGCACGCAACTGATCCGCGATGCGCTGGAACTCAGGCGTCGGGAAGACGTAGAGGCAGCGCTCCTGCCCTTTGGTGATCACGACACCCCCCGCCAGCTCATCCCGGAACTTCGCCGGAAGGATCAACCGGCCCTTGTCGTCCAGACGCGGAGTGTGGGTGCCGAGAAACACGGCCCAACCCCCTCGCCCTTCTAGCGGCGTTCGCGCGCCGCTGACCCCCCGGGCCGGTGGGCCCTCCCGGCCTCACCAATGCGCCCCACTCTACTCCACTTCCCTCCACCCGCAACCAGATTGGACCGCGTGGCGCGCCGTGTTGGACCACAAAAGCGCACGTCAGTCGGGGTGGGGCGGAGTGGAGGGCGCAGTGGGTACCGCGGCCCGGTCCGCTATCCGACATAGATCGACTCCGGCCGGCCAGCCGCCACCGACCACATCGCCGACAAAGCCCACCCGAACGGATCGGCAATCTGAGCCCTGCCATGGTCCGGTAACCTCGCTCGCGTGACGGACGCAAAGATGCCCCTTCGGGCAAAGGTGGCCAGTTCCGTGTCACGGACCGCCGCGGCGCTGTCGCGGGCTGCGGGCCGTGGCGACGGTTCGGTGATCGGCGGCTGGATCGGCTTGAAGATCGACCCGGACCTGTTGGCCCACCTCTCCGCCGGTCGGGCCATCGCGCTGATCTCCGGCACCAACGGCAAGACAACCACCACCCGACTGGCCGCCGCGGCCGTCGGCGTGCTCGGTCGGGTCGCCACCAACTCGTTCGGCGCCAACATGCCCACCGGCCACACCTCGGCGCTGGCGAAGGCGGGCAGCACCCCGTACGCCGTGCTGGAGGTCGACGAGCACTACCTCGCGCAGGTGATCGAGGCGACCGAGCCGCACGTGGTGGCGCTGCTCAACCTCTCCCGCGACCAGCTGGACCGGGCCAAGGAGGTCGCCATGATGGCGCAGCTCTGGCGCGCGGCGCTGGTCCGGCACCCCGACATCCGCATCGTCGCCAACGCCGACGACCCGATGGTGGTCTGGGCGGCCACCCCGCCGGCCACCCACGACCAGCGGATCACGCCGCCGCACGTCACCTGGTTCTCCGCCGGGCAGCGCTGGCACGACGACTCCTGGGTCTGCCCCGAGTGCGGGTCCACCATCCAGCGCTCCGGCGAGCAATGGTGGTGCACCGGCTGCCCGCTGCGCCGGCCGCAGCCGCAGTGGACCGTCGACGACCAGGGCGTCCTCGACCCGACCGGCGCCTGGTACAAGGTCAAGCTCCAGCTTCCGGGCAAGGTCAACGTCGGCAACGCGGCCACCGCGCTGGCCGTCGCCGCCGAGTTCGGCGTACGCCCGTTCGACGCCGTTCCGCGCCTGGCCGATGTCACCTCGGTCGCCGGACGCTACGCCCAGGTCGTCCGGGACGGGCGTACGGTCCGCCTGCTGCTGGCCAAGAACCCGGCCAGTTGGCTGGAGGCGTTCGACATGGCCGAGCTGGCGCCGACACTGCTGTCGATCAACGCGCGGGATCCCGACGGGTTGGACACCTCATGGTTGTTCGACGTCGACTTCGCCCCGCTGCGCGGACGCCAGGTGCTGATCACCGGCGACCGGGCGTACGACCTGGCGGTCCGCCTCGACGTCAACGACGTACCGTTCCAGCACGTACGCACGTTCGACGACGCCGTACGGGCGGTACCGCCTGGGCGGCTGGAGGTCATCGCGAACTACACCGCGTTCCAGGACATCCGAGCGGAGTTGGACCGTGTCAACTGAGACCCTGCGCATCGTCTGGATCTACCCCGACCTGCTGTCCACCTACGGCGACCGGGGCAACGCGCTGATCCTGGCCCGGCGGGCGCGTCAACGCGGGTTCCCGGTCGAGGTGCTGGAGGTCCGCTCCGACCAGCCGCTGCCGACCACCGCCGACATCTACCTCATCGGTGGCGGCGAGGACGGGCCGCAGGCGCTCGGAGCACAGCGACTGCTCGCCGACGGCGGCCTGCACCGGGCCGTGGCCCAGGGCTCGGTGGTGTTCGGGGTCTGCGCCGGCTACCAACTGCTCGGCACCTCGTTCTTCGCCAAGGGCACCCAGTACCGCGGCCTGGAACTGCTCGACCTCAGCTCGGACCGGGGCGCCAGCCGGGCGGTCGGCGAGCTGGCCGGGGACATCGACGCCCGGCTGGGCCTGCCGCCGCTGACCGGCTTCGAGAACCACGGCGGCCGTACCCGGCTCGGCCCCGGGGTGTCCCCGCTGGCCCGGGTCACTGCCGGAGTCGGCAACGACGGCGCCACCGAGGGGGCTTGGCGGGGCAAGCTGCTCGGCACGTACTCCCACGGGCCCGCGCTGGCCCGCAACCCGGCCCTGGCCGACCTGCTGCTGCGCTGGGCCACCGGCGCCCAGCAGCTGCCGCCGCTGGACGACACCTGGGCCGACCGGCTGCGCGCCGAGCGTCGAACCGCGGTGGCAGCTGCCGCCCGGCCATGATCCCGGCCGTCCGGCGGCTGCTCGGCCGCCGGTCACCAGACCCCGGCGGCGCTCCGTCCGGCGGTTTGTCGCCGCACGGTGCGTCGTCCGGCGGTGCGGAGCGGCGGGTGTGGCACGTCGTCGCGACGTCGTCGGCGCTGCGGTTCGGCATGCTGCTGTTCCTGCTCGCCGGATTCGGGGTGATGCTGCTGCTCACGCCGCTGCCCGACCCGGCGACGCTGCCGCACCTGGCCGACCGGCTGGGCGGGTTCGCCCCGGTCGCGGCGGTCCTCGGCGGTGCGCTGCTGCTGGTCGCGCTGGTGCCGCGTACCTTCATCACGCTCGCCGCCGGCGCGATCTTCGGGATGCTGCCCGGCGCCCTGTACGCCCTGGGGGCCGCCCTGCTCGCGGCGGCGGTCGGCTTCGCGGTCGGCCGGCTGCTCGGGCGGGACTTCGTCGCCGAACGGGTACGCGGCCGGCTGGCCCGGCTGGACCGCTGGTTCACCCGGCAGAGCGTGTTCGGGGTGATCACCGTACGGCTGCTGCCCATCTCCGGGTTCGGCCTGGTCAGCTACGGCTACGGCACCACCGGCGCGCGGCTGCTGCCGTTCCTCACCGGCAGCGTGCTCGCCTCCGCGCCGACCGCGTTCGGCTACGCGGCCCTCGGTGCCGCCGTCACCTCCCCCGGCGGGATCAACTGGTACGCCGCCGCCCCCGCCGCGCTGGGCTTCATCGCCAGCGCAGTACTGCTCACCCGCTGGTGGCGCGCCGAACGCCGCCCTCGATCCGACGTCCACTGACCGCCGCGGCCCGGGAGGAGCGGATCTTCGCCGGCTGGGCCGCACAGCTCCGCGCAACTTCAGGGAAGTTGCTGCCTCTGGAGGCACCGAGGCAGCACTTTCCCTGAAACAGCAGCGGGGAGGTGCGGGGCTGTCGCCCGCACCACGGGTCGATGGCGGGTCAGCCCGGTGGGGTGATCAGGCCGGTTTCGTAGGCGGCGATGACCAGGTGTACCCGGTCCCGGGCGCCGAGCTTGCTGAACAGCCGAGCCACGTGCGCCTTCGCAGTCGCCACACTGATCACGAGCTGCTCGGCGATCTCGGCGTTGGACAGGCCCTGACCGACAAGGGTGAGCACCTCGCGCTCCCGGTCGGTGATCCCGGCCAACGACCGCGAGCGGGACGCCGCTGCCGGCCGGCGGACGAACTCGGCGATGAGCCGGCGGGTCACCCCGGGGGCGATCAACGCGTCCCCGGCGGCCACCACCCGGATCGCGGCGAGGATGTCCTCCAGCGCCATGTCCTTGACCAGAAAGCCGCTCGCCCCAGCGCGTAACGCGCCGTGCACGTGCTCGTCGTCGTCGAAGGTGGTGAGCACCAGCACCCGGGTGGGACCACCAGCAGCGATGATCTGGCGGGTCGCCTGGATGCCGTCCGTGCCCGGCATCCGCAGGTCCATCAACACCACGTCGGGCACCACCTCGCGGGTCAGGCGCACCGCCTCGGCGCCGGTACCGGCCTCCCCGACCACCTCCATGTCCGGCACGTCGGCGATCAGCACCCGCAACCCGGCCCGGATCAACGGCTGGTCGTCGACGAGCAGCACCCGGACCCTCACCGCCCCACCGCCGCACCCGGCAACTCGCCGTCAATCGGCAACTCGCCGTCAGTCGGCCGATCACCATCGATCGGCTGGTCGGCGCCGGTTGGTACGGAGAGCGGCAGCCGGGCGGTCACCCGGAAGCCGCCCTCGGGTCGAGGACCGGCGTGAAACCGGCCACCGAGGGCCTGGACCCGTTCCCGCATCCCGATCAGCCCGTGCCCAGCGGCGCCGATCCGGCCGCCCCGGCCCTCGTCGACGACCTCGACCACGACCGAGTCGGGATCACACCGGACAGACACCCGGCACGCGTCGACCTCTGCGTGGCGTACCACGTTGGTGAGCGACTCCTGGACGATCCGGAACGCGGCGAGATCCACCTCCGGTGGGACCGGACGCGCGCCGTGCCGGCGCAGCTCGACCCGGACTCCGGCGTCGGCCGTCGCCACGACCAGCCGGTCCAGGTCGGCCAGGCCGGGCGTCGGGTCCAGCGGTGCCGACTCCCCCACCCCGCGGCGCAGCGCACCGAGGGTACGCCGCAGCTCGGCCAGGGTGTCCCGGCTCGTCGCCTCGATGGTGCGCAACGCGGCGCGGGCCTGCACCGGCTGGGTGTCGATCACCCGGGCGCCCACGCCCGCCTGGATGGCGATCACGCCGATGCTGTGCGCCACCACGTCGTGCAGCTCGCGGGCGATGCGCAGCCGTTCGGCGGTGACCGCCTCGGCGGCGGCGTGCGCCCGCAGCGCGGTCGCGTGCTCGCGCCGCGACCGCACCGAGTTGCCGAGCGTCCATGCCGTCGCGACGGCCAGCCCGGAGAGCAGGGCCTGATCCACCGGTTCCACGCCGCTGTTGACGAAGGCCACCAGGATCTGCGTCCCGAGCACCACGACGGCGGCGAGCCCGGACACCCGGCGGGACCGGTTCGCGGCGACCACGCCCAGCGCCGCGTCCACGGCGAGGAACTGCACGGTGAAGAGCCGGCCGAGATAACCCTGGTCTCCGCCGTGCACGGTGACGCTGGTAAGCGTCGCCCCGACCAGCATCAGCCCCAGTCCGGTGAGCGGCCGACGGCGCAGCAACGCCGCCGGCAGGGCCACGATCAGCAGCGGCACCAGGTACCGCTCGGGCAGCCACCAGCCCAGCACGCCGATCCCGTTGCCGGTCGTCGCCGCCGCCGGCGCCATCACCCAGAGCAGCGGCAGGATGGCCACCCCGGCCCAGACCAGCACCGTCCGCATCGCCGACAGGGCGGTACGCAGCCGGATCCGGGTGGTGACGTCCATCGGCAAACGGTATCGAGCCGGCCACCACCACGGCATCGGCCCGCAGGCGTACGCCCGTGGGCCAGTGCCCGGCGCAGCGGTGTGGCCCGCGAGCCGACGCCGCGCGACCCGGTCTTCGGAAGGGTGGACATCATGATCGAGCTTGATGGCCTGACCAGGCGGTACGGGCGCACCACCGCCGTCGACGACCTGACCCTGACCGTACGGCCGGGTCACGTGACCGGCTTCCTCGGCCCCAACGGCGCCGGCAAGTCCACCACCCTGCGCATGGTCCTCGGGCTGACCGAGCCGAGCAGCGGCACCGCCACGGTCGGCGGCTTCCGGTTCCGGGACCTTCCCCGCGGGTTGCGACACGTCGGTGCGCTGCTCGACGCCGGGGACGTGCACGGTGGGCGTAGCGCCCGAGCCCACCTGGCGGCACTGGCCCGCAGCAACGGCATCGGGGTCGGACGGGTCGACGAGGTGCTGGGCCGGGTCGGCCTCGACAGCGTCGCCGACCGCCGGATCGGCCGATTCTCCCTCGGCATGCGGCAGCGCCTCGGCATCGCCGCCGCCCTGCTCGGGGACCCGCCGGTGCTGCTGTTCGACGAGCCGTTCAACGGGCTGGACCCGGAGGGGGTGCGCTGGGTACGGAAGCTGTTCCGGCGGCTCGCCGCCGAGGGCCGTACCGTCTTCGTCTCCAGCCACCTGATGAGCGAGATGGAGCACTGTGTCGACCGACTCGTGGTGATCGGCCGGGGCCGGTTGATCGCCGAGGAGTCGCTGGCCGAATTCGCCGCCCGCGCCGGCCGGCCGGAGGTGGCCGTGCGTACCGCCGATCCGGCGTCGCTGGTGACGGCGCTGGCCGCCGAGGGTGCGACCGTACGGTCCGATCCGGACGGGACGCTGACGGTGACCGGCGTGACCGCCGAACGGATCGGCGAGCTGGCTCTGGGCCTGCGGACTCCGCTGCACGAACTGACCACCCGCACCGCCTCGCTGGAGGATGCCTTCATGGCCCTCACCGCCGCCGACGTCGAGTACACCGCCGGGGAGGGCCGATGACCACCGTGTCCCCGTCCCCCACCGCGCCGGCACGGACACGGCAGCCGGCCCGTTTCCGTGACCTGCTCGCCGCCGAATGGATCAAGCTCTGGTCGTTGCGCTCGACCTGGGGCGCGTTCGCCCTGATCCTGCTCGCCATGGTCGGCCTCGCCGTGCACGCCGCGCTGGCCACCCAGGCGGGCTGGCCGGACTGGCCGGCCGAGCGGCGGGCGGTCCGCTCCCCGCTCTGGGACGCCTTCCCCACCGAGGCGCAGATGTTCGTCGTCCTGGCGGCCAGTGGCGTCGGCGCGGTGGCGATCGGTGGCGAGTACGCCTCCGGGCTGATGCGTACCACCTTCGCGGCCGTCCCCCGGCGCGGCGCCGTGGCCGCCGCCAAGCTGACCGTGTTGACCGGGGTGCTGACCCTGCTCGGGCTGCTCGGCGCGGTGACGGCGTTCGCGGTGTCGCAGGCGATCCTCGCCGACGTCGGCGCGAACATGTCGATCGGCGACCACGGCGCGCTGCGCGGCATCGCCGCCTCCGCGCTGCTGGTACCGCTCAGCGCGCTGGTCGGCATGGCCCTGGCGGCGCTGACCCGGCACACCGCGCCCGCGATCGTCACCGCCGCCACGGTGCTGCTCCTGCTGCCCACCGCCGTCGACGCCGACGAACGTTGGAGCGCGCTGCTCCGGCAGGCCCTGCCGATGCCGGCCTGGCAGCGGCTGATGGAGCCGACCGGGTCCCCGCCGTGGATCGCCGACCCTTACCCGGCCACCGTCGCCGGTTCTTGGACCACGTACGCCGTCTGGGCAGCGGTGGCCGCCGTGGTCACCGTGCTCGCGCTGCGCCACCGCGAGCCGTAACGCGGCGCGCTGCCGCCTGATGTTAAGAAGGGGCCCTTCCTCTACACGAGGCGTTAAGAAGGGCCCCTTCCTTTCACAACACCACGGAGACCATGCGGCCGGGGATCACGATGACCTTGCGGGGGTCCTTGCCGGCCAGCACGGCGGCCACCGCCTCCAGCGCCTGCTCCCGCACGCTCTCCTCGGTCGCGTCGGCCGGGACCTCGATGCGGCCCCGGACCTTGCCGTTGACCTGCACCGGGTAGGTGACCGAGTCGGCGACCAGCAGGGCCGGGTCGGCGACCGGGAAGTCCGCGTAGGTCAGCGAGGTGTCGTGGCCCAGCCGCCGCCACAGTTCCTCGGCAATGTGCGGGGCGACCGGGGCCAGCATCAGCACCAGCGGCTCGGCCACCTCGCGCGGGGTCGCCGGCAACCGGGTCACCCCGTTGGTCAGCTCGATCAGCTTGGCGATCGCGGTGTTGAACCGGATCGCCTCCATGTCGCCCCGGACGCCGTCGATCACCTTGTGCAGCAGTCGCCGGGTCGCCTCGTCGGCGGGGGTGTCGACCACGCGGGACGCGCCGGTCTGCTCGTCGACGATGGCCCGCCAGACCCGCTGCAGGAACCGGTACGAGCCGACCACCGCCCGGGTCTCCCACGGGCGGGACACCTCCAGCGGCCCCATCGACATCTCGTACACCCGGAAGGTGTCGGCGCCGTACGCGGCGCACATCTCGTCCGGGGTGACGACGTTCTTCAGGGACTTGCCCATCTTGCCGTACTCGCGGTTGACCTGGACGTCGCCCAGGTAGAAGCCGCCGTCGCGTTCGACGACCTCCTCGGCGGGCACGTACGCGCCCCGGGCGTCGGTGTACGCGTACGCCTGGATGTAGCCCTGGTTGAACAGCTTGCGGAACGGCTCGAAGCTGGAGACGTGGCCCAGGTCGTACAGCACCTTGTGCCAGAACCGGGCGTACAGCAGGTGCAGGACGGCGTGCTCGGCACCGCCGACGTACAGGTCCACGCCGCCGCAGTCGCCCTCGCTGCGCGGGCCCATCCAGTAGCGCTCGTTGTCGGCGTCGACGAACCGTCCCTCGTTGGTCGGGTCCAGGTAGCGCAGTTCGTACCAGCAGGAGCCGGCCCACTGCGGCATGACGTTCGTCTCGCGGGTGTACCGCTTGGGCCCGTCGCCCAGGTCCAGCTCCACCTCGACCCAGTCGCGGCGGCGCGACAGCGGCGTCTCCGGGTCGCTGTCGGCGTCGGACGGGTCGAAGGTGCGCGGGGAGAAGTCGTCCACCTCGGGCAGCTCGACCGGCAGCATCTCCTCCGGCAGCGCGATGGCGGTGCCGTCGGCGTCGTACACGATCGGGAACGGCTCGCCCCAGTAGCGCTGCCGGCTGAACAGCCAGTCCCGCAGCCGGTAGGTGGTCGCGCCCTGACCGTTGCCGGTCTCCTCCAGCCAGGCGATGATCCGGGCCTTCGCGTCGGCCACCCCCAGGCCGTTCAGGTCCAGGCCGCGGTCGGGCGCGGCGCTGTTGATCGCCGGCCCGTCCCCGGTGTACGCCTTGCCGTCGAAGCCTTCCGGCGGCGCCACGGTACGCACGATCGGCAGCTCGAAGACCTCGGCGAAGTCCCAGTCCCGCTCGTCCTGGGCGGGCACCGCCATGATCGCGCCGGTGCCGTAGCCGGCCAGCACGTAGTCGGCGATGAAGATCGGGATCTGCCCGCCGGTGACCGGGTTGGTGGCGTACGCCCCGGTGAAGACGCCGGTCTTCTCCTTGGTGTCGGCCTGCCGCTCCACGTCGGTCTTGGCCGCCGCCGCCTTGCGGTACGCCTCGACGGCGGCCCGGGGGCTGGCGTGCCCGCCGGTCCACGCGTCCCGGGTCCCCTCCGGCCAGGCGCCCGGCACCAGCGCGTCGACCAGCTCGTGCTCGGGCGCCAGCACCATGTAGGTGGCCCCGAAGACGGTGTCCGGCCGGGTCGTGAACACCCGGATCGGGGCGGTCGCCGTCGGGAAGTCGATGTGGGCGCCGGTGGAGCGGCCGATCCAGTTGCGCTGCATCAGCTTGATCGGCTCGGGCCAGTCCAGCTTGTCCAGGTCGTCCAGCAGCCGGTCGCCGTACGCGGTGATCCGCATCATCCACTGCTTCAGGTTGCGCTTGAAGACCGGGAAGTTGCCCCGCTCGGAGCGGCCGTCGGCGGTGACCTCCTCGTTGGCCAGCACGGTGCCCAGGCCGGGGCACCAGTTCACCGGCGCCTGCGACACGTACGCCAGGCGGTGGTCGTCGATGATCGCCCGCTGCTCGGCGGCGGACAGCTCACCCCACGGGCGTCCGTCCGGGGTGCGTCGGGTACCGCCGGCGAACTCGGCGGTCAGCTCGCTGATCGGACGGGCCCGACCGGCGTCGCGGTCGTACCAGGAGTTGAAGATCTGCAGGAAGATCCACTGGGTCCAGCGGTAGAAGTCGGTGTCGATGGTGGCCACCGAACGCCGCTGGTCGTGGGCCAGGCCCAGCCGGCGCAACTGCTCCCGGTACCGCTCGATGTTGGCCTCGGTGGTGGTCCGCGGGTGGGTGCCGGTCTGCACCGCGTACTGCTCGGCGGGCAGGCCGAACGCGTCGAAGCCCATCGCGTGCAGCACGTTGCGCCCGGCCATCCGCTGGTAGCGGGCGAAGCAGTCGGTGCCGATGTAGCCCAGCGGGTGCCCGACGTGCAGACCCGCGCCGGACGGGTACGGGAACATGTCCAGCACGTACAGCTTCTCGGCGCCGGAGCGCGGGTGGCCCGGGTCGGCCAGCGGGCCGGACGGGTTCGGCGCGTGGAAGGTGCCGTCGCGTTCCCAGACGTCCTGCCAGCGGCGTTCGATCTCGTCGGCCAGCGTCGCGGTGTACCGGAACGGTGGGGTGTCGCTCGTCGGGGTGGCTGCCTCGCTCGCTCGTTGCCGCTCGCTCATGGCCTTCTCCTCGCATCGCTCGGCGGAGTCTGTCGGAGTGCTGGCTGGTCTCGGATCTGTCTCGGCGGCCCGCCCCGACCCGGCGGCGGGCACGAAAAAGCCCCTCACGCAGGAGGGGCCGCCGTGCTGTCGCGCCTTCAGCGCATCAGCACGGCTGGGTAAGCAGGAAGACTCCGGCCATGTCCGGCAGTGTACCGCCAACCGGTACGACCGCGTCGTGCACCACCCACCCGGACCCCCATCACCCGACAAGAACCAGCGACATGCGCTGCGTGAGTGACAAACCGTTGCGTAAGCACTCAAACAGCTGCGCAGGTCGGCGTCGGCGACAAACATGGTTAGCCTGAGAGGCCAGTGAGATTGTTGCGGCAGACGAGGCTTGCACGTCGCGAACCCAACGGCGGGGCCAGGTGCTCTTACAACAGAGCTGCCGTGATGGCGACGAGGAGGAGGCCCGTGACACAGCAGACCTGGGACGAGGTTGGCGGCCTGTTGCCGTTCGACGAGTTCCGCGCCGCGAGCGACGCCATCGTGGCCAACATCGAACAGGTAATCGAGGGCAAGACCGCCACCGTGCGGCTCGCCCTGGCCGTCCTGCTCGCCGAAGGTCACCTGCTCATCGAGGATGTGCCGGGGGTCGGCAAGACGAAGTTGGCCAAGGCCCTGGCCCGGTCGATCGACTGCTCGGTACGGCGCATCCAGTTCACCCCCGACCTGCTGCCCAGCGACGTCACCGGGGTCAGCGTCTACAACCAGGAGACGCACGACTTCGAGTTCCGGCCGGGTGCCGTCTTCGCCAACCTGGTCGTCGGCGACGAGATCAACCGGGCCTCGCCGAAGACCCAGTCCGCCCTGCTGGAGTGCATGGAGGAACGCCAGGTCACCGTCGACGGGGTGACCTACCAGCTGCAGACGCCGTTCATGGTGATCGCCACTCAGAACCCGATCGAGATGGAGGGGACGTACCCCCTGCCGGAGGCGCAGCGGGACCGCTTCACCGCCCGGATCGCGATGGGCTACCCGGACCCGACCGCCGAGCTGGCCATGCTCGACGCGCACGGCGCGGTGGATCCGCTGGCGGCGCTGCGGCCGGTCTCCGACGCCGAGACGGTACGCCGGCTGATCGGCCACGTCCGGCAGGTGCACGTCGCCGACGCGGTCAAGCAGTACGCCATCGACCTGGTCACGGCGACTCGCGAGTCGCCCGACCTGCGGCTCGGCGCGTCCCCCCGGTGCACGCTGCAACTGCTGCGTACCGCGCGGGCGGTGGCCGCCCTCGACGGGCGCGACTACGTGCTGCCGGACGATCTTCAGGTCCTCGCGGTGCCGGTGCTGGCGCACCGGCTCATCCCGACCGCCGACGCCCAGCTCGCCCGCCGCACCACCGACGCGATCATCGCCGACCTGGTGCACCGGTTGCCGCTGCCGCACGACCGTAAGCGCTCGCCGTACGACAACCGGCCGCCGACCGGCAACGGCCGGCCCCCCTTCGAGCCGCGGAGGCCGTGACGTGCGTGACGGTCTGCGCGGACTGACCACCCGTGGCCGCTCGTTCCTGGCCGCCGCGGTGGCGGCGGCCATCTCCGCCGGCATCCTCGGCGAGAAGGATCTGCTGCGGGTGGCCGTGCTGCTGGCCGTCCTGCCCCTGCTGGCCGCCTTCTACGTCGGCCGTAGCCGGTACAAGCTGGCCTGTCACCGGTCGCTTGAGCCGCACCGGGTACCGGTCGGCGCGAGCGCCCGGGTGGTGCTGCGGTTGCAGAACATGTCCCGGCTGCCCACCGGCACCCTGCTGCTGGAGGACCGCCTGCCGTACGCGCTGGGCAGCCGCCCCCGGGTGGTGCTGGAACGCCTCGGCGCACACCAGGCCAGCTCGGTGGCGTACACCGTGCGGGCCGACGTCCGCGGCCGGTACGAGGTGGGTCCGCTGGTGGTCCGGTTGACCGACCCGTTCGGGTTGTGCGAACTGACCCGGGCCTTCCCCGGCACCGACCGGCTCACGGTCATCCCGCAGGTGGTGCCCCTGCCGTCGGTGCGGCTGCCCGGGGAGTACACCGGCAGCGGGGAGAGCCGGGCCCGCTCGGTCGCGGTGCACGGCGAGGACGACGCGGCGACCCGTGAGTACCGGCGCGGCGACGATCTGCGCCGGGTGCACTGGAAGTCGACCGCCCGTACGGGTGAGCTGATGGTGCGGCGCGAGGAGCAGCCCTGGGAGAGCCGGGCCACCGTCGTGCTGGACACCCGGGCGTACGGCCACCACGGTGACGGGCCGACGGCCAGCTTCGAATGGGCCGTCTCGGGGGCGGCCAGCATCGCCGTCCACCTGCGTCAGGCCGGCTACAAGCTGCGTCTGGTCACCGGGGGCGGCGCGGACGTCGACGCGGGCGAGGGCGGCGACGGCCTGCTGCTCGACCATCTCGCGGAGGTCCGGCTGGACCAGCGGGTCGAGATCACCACCCTGATGCAGCACGTCCGGCAGCGCGCCGACGGCGGCCTGGTCATCGGCCTGTTCGGGTCGCTGAGCACCGCCGAGGCGGAGTTGCTCGCCGGCCTCCGGGCCAACAACGCCACCTGCGTGTGTTTCCTGCTGGACAGCTCCGCCTGGCTCAACCTGCCCGCACACGCCCGGGCCGAGGCCGACCAGGCACACGACGCCGCCGCGTTGGTCCTGCTCCAGGCCGGATGGCGGGTCATCGGCGTCGACCACGGCGCGCGACTGCCGGCGCTCTGGCCGCAGGCCGGCCGCGGCTCACAAGGGTTCGCCCTGCGTGCGGCGATGGCCGAGACGGTGGCCGGCGGCGTGCGATGAACGGAAGGTCCCCCTCATGATCGCCCACCGGAACCTGGGCCTGGTGGCCGCCGCAGCGACGCTGCTCGCCGCCGCGCCCCTGTCGGCCATCTTCGAACGCTGGACGTGGTTCGTGCAGGCCGTCATCGCGGTGGCCGCGGTGGCCGCCGCGGCGGCGCTGGCCCGGCTCGGCCGGGCCCCGCTCTGGGCCCAGGTGCTGGCCATGCTGGGTGGCCTCGTGCTCGCCCTGACCTGGCTGTTCCCCAGCGGCTCCGAGTTGCTGGCCGTGCTGCCCGCACCGGGCACCTTCGGGCACTTCGCCGAGCTGCTCACCGGCTCGGTCGACGACATGCGCTCCTACGGGGTCAAGGTTCCCGACACCGATCCGCTGCTGTTCGTCACCGTGCTCGGCATCGGCTCGGTGGCGGTGCTGGTGGACGTGCTCTGCGTCGGGATGCGCCGCCCGGCCCTGGCCGGACTGCCGATGCTGGCCATCTACTCGGTGCCGGTGGCGGTCTACGTGGACAGCGTCCCGCCGCTGCCGTTCGCCATCGGCGCCGCCGGTTTCCTCTGGCTGCTCGTCACCGACAACGTGGACCGGGTCCGCCGGTTCGGCCGCCGGTTCACCGGCGACGGCCGCGACGTCGACGTGTGGGAGGCCTCCCCGTTGGCCGCCGCCGGCCGGCGGCTGGCCGTGCTGGGCCTCGCGCTGGCGGTCCTGGTGCCGCTGGCCGTGCCGGGGATGACCGTCGGCCTGATGAACTCGCTGAACTCCGGTGCCGGTTCCGGCCTCGGCGGCCCGGGACTGGGCGGTTCCCCCGGTCGGGTGGACCTGTTCGCCGCGCTCAGCGGTGAACTCAACCAGTCGCAGGTGACCGACCTGGTCAAGGTCACCACCACCGAGGAGGAGCCCTTCTACCTGCGCTTCGGCGTCGCCGACGACCTGCGCGCGGACGGCTTCCGGGTCCGCGGCCCCAACGGCCAGCGGGCCACCGGGGACCTGCCCGAACCGGGCGGGCAGCTGCGACCCGGCGTCGAGCGTACGCAGCACCGGGCCACCGTGGAGGTGTCCCGCGAGCTGAACATGCCGCTGCTGCCGTTCTACACCGAGCCGGTCAACTTCTCCGATCTCGGCAACAACTGGTTCTACGACCCCAACCTCCAGGTGCTCTTCTCCAACCGGGACAACTCCCGGGGCAAGAAGTTCTCGTTCAACTACGTACGTTCGACGTACACCCCGCAGGCCCTGCGCTCGGCGCAGCCGCTGCCGGCCGACCTGCCGTTGCGGCGGCAGCAGACCGTCACCCCCGACGTGCCCGAGGTGCGGGCCCTGGTCGCGGAGCTGACCCAGGACAAGCGCACCGAGTACGACAAGGTGCGCGCCCTCTACGACTACTTCTCCGAGGACAACGGCTTCACCTACCAGCTGAGCACCACCGAAGGCACCAGCGGCCAGCAGATCCTCGACTTCCTGGAGAACAAGGCCGGCTACTGCCAGCAGTACGCCGCCGCACTGGCCTGGATGGTGCGCGACGCCGGCATCCCGGCCCGGGTCGCGTTCGGCTTCACCAACGGCAACCGGCGCAGCGGTGACACGCTGACCCTGACCAACCGGAACCTGCACGCCTGGACCGAGGTCTACTTCGACCAGATCGGCTGGGTCCCGTTCGACGCCACCCCGACCTACGGGGTGCCCGGCTCCACCCGCTCCGCCTGGGCGCCGGACGTCGACGCCCCGGAGGAGACCACGCCGCAGACCGACACGTCGGACACGCCCGAGGAGACCGACACCACGGAGACACCGGACAGCGGCCCCAACCAGTTCGAGGAAGGCGTCGACACCGGCGCGGGCACCGACCCGAACACCCCGGCCAGCCGTACGTCGACCTGGCCCTGGCTGACCGCCGCCGGCCTACTGGCGCTGCTCGCCCTGCTCGCCGTACCGGCGCTGCGCCGACTCGCCCTGCGGCGACGACGCGGCCGACTCGCCCCGATCGCCCGGACCCTCGACCCGTCGACCGCCGACCCGACCACCACTGGTCAACCACGGGTAACTGTCAGCACCGATCCGGACCGGGCCCGCGCGGACGCACACGCCGCCTGGGACGAGCTGATCGACACACTTGTCGACTACCGGGTCCGGGTGGACCCGACGGAGACCCCCCGGGCGACCGCCGACCGGCTGGCCCGGGAGTCGATCGGCACCGACACCGACGCCGGTACGGCCGTACGCCTGCTCGGACGGGCCGAGGAGCGGGCCCGCTACGCGCGCGACCCGCTGACCGGCGAGCCCTTGCCAGCCGCGCTACGCACCGTGCGCAGCGCCCTCGCCGGGCAGGCCGACCGCCGTACCCGCCTGTTGGCGACCGCGTTGCCGCCCTCGGTGCTGGGCCGTTGGCGTACCGCCGTCGCGGACACCTCCGCCCGCCTGGTCACCTCCGGCGGACAACTCCGATCCCGACTCCTCCGCTTCAACCCCCGCCGCCTACTCGCCACCCGCACCACCCGCTAACCCCACCCCCACGCCCCTCCTACCCCACGCCCTCCTGCCCCACCTCACCCACCCGTGCCCTACGCCGCCCCGGCTGGTACCCCGTCGACAGGCCAGCGTCACGCCGAGCCAGCCACCCCGCCCCGCGCCCCGCGCCCCGCGATCTTGCAGTTTCGGTCGCCCGAATGACCGTTTCGCTGCAATAAGTCCCGACCAGAAGTGCAAGATCGCGGGGCGCGGGGCGAGGCGGGACGCAACGCAGGACGGGGGCGGGACACGGTGCGCGCCGCAGGGCGGGACAGGGTGCGCGACGCGGGCACGGGATCCTCACGCCCGCGATCTTGCAGTTTTGGTCAGCTAAATGACCGTCTTGCCCCAGTAAGCCCCGACCGAAAGTGCAAGATCGCGGGGCGCAGGGCGAACGCAGGGGCGCGGGGCGAGCGGTGGGCACTGGGCGAGATGCAGGGTGCACGGGCGAGGCGGGCACGGAGGCCCACGAGGGCGCAGGGTCACACGGGACCGGGTGCGGGGGTGCCGGGGACGCCCGACCAAGGGGGGTGGGTGAGCGCGAGGTGGGTGAGGGGGCGCGTGGGGTGGGGTGGGGCAGGCGGATGGCTCGATCGACCGGGGGTCGATCGAGCTCAGGTGTGCGCCCCGGGGTGGGCCCGGTGACGCGATCCGCCGCCTAAGGCTGCACGGGCCGGATCACCGGGTCAGCGGTGCCCCTCCGGGCGCTGCCGCCACCGGTCCTCCATCCGGTCGATGAAGCCCGGCCGCCGGCCGGCACGACCGCGGGATCGGCGACGACTCGCCGTGCCCCCGACCACGTGCAGGTCCGGCGACTGCGATCGACGGTGCGACTGCACCGCGAACGCGGCCGAGGCCAGCATGACAACGAATCCCGCCACTGCCAGCGGCGGAGTTTTGATCACCGCGCCATATACCAACAACGCCAAGCCGGCGATGATCAGGCCGGCAGCGACGAGCAGGCGACGCCGCGCGTGGAAGCGCGGATCGCTGGCGCGCACGGCCGAGGCGAATTTGGGGTCCTCGGCAAGCGACCGCTCGATCTGCTCGAACAGCCGCTGCTCGTGCTCCGAGAGCGGCACGGCACTCCTCCCCGGTCACGTTGGTCGGTCCGGTCGGGCCGACAGACCGTGGCAGCCAACCGGCTGCTTACCCGCAAGTCTACGAGGGGGCTCGCGCGTCGGAAAGCGGGACGACCTATGGCCGCGTCGGATTTTCCTTTCGTCGCGTATCTCGGCCGCTGAGAAGACTCGCCGGGCCTATGACGGACCGCCCGAATCGGGCAGCCGCCGCGTCGGCGGCGACCTCCGCCTCCCGCCATCCGCGCTCCGGTTCACCAAGGGTGAGCTGCCGGGGTGTGGCGTCCGCCCGGTGCAGTCCTTCCGCTCGTACGCCGACGAGACGGATTTGCTCGCCGGAAGGCAGGGCGGCGAACAAAGACCACGCTATGTCGAAGATCTCCCGAGCGACGTCGGTGGGTACTTCCAGAGTGCGCGATCGACTGATGGTGCGGAAATCCGACATCCGCACTTTAATCGACACGGTCCGCCCGACCTGTTCGGCATCGCGTAGTCGAGCACCGACCTTCTCGGCCAACGCGAGGAACGTCCGGCGCAGTTGTTCCGGGTCGTCGACGTCGAGGTCGAAGGTGACTTCCGCGCCGATCGACTTTTCCACCTGCTCGGGGCTGACCCGGCGCGGATCCCGCCCCCAGGCCAGCTCGTGCAGGTGCGCGGCGGCGGCCTGACCCAGCGCGGTACGCAGCATGCCGATCGGCGCCTGGGCGAGGTCACCGACGGTACGCAGACCGAGCCGCAGCAGCGCCTCGGCGGAACGCTCCCCCACCCCCCACAGCGCCGACACCGGCAACGGGTGCAGGAAGTCGAGCACCTGGGCGGCCGGTACGACGAGCAGCCCGTCGGGTTTGGCCCGGGTCGAGCCGAGCTTGGCGACGAACTTGCTCGGCCCCACCCCCACCGAACAGGTCAGTCCCTGTTCGGCCGCGACCCGTTCACGGATGCGGCGGCCGATCGTGGCGGGTGAGCCGAACAGCCGCCGGGCCCCCGCGACGTCGAGGAACGCCTCGTCCAGCGAGAGCGGCTCGACCAGCGGGGTGACGTCCCGGAAGATCTGCATGACCGCCCGGGAGGCGGCCGTGTAGCGGGTGAAATCCGGTGGCAGGAAGATCGCGTGCGGGCAGAGGGCGCGGGCCCGCATCGTGGGCATCGCGCTGCGTACGCCGTACTGTCGGGCCTCGTAGCTGGCGGAGCTGACGACCCCGCGCGGCCCGACTCCGCCGACCACGACGGCCCGGCCGCGCAACTCCGGCCGGTGCCGCACCTCCACCGAGGCGTAGAAGGCGTCCATGTCGACGTGCAGGATCGGGCAGCCGGTGTCGTCGGCGTCCGGCCCGAAGCGGGGATCACCGCCCCGGGGTAACGACTGGCTGCGGCCCACCTGGGCAGGTTAGCGCCCGGCACCGACATCCAGGCCGGTCAGCCCCGTACGACCAGCAGTGGAATGGTCATCTCGGCCGCCGTGTCCGCGCCGTGGAAACCCACCAGCCGGGACAGCATCGGGCTCTCCGACCGGCTGGCCAGCACGGCGTACGTGTCGTTGCAGACCACCACGATGTCGCCGATGCGGCGCAGGTGTTCCTCGGGTACCGGCCCGAACCAGCCGGTGGCCACCGCCTCGTCGCGGGTCAGCACCCGGGCGGCCGGGCCCAGCACCTGCGACCAGGCGGCCCGTACGTCTTCGGTGGCCCCGGGGACGACGTGCAGGTAACGCACCCGGGGTTCCCCCGCGACCACCTGCAACCCGGCGGTCAACCGGGGGTCGGTGTCCAGGTCGAACCGGTGCTCGGCCGGCACGTTCAACTGCCCGTGGTCGGCGGTGACCAGCAGCGCCGCGTCCGACGGCAACCCGTCCACCAGCCGGGCCAACAGCGCGTCCAGGTCGGTGACGGCGGTCCGCCAGGGCACCGAGTCGACGCCGCTGAGGTGGCCGTGCCGGTCGACGTCCGGGTGATAGCCGGAGACCAGGGTGGGTCCGGTCCCGGCGGCCAGGGCGGCCAGCATGGTGGCGGCCAGCGCGTCGACACCGGCGGCGCCCCGGTAGTCGCCGCCCCGGTTGGCGGCCACGGTCAGGCCGCTGCCACCGAACTCCGGCCGGCTGACCACGGTCACCGCGACACCGGCGGCCCGGGCCCGCTCCAGCGCGGTGGTGACCGGCTGCCAGCGCATCGGTGGCGGGTCGTCGGTCCACTCGATGTGGTTGAGCACCCGGTCGGTGCCCGGCACCCGCAGGGTGAAGCCGAGCACGCCGTGCGCGCCGGAGGCCGTGCCGGTGCCCAGGGTGACCAGGCTGGTCGGGGTGGTGGAGGGGAATCCGCAGGTGAGCGGTCGTCCCGTGGTGGCGGTCAGCCCGGCCAGGGTCGGCGCGTACGGTGCGGCGATCGGGAGCTGGTGCCAGCCGAGCCCGTCGACAAGCAGCACCGCGACGCGGCGCACCCCGGCCAGTTCGTCGGCGAGCCCGAGCAGGTCGGTGCCGCCGGGCACGCCGAGCACCGCCAGTGCGCTGGGCAGCACGTCCGCCAGGCTTCTCCCGCCGTACTCCGGCGTCACCGGTGCGAGGAGAGAGCCCTGGACGCGTTCGCTGCCTCCCGGATGCGGCACGGCGGTGACGCCGGGCGTGGCGGTGGTGTCGGTCATGCCGGGCGGCGGGCGAACAGGTGCAGTTGCACGGCGAGGTCCCGCCAGGGCGAGCGGGCGGCCAGCGCCCGTTCCAACTCGACCAGGGCACCCTGTTGGCCGTCTGCCACGGCCGCGGGCAGCAGGTCGGCGAGGACGCGTACGCCGTGGATCTCCTCGACGGTGAGGCCGGCGGCGGTCAACAGCGCGGCGGCGCTCTCGGCGTCGAAGCGGCGGCGCAACGTGTCCCGGGGCCTGGCGGTGCCGGTGGGGTCGGTGGCCAGTGTGGCGGCCACGTCGAGGTGCCCGTTCATGGCCCGGCCGAGCACCGCCGCCGACCGGCCGGCGACCAGCACGCTCGCCGCGCCGCCGGGACGCAGTGCGGTGGCCAGCGCGGTCACCACCGACGCCGGCTCGTCGACCACCTCCAGTACGGCATGGCAGAGCACCAGGTCGACGCTGTCCGGCTCGACCAGCCCGGCGAGCGCGTCACCGTCACCCTGCACCGCGCGTACCCGGTCGGCCACCCCGGCCTCGGCGGCCCGCCGGCTGAGCGCGGCGAGCGCGTCCGGACTGGCGTCGACCACGGTGACCTGGTGCCCGGCCTGGGCCAGCGGCACGGCGAAGCCGCCCGTGCCGCCCCCCACGTCCAGCACGGTCAGTTCGGCGGAGGGCCGACGGTCCAGCTCGGCGCGCAGCACCGACCAGACCACGGCGGTACGGGGGGTCAACGGCGGCCCGGCCGCGCCTGGGGTCTGTTCCACCCGGTCGAGCCTAGGGCCTGCCCCGCCGGCCCTGCAGCCGAGGTTGAGTCCCCGGGGCATCGGCCCCGGTCACCCCGGTCGGGTCCGCCGCGGCGGTGCTGTCCATCGTCGTCAGCGGAAATCGCGGGAGGCCGGCCGGACCGGCGGCTCGATGGCCTCCAACCGGTCGGCGACCAGGTTGGTCACCCCCTCGTGTCGTTGCAGCCGCCCCCGTACCACCAGCGCGGCGCTGGTCCGGGCCACCCGCCGCTGGCGCTGCCACAACCCCGGTGAGCAGGTCACGTTGAGCATGCCGGTCTCGTCCTCCAGGTTGAGGAAGGTGACCCCGCCCGCGGTCGCCGGCCGCTGCCGGTGGGTGACGATCCCGCCGACCCGGATCCGCCGACCCGGCTCGACCCGGCCCAGCCGGTCGATCGGCACCGCGCCCATCGCCTCCAACTGAGGGCGGATGAAGCGGGCCGGATGGTTCTCCGGGGACAACCCGGTGGCCCACACGTCGGCGACCAGCCGGTCCACCGCCTCCATTCCGGGCAGGGTGGGCGCGGCCGCGCCGGTCACCGTGCCGGGCAGCCGGTCCGGTCGGTCCTGCGCCGCCGCGCCGGCCGCCCACAACGCCTGCCGCCGGGTCAGTCCGAAACAGGCGAAGGCGTCCGCGGTGGCCAGGGCCTCCAGCTGGGTGGCGGTCAGACCGACCCGCCGGGCCAGATCCGGCATGTCCCGGTACGGCCCGTGCGCCGTCCGTTCCGCCACGATCCGCTGCGCCACCGGCTCGCCGAGGGTACGCACACCCGACAGCCCGAGTCGTACCGCCGGCCCGCCCAACCCCCAGGCGTGCGGTGGCTCCCCGGGTTGGCTGCCCCATCGGGTGTCCGCTGTGGACTCCAGCACCGGTTGCACCCCGCTGGCGTTGACGTCCGGGCGGCGTACCTGCACGCCGTGCCGGCGGGCGTCGTCGACCAGGGTCTGCGGCGAGTAGAAGCCCATCGGTTGGGCGCTGAGCAGCGCGGCCAGGAACGGACCCGGGTGGTAGCGCTTGAGCCAGGAGCTGGCGTACACCAGGTAGGCGAAGCTCATCGCGTGGCTCTCCGGGAAGCCGTAGCTGGCGAAGGCGGTGAGCTTGCGGTAGACGTCGTCGGCCAACTCGCCGGTGATGCCCCGCTGCGCCATGCCGGTGTAGAGCCGGTCGGCGATGCGGGCCATCCGCTGCACCGAACGCTTCGCCCCCATCGCCCGGCGCAGCTGGTCGGCCTCGGCCGCGTCGAAGCCGGCCAGGTCGATGGCGAGCTGCATCAACTGCTCCTGGAACAGCGGCACCCCCAGGGTCTTCTCCAAGGCGTTGCGCATCAGCGGATGGGCGTACGTCACCGGCTCCTGCCCGTTCTTGCGCCGGATGTACGGGTGCACCGAGCCGCCCTGGATCGGGCCGGGCCGGATCAGCGCCACCTCGACCACCAGGTCGTAGAACTCGCGCGGCTTGAGCCGGGGCAGGGTGGCCATCTGGGCTCGGCTCTCCACCTGGAACACCCCGACCGAGTCGGCCCGGCAGAGCATGTCGTAGACCTCGGGGTCGTCGAGCGTCATGTCGCCCAGATCCAGGCTCATCCCGATCATGTCGTAGCCGTAGTGCAGCGCCGAGAGCATGCCCAGGCCGAGCAGGTCGAACTTGACCAGGCCGACGGCGGCGCAGTCGTCCTTGTCCCACTGGAGCACGCTGCGGCCGGGCATCCGCCCCCACTCCACCGGGCACACCTCGATCACCGGCCGATCGCAGATCACCATGCCGCCGGAGTGGATGCCCAGGTGCCGGGGGAAGGTCTGCACCTCGTTGGCGTACGCGATCACCTGCTCGGGGATCTCCGGCACGTCCACCGCTGCTACATCACCCCAGCGGTCGATCTGCTTGCTCCAGGCGTCCTGCTGGCCGGGGGAGAATCCGAACGCCTTCGCCACGTCCCGCACCGCTGACCGGGGCCGGTACGAGATCACGTTGGCCACCTGGGCGGTGTGCTCCCGGCCGTAGCGGGCGTAGACGTGCTGGATGACCTCCTCCCGGCGGTCGGACTCGATGTCCACGTCGATGTCGGGCGGGCCGTCGCGCTCGGGAGCCAGGAAGCGTTCGAACAGCAGCCGGTGCCGGACCGCGTCCACGTTGGTGATCCGCAGGGCGTAGCAGACCGCCGAGTTGGCCGCCGAGCCCCGGCCCTGGCAGTAGATGTCGGCCCGGCGGCAGAACTCGACGATGTCGTAGACCACCAGGAAGTAGCCCGGGAAGCCCAGCGCCTCGATCATGTTCAGCTCGTGGTCGAGTTGCGCGTACGCCTGCGGGTGCGCCTCGCGCGGGCCGTAGCGTTCCCGCGCGCCGGCCTCGGTGAGCTGCCGCAGCCAACTCATCTCGGTGTGCCCCGGCGGCACCGGGTACGCCGGCAGTTGCGGCGCGACGAGTTGCAGGTCGAAGGCGAGTTCCGCGCCGAACTCGGCGGCCCGGGCCACCGCACCCGGGTACGCAGCGAACCGGGCCGCCATCTCGGCACCGGAGCGCAGGTGGGCGGTGCCGGCGGCGGGCAGCCAGCCGTCCATCTCGTCCAGGCTGCGCCGGGCCCGTACGGCAGCCAGGGTGGTGGCCAGTCGACGTCGCCCCGGGGTGGCGTAGTGGACGTTGCCGGTGGCCACGGTGGGCAGCCTGGCGGCGGCGGCCAACTCGGCCAGGGCGTCGTTGCGGTCGCCGTCGACCGGATGCCCGTGGTCGGTCAGCTCCACCGCCACCGTCTCCGCGCCGAACATGTCGGTGAGCCGGTCCAACTCGCGGGCCGCCGCGTCGACCCCCTCGGTGAGCAGGGCGGCCGGCACGTGTCCCTTGCGGCAGCCGGTCAGCACCAGCACGTGGTCGCGCAGGTCGGCGGCGATCTCCTCCAGCTCGCCGTAGACCGGGCGGCCCTTCTCACCGCCCCGCAGGTGGGCGCGGGCGATGGTGGTGGCCAGCCGGGCGTACCCCTCGTGGCCGTGGGCCAGCACCAGCAGGTGCTTGCCGTGCGGGTCGGGTACCCCGTTCTGCGGGCCGGGCAGGCCGAGGGTCAGCTCCGCCCCGAAGATCGTCGGCAGGTGCAGGGCGCGGGCCGCCTCGGCGAAGCGCACCACGCCGTAGAAGCCGTCGTGGTCGGTGACGGCGAGCGCGGTGAGCCCCAGCCGGGTCGCCTCCTCGACCAGTTCCTCCGGGTGGCTGGCGCCGTCGAGGAAGCTGAAGTTGGTGTGCGCGTGCAGTTCCGCGTACGGCAGCACGCCGTCGGGTCGGGTCAGCTCCGGCGGGCTGTAGTGCTCCCGCCGCCGGCTCCAGGCCGGCGAGTCACCCCCGTCGGCGTCGACGGCGAGCGGATCCACCACATGCAGATGCCGCTCCCCACCGCCACCCTCCCCCTTCCCGCTGCCCTTCCTGCCCCCGCTGCCCTGCCCGCTCCCGCCGCTCCTGGCCCCGCCGCTCTGCCCGCCCCCGCTGCCTCTCCCGCTCCCCGGCCGACCGGAGAGCACCCGCTCCAGCTCCGACCACGGCAGCCGTGGATTGTGGAAACTCATCGTCCCCACCTCGCCGCCACGATCTTGGTACGTTCCGGCCCTCGGGAGGGCCGTTTCGTACCAAGATTCACGTCAGTCATAGATCGCCTCCAGCAGCCATCGGCCGCGCTCGACGGCGAGCAGCAGTGCGGTGCCGTCGGCCAGGCAGACCTGGAAGCGGGCTCGGCGACGGGCCTCGGCCGGAGCCCACCACCGCTCGTCGACCGGCCACGGACCGGCCCAGCCGACGATCTCGGCTCCCCTGCCCACGCCGACCGGGACCAGGGCTTCGGCTGTCGCATCGATGCTCAGCCGGGCCGGCGGGGCGCTCATCGCCAGCCGGGCGCTCACCGTCACCGGCTCCCCAGCGGCATCCCACACCTGTACGGCGAGCGCAGTGGGCAGCACCACCGCCGGCGAGGGCGGCGGCAGCCGCCCCGGCCAGGACGGCAGCGGTGCACCCGAACGAGCAGCCGACGGAACGGCATCGGGACGGGCGGGTAGCCGTTCGTCGCCCCACGGGACCAGCCGTACCTGGTCGGCCGGGGACCGCCCGCCGCCGAGCACGGCGGTGACCACCGCCTCGGGGCCGAGCAGTCCCTGCACCCGGCTCAGCGCCCGATGCGCCCGCTCGCGCTCCTCGCCGGTCTCGCCCCACAGCCCGGGTTGCAGGCCGGCCTGCGCCAGCACCCCGTCCGGCACCAACCGCAGCCGGATGATCCCGGCGCTGGGCCGGGCCGGGCCGCCCCGGCGAGCGCCGGTGAGCCAGCCGTCCAGTTGCCAACGGACCCGGTCGGCGATCGCCGCCGCGCTCAGCAGACCGTCGTGCCGCCAGACCCGGTGCAACTCCTGGCCGTGCGCGGTGACCGCCTCGATGCCGAGCCGGGTGCAGGCCAGCCCGTGCCCGGCGAGCCGCTCGTGCAACCGTTCGGCCAGCGTCCGGGCGGCGAACGCCGCGACGTCGACCCGCTCGATCGGCTCGTCGAGGTCGGTGGTGACCGTCAGGTCGACCGGGGGACGCCGGACCGCGAGCGGGCGGTCGTCCCGGCCGGCGGCCATCCGGTGGGCCAGCGCCCCGTCGAAGCCGAACCGGGCCAACACGTCACCGGCGGACAGCGCGGCGAAGTCACCGAGCGTACGCACTCCGAGCCGGCGCAGCAGGTCGGCCAGGGCGGGCCGGCCGAGCGCCTCGACGGGCTGGGCGGCCAGGAACTCCGGCGTCCCACCGGGCGGCACGATCCGCCCCTGTCGGGCGGCCAACCCGGCGGCGAAGACCCCGTCGGCGACGCCGACCTGGCTCTCCACCGCGCAGTTCTGCGCGACGTGCTCGACGATCCGTTCGGCCGCCGCCTCCTCACCACCGAGGTAGCGGCTCGGCCCTCGGGCGGGCAACGCGCAGGCTCCGGGGCGGATCACCTCGACCCCGGCCGCCACCTCCTCGACCGCGGCCACCACCGGCTCGAAGGCCCGCGCGTCCCGGCCGGGATCGTGGTCGACGACGGTCAGCCCCGGGCAGCGCCCCTGTGCCTCCCGCCGGCGCAGCCCTCGGCGTACCCCCTCGGCCCGGGCCTGTTCGGAGCAGGCGAGGACCCGGTTGGCGTGCAGCACCGCCACCGGCCCGGTGGCCGGCACCCCGTCGATGATCTCGGCGGCGAGCACCGGCCAGTCCGGGCACCAGAGCAGCAGGGTCCGTGTCATCGGCCGTACCTCGAGATGGTGGTGATCACGACCAGGCCGACTTGACCCAGAAAGCTAATGGCCCTGGCACGACGAATCCACCGCGGCCGGCGCCCTCGCCGCGATGTCCGCCGGCACTCTGGGTGCCCTCGCACACCTTCGCCATGATCGGCTTCATCCTGGTGCCGCTCGGCCTGCTGGTCCTCGCCCGGACCGTCGCCGGCACCGGGCCGGGCCGCACCCTCGTGGCCGCCTTCGTCACCAGCACCGTCGGGGCCGGCCTGGTGCTGCCGTACTACGGCGCCGAGGCGTTCGGCCTGCACGCGATCGCCCGCCAGGCCGCCACCGACCCACAGATCGACCTGCTCGCCCTGGCCGATCAGGTGCGGTACGACCCGATCGCGATCTCCACCTTCGGGATCGGCCTGCTGGCGCTCGGTGTCGGCGCCACCCTCGCCGCGGTGGCGATCTGGCGCGACAACCTGCTGCCCCGGCTCAGCGGGGTGCCGTTCGCCCTCGGGTTCCTGCTCTTCCTGCCCCAGTTCTTCACCCCGGCGGCGGTCCGGATCTCCCACGGCGTACTGGTCGGCGCCGGGCTGCTCTGGCTCGCCACGGCGCTGTGGCGAGCCGCCGGTGCCCGCCCCACCCGGCGAGCCACCCCCCGCTGACCGCGCACCGAGCTGACGGTTTGTCCGGGAGCGGACATTCATGCCGAGGCCACCACGCGTAGCGGGGCCTCCGGCCGGACGGTCGGTGCCGGCGGGGGGATGACCCGGGTCAGTTCGGCACCGGGCAGCCACACCGTGAGTTCCTTGGGGCGGGCGGCGGCACCTCGGCCACGCGCCGAGATGGTCACCTCGCGGCGGCGCAGCCGCCCTCGCCCCGACCCGAGCCCTTCCCACACCCCGCGTACCACCTGGAGCGTCACATCCGCGCCGTCCCACCGGCCGTACGGCACCAGCACGCTGCCGCGTTGCCGGGCCCGGGCGGCCAGTCGGCCGGCGACGGTGGCGGAGACGGCGGCCGGTACGGCGGTGACCACCACGTCGACCCCGTCGATGAGCGCGGCGACCACGGTGGGCCATTCCGGACCGGGTTGCGGCACCAGGGCGAGCCGATCCAGGGCGATTCCCGCCTCGGCCGCCGCGCCGGGCCCGAAGGTCGGCATCCCGACCACCGCACACCAGGAGCCGGCGCGGGACGCCTCGGCGAGCAGAGCGAGCAACAGCGATGTGGTGCCGCTGTGCCGGGGCTGCCCGACGCCGACCGCGATGGTGCTGCCGCGTCGCAACCCTCGGCCGGGCAGCAACCCACTGAGCTCGGGCCGTACCGGCAGCATCCGGTGGACGCCCGCCGGATCGGGGGCGCTGGCCGGACGCACCAGCGCGGCCAGCGCGGCAGAACCGACGACCATGCGGCCCGCCATCGGATCTACCCCCGTCGGATCGCCCCGGGCACCGGCCCGGGGATGGTGCTGTCGTTGCTTCGGATGAGGACGTGCCGACACGGCATGGTCAGGTCGGCGCGTTGTCGGACGGCGTCCGGTCACCCTGGGTCCCGCCGGTGGTGACCGGACGCCGAGACTCAGGCGACGAGCCCTTCGATCGCCGGCTGATGGGCCATGCCGAGTGCGGACTCGACCACCGTGACGAATTCCCCGGCGGCACGGAGCAGGTCGTCGGCCTCCCGGGCGGTGACCACCCGAGGTATGCCGGCCTCGGCGGCGGCCCGCTTGCCGGCGGCGACGGCGAAGTAGTTGGCCCACTCGTTCAGCTCGGGGGCGACGCCGGCGAGCAGGACCCAGACACTGGTGATCCGGCTGCGGCGGGTGGGCGCGGGGCGGGCGCGGGCGGCGAGCACCGCGGCGGCGGCACGCAGGGCCGCGAGGTGGGCGGTGGCGTACCGGAGACCGTCGGGACTCGTCCGAGCGGCTTCGGCGAGCCCTTGCCGCGCCACCGCCAGCAGTTGGGCGGGAGTGCGGTGCGGCAGCACGTGCGCGGGCACCGTCGGCACCTGGGCCGGGCTGGTCGGCATGTCTCCTCCAGGCGGACCGGGGCGGGCGATCGCCCGACGGAGGAGATCCGTCGGCGCGGGACACCCGCGGCGGGCGGTGCGGAGGAAGACGCACCAGATGGGCGGCCGGGCCGGGTGTGGAGCTTCCCCACACCACACCCGGCCGGCGTACCGGCGGGTCCGTCGCCCGCCGCCCGGGGGTCGTGGGCGGCGAGCGACGTTCCTGCCTGATGGGTCCGGACTCGCGACTGCCCGAAGCCCGGTGCGGTCCGCGGTACCGCACCTCTCTCGGAGCCGGATGCCGCGAAACACCCGCCCCGAGGGGGTTGGAACGAACGTTCGACTCAATCGAACACTCGTTCTAACTGCTGCTGACAGTACACCCTCCCCCCGACGAAAATGCAACGTGTGGCGCGCGCCGGCATCCTCCGGTCACCGATTTCCCCGCTCCGCCCCGAGCCCGGCAGCCCCGGCAGTCCCGGCAGCCCCGACGGCCCGTCAGCGACGGCTGCCCACCGACTCCGGCTGCACCGCCCGGCCGTGCACCGGGAAGAATGGCGGGATGCAGTCACACCCGAACGTCCGGGCGGTGCAGGACGCGCTCGACGCCGCACAGGCGCGCAACGGTTCCGACGCACCGGCCACGGTCCGCCTGTTGCCCGACGCCGTGCACACCGCCGCAGCCGCCGCCGAGGCGCTCGGCGTCGACGTGGGGGCCATCGCCAACTCGCTCGTCTTCGACGCCGACGGAGCCCCGTTGCTGGTGCTGACCTCCGGCGCGCACCGGGTGGACACCACCGGTCTGGCCGCCCGGCTCGGCATCACCCGGCTGCGCCGGGCCACCCCGCAGTTCGTCAAGGAACACACCGGCCAGGTGATCGGCGGGGTCGCCCCGGTGGGGCATCCGCAGCCGCTGCGCACCCTGGTGGACAACGCCCTGGACAAGTACGACGAGGTCTGGGCCGCCGGTGGCGTACCGCAGGCGGTCTTTCCCACCACGTACGCCGAACTGCTGCGGATCACCGGCGGAACCCCGACCGACGTGGCGTGAGCGAGCGAACCATCAAGCACAGCAGCGTGGTGCCTCGCGCCGGCGGCGAGCGCAGCAAGGCGACGGCGTGAGCGGGCCAGAGCACGTTCCGGAGCTGGTCACCCTGCATGTGTGGCGGATTCCCCGGGCCGCCGTGGGCCGGGCGCTGGTCCGGATGGCGCGGGATCCGCGCCGGTTGCGCGCCCTGCCCGGCGTACGGTTCGGCAAGTTGCTCGGCACCGGGACCGGCACCGGCTTCGGGCCGGGTGACGCCGACCTGACCCGCTGGGCGGCGTTGACGGTGTGGGACTCCCCCGCCGCGGCCACCCGGTTCGCCGGATCATCGGTGGGTCGAGCCTGGTCCCGCATCGCCGTGGCCGGCGTCCGGCTCGACCTGCGGCCACTGAGCAGCCGGGGCGAGTGGTCCGGCCGACGGCCGTTCGGCGAGCCGACCGGTGGCCGGGTCAGCGGGCCGGTGCTGGCCCTGACCCGGGCCCGACTGCGACCGACCCGCGCGCTCACCTTCTGGCGGGCGATCCCGCCGGTGGCCGCGGCCCTGCACGCCGCGCCCGGCCTGCTGGCCCGCTTCGGCGTCGGCGAGGCCCCGCTGGGCTGGCAGGGCACGGTGAGTGTGTGGCGTGATCCGACAGACCTGGTGGGGTTCGCGTACCGTCACCCGGAGCACCGGGCCGCGATCACCCGGACGGAGACCGCGCGGTGGTACGCGGAGGAGCTCTTCACCCGGTTCGAGGTGCGTGACGTGATCGGTGACCGGACGGTACTGGGGTGGGTCGACGGCGACCCGGCGAAGGGTGGACGGGCATGAGGTTGGTGCGGTGGACACCGGACGATCTCCTCCGACGGCTGGACGACGTGGTGGCCGTCTACGGCGAGGCCATGGGTTACCGCGCCGACCTGCTGGAGGCCCGCCGTGGCTACATCGCCACCCACGTACGCCGTCCCGGCTTCCGGGCCGTCGCCAGCCTGACCGCCGAGGGGCACCTGGCCGGGTTCGGCTACGGCTACCTCGGCGGCCCCGGCCAGTGGTGGCACGACCAGGTCTGGCGGGCACTCCACCCGGACGCCCGACGACGCTGGCTGACCGACTGCTTCGAGGTGGTCGAGTTGCACGTACGCCCACCGGCGCAGGGACACGGCCTGGGCGCCGGGCAGCTGCGGGCGCTGCTCACCATGGCCGAGGGCGCGACCACGCTGCTGTCCACCCCGGAGGCCGACGAGCAGACCTCCCGCGCCTGGCGGTTGTACCGCCGGTTCGGCTTCGTCGACCTGCTGCGCGACTTCCACTTCCCCGGCGACGAACGTCCGTTCGGGGTGCTCGGCCGGGATCTGCCCCTACCCGCGCCCACGCCGCCGCCGCGATCATGAACGGCGGACCATCGGCCCGGTCGGCGACCCGGGCGTACGCCTGGGGAATGCTCGCCCTGCTGGTGCTGGCGCAGATCTGCTACCCGCTGACCAGCGGGACGACCCGGGCCCGGCTGACCGTCGCCACCGTGGTGCTCGGCTACCTGCTCTCGGTCGGCCACGCCCTGCTCAGCCGGGGCCCGCGTACGGCGTTCGCGCTGATCGCACTGGCCAGCGGCGGCGGTTTCGCCATCGAGGCCCTCGGGGTGGCCACCGGATTCCCGTTCGGCAGCTACGACTACTCCGGCCAACTCGGCCCGAAACTGGCCGGGGTGCCGCTGATCATCCCGCTGGCCTGGACCTGGATGACCTGGCCGGCCTGGCTGGTGGCGACCCGACTCATCGGCGGCGGCAGGGCACGCGAGTGGTGGCGGTGGCCGGCGCGGATCGGGCTGGCCACCCTCGGCCTGGCCACCTGGGACCTCTTCCTCGACCCGCAGATGGTCGCCGAGGGGCACTGGGTGTGGCGCGACGCCACCCCGGCACTGCCCGGGCTGGCCGGCATCCCGGTCAGCAACTACCTGGGCTGGCTGCTGTTCGGGGTGCTGGTGATGACCGCGCTGCGGCCGCTCGCCGGTGCCGCCGTGGCCGACACCGACGTCCGCGACCGACCGATGTACGCGCTCTACCTGTGGACGTACGCCTCCAGTGTGCTGGCCCACGCGGTCTTCCTGGACCTGCCCGCCTCCGCGCTGTGGGGCGGGGTCGGCATGGCGGTGATCGCGGTGCCGCTGGCGGTGACGCTGCTGCGGGCCCGCCGGACCGGCGACGACCACGCCGGCGCGGAGCGCGCCAGGGCCGACGTCGCGGCATGACCGGGCCGCTCGTCGTCCTGCTCGTCGTCGTCGCGTTGACCGCGCACACCCTGGTCAACGCCGGCCGGTGGCTGCGCCGCCCGGCGGACCGGCCGGTGCAGACCGACGAGCGGGTGAGCGTGCTGCTGCCGCTGCGCGACGAGGCCGACCGGGTCACCCCGTGCCTGCGGGCGCTGCTCGCCCAGCGCGGCGTACCGGGGCTGCGGATCGTGGTGCTCGACGACGGCTCCACCGACGGCACCGCCGAGGTGGTCCGCGCGGTGGTCGGCGACGATCCGCGGGTCACCCTGCTCACCGGGGTCGCCCCGCCACCGGGCTGGTTGGGCAAGCCGCACGCCTGCTGGCAGTTGGCCGGCCGTGTCGAGACCTCGGCCGACGCGCTGGTCTTCGTCGACGCCGACGTGGTGCTTGCGCCGTACGCCGTGGCGGCGGCGGTCACCGAACTGCGCGCCGCCGGGGCTGAGCTGCTGTCGCCGTACCCGAAGATCGTGGTGCGGACGGTGGGCGACCGGTTGGTGCAGCCGTTGTTGCAGTGGTTGTGGCTGACCTTCCTGCCGCTGCGGGCGATGGAACGCTCGCCGCGGCCGTCGCTGGCCGCGGCCGGCGGGCAGTTCCTGGTCGTCGACCGGGCCGGTTACCTGCGGGCCGGGGGGCACGCGGCGGTCGCCGACCGGGTGCTGGAGGACATCGAGCTGGCCCGCGCGGTGAAACGTGCCGGCGGTCGGATCACCCTGGCCGACGGCTCCCGGCTGGCCTCCTGCCGGATGTACGACAGCTGGCCGCAGCTGCGCGACGGCTACACCAAGTCGCTGTGGGCCACGTTCGGGCATCCGCTGGCCGCCGCGCTGGTGGTCGGTCTGCTGCTCCTGCTCTACACCGCGCCGCCGCTGGTCGCCGTGGCCGCCCTGCTGGCCGGGGCACCGGCCCTGGCCGGGGTGGCCGCCCTGACGTACCTGGCGGGGGTGGTGGGACGGGTGGTCAGCGCCCACGCCACCGGCGGGCGGGCCTGGCCCGACGCGCTGAGCCACCCCGTGTCGGTCGCGGTCCTCGGTTGGCTGACCCTACGGTCGTACCATCTGCGCAAGCGGCGGCGCCTGTCCTGGCGCGGCCGTCCGGTCGGCTAGATCCGCCTGCGGCGGGCCGGAGCGAGGACTTCGACACGGTCTAGGAGGACGCGGCATGGCGCGGATCGTGGTCGTCGGCGCCGGGGTGGGCGGGTTGGCCACCGCCGCCCGGCTGGCCGTCACCGGGCACCAGGTGACCGTCCTGGAACAGGCCGACACGGTCGGTGGCAAGCTCGGGCGACACACCCGCGACACCGAGGCGGGCCCGTTCCACTTCGACACCGGACCCAGCCTGCTCACCCTCCCCGAGGTCTTCCACGAGCTGTTCGAGGCGACCGGGGCGAAGCTGGACGAATATCTCGACCTGGTGCCGCTGGACCCGATCGTGCGGCACGTCTTCGACGACGGTGCTGCGGTGCTGGACTCCTGCGCCGAGCCGGCGGAGTTCACCGCCCGCATCGGCGCGGCCCTCGGTGACCGGGCCGCCGCCGACTGGCAACGGCTGTGGCGGCGCGCGGCCCGGGTGTGGCGGGCCAGCGAGCACGACATCCTGCGTCGCCGCGTCGACTCGCCCCGGGACCTGGCCCGACTGGCCTGGCGGCTGGGTGACCTGGCCGCGATCCGCCCCGGGCAGAGCCTGCGTGGACTGGGCCGGTCACACCTGTCCGATCCTCGGCTGCGGATGCTGCTGGACCGGTACGCCACCTACACCGGCGCGGACCCACGGCGCGCCCCGGCCGCCCTGGTCGCGGTCCCCTACGCCGAGTTGACCTTCGGCGGCTGGTACCTGCGTGGCGGTCTGGGCACCCTCGCCGACGCGCTGCTGTCGCGCTGCCTGGACCTGGGGGTGGTGGTGCGCACCGGCACCACGGTCACCCGGATCGACGCCACCGGCGGTCGGGTGCACGGGGTACGCATCGCCGACCAGCGCGCCCCGATCCCCGCCGACGTGGTGGTGGCCAACGTCGACGCGCTGACCGTCTACCGTGACCTGCTGCCCGACGCGCGCCGGTTGGCCGGGCTCACCGACCGCAGCCTGGCCGGTTTCGTGCTGCTGCTCGGCGTACGCGGCGAGAGCGGGCTGGCCCACCACAACGTCTTCTTCCCGCGCGACTACGACGCCGAGTTCGACGCGGTCTTCGGCGACCCGGGTCGGGGGGTACGGGCCCGACCGGCCGCCGACCCGACGATCTTCGTCACGGTGGCCGACGACCCGACGGTCCGCCCGGACGGCCACGAGGCGTGGTTCGTGCTTGTCAACGCCGCCCGGCAGGGCACCGCACCGGGTGCGGTCGACTGGCGTCGGCCGGGGCTGGCGCAGGCGTACGCCGATCGGATTCTCGACGTGCTCGCCGAACGCGGCGTGGACGTCCGCGACCGGCTGGTGTTCCGCGACATCCGGACCCCGGCCGACCTGGCTACCGCCACCGGCGCCCCGGGCGGCACCATCTACGGCACCGCCGGTGGTCTGCTGCGCCCGGCCAACCGGGGGCCGGCGCGCGGTCTGTGGCTGGTCGGCGGCTCCGGCCATCCGGGCGGCGGCCTGCCGATGGTGACCCTGTCCGCGCAGATCGTCGCCGACGCCGTCGGTCCCGCCTGGTAGGCGTGCCCACCAGGCGGTGAACGCCGCCACCGCATCGTGAGCGCCGCCACAGCGGAAGTTCGGCGGGGCGTCGAACTACCGCAGGGCCGAGGACAACGTGTCGACATGATGCACCCGAACGATGTCGTCACCTCGATCCACGACCTGCCGGCACAACTGGCCAACAACCGGGCCTACTGGTGCGGCTGGGTCAGCCCGGACGGGGCCGACGACGACCTGCCCATCTTCCGCACGGACGTGCCACATCCGCTGCTCAACGGGGTCCTGCGGGTACGCAACCGGCCGATCGACGAGACCGTGGCGCAGGCCGGCCGGCGGCTCACCGGTACGCCCTGGCTCTGGTGGGTCGGCGCGGACAGCGATCCCGGCATCGCCGACGCCCTGACCGCGCTGGGCGGCAGGCAGGTGTCGATGATGCCCGTGATGGCCGTCGACCTGGACCGGGTGGCCGAGCTTCCCGGCCCGCCGGGCCTGGTCGTCGACCAGATCGACGATTCGGAGATCCCCGCCTTCGTCGAGGTGTACGGGCCCGCGCTGGGGGTGCCCGACGACGCCGTCGCCACCGTCACCCGACTGGAGATCGACCGCCCGGCCGACGGAGCCGAACTGCTCCGCTTCGTCGCCCGTCTCGACGGTCGGGTGGTCGGCACGGCCGCCACGTTGATCAGCAACGGGGTGGCCGGAATCTACGTCGTCAGCACCGTCGCCGAACTGCGGGGCCGAGGCATCGGCACGGCCGTCACCGCTGCCGCGCTGCGGGCCGGGCGGGAGCGTGGCCTGCGCGTCGGCACACTACAGGCCAGTTCCGCCGGCGAACCCGTCTACCGGCGGATGGGCTTCGAGACCATCGACCACTACCGGCTGTTCAGCCTGTAACGCCTTGCCGGAGCGCGAGGGTGGCCGGGCATCCGGCCACCCTCGCGGTCACCGACCCTTGGCGCGGGCGGGATGGAACACCCGCAGCCGCGACACCCGGTCCGCCTCCAGGGACTGCACCCACACCGCGCTCGGTGGGCAGTGGAACGGATCCTCCGGCGGGTTGATCAGATCGGTTTCCAGGATCACCACGTCCCGCGCCGCCACGATGTTGGCCAGCCGGTAGACCACCCCGTCGTGCACGTCGGCGTACATCGTCCGGGCCAACGGGTCGATGCCGTTGGTGCGGCGACCGTCCGACCACCACGTCTGGACCGCCGGGCTCCAGGTCTCGGCAAGGGTCCGCGCGAAGCTCCCGTGCCGTCCGGACCACAGCATCTCCTCCGCCTCGGCCCGACGCCGCCGGGTGAGCACGGCCACGTCATCGTGTACGGCGTCGGCCGTCGCCAGCAGCGCGTCGGTCAACTTCGTCCGCGCCTGGTGCAGCCGGCTGCGCACCGTACCGACGGGCACCCCGCAGAGCGCGGCGATCTGGTCGTACGCGGTGACCTCGGTGAAGTAGCGGAGCATCGTGACCAGCCGCAGATTCGGCGACAGCTCGTGCATGGCGGTCCAGAGCCAGTCGGCATGGGCGGTGCGCTCCACGATCCGTTCGGGATCCGGCCCGCCGTCCGGCGACGCGACCAGCTCCAACTGGTCGACCGGCACCTCCCGCTTGGCCCGGAACTGGAGCCGGCCGACATTACGCACGATCGTCCGCAGCCACGGCCCCACGGCCGCCGGGTCGCGCAGGTCACCGATGCGGCGTAGCGCGATCAGCGCCGCCTCCTGCACCGCGTCCTCGGCCTCCGGCCGGTGACCACAGACACTCAACGCCACCGCCCGCATCGCCGCCGCGTGCCGCGCCAGCAGCAGCCCGAGGCAGCCGATGTCACCGGCCTGCGCCGCCCGGACCAACGCGACGTCCGAAAGATCCCCCGTCGTTGCAGTTGTCACCGGGCAAGACTAGCCACCCTCCGACCCGCGGGCCGATCACCCTGCGTCGATCAGTGCCCGGCGTACGGCGGAGAGCAGTTGCCCCAGCCCGAACGCGGCCAGCAGCACCCACACCGCGGTCGCCATGGTGATGGTGCCGGCCGCCAGATCCGGCTGGATCAGCCCGGTCAGACCGGCCAGCAGCAGTCCCACCAGGGCCACGCAGACCCGGGTGGGCCGCTCCCCCACCGTCACCGCGCCGATCTCCCGCATCCCGGCGGCTACCGCCCGGGCCCGGACGTACTCGTGCAACCAGGACAGCGCGCCCGCCGCGGCGACCAGCGCGCCGGGCGCGCCGACCAGCCAGAACGCCACCAGCCAGGCGACCTCACCGATCCGGTCGGCAAGCGAGTCGTAGACGTAGCCGAGTCGCGTCGTACGACCGGTGACCACCGCCACCGCCCCGTCGACGCTGTCGGCCACCGAGGCGAGCAACACGAACAGGGCACCGAGGAACGGACCGTCGCCCGCCCGGACCGCGAACAACGGCACGCAGAGGCAGAGCAGCACGCCGACCGCAGTCACCGCGGTCGGACCGACCCGCAACCGGCCCAGCAGAAACCCGAGATGGTACGACAGGCGCAGCCAGGCGCGTACCACCGGAGTGGCCGCCCGAGGGTCGAACCCACCGTGCAGCCGCGCCCACGCAGTGGCGTACTCGTTCCAGTTCAGCTGTCTGCCCACCACGGTTCAACCGTCACGGCGGCGCTGAGGTATCGCGCCGGCACGCTCACGTCGAGGCGCCCACCCGCAGGTTCTGCCAGATCTCCCGGGTCGCGGTGGACCGGTTGAAGGTGATGAAGTGGATCCCCGGCACGCCCTCGTCGAGCAGCCGCTGACACATCTCGCTGGCCTGCTCGATGCCGAGCCGGCGGACCGCCTCCGGGTCGTCGGCGACCCGCTCGAACTGGGCGGCCAGCGCAGGCGGGAAGGGTGCCCCGGACAGCTGCACGGAGCGTTCGATGGTGCCGATGCGGATCACCGGCATCACCCCGGCCAGGATCGGGGTGTCGCAGCCGGCGGCGGCCACCCGGTCACGCAGGCGGAGGTACTCGTCGGCGTCGAAGAACATCTGGGTGATGGCGAACTCGGCACCGGCCCGGCATTTGCGGACGAAGTACTCGGTGTCGCTGGCGATGTCCGGCGAGCGCGGGTGCCGGTACGGGAAGGCGGCCACGCCGACACTGAAGTCACCCGAGCGGCGGACCAGGCGCACCAGATCCTCGGCGTAGTCGATGCCGTCGGGGTGCCGCACCCACTCGCCGGTCGGATCACCGGGCGGGTCGCCCCGCACCGCCAGCACGTTGCGCACCCCGGCACCGGCCAGCCGCCCGATCACGTGCCGCAACTCGGCCACCGAATGGTTGACCGCGGTCAGGTGGGCCATCGGCAGCAGGGTGGTCTCGGTGGCCACCCGTTCGGTGACCGCGACCGTGGTGTCCCGCGTGGTTCCGCCGGCACCGTAGGTGATCGACACGAACGACGGCTGCAACGGCTCCAGCTCGCGGATGGCCTGCCAGAGCTGCCGCTCGCCCTGCTCCGTCTTCGGCGGCATGAACTCGAAGGAGAAGGTCGGCTGGCGGTCACGGACCAGCTCCCCGATCGCCGGTTGCGGATTGGGGAGGATCGACGGTAGACCGAGCGCCACGCGTCGACTCTAGCCGGACCGGCCGCGTATCCCCATCTTCTTCCCACAGCCAGGGATCACTGCCCGCATCGTTCTCGACCCGTTCGCGGACGGAAACGTCGGACCCCTGCGATAACCATGACTCAGCGCGGGCGGTCGACGACCGCAGGGGGCCGCGCGGGGGTCACGATCCACCGGTGGGCGGTCCGGGTTCCGGGCCGGTCACCAGCGCGCGCCGACCTCCGGAGGACCGATGCCCCCGCACCCGCCCGATCCGCTGTCCGGGCCGCCGCTGACCCGGTTACGCCTCGCCCGAGGCTGGAGCCAGTCCCGGCTCGCCGCCGAACTGTGCGCCGCCGCCGGGGTGCCGACACTCAGTCGGCACGAGATATCCCGCTGGGAACGCCGTCGGCGCACGCCCGGCCGCTACTGGCACGCCTGGCTGGCCATCGTCCTCGGCGTGCCGACCAGACCGCCGCTCGGCTCGTCGGGCACGTCGCCGACCCGCCCGTCAGCAGGCAAAACCGTACTCACCGATGGTGACGCGACCTGTCCGAAGAACGACCGTGACCGGCGTGTCGGCCGCTGCCGACCGGCTTCGCCACGCCCACCGACGCGGCTTACCGGGCGATCCGCGACGCGCCGGAACGTGGGTGGGTCAGCACGCGGCGACCTGACCTATTAGCGTCGGGACGTGACCCACGCTGCTCCTGTCTCTCCTGTCGACCGGGCTGGCCTCCGCCAACGGGTGGACCAGGCCCTGTCCGACTTCCTCGCCGGTCGCCGGTTGTGGATGACCGACCTCGATGACGCACTGGTGCCGGTCGCCGAGGCGATCGAGGCGTTCGTGCTCGGCGGGGGCAAGCGCCTGCGGCCCGCCTTCGCCTACTGGGGCTACCGAGGTGCCGGCGGAGTGGACACCGACGCCGTGGTGACCGCCCTCTCGGCGCTGGAGTTCGTCCAGGCCAGCGCCCTGATCCACGACGACCTGATGGACCGTTCGGACACCCGGCGCGGCGAGCCGGCGGTGCACCGCCGATTCGCCGCCTGGCACCGTGCGGCCGGCTGGGGCGGCAACCCGGACGGTTTCGGCGACGCGGCGGCGATCCTGCTGGGCGACCTGTGCCTGGTCTGGTCCGACGAGTTGCTGCACTCCGCCGGGCTGGATCCCCGCACCGTCGCCCGGGCCCGGCCGGACTTCGACGAGATGCGCACCGAGGTCACCGTCGGGCAGTACCTCGACGTGGTGACCCAGGCCACCGGGGACGCCTCGCTGGAACGGGCCAGCAAGATCGCCCGCTACAAGTCGGCGAAGTACACCGTCGAGCGACCGCTGCTGCTGGGCGCTGCGCTGGCCGACGCCCCCGCGGACATCCGGGTCGCCTACTCGGCGTACGGGCTGCCGTTGGGCGAGGCGTTCCAGCTGCGCGACGACGTGCTGGGAGTCTTCGGCGACCCCGCCCAGACCGGCAAGCCGGCCGGCGACGACCTACGCGAGGGCAAGCGGACCTACCTGGTGGCAGCGGCCCTGGAGGCGGCGGACGAGGCCGGACGGGAGGTGGTGCTCGCCGGCCTCGGCGACCCCGCCCTGGACGCGGCCGGAGTGGCCCGGCTACGGGACGTGATCACCAGCACCGGCGCACTGGCCCGTACCGAGCAACGCATCGTCACCCTCACCGACGCCGCACTCGCCGCGCTGACCGCCGTCGACCTGGACACCGAGGCTCGCCAGTCCCTCGTCGACCTGGCCATAGCCGCCACCCGCCGCACCGACTAACCCACCCTCCCACCCCCGGCCGCGCCGCGCCCTGAACTCGCCGCGCCGTAGCCTCGCGGTGCCTGGCCTCGTGCCTTGGCCTCGCCGTGCCCTCCCCGCAACCTCACCCCGCCCTCTCGCCCTCACTACGCCGCCCTCGCCACGCGCCCTCGCCACGCGCCCTCGCCACGCGCCCTCGCCACGCGCCCTCGCCACGCGGCGCTCGCCGCGTCGATCTTGCAGTTTTGGTCGCACTTATGAATGATTTGCACCATTCGCGGGGACACAAAGTGCAAGATCGACGGGGCGAAAGGGTGGCGGGGCGGCGAGGGTGGGTGGCAAGGGTGGGGTGGGGGTGGGAGTGACGAGGGTGGGGGTTAGAAGCCGAGGGCTTGGGCGCGGCGTTTGATTTCGCGGGCCTGGTCGCCGGCGAGGGCGGTGGCGGGGGTGCCACCCGGCAGCGTCGGGTCGGGCTCGTAGAGCCAGCGCAGCGCCGCCTCGTCGTCGTAGCCGGCGTCGGCCAGCAGGTTGAGTACGCCGGGCAGGTGCTTGAGTACGGTGCCGTTGGCCACCAGGTCGGCCGGAATCCGGCGGACACCGTCGCGGCGTACCGCGATCAGTTCCCGATCCCTGATCTTCTGGTGCACCTTGCTGATCGTCAGGTCGAGCCGCTCGGCGACGTCCGGCAGGGTCAGCCAGTCCGTCGGCCCGGTGGTCTGCGGCGCGGCGTTGTCGGTGGGTACGGAGTCGGTCACTCGACCACCCTGCCACGTCCTCCCGGCACCAGGTCAACAGCCTCCCGGCACCCACCCTGACCAGGATCGACCACAGCCTGTCACGCCACGGCGGGCCCGAGATGGTCCGCTCGGCGGTAGCATCCTGTTCAACCTTCATCCCCCGACACATAGACTGCCTGCCGATGGACACACAGGTCGCCGACACGTTGCTGGGCTCGCTGATCGACGGGCGTTACCGCATCCGCGGTCGCGTCGCCCGTGGCGGCATGGCGACCGTGTACACCGCCACCGACGAGCGACTCGAACGCACCGTGGCGGTCAAAATCATTCACTCGTCGCAGGGGCCGACCGATCGGGCCGGCCTGGCCGGCTTCGTCGAGCGGTTCACCGACGAGGCCAAGACCATCGCCCGGTTGACCCATCCCAACGTGGTGGCGGTCTACGACCAGGGCACCCATGGTGGGCGGCCGTACCTGGTCATGGAATACGTCCGGGGGCGCACCCTGCGTGAGGTGCTGACCGAGCGGCGCCGGCTCAACCCGGACGAGGCGCTGGCCATCACCGAGCAGATACTCGCCGCGCTCGCCACCGCCCACCGGGCCGGGCTGGTGCACCGCGACGTCAAGCCGGAGAACGTGCTCGTCGCCGAGGCACCCAGCGGCGGCCCGGCCAACCTCGTCGACAGCGTCGTGAAGGTCACCGACTTCGGGTTGGCGCGAGCCGTGGAGGCGAGCACCGATCACGACAGCGGCAACCAACTGATGGCCACCGTGGCGTACGTCGCCCCGGAGCTGGTCACCACCGGCCGCGCCGACGCCCGTACCGATGTCTACTCCAGCGGCATCGTGCTGTTCGAGATGCTCACCGGCCGAGTGCCGTACGACGGTGATCGTCCGATCGACATCGCCTGGCAACACGTCGATCGGGACGTACCGGCGCCGTCGACCCTGGTGCCCGGCCTGCCGAAGGCCCTCGACGACCTGGTCGCCCGAGCCACCCGCCGCGACCCGGCGGGCCGTCCGGCCGACGCCGCGACCCTGCTGGCCGAGGTGCAGGTCGCCCGCGACGGGCTCGGTAACGCGAACGCCCAGACCGCCATGCTGTCCGCGGTGTCCGACGGCCCGGCGGTCGCCCAGCCGACCATGGTGGTGGCAGCGGTCCGCCCCGCCGAGCGGCCGACCTGGGCCCGACTGCCGGAGGGTGGCGCGCCCACCCGGGGTCGTCGGCGGGCGGTTCCGGACGAGGACGGGAACCGGTTCTCCCAGCTTGCCGGGTGGCGTGCCCGACTGTTCGGCGATTCGAGCAGCCGCCTCGCGGTCGCCGCCGTCGTGGTGGTGCTCGGCCTGGTGGCCGCTCTCGGCGGATGGTGGTTCGGCGTGGGCCGCTACACCACCACCCCGCAGCTGGTCAGCATGACCAAGGCCCAGGCGGAGGCGCAGGCCGCGCAGGGCGGCTTCACCCTCCAGTACGCCGACCCACGCCACGACGAGCAGATCCCGCGCGACGGTGTGGTGGCGCAGCAGCCCACCTCGGCCGCCCGGATCCTCAAGGGCGGCACCATCACCCTGACCCTGTCGTTGGGGCCGGCCCGGTTCCCGATGCCCGACGTGGTGGGCAAGGAGTTCGACCTGGCCGAGGCCGACCTGGTCAACGCCCAACTGAAGGTCGTCAAGGGCAGCGCCCGGTACGACGATGGCCTGCCCGAGGGCGTCGTGGTGGCCACCAAACCGGAGGCGGGCGAGGAGGTCGAGCCGGGCGACAAGATCACCGTCATCCTGAGCAAGGGCCGCGCCCCGATCACCGTGCCGAACCTGGTCGGCAAGAGCCTCAACGACGCTCGTACGCAGATCGCCCAGCTCGGCCTGGTCCTGGTGGAACCGACCTACAAGCAGTCCGACAAGCCTCGCGACGAGGTGCTCGGGCAGAGCCCGGCCGACGGCAGCGGGGTCGAGAAGGGTGCCCAGATCCGGCTGGAGGTCAGCGAGGGTCCACCGCTGGTGACCGTACCCCGGGTCATCGACCTGCCGTGCCAGCAGGCCAAGCAGGTGCTGGAGAGTCAGGGCTTCCCGGTGGCCGTGCAGTTCAACCCGGAGGCCGTGGCCCGGTTCCAGAACCCGAACGAGAACGCGCAGGTGGCACCGGGTACCCAGATCACCATCGGATGCTTCTGATGACAGCTACGCAACCCGGCCACCGGCCGATCGGCTCGCACACGCCCACCTCCGGTGGGCTGGCGAAGGCGGCGCTGCCCTACCTCGACGCCGCCGAATCCGAGGTGGCGCAGGTGTACGTCGGCAACTCCCGCGGGTGGGCGATGCCGGCCGGTGACCCGGTGCAGGACGCCCTGTTCCGCGACGGCTGCGCCGAACGGGGAGTCGCCGTCTACATCCACGCGTCGCTGCTGGTCAACCTGGGTTCGCCGACCCCGGCCACGGTCGAACGATCGCAGCAGACCCTGGCCCACGCGCTGCGCCGGGGCGCCGCGATCGGCGCCCGCGCGGTGGTGTTCCACGCCGGCAGCGCGGTGGACGCCGGGCACGCCGAGGCGGCCATGCGGCAGGTACGCGAATCCCTGCTGCCGCTGCTGGACTCGACCGCCGACAGCGGCGGTCCGATGCTGCTGGTCGAGCCGAGCGCCGGTGGCGGCCGGTCACTGGCCTGTCGGGTGGAGCAGCTCGGCCCCTACCTGGACGCGGTGGACCGACACCCCTGGCTGGGCGTCTGCTTCGACACCTGCCACGCCTGGGCGGCCGGGCACGACCTGGCCGCCGAAGGCGGCATGACCGAGACGCTGGACACCCTGGTGGCGACCGTCGGCGCGGATCGGCTCCAGCTGGTGCACGCCAACGACTCGAAGGACCTGTGCGGCTCCACCCGTGACCGGCACGAGAACATCGGCAAGGGCAGCATCGGCGAGCCCGCCTTCGCCGAACTGATGCGTCACCCCGCCACCGCCGGCGTCCCCATCCTCGTGGAGACCCCCACCGACCGCCACGAAGGTCACGCCGCCGACATCGCCACCCTCCGCCGCCTCCACCCCTAACTCCCCCACACTCCCTCCCTCCCCGTCCCCCCGCGCCCGCGCCCGCGTCTGCGCCCGCGATCTTGCACTTCTTGTCGTCACATAAGCCGCATACGGGGCATTTCAGCGACCAAAAGTGCAAGATCGCGGGAGCGCAAGGCACGGGCGAGGCGGGGCGAGAGCGCGAGGCCCGAGGTGGGGGTGGGGGTCAGGTGCGGAGGATGTGGGTGAGGGTGGTGGCGGCCTGGTCGACGGTGGTGTCGGTGACGTCCATGTGGGTGACCAGGCGGGCGATGCGGGGGCCGAGCACCGAGATGAGTACGCCTTCGGCACGGGCCGCCGCAGCCAGCGCGTGCGCGTCCATAGGTGCCTTGGTCAGGTCCAGCGGGACCAGGTTGGTGCGTACCGGCGCGGCCAGCACCCCGAACGGGGCGATCGCCTCGGCCAGCCGGGCCGCCTTCGCGTGGTCCTCGGCGAGCCGGTCGATGTGGTGTGCCAGGGCGTACCGGCCGGCAGCGGCGAGGACGCCGGCCTGACGCATCCCGCCGCCCATCCGCTTACGGATCATCCGCGCCCGTTCGATCTTGTCGGCGGCGCCGACGACAAGCGAGCCGACCGGCGCGCCGAGTCCCTTGGAGAGGCAGACCGAGAGGGTGTCGAACAGTGCGCCGTAGCTGGCCAGCGGCACCCCGTCGGCGACGTGGGCGTGCCAGATCCGCGCCCCGTCGCAGTGCAGCGCCACCTTCGCCTCGTCGGCGATCCGGCGCAACTGGCGCAGCGTGTCGAGGGGGATCACCCCGCCACCGCCGCGGTTGTGGGTCTGCTCCACCGCGATCGCGGCGGTGGGCACCGCCCAGTAGCCGTCGGGACGGATCATGCCGGCGACCACGTCGGGGTCCACGTCCGCGCCCACCGCAGGCCAGGTCCGCGAGGTGATGCCGCCGTACGCGGCAGCGGCCCCCATCTCGTACGTGATCACGTGCGCGTCGGCGTCGCAGAGCAGCTCCGCGCCGGGCGGTACGGACAGTTGCAGGGCGATCTGGTTGGCCATCGAGCCGGTCGGGCAGAACAGCGCCGCCTCGTGCCCGAACAGCGCGGCGACCTCGGCCTCCAGCGCGTTGACCGTCGGGTCCTCGCCGTAGACGTCGTCGCCGACCTCGGCGGTGGCCATCGCCTCCCGCATCCCGGGGGTGGGCCGGGTCACCGTGTCCGAACGCAGATCAATCGGCATGTCACGCTCCATCCCGTCAGCCACAGTCAGGCCAGACAGCTGCCGACTGTGGGGCTCGCAAGGTCACTCCTCGCGTCCGCCACAGTCATGCCAGCCGATCACGCGTCAGCCCCGGAGCATCTCCGCTACGAGGAAGGCCAGTTCCAGCGACTGCTGGGTGTTCAGGCGCGGGTCACAGGCGGTCTCGTAGCGGTCGGGCAGGTCGAGATCGGCGATGTTCTGGGCACCACCGAGGCACTCGGTGACATCCTCACCGGTCAGCTCGACGTGCAGGCCACCGGGGTGGGTCTCCAGGCTCCGGTGCACCTCGAAGTAGCCCAGCACCTCGTCGACGATCCGGTCGAAGTGGCGGGTCTTGTAGCCGTTGGACGACTCGTGGGTGTTGCCGTGCATCGGGTCGCACTGCCACACCACCTTCGCCCCGGCGGCGGTGACCTTGGCCACGATCGGCGGCAGCGCGTCGCGTACCTTGTGGTTGCCCATCCGGCTGATCAGGGTGAGCCGACCGGGGATGTTCTCCGGGTTCAGCTTCTCGCACAGCTCGATCGCCTCGTCCGGCGTGGTGGTCGGGCCGAGCTTGACCCCGATCGGGTTGGCGATGCGGGAGATGAAGTCGATGTGCGCGCCGTCGATCTGCCGGGTGCGCTCGCCGATCCACAGGAAGTGCCCGGACAGCCCGTACGCCCGGCGGTCGGAGACCCGGGTCAGCGCCCGGTCGTACTCCAGTGCCAGGGCCTCGTGGGAGCAGTAGAGGGTGACCGTACGCAGGGCCTCGTCGTCGGTCATCCCGCAGGCCCGGATGAACGCCAGGGCCCGGTCGATCTCGCGGGCGATCGCCTCGTACCGCTCGCCGGCCGGGGAGTTGCGCACGAAGCCCTTGTTCCAGTCGTGCACCGCGTGCAGGTCGGCCAGCCCACCGGCGAGGTAGGCGCGCAGCATGTTCATCGCGGCGGCGGAGTTCGCGTACGCCCGGATCATGCGCTGCGGGTCGGCGACCCGCGCCTCCGGCGTGGCCTCCAGCGAGTTGATCATGTCGCCGCGGTAGGCGGGCAGGCCGCGGGCGTCGGTCGGCAGCGACCGGGGCTTGGTGTACTGCCCGGCGACCCGGGCCACCTTCACCACCGGTAGCGACGCGCCGTAGGTGAGCACGATCGCCATCTGCAGCAGCGTACGGGCGTTGGCCAGCAGGTGACTCTCGGTGTTGTCGGCGAAGGTCTCCGCGCAGTCACCGCCCTGGAGGAGGAACGCCTTGCCCTCGCAGACCAGCGCGAGACGCTGACGCAACTGGTCGACCTCGTACGGGGCGACCACCGACGGAACCCGGTCGAGGACCTTGCAGACCTCGGCCACCTGGGCCGGGTCCTCCCAGGGCGGGGTCTGGGCGCGGGGCAGCTGCCGCCAGCGGTCCAGACCGAGGGCCTCGTCCTCGGCGGAGTCGACGGTCGGACGGCTGGTCTGCAGCACCGGGCTGCCCACCGCCGGATGACTCAACTGGTGCCACTCATGGCGCATGACAAAAGCCTACGGCGGCCGACCGGGTGACCGACCAGTGAGGGGCCGGGTTCCGGCAGATGGACGACGCGGTGCGCTGCCGCAGGTCAGGGCGTCGGCGTCGGAGACGGGCTGTGTCCACCGGGCTGCTCGCCCGAAATGCACCAGTCCAGGCCGTCGCGGGTGACCGTGAACAGCAGCGACCGGCTGGCCTCGCGCTTACCCACCGTGACGGTGACCACAGTGCTGACCTCCTGCCCGACCGGTCCCGGGCGGATGTCGACGATCTCGGTCTGCGTCACCGTGAAGTGGTCGGCGAAGTCGCCGTTCGGCCCGGTCGCCGCCGCGTCGAACGACTCGTGCAGCACCGTGCAGAGTTGGCTGCGCCCGGCCGCGACGTCCTTGGCGGTCATCGCGTCGAGGTACGCCTGCACCCGCTCGCGGGACTTCGCCAGGGCCTCGTCGGCCGGTGCCCGACCGGGCTGCTCCGCCGGCTCCTCGTCGCCGCCGATCAGTCCGCAGCCGACCAGCGCGAACGGCACGGTCGCGAGCAGGACGAGGGCGGCCGAGCGCTGGTACACCCGCATCGTTACCTCCCGATCTGCGGACATCGCACCGTTCGACCGGCGAGTCTGTCACACCCCACCCGGGTGTAAGGAAGGGCCCCTTGTTATCGCCTTTTGCATAGGAAGGGCCCCCTGTTAACACGCGGCAAGATCGAGCTGCCGGAGTGTTAACGGGGGGCCCGTGCTCTACCGGAGGCGTTAACAGGGGGCCCTTCCTTACATCTAGCCGAGGCCGTTGCGGATGGCGCCGATCAGCTCTCCGTTGCTGGTGTCACCGGAGAGTTCCCAGAAGAAGGCGCCACCGAGGCCCTGGTTCTTCGCGTACGTCATCTTGCCGCCGATGGTCGACGGGGTGTCGTAGCTCCACCAGTTGCTGCCGCACTTGGCGTACGCCGTGCCACCGATGGTGCCGGTCGCCGGGCAGGTGTTCTTGAGGACCTTGTAGTCCTCGATGCCCTGCTCGTAGGTGCCCGGGGCGGGGCCGGTCGCGGTGCCGCCCGGCGTGGACTGGGTGACCCCGGTCCAGCCTCGACCGTAGAAGCCGACGCCGAGCAGCAGCTTGTTGGCCGGGATGCCCTTGCTCTTGAGCTTCTGGATGGCCGCGTCCGACCAGAAGCCCTGCTGCGGGATGCCGGAGTACGAGTAGAGCGGCGAGTGCGGGGCGGTGGGGCCCTGCGCGTTGAAGGCGCCGAAGTAGTCGTACGTCATCGGCATGATCCAGTTGAGGTGGGTGGCGGCGCCGGCGTAGTCGGTCGCGTCGATCTTGCCGCCGTTGCTGCCGTCGGCGGTGATCGCGGCGGTGACCAGGTTGTTCGAGCCGAACCGGGTACGCAGCGCGCTGGCCACGTTCCGGAACGCGTTCGGGCCGCTGGCGTCGCAGGTCAGGCCGCAGGCGTTCGGGTACTCCCAGTCGATGTCGATGCCGTCGAAGACGTCCGCCCAGCGCGGGTCCTCGACCAGGTTGTAGCAGCTCTCGGCGAAGGCGGTCGGGTTCTGTGCGGCCTGGGTGAAGCCGCCGGACCAGGTCCAGCCGCCGAAGGACCAGATCACCTTGATGTGCGGGTACATCCGCTTGAGCTTGCGCAGCTGGTTGAAGCTGCCCCGCAGCGGCTGGTCCCAGGTGTCGGCGACGCCGTCGACGCTCTCCGCCGCGGTGTAGGCCTTCTCGTAGTCGGCGTAGCTGTCACCGATGGTGCACCGGCCGCCGGTGGTGTTGCCGAAGGCGTACAGGATGTGGGTCAGCTTGGACGCCGAGCCGCTGGTGTGGATGTTCTTGACGTGGTAGTTGCGGGCGTAGACGCCCCACTGGGCGAAGTAGCCGACCACCTTCTGTCCAGCCGGCGGGGGCGGCGGCGTGGTCGGGGGCGGCGAGGTCGGCGGCGGCGGTGCGGTCGTGGTCGGCGGCGGCGGGCTCGTCGGGGGCGGGGTGCCACCGCCGCAGGCGGCGCCGTTGACGGTGCAGTTCAACGGCGCCCGGTACGCACCGGTGCCGTTGTAGCCCCAGCTGAAGGAGGCGCCGGGCGCCAGCGCGCCGGCCCAGCTCTTCTTGACCGCCACGTACCGGTTGCCGTTGCGGGTGACGTCGGCGTCCCAGGAGCTGCTGATGCTGGTGCCCGAGGGCAGCTCGAACTCGATGCGCCAGGTGCTGACGCTGGCGCTGGAACCGTTGGTGATGGTGACCCTCGTTTCGTGACCGGTCCCCCAGTCCTGCACCCGGGTGAACGAGGTGGTCACGCTTCCGGCGCCGAACGCCGTGGCCATCGGGACCGAGGCGACGGTCACCGCGACCACGGCGCCGACCCAGAGGGCCCGGCGGAGCGATCTCTTCATGTGGCGTCTCCAAACAGTTAGGAAACTTTCCAAAAGGTTGATGAGACGCTACTCACACGACTCCACTTCGTCAAGATGTCGATGTATCGATTTGTCGGCTCGGGCGAAACCCGCGTCGCCCGACGGGTCTTCGCCGGTGAGCGGCCATTACCGAGCGGTAGCCCCGCGCCGCGCACCGACGTTCGGCGATACCCTCACCGTCATGTCCGTCTTCGACACTCCGATCAACTCCCTCACCGGCGGCCCCGCCGATCTCGCGCAGTACCGTGGCCGCGCCCTGCTGGTGGTCAACGTCGCCTCCCGCTGCGGCCTCACCCCGCAGTACGCCGGCCTGCAGGCCCTTCAGGACGAGTACGCCGACCGTGGCCTGGTGGTGCTCGGCGTCCCGTGCAACCAGTTCGCCGGCCAGGAACCCGGTAGCGCTGCGGAGATCAGCGAGTTCTGCCAGGTCAACTACGGCGTCACCTTCCCGCTGACGGAGAAGGTCGCGGTGAACGGCCCCGACCGTCATCCGCTCTACGCCGCCCTGGTGGACACCCCCGACGCCGACGGCCACACCGGTGACGTCCGGTGGAACTTCGAGAAGTTCCTCATCGCCCCGGACGGGACCGTGGCCGCCCGCTTCGCCCCGACGGTCACCCCCGACGACCCCACGCTGCGCGCCACCGTGGAGAAGACCCTGCCCTGACCCCGCTGCCTGACTCACCGGCGACGGCGCCCGAGGCTCCGGGTGCCGTCGCCGTTCCGGGTGCGCTCGCCGTTCCGGGTCCGTTGCCTCCGCATGTCCATCGGGCGGAGATCACCCGGGATCGGCCGGAAGTGTCCGGCGGGCGAGTAGGTTCGACGGGAGAGCCGAGTCGATGGGAGTTGACGTGTCGGTCGTGGGGTTGATCGGAAGTGGACACATCGGAGGCACCGTCGCGCGGTTGGCGGTGGCGGCCGGGTACGAGGTGGTACTGAGCAACTCGCGGGGGCCGGAGACACTGTCCGACCTGGTCGACGAGTTGGGGCCGGGAGCGAGCGCGGGCACCGTCGACGCCGCGGCTCGCGCCGGTGACCTGGTGGTGGTCAGCATCCCGCTGAAGTCGTACCGGGCCGTGCCGGCGCAGCCGCTGGCCGGCAAGGTCGTCATCGACACCAACAACTACTACCCGCAGCGCGACGGCCAGATCCCCGAGTTGGACGAGGGCAGCGTCACCAGCAGTGAGCTGCTGCAACAGCACCTGCCCGAGGCCCGGGTGGTGAAGGTGTTCAACAACATCTTCTTCCGGCACCTGCTCGCCCTGGCCCGGCCCGCCGGCGGCGCGGACCGCAGTGCGCTGCCGATCGCCGGTGATGACGCCGAGGCCAAGGCCGTCGTCACCGCCTTCCTCGACCGGATCGGCTACGACGCGGTGGACGCCGGCACGCTGGCCGACAGCTGGCGGTTCCAGCCGGACACCCCGGCGTACGGCACCATCTACTCCGCCGACCCGGCGAACTGGGAGCAGGAGGCCCCCGGCGACGCCGACAAGGTGCGTGCCGCACTGGCCAAGGCCGAACGGAACTGACCGGACGCCGCCGGCGAGCGGGTCGGTTTCTCCGCCGACCCGCCCGCCCGGCCCGCGTCACGCGCCGGCGAATCCCCTGCACGTCACGCGGCAGGCAGGCTCCGCGCGTGTCACGCGGCAGGCGGATCCTGTGCGCGTCAGGGGGCAGGCGGACTCCGCGCGTGTCACACGGTAGGCGGACTCCACGCGTGTCACGCGACGGCGGGGTCCGTGTGCGGGGCGGCGGTGGAGCGATCGTCGGCCGCCGGCGGGGCGGTGTCCCGCGCCTCGCGGTCCGTGGCGGCGCGCAGCCCGTACCAGCCGATCGCGGCGACCAGGGCCACCTGGAGCAGGGCCACCTGGAGCAGGTAGTCGACGATGACGACCGCGCGGCCGAACTGCGCCAGCGGGACCGCGGTGCGGTGGCCCGACCGACCGAGCCGGGCAGCCACGACGATGCTGACCGTCGCCGCCGCGGCCAGGGCGACAGCGCCGACCGGATCGCTCGCGTAGCCGCCGTGGCCGGCCGCCCCCAGGGCAGCGAGCGCGACCACACTCGCCCCCGCCGTGCTCGCGGCGACGACGGGCAGAACCTGTCGGGCCGGTGCAGGTCGGAGGAGAGCCGTCGGGCGCGCCATACCCTACTGTTCTAGTCGCTCGCCGCCATCCGTACCGCGCGGCGCACCGGCGCGGTGGGCGCGCCACTCCGGGGCCAGCAGCGACCAGATCTCCAGGTCGGACCGCCCGTCCGGGCCCGCAACCACCTCACGCAGTACGCCGTCGCGACGCATGCCGAGCCGACGGGCCACCGCGATGCTGCGGACGTTGCCGCTGAGGACACGCCACTCGACCCGGTGCAGGCCGCGCTCGTCGACCGCCCAGTCGATGAGCCGGCTGACCGCGCGGGTCACCAGCCCGCGTCCCTCTGCGGCCGGCTCCAACCAGCAGCCCGCCTCGCAGACTCCCGTCCCGGCGTTCAGTGACACCAGCAGCACCCCACCGACAAGCGTCCCGTGGGACCAGATGCCCCAGATGCCGCCGTCGTCGCGGGCCCACCGGTCGGCGTAACGCTGCAGCACGAGCCGTGCCCCGTCGAGGTCGGTGGCCACGAAGGCCGGCGACACCCAGGGCGTCATGTTCTTGCGGGCCCGGTCCAGGTTGGCCAGGAACTCCTCCGCGTGCCACGGATTGAGCGGACGCAGCTCAGCATCGGCGGTCAACCGTACGGCAAACATTCAGTGCCCTCCCCCGTTGGTCAGCATGATCCACGCCCACCGTAGCGAGTGTCGCCATCGGATCGACGCGGCCTCCACACCGGACCCGGGCCCGGCGCGGAGATCAGGGGAGATCAGAGGGGGCGGCGACCGGCGAAGCCGCAGTCGGCGCGGTGGTACCAGCGCACGTCGGCGTCCCCTTCCAGCCAGCACCAGAGCACCTGCCGGCCCTCGCGCTCGCCGGGGAAGTCGAGCAGCACCGGCGCCACGCTCTTGATCTCGATGCCGTGCTGCCCGATCTCGTCGCAGATCGCGTGCAGGCGCGCTTCCAGCCCTTTGAGCTCGGGCCGTCCGCCGAGTGCGCTGAGCCCGTGGTTGGCCAGATCGACCTGCAGCTCGGTCAGGTCGGCGCGGACCCGGATCAGCTCGTCGATGCGCGGGTGCAGGGTGGCCACCAGGTGCCGGGCCTGGGCGAGAGTGAACACCGCGTCAGTATGCGTCACCGGGACCTGCCGGGAATACCAGCGCCCGGCATGATCGACTCCGTTTCGCCGATCTGGCGGCATCACCGGCCCGGGAATACCGCCACATCGGCGCAACGGAGTGGATCATCGGCTGGCCGAGGCCCTTCACTCGGCCTGGGCGGCCAGTTCGCGGGCCCGGTCGCGGGCCGCTTCCAGGGCGGCCAGCAGTGCCGCGCGTACGCCGTGGTTTTCCAGCTCGCGGACGGCGGAGATGGTGGTACCGGCGGGTGAGGTGACCGCCTCGCGCAGCTTCACCGGGTGTTCGCCGGAGTCGCGCAGCATCACCGCCGAGCCGATCGCGGTCTGCACGATCAGGTCGTGCGCCACCTGGCGGGGCAGGCCGAGCAGGATGCCGGCGTCGGTCATCGCCTCGACCAGCAGGTAGAAGTAGGCCGGGCCGGAACCGGACAGGGCGGTCACCGCGTCCTGCTGGCTCTCCGGCACCCGGATGGTGGAGCCGAGCGGCTTGAACATCTCCTCGGCCAGCGCCAGGTGCTCCCCGGTGGCGTGCGCACCGGCGGAGATGGCGGTCATCGCCTCGTCCACCAGGGCGGGGGTGTTGGTCATGACCCGTACGACCGGGGTGCCCTCGGGCAGTCGGCGGCTGAAGAAGCTGCTGGGCAGGCCGGCGCAGAGGGAGATGACCAGCTTGCCGCCGGGCACCTTCGGCCCGATCTCGTCCAGCAGTACCGCCGCGTCCTGCGGTTTGACCGACACGGCCAGCACGTCGGCCTCGTCGACCGCGGTGAGATTGTCCACCACCCGTACGCCGTAGCGGGCGGTCAACTCCTCGGCGCGGGCCGGGCGGCGGGCGGTGGCCAGCAGGCGGTCCACCGGCCAGCCCGAGCGCAGCAGCCCGGACAGCATCAACTCGCCGATCTTGCCCGCGCCGATCACCGCGACGGTGCGCACTCCGGCTGACACCTGACGTACCCCCTCTGGGAAGCGGCGTCGCGGCGGACCGGGCGGCCCGCCGCGACGCCGGAACCACGATCAGCTGCCGAAGAAGACCTCGGCCTCGGCGTAGCGCTCCAGCGGGACGGTCTTGAGCTCCCGGGTGGCGTCGGCGAGCGGGACGCGGACGATGTCCGTGCTCTGCATCGCGACCATCTTGCCCCAGTCGCCCTCGTGCGCGGCGTCGATGGCCTGCAGGCCGAGCCGGGTGGCCAGCACCCGGTCGAACGCGGTCGGGGTGCCGCCGCGCTGGATGTGCCCGAGCACGACGGTACGGGCCTCCTTGCCGGTCTTGGCCTCCAGCTGCTCGGCCAGCCACTGGCCGATGCCACCGAGCCGGACGTGGCCGAACGCGTCCAGTTCCTGGTTCTGCAGGACCATCTGGCCCTCCAGCGGCTGGGCGCCCTCGGCGACCACGACTATCGGCGCGTACTGGTGCTGGAAGCGCTTCTCGACGTAGCCGGCCACCTGCTCGACGTCGAAGGCCCGCTCCGGCAGCAGGATCACGTTGGCGCCGCCGGCCAGGCCGGCGTGCAGGGCGATCCAGCCGGCGTGCCGGCCCATCACCTCGACCACCAGGGTGCGGTGGTGGCTCTCGGCGGTGGTGTGCAGCCGGTCGATGGCCTCCATCGCGATGTTGACCGCGGTGTCGAAGCCGAAGGTGTAGTCGGTGGCGCCGAGGTCGTTGTCGATGGTCTTCGGCACACCGATGACGTGGACGCCCAGCTCGTGCAGCTTGGTGGCGACACCGAGGGTGTCCTCACCGCCGATGGCGATCAACGCGTCGACGCCCTGGGCGGCCAGGTTCTCCTTGATCCGCTCGACGCCGTTCTCGATCTTGAAGGGGTTGGTCCGCGAGGAGCCGAGGATGGTGCCGCCGCGCGGCAGGATCCCCCGGACCTCCGCGATGCCCAGCGGGCGGGACAGGCCCTCCAGCGGGCCCTTCCAACCGTCCCGGAAACCCACGAACTCATGGCCGTAGCTGGCGACGCCCTTACGGACCACCGCCCGGATGACCGCGTTGAGACCGGGGCAGTCGCCGCCGCCGGTGAGCACGCCGATACGCATGATCGCTCATCCTCCTGGGAGCATCTGGTCAAGCCCGATCAAGCCCCAGGATATGCGTCACGTCAGACCTTCGGCGCCGTTGCCGGCCCGGGGCGGGCCGTCACTGCGACTGTAGTCGCCGCTGGTCCGACCGGACACCGCGACCCGCTACCGCTCAGTAGCATGATCACGAGGTGCACCGGCCGCGACCGACGCACCACCCGGCGCAAACGCCGACGCACCAGGTGGCGCGGATCTGGCGCCGCCGAGCAGATCCTGTCGAGCGCCGGCGCGGTCCCAGCAGCGGGCAGCGGTGACGTGCACGGCGATCAGGGTCAGGCCGGGCGTGGCCGGCCCGTCCGGGAACCAGGTGGCCAGTTCCGGACGCCAGAGCCGCGCTGCCCGCGTCGGGTCGTGGTCGTCGCGCGCGGTGCCGGAGAGCGACACCAGGACCTGATCCTCCGGGTCGGCGAAGCTCACCTCGACCTCCGGGTTGACCCGCAGCTGACGCACCGTCGCCGACCGGGCGTACCCGAAGAACCACAGCTCGCCGTCGAACGCCGCCCGTTGCAGAAGCATCGGGCGGCCCACCAGCCGACCGTCGAGCGAGATGGTGGTGAGCGTGCAACTGCCCGCCGCCCGGATCAGCTCGGTGATCCGCTCCCGGGCCGCGCCGACGGCCGTCGCCTCGTCAGTCATGCTGGCGCTCGCTCATGGCGGTGCTCCCTCACGTCGACCCCCGCTAGGCCGAACCGGTGCCCGGGACGGAACCAGCCAAACCTACGATCCGGTCATCGCCCGCCACCGGGCCAGGTTGTGCCGGGCGTCGACCAGGGCGTCGTGCCGCGCCGCGTCGGCGTTCGGCAGCCGGGGGCGACCCCGGTCGTCCCACAGCTGCCGCAGGTCCTTGGTGAACCGGGGGATCTCCCGGGGCAGCGCCGGCATGGCACCCCAGAGCTGGGCCAGCGCCACGTGGTCGTACGCGGCGTACCAGGCCCACAGTTCCAACTCCTCGCCGTTGCCGGCGCGCAGCGGCTCGACGAGGAAGTCGTACAACTCGTCGCGGATGCGCTCGCGGGAACGCCAGGCCCGATCCGCCGGCGAGGGCAGCTTGTCCAGGACGTTGCGGCGGACCCAGGGCACGGCTCGGGACTCGTCGAACTCGGTGGAGACCGCGTAGAACTCGCGGCCGTACTCGTCGACCATGCCGATCGACACCAGTTCGACCGTGCGGCCGTCCTCGATGAATTCGCAGTCGTAGAAATAGCGGTAGACCATCCCCGCCATCCTCGCCGACGCCCGAACCGCGCTGACGAGCGGGGCGAGACACCGGGAGCGCTTCCACGCCACCCGCAACGGTGACATCGCAGCTGAAGCTGTCACACAAGCGACTTGAGGGGTGTACACCACGCGACCGGACCGTCATGATCTGATGTGTACCGCTACCGGACGCCGATCGGGTGTCAGTCCGCCTTGTCAGGGCCGCCAGGCTCACCCGGTGAGCGAGTTGGGTCCTTGACCGGGGAGGGGTGGGGCCGTGGAGATGCGCCTGCCAGAGCCGGGCGACGCTCTCACCGGTGTGGAGATGTTCGCCGGGCTGGAACCCGAGGTACGCCAGCGGGTGATCGCCGCCGCGGTGCCCCGGACGTATCGCAAGGGTCAGCTGCTGTTCGTGGAGAACGACCCGGGCGAGTCGCTGATCGTGCTGCGCAGGGGTGCGGTCGCGGTGTTCCGCACCGCGCCGACCGGCGAGCGGGCCGTGTTGTCGGTGATCCGACCACCGGACGTGCTCGGTGAGGTCTCCCTGCTGGACGCCTCCACCCGGTCCGCCTCGGCCGAGGCGATCGAGGACTGCACCGCCCTGGCCCTGTCCCGGGGCGCCTTCATGGAGCTGGTGCACTCGAACCCGCGCATCCTCGACGCGGTGATGCGGTCCCTCGGCGCGCTCATCCGCCGGCTGACCGAGCAGAACGCCGACCATGTCTTCCTCGACCTGCCCGGCCGGGTCGCCAAGACGTTGGTACGGCTCGCCGGCGAGAGCCAGGCTCCGATGATCACCATCGAGCTGAACCAGAGCCAGCTCGCGGAGATGGCCGGCGGTTCCCGGCAGAGCGTCAACCAGGCGATCGGCTCGTTCGCCAACCGGGGCTGGCTGCGTACCGAGGGCCGGCGGATCGTGGTCACCGACGTGCCGGCACTGCGCCGCCGCGCCGGCATGAGCGACCGCTGACCGGCCGCCGCGCGCACTGATCACCAAGCCGGAACACACGAAGGCGGCGTCGGGAACAGGTCCCGACGCCGCCCGTGTGTCAGCTCGGTCAGGGCTTGGTGCTCCCGGGCCCGGCCCAGTCGGTGCCGCCCGGCCCCGCCCAGTCCGTGCCGTCCTTGCCCTTGCCCGGCACCTCACCGACGATGCCCTGGGCCTGAAGCTGAGCGAGGGTCGCGGCGTCCACATCCACCGTGTCCCCCGCCAGGTGGGTGACGCCGTTACCGTCGGTCCAGTCGCTGCTCAACATGACGTACACCATGAGGCTGTCCCCCCTCTGATAACGATCAACGAATCGGTTGCCTGAATCTAGCCGTTGCGCCACGGAGCGCACTGCCCGGTGGAGTGTCCACAAGCCAACAGCCCGGTACCCGACACTGGGCTGGGCAGCGATACTCGGTCGTGCGCCCCGCGTCGGGGCTCACCAGTGGAGGGTGTCATCGCCACTCAGTGTGATCGCTGTGGACGCACCGCCGCCGACGGTGACCGCTTCTGCGGTGGCTGCGGCGCGGAGCTCGGTGCCGTCTGCCCGCACTGCCTGCGCCCACTCGCGCCCGACGTGGCGTTCTGCACCTCCTGCGGCGCGCCCCGGGCCGGCAACGATCGTGCCCCGGCGATCCCCCAGGAGGACCGCCGCCGGGTCAGCGTGCTCTTCGTCGACCTGATCGACTTCACCCCGTACGTCGAGCGGGCCGACCCGGAGCTGGTCCGGGGCATGCAGACCGGGTTCTTCTCCGCCGCCCGACGGGTGGTCGGCCAGTACGGCGGAGTGGTGGAGAAGTACATCGGCGACGCGGTGATGGCGCTGTTCGGCGCGCCGGTGGCCACCGAGACCGACGCGCTGCGGTGCGTCCGGGCCGGCCTGGAGCTGCAACGGGTGCTCACCCGCTTCACGCCCACCGGCACCGACGGGCTGCGGTTCCGGGTGGGGGTGGCCACCGGCGAGGCGCTTGTCGACGTGGCCGCCGCCCGCGACGGTGGGCAGGCGATCGTGGCCGGTGACGTGGTCAACACCGCCTCCCGGTTGCAGTCCGTGGCACCGCCGGGCGGGGTGCTGGTCGACGGCACCACCCACGCGCTGACCCGCGACACCATCCGCTACGAGGAGCAGCCGCCGGTCACCCTGCGCGGGCGCAGCGCACCGACCGAGGTGTGGCTGGCCCTGGCCGCGGTACGCCAGCAGCCCGCCGACCGGGAACCGGACGCCACCCCGCTGATCGACCGCGAACATGAGCTGGGCATGCTGGTCAACGCCCTGCACCGCAGTCTGCGCGACCGTCGACCCCAGGTGGTGACCGTCTTCGGACGGGCCGGTATCGGCAAGAGCCGGCTGGTCCGGGAGCTGCACCGGCACACCGACCGGCTGGTGGACGAGCCGTTGACCTGGCGGGTCGGACGCTGCCCGCCGTTCGGCGAGAACGTCACGTTCGCCGCGCTGGCCGACATCGTCAAGGCCGAGGCGGGCATCCTCGACACCGACCCGGCCGGCACCGCCGCGCAACGGCTCGCCGCGGCCGTCGGCGAACTGGTCGGCCCCGGCGAACGCGACCGGGTGGCCGACGCGCTGCGCCCGCTGGTCGGCCTGGCGGGCACCCCGCTGCCCGCCGAGGAGGCGGAGTCGGCGTGGCGGCGGTTCCTGCTGGCGCTGGCCGCCCGCCGCCCCACCGTGCTGGTCTTCGAGGATCTGCACTGGGCCGACGACGCGATGCTGCGCTTCGTGGAACTGCTCGGCGCGGCGGCCCGGGACGTGCCGCTGCTGCTGCTCTGCACCGCCCGGCCCGAGCTGGTCGACCGGGACCCGAGCTGGGCGGGGACGATCACCGGCTCGGTGACGATCACCCTGCCGCCGCTGCGCGACACCGGCATCGCCGCGTTGTACGCGCACATGTTCGGCCAGGCCGCCTTCTCCGCCGACCTGCTCACCCCGCTGATCGAGGTGGCCGGCGGCAACCCGCTCTACGCCCACGAGTACGTCCGGATGCTGATCGAGCAGGGCGCGTTGCGCCAGTCGGGGCGAGGCTGGTCGCTGGAGAAGCACCTCGACCTGCCGATGCCGGAGAGCGTGCACGCGGTCATCGCCAACCGGGTCGACCTGCTCGACGCGAAGGAACGTGCGGTGCTGCTGGCGGCGGCCGTGGTCGGGGTGCAGTTCTGGCCGGGCGCGGTGGCGGCGGCGGTCGGCCAGTCGGTCGAGGCGGTCGAGCGGGCCCTGCGCCGGCTGGAGCAGCGGGACTTCGTGCACGAGCAGGGTGCGTCCACCATGGCCGGTCAGCCGGAGTACCGGTTCCGGCACGTGCTGGTGCGCGACGTCTGCTACCAGCGGTTGCCGCGTACCGAGCGGGTGGCCCGGCACGAGCGCACGGCGGACTGGCTGGACACGCTGTCGCAGAGCCGGGACACCGACCTGGCCGAGGTGCTGGCTCATCATCGCTGGGCGGCACACGAGATCGCCCGGTCGCTGGGCATGGACACCACCCGGTACGCCGGCCCGGCACGGGCCGCGCTGCACCGGGCGGCCCGCCGGGCGTACGCCCTGCACGGGTTGGACGCCGCCGCCGGGCACGCGGGCCGGGCACTCGGGCTGGCCGACGACTCCGACCCGGTGGGCCGGCTCCAGCTGGAGCTGCTGAGCACGGAAATCTCGTTCTACCGCGACGGCAACGCGTTCCTCTCCGGTGGTGGGCCCGAGCAGGTGCAGACGCTGGCCGACCGGCTGCTGGCGCACGGCGACGAGGCGTGCGCGGCGCGGGCCTGGACGCTGCTCGGTCAGGCGGCGTGGCTGCGCGCCGACCGGCAGGCCGCGCTGGCCTGCCTGGACCACGCCGTACGGCTGTTCGAGCCGCTGCCGGACAGCGCCCAGAAGGCGGACGCCTACGCCGAGCTGGGTCGGCTGCACATGCTCAACTACGAGCGGGACGCGGCGGTGGCAGCCGCCGACACCGCGGCCGAGATCGGCGAGCGGCTCGGGTTGACCGAGATCCGCACCAACGCGCGGATCACCGCCGCCACCGCCCGCTACCAGGCCGGCGACCGCTCCGGCCTGGACGAGTTGTACGCCATCGTCGAGTTCAGCCGGGCCCGGCAGCTGCTGGCGCTGCCCAGAGCCACCCAGAACCTCGCGTACGCGGTGCGGGAGGAGGGCGACTGGCTGCGCTCCGACGCGCTGCTCTCGGCCGCCCCGGCCCGTACCGCGAGCGGGCAGACGCTGACCACCAGCTACTCGGGCGAGGCGATGCGGGCCTGGTTCGAGGGGGATTTCGGCCGGCTGCTCGCCGCCGCCGAGGCGTTCGTGGACACCCCGACCGGCAGCTGGGACATGCAGGTCCGTGGGCTGCGGTCGTGCCTGCTCGTGCTGCGTGGCCAGCCGGTGCCGCCGGCCGCCACGCCGCAGACGCAGCGGGCTGCCGGTGCCGCAGCCTCAGCGTCCGACGTCGCCGACCCCACACCGCTCTCGACGGGACAGCCCTCGCCGTCGTACGACGATGTGGCGGCCGCGCTGGACACCGCCCGGCGCAGCGGCTTCCATCGGCTGCACTGGACGATGCTGGCGATGGGCGCACTGTGCCGGGCGGTGCAGGGGCGCACCGCCGAGGCCGCCGCTCTGGTCGACGAGCTGGCCGAGGCGTGGACGAAGATCCCGGCGCTGGCCAGCGGCGAGTGGATCGCCGCAGTCGGTTGGGCGGCCACCCTCGCCGGTCGCCGGTCCGCCGCCCGGGTACGCGCCATGCTCGACCAGGTCGGTCACCGTACGCCCTGGTCGGAGGCGGCGTTGCGGACCGTGACGGCCGCCCTGGCCGGTGCCGATGGCGACCACCGGCACGCCGCCGAGCTGCACCTGGCCGCCGCCGAGATCTACGCCGGCATCCCCGACGTCACCGACCGCATGTTGTCGCTGACCTTCGCGATACGGGAGTTGACGGCGGGCGACGACCCGGCCGCGGCCGGCCCGCTGTCGAGCGAGCTACGCGCCTTCGCCCACCGCAATGCCGCACCGGGCCTGCTCGCCCTGGCCCACCCCCCGGTCGGCGCGCAGCCCCTCGCCAGCTGACCACGCCGCCCAGGCCTTGCCGAGGGGCTTTGTCGGACGATCCAGGCCTGTCATGATGCGGCGCATGTCTGTGCACCGTCGTACCGTGCTCGGGCTCGGCCTGGCCGCAGTCACCGCCGCCGTCGCCGGCTGCCGCCAGCCCGCGTCGCCGTCCACGCCGGACGCCGCTGCCGCCACCGGGTCCCCCACCGGCCCTGCCGCGACGCACCGTCCCCGCGCCGGGGCGTCGAGTGCGCCGCCCACGGCGACGCCCTCCTCGGCGGCCGGCGAGGCGCTCGGCGCGGCGCCGGGCAGCTCGGCCGAGGCGGCGGCCGACGGTAGCCTGAGCGGGCAGGCCGGCATCGGCACGCCGTCACCGCTGAGCCGGGCCCTGACGATGGAGCTGACCCGGCACCTGAAGCCCACGGCACAGAACCCGAACCACCCCGCGTACGCGGGCGCGGTGGCCTACGTGCAGGTCGACGGCAAGCTCGTCGCCCGGGCCGTGGTCGGCAAGGCGCTGCGCTACGGTGCCGGCCCGGTGCTACTGCCCGAGTCGAAGCAGGTCGCCATGCGCCACGACTCGATCTTCGACACCGCCTCGCTGACCAAGGTGTTCACCGCCATCCTGACCTTGCAGCAGGTCGACGCCGGCCGGATCGCCCTCGACGCCCCCGTGGTGGAGTATCTGCCCGGCTTCACCGGCGCCGGCAAGAGCAAGGTCACCGTCGGCATGCTGTTGGCGCACACCAGCGGGCTGCCGGTCGGTGCCAAGGTCACCGGTCTGCCCGACGACGCCGCCCGGCGGGCCGCCGTGCTGGCCACCCCGCTGATCAAGGGCGCCACCCCCGGCACGGTCTTCCGCTACTCCAGCGTCGGTCTCATGGTCGCCGCCCAACTCGTCGAGCACGTCACCGGCCAACGGCTCGACAAGGCGCTCAAGTCCGGCATCACCGGCCCGCTCGGTCTGCGCGACACCGGCTTCAACCCGAAGACCTGGCTCAGCAGCGCCGACCAGGCCGCCCGACTCGTCGCCACCGACGCCCGCTCCAGCCGGGGACTGCTGCGTGGCACCGTGCACGACGACGTCGCCAACCACCTGGGTGGGATCGCCGGGCACGCCGGCATCTTCTCCACCGCCGCCGACCTCACCGTCATCGGGCAGCTCCTGCTGGACGGCGGCACCTACCGCGGCACCCGGATCCTCTCTGCGGAGACCACCGCGAGGATGCTGACAAACGTCAACGTCGGCCTGCCCGCCGTCGACGCCGAACGTCCCGACCGCACCTCCGACCATGGTCTGGGGGTGGTGCTGCACCAGCCCTGGTTCATGGGCAAACTCGCCACCAGTCGCACCTTCGGACACACCGGCTTCACCGGCACCTCGCTTCTCGTGCACCCCGGCCGCCGGATCGTGCTCGTCCTGCTCACCAACCGCGCGCACCCCAACTGGAGCTGGGCCAACCCCGACCCGGTCCGGGTCGCCGTGGCGAACCTCTGCGCCTGACCGTCCCGCCGGATCGCCTGGCACGCGCCGCACAAAAGGACAAAGAGCCGCGTGTCGACCAGCGACGCGGGACGCGCCCGGGTACCCCACGCCACAAGGCACTCCCCGAACCCGGTCCGGACGTGTCACGATTCAGGGCACGGCGTGTGGGTGGCGCCCAGGGGCTGGACGCGGGGCGCGCCGGCGGCGCGATGAGGAGGATGGTCCGGTGTCAGCGGGTGGAGCCCGTCGGGGGCGGCGGGACAACGGGATCGACGCGAACGAGTACGCCGTGGCCGGCGACGTCGATCCGCGCGTCGGCGAGCACCTGCTCGACGTGCTGGCGGCCGGCGGCATCGCCGCCTACCTGCAACCGTCGGCGGATCTGAATCCGGTCACCCGCACCACCACCGTCCCGCCTCGGCCGGTCGACCGGCTCTACGTGGACCGCTCGCACCTGAGCACGGCCCGGGACTACCTCAACCAACTGTCCGACGAGGGCACCTCGGGGCGGGTCAACGAGGAACCGGACATCGACGCCGAATGGGCTCAGATCGTCGCCGGGTTCAACGCCTCCCCGGCCGCCGGGGCGCACCCGTGGCCGGCCGCGGAGGACGTGGACGAGCCGCCGGGTCGGGCGGGCACCACCACGACCGCGACCCTGCCGGGCCCGGACGAGCCGGCCGGGCCGACCGCGACCGGCGTACGCCGGTTGCCGTACGCGGCGGACATCTCCGGTGTCTCGGTGGGCCGTGGCCCACGCGACGGTGACGGCCCCTCCCTGCTGGACGGCCTGGACACCTTCGGCGCGGACCTGCCCGACGACCCGGACGCCGACGAGCGTTACGTGCCGCCCCCGCCCCCACCGCTGCCCCGGGTGTCGAAGTTCGCGGTGGCCGGCGTGCTCGCCGTACTGCTCGGGTTCGTGCTGTTCCTCTTCCCCGACCTGGTCCCTGCCGACCGGGGCGTGGTGACGCTGCTCGGTTTCACCGGCATCCTCGCCGGTTTCGTCACGCTCGTGTGGCGGCTGCGTCCCGGCGACGAGGAACGCGATCCCGACGACGGGGCGGTCGTCTGAGCCCGCCGAGTCGGTAGCCGCCCGGATACCGAGACGCAGACCGCCTACGCGGAGGGATGTAACAGTGGTGTAACTTACTGTCAGTAGGAATACCGACAGTACGTCACGTCACCCTCCGACTGCCCGGTTGTTCCTTTTTCTCGTGGCGGTCACTCCCCTGCTGATCGGAATGCCCGAGATGCGACAGAGCTCCCTCGTGGTGGTGGCCAACCGCCTCCCCATCAACGACAACGTGGCGCTCGATGGCGCCTGCGAGTGGCGACGCAGTCCTGGTGGCCTGGTGAGCGCCCTGCACCCCCTGTTGAGACACACCCCGGCGACCTGGGTCGGTTGGGCCGGCGGGACCGGTCCCGCGCCCACCCTGCCCGACGTCGACGGGGTACGCATGCACACCGTGCCGCTGAGCAGCGAAGACCTGCGCGATCACTACGAGGGCTTCGCGAACGCGACCCTCTGGCCGATCTACCACGACGCGGTGGAGCAACCCGAGCACCACCGGCGCTGGTGGGACGCGTACCAGCGGGTCAACCAGCGCTTCGCCGAGGCCACCGCCCAGGTCGCCGACAACGGCGCGGTGGTCTGGGTGCAGGACTACCACCTGCAACTGGTGCCGGGCCTGCTCCGTGCCCTGCGGCCCGACCTGCGCATCGGTTTCTTCCTGCACGTGCCGTTTCCGCCGCCGGAGCTGTTCATGCAGTTGCCGCGCCGCGCCGAACTGCTGCACGGGATGCTCGGCGCGGATCTGGTCGGCTTCCAGCGGGCCCAGGCCGCGCACAACTTCGCCCAACTGGTGACCAAGGTGCTCGGTCTGCCGGCCACCGACCGGCGGATCGCGGTCGAGGACCGGATCGTCCGCATCGGAGCGTTTCCGGTCTCCATCGACACCGCCGAGATGGCGGCGCTCGCCGGCCGACCCGAGGTGGTCGACCGGGCCCGCCGGCTGCGGCACGACCTCGGCAGCCCGGACCAGGTCATCCTCAGTGTCGACCGGATGGACTACACCAAGGGCATCGAGCAGCGGCTCAAGGCTTACAGCGAGTTGCTCGAAGGTGGACACGTCAAGGTCCGCGACACGGTCCTGGTGCAGGTGGCGGTGCCCAGCCGGGAACGGGTCGGTCAGTACCAGATCCTCCGCGACCGGGTCGAACGCGAGGTCGGACGGATCAACGGCGAGTTCGGCCGGGTGGGCGAGCCGGCGATCCACTACCTCACCCAGCCGTTCGACCGGACCGAACTGGCCGCGCTCTACCGGATCGCGGACGTGATGGCGGTGACCCCGCTGCGGGACGGGATGAACCTGGTCGCCAAGGAGTACGTGGCCGCCCGGGTGGACGACGCCGGCGCGTTGCTGCTCAGCGAGTTCGCCGGGGCCGCCGCCGAACTGTCGCAGGCGTACCTGGTCAACCCGCACGATCTGGAAGGGCTCAAGCAGGGGTTGCTCGCGGCGTTGCGCGCCGAGCCGGCCGACGTACGGGCACGGATGCAGGCCATGCGCGCGCACCTGCGGGAGCACGACATCCGCGCCTGGGCCCGCTCCTATCTGTCCACCCTGGACCAGACCGGGTTGCTGCTCACCCGGCTCGGCGGCTGAGCCGAGCCACCGGGCCGACCCGACCGCGTGGGTCGGCCCACCGCCCCGGTCAGGGCGGACCCGACGGCCCGATCAGGGTCGGCCGGTGCGGCCCGGGTGTTTGAGCAGCCAGTCGAGGATGGCGTCGATCGGCTCCTGCCACCGGGCGTCCAGCATCAGGTCGTGTCCCATGCCCGGAAAGAGCAGCGGGGCCGAGCCGTAACGCCGGGCGGCGCGGGTCAGCGCCGCCGCCGGCACCACCCGGTCGTCGGGGCTGCCCAGCACCAGCACCGGTGGGCGGCCCACCGGCGGTTCCGGGTCGGCACCGGTGAGCAGTTGCCACTGGGCGCGCCGGGCGGCCCGGCCCAGCCGGGCGGTGTACCGCCGGGCCTCGGCCTCGGGCAGTTCCCGGCTGAACAGCTGGCTTCGACTCAGCCGCAGGCCGCCGCCGAACACCGCCGGCAGGGTGCCGAACGGGTTGCGACGCAGCGCCGCGCCCAGGCTCGCCCAGCCACCGAACACCGGGGCCACCAGCACCGCCGCCCGGGCCGGGTAGCGGGCCAGGGCGTGCGCCACCACCAGCGCCCCGGCGCCGTGCCCCACCAGCACCGCCTGGCGCGGCAGGCCCGCCGCCGCCTGGACCACGTCGTGCGCGTACGCCCGCAGGTCCGCCTCCGGCGCGGGGCCGCTGCCGCCGTGCCCGCGCAGGCTCACCGCGTACGCCGGGAATCCCCGGGAGGCGGTGTGCCCGAGCCAGTGCTCCGCGTACGCCCAGGCGCCGTGCCCGAAGCCCGGTACGAACAACAGCGGCGGCTGCCCCTCCTCCAGTTCGGGAACGGCGCTGAGCACCTCCCGCCGTACCGGCCGGACCGGACGGGCCCACTCCCAGCCGCGCACGATCCGCGGCCGCTCGCTCACCTGCGTCACTTGCCCTCCAGGTCACGCAGCGCACGCTCCAGGGCGCGCAGGTAGTCGACGTGGCCGACCTCGAACCAGTGCCGGGTCGAGTCCTTGACCCGTCCCGAGTAGCGCTCGCCCGCGCCCGCCGAGACCCGACCGGCGAAGGCGTCGGCCCGGTCCGGGCGGGTAATGCGGGCCTGCAACAGCCGGGCGAACAGCACCGCCTGCCAGTGCACCAGCGGGAACAGACCGGAGTCCGGCTGGAGCAGGCCGGCGACGGCGAGGGTCGGATGGTTCGGCACGAACGCGTTGAGCCACAACCGGGGGCGTCCCACGCCCTCGTCGTCACCGAGGATCTTCGCGTCCAGGAACTCGAAGCGCGGCAGGTAGCCGGTGGCGAAGACGACCAGCTCCGGGTCGATCTGCCGACCGTCGGTCAACTCCACCGAGTGCGGGTGCAGCCGGGCGACGTCCGGCACCGGGGTGATCGCGCCGTGGCCGACGTGGTAGACCAGCTGGCTGTTGGCGATCGGGTGGGTCTCGTACACCCGGTGGTCGGGTGCGGGCAGACCGAAGCGGGTCAGGTCACCGACGGTCAGCCGCAACGTGCGGTGGTAGAGCCACTGGCGCAGCCGCAGCGGCACCCGCAGCGCCAGCAGGGTGTCGTTGACCTGGTCGGCCGGACGACCGAAGACGTACTTGGGGGCGTACCAGTAGCCCCGGCGGGTGGAGTGCCAGCAGTGCGAGGCCTGCTGGGCGGCCTCCACGGCGATGTCGCAGCCGGTGTTGCCGGCGCCCACCACCAGCACCCGCTTGCCGCGCAGCTGTGCCGGGTCCTTGTAGGACGAGGCGTGCATGACCTCGCCCCGGAACTGCTCCAACCCGTCGTAGCGGGGCAGCTTCGGCGACCAGTTGTGCCCGTTGGCGATCAGCACGGCGGCGTACCGGGAGGTGCGTTCGGGGCCGTAGCCGCCGGTGCTGCGGGTGGTGACGTCCCACCGATCGCCGTCGACCGGCTCGATCCGCACCACCTCGGTGCCGAACCAGATGTGTCGGCGCAGGTCGAAGTGGTCGGCGTAGCGCTCGAAATAGGACAGCAGCTGGCTGTGGTGTGGATAGTCCGGCCAGTCGTCGGGCATCGGGAAGTCGGGGAACTGGGTGAACGGCCGCGACGAGATCAGGTGGGTGCTGGCGTACACCGGGCTGCGGTCGTGCCGCCAGTTCCAGGCACCGCCGATGCCGGTCTCCCGCTCGTAGCAGTCGACACCGAAGCCGTGCTCGGCGAGGTTCTTGATGGCGGTCAGGCCGCTGGCTCCGGCGCCGATGACGCAGACGGTGTCGCCCCGGTCGGCGATCGGGCGACCGTCGTGGCTGCGGGCCAGTGTGGTCGTCTCCGCATCGGGCCGGCCGTGCTCGGTGGGGGTAGGCACCGGGGGATCTCCTTCGTCTCGGCACGCCTGCCGGGTCGCGCGAAATCCTCTCCACATCCGCGCGGTATGTCCAGCCCGTCCGAGCGCCGTCGCTCAATCGGCGACGGGTAGGAGCAGGTCGACGACGATCGGAAAATGGTCGCTGGCGCGGCGGCTCAGCGGGGTGTCCAGCACGTCGTAGTCGACCACGGTGATCCGGGGGTCCACGAAGACCCCGTCGATGCGTCGCCGGGGGTCCGCGCAGGAGTAGGTGAGCCGGTCGGCCCGGTCCGCCGCCACCGCCGCATCGGTCAGTCCCTGCCCGACGGTGCACCAGGCCGGGCCGTCCGGTTCCTCGTTGAGGTCGGCCGCCGCGATCACCGGCAACGGCGCGACGTCCAGCTCGCGCTTGAACAGTTTCGCCTGGTCGGGCCGTTCGACCGGGTCGGTGGCCAGGTGCGAGCCGGCGACCGTGAAGCGGGCCCCGCCACCCACCACGCAGTCGGCGTACGCGGCACCGCGCAGGTGCCGGCCGGGGGTCAGCGGGAAGCGCTGGTGCCGCACCCCGGTCACCCGTACCCGCAGGCTGACCAGGAGCAGGTTGCCCAGCGCCGGCAACCCGCCGGCGGCGACCACGAGACCGAACGAGGCGGCCAGCGTGGCCGACTTCGCGCGCCAACCGAACCGACGCGGCCCCTCCTGGACGATCACGACGTCGGGTGCCAACTGGCGGACGACCGTGGCCAGCGCGGCGACGTCGTCGCGCTGGCCGTGCACGTTGTACGACACGACGCGCAGCGGCACGCCGCAGGAGGCGTCGGCCACCTCAGATCCGCCGGGCCAGGTCGGCCGCGCCGATGACCCCGGCGGCGTTACCCAACTCCGCAGGGCGGATCTCGGCCACCGGCAGCCGGCTGCGTTGGGCGAGTGACTCGGCGTACGACCGCCGGGTCGGGCCCATCAGCAGCTCACCGGCGTCGATGACGCCACCGCCGACGACGAGCACCTGCGGGTCGAGCATCTGCGCCATGTCCGCCATGCTGGTGCCGAGCCAGCGCCCGACCTGGGCGAACGCCTCGGCGGAGACCGGGTCGCCGCTCTTGGCCGCGGCGGTCACCATCGGGCCGGTGATCGCCTCGGCCTCGCCGTCGGCGAGTTCCAGCAGCGCGGTGGCCCGCTGCGGCTCCTGCCGGGCCGCGGCGCGGGCGAAGCGCACCAGGGCGCTGCCGCTGGCGTACTGCTCGATGCAGCCGAGCCGACCGCAGCCGCACTGGTGCCCGTCCGGGACGGTGAGCATGTGACCCAGTTCGGCGGCGATGCCGTTGGCGCCCCGGACCAGGTCACCGCCGAGCACGATGCCGCCGCCGACGCCGGTGCCGATGGTGAACATGACCATCGAGTCGTCGGCGTTGCGGGCCGCGCCGTAGCGGAACTCCGCCCAGGCGGCCACGTTGCCGTCGTTCTCGACGATCACCGGCAGGCCGACCGCCGCGCTGACGTACGCCCGCAGCGGCTCGTCCCGCCAGGCCAGGTTCGGGGCGAACAGCACGGTGGAGCGGCTGGCGTCGATCCAGCCGGCCGCGCCGATGCCGACCGCCTGGATGTCGTGCCCGGCGGCCAGTTCGGCGACGAGTTCGGTGATGACGTCGCGGGTCTTGCCCACGTCGTCGGCGGGGGTGTCCCGTCGGGTCTGCACCAGCACCGTGCCGGTGTCGTCGACGACACCGCCGGCCACCTTCGTGCCACCCACGTCGACTCCGATGGTCAGCGTCACCGCTGCCACTCCCCTCTGCTGTGCCCCGCGCGTACCTGCGCCCTGGCCGGTGGTGCGGGTCGTCCTGAGATCAGGCTTCGTCGCCTGCTGCGCCCTGCTGCTCGGCGCTGGTGGGCGCCGCGGCCTCCGACGCGGTCCGGTGCTCGCCGTCCGGCGTCCGTGAGGCGGGCACCACCGGGCGGCCGGTCTCCGGCGTCGGGCCTACGGCGTCCGCGACCGGCCCGGCGGCATCGACGGGCGGGACGGCCGGGACGGCACCCTCTTCCGCTCGCGTCGCGGCGGTCCAGACGTGCCGATCCGGTGCCGGCTGAGAATCATGCCCGGTACGGGTCGCCTCGCGCCACACGTGGTCGCTGTCCGGGTCCCCGCCCGGGCCGCCGGAGGGGTCGTCGGGCGCCTCGGGTGGGGCGAAGGCCCGCAGAAAGCTCGCCAGTCCGGCGGCCAGATCGCCCGCGCCGGTGGCCAACCTCTCGGCGAATTCCGGACTCGGATCGCGCAACGCGGCGATTCCCCGGCAGACCGGACAGACGCAGCATTCCGGCGCACCGGTGGCGAAACCCGGGCCGGTTGCGGCCCCGGACGCCTCGGACGAGTCGTTGTGACCGAGGACACTGGTCATGATCCCGCTCAGTGAGCCCAGCGGCCCTGTACCGGGGTTGCCGGCGGCCAACCGCGCGCTGGCCAGCAGAGTGGCGACCAGCCGCTCCGCCTCCTGTCGGGCCGAACCCGGATCCGTTGCACCCATCGTGGGCTCCTCTACCGTGGCGACCGTGCCGCCGGACGCGTCACTGCGCCGAACCAGTTGCTTCTACCCGGCGCTTGAGCTGCTTCAACGCGGTGTCCATGATCATCTTCTCGGCCTTGCGCCGGAACATTCCGAGCATCCCGACCGCGAGTTCCACCTCCAGGGTGTAGGTCACGGTGGTGCTCCCGTCGGCATTACCGACCAGGTCGTACGACCCGCGCTGGAGCTTCTGCATCTTCGACGGCGTCACCAGGTGCCATTCGATGCGGGACAGGTCCTCGGCGTAGGCGTACTCCAGCACGTACTCGTCGGCCAGCACGCCGGCATCCAGGACGAAACGGACCTGGCTGGCGTAACCGTCCTCGTACTCCTCGATGACCTCGACCTCGCGCATCGCGTCGGTCCACCGGGGATAGCTCGGGAAGTCACAGATGACCGCCGCCACCTGGTCCGGTGACGCGGCAATGGTGATCGACTGGGTGGAGGAGTCCGCCATGGGGGGAGGCTACCCGCCCCGGGAGCCGGTCGTGCCGCGCCGCCCCACCTGCGATGTGCTCGTCAGCGACGGGGCAGGTAGGTTTCGAGATGAGCAGACCCGCCGGTGGCACCCGGACCGGCCAGTGCAAGCACGAGGGAGTGCAGGTGCGCGAGTTCTCCGTCCCGCCGATCGTCACCGTCGGCGACTCGGCAAACCTCACCGATCCCGTCTGGGAGAACGCCGAGGTCGCGCCGGACGCGGTGCAGTTCATCCGCCGCGACTCCACCGGCGGCCTGGTGGAGGTCACCTGCCGCCAGTTCCGCGACGAGGTCGTCGCGGTCGCCCGCGGCCTGGTCGCCGCCGGCGTCCGGCCCGGTGACCGGGTCGCGCTGATGAGCCGGACCCGCTACGAGTGGACCCTGGTCGACTACGCGATCTGGGCCGCCGGTGCGGTCACCGTGCCGGTCTACGAGACCTCCAGCGCCGAACAGGCCGCCTGGATCCTGGCCGACTCCGGCGCGGTGGCCGCCGTGGTGGAGTCGACCGCGCACGCCACCCTGGTGGCCGGCGTCCGCGACCGGCTGCCCGAGCTGACGCACCTGTGGCAGATCGACCTCGGCGGGATCGACGAGCTGATGACCACGGGCAGCATGGTGGAGCCCGCCGAGATCGAGCAGCGGCGCGCCGGGCTGCGGTCGGCGGACATCGCGACCATCATCTACACCAGCGGCACCACCGGCCGCCCCAAGGGCTGCGTGCTCACCCATCGCAACATGTACTCCGACATCGCCAACGCGGTGCCGGTGCTGCCGAACCTGTTCGGCCCGAACGCCTCCACGCTGCTCTTCCTGCCGCTGGCGCACGCCTTCGCCCGGCTCATCCAGATCGGTGTGGTGCAGGCCCGGGCCACCATGGCGCACTGCTCGGACGTCAAGAACCTGGTCCCCGAGCTGCAAGAGATCAAACCCACCTTCGTGCTGTCCGTACCCCGGGTCTTCGAGAAGGTCTACAACGGCGCGAAGCAGAAGGCCGAGGCCGCCGGCAAGGGCAAGATCTTCGCCCGGGCCGAGGCGGTCGCCATCGCCTACAGCGAGGCGCTGGAGACCTCCGCCGGGCCGGGTCTGGCGCTGCGGGTCCAGCACGCGCTCTTCGACAAGCTGGTCTACGGCAAGCTGCGGGCCGCGCTCGGCGGACGCTGCCGGGACGCGATCTCCGGTGGAGCGCCGCTCGGCGCCCGGTTGGGCCACTTCTTCCGGGGCGTCGGAGTGCCGGTCTGCGAGGGGTACGGCCTGACCGAGACCTCCCCGGCGGCGTCGGCGAACCTGCCGGGCTTCACCCGCATCGGTACGGTCGGTCGGCCGCTGCCCGGGGTGACCATCCGGATCGCCGACGACGGCGAGGTGCTCATCGCCGGTGACATCGTCTTCCAGGGGTACTGGCGCAACGACGAGGCGACCGCCGAGGCGATCAGCTCCGACGGCTGGTTCCGCACCGGCGACCTCGGTTCGCTGGACGGTGACGGCTACCTGACCATCACCGGTCGGAAGAAGGAGATCATCGTGACGGCCAGCGGCAAGAACGTCGCCCCGGCCGTGCTGGAGGACCAGGTACGGGCCCACCAGTTGATCAGCCAGTGCGTCGTGGTGGGCGACCGGCAGCCGTTCATCGCCGCGTTGATCACCCTCGACGAGGAGGCGCTGCCGGCCTGGTTGGAGTCGGTCGGCCTGCCCGCCGACACCAGCGCCGAGACGCTGCGCGAGCACGAGGGGCTGCGGGCGGAGATCCAGAGCGCGGTGGACCTGGCCAACCAGTCGGTCTCCAAGGCCGAGGCGATCAAGGTGTGGCGCATCCTGCCCCAGGACTTCACCGAGGCCACCGGCGAATTGACCCCGTCGATGAAGGTCAAGCGTCAAGTTGTCCACAAGACGTACGCGGCGGAAATCGCAGACATCTACCGCGGCTGACTACCATCCGTCACGTGTCCGCCTCGACAACCGCCCTGGCCCGCTCCCATCCGCTCGCCTCGGCGACCCGGGTGGTCGTGCTCGCCCTGGTCGCCGTCCTCACCCTGCTCGCCACCCGTGACCTGACCCAGCTCTGGTGGATCGTCCTGCTCGCGGTCGCCGGCCTGCCCGCGTCGATGGCCCCCGAGCACTGGCTGATCGGGCCGATCAGCCGGACGGCGGAGGTGGTGGTGCTCGGCCTGGCGGCGAGTCAGGTCGCGGCGGTCGCCACCATCGGCGGGCACATCGACGGGCTGGGCGCCTCCGCGGTGCTGCCGTACCTGGCGGTGCCGGTGACGGTCACCGCGCTGCGACGCCGGTTCCGCGAGGGCGCTCTGCTGATCGCGACGGTCGCCGCCACCCTGCTGATCACCGGCGCGTTCACCGAGGTCGGCGGGGCGCGGCAGATGACCCAGACGGGCTACCTCGCGGTCTGCGCCCAGTGGCTGATCCTGGCCGTGCTCGGTCTCTACGCGGCGCAGACGCTGCACCGGGTGATGCAGCTGCGGCAGGACACCAAACCCCAGCCGTACGCGGAGGCGACCCGGCTGCTGACCCAGCTGCGTACCGTCGCCCGCCAACTGCCCGGCGCGACGCTGGACCCCGGTGGGATCTCCGAGCATCTGCTGGAGGAGTTGCGCACGGTGGCCCGCACCGACCGGGGAGCTGTGCTCTCCGCCAGCGGCGGCGGGCGACTGGTGGTGCTCGCCCAGATCGGCGCGGACCGGGTCGACTGGGAGACCACGCTCGACGCCGACTCGGCCATCGCCGACGCCTGGGCCAGTCAGCAGCCGCAGACCGCGGCCCGTTCCCAGTCCCGCTCGCACCGGGGTGGGGACGTGTCGGCGTTGATCGTGCCGCTGGTCGCCGGGGTCCGCACGGTCGGCCTTGTGGTGCTGGAGGCCGACGCCGCGCACGCCTACCCGTCGGCGGTGACGGCCGAGGTGACCGGGCTGACCGGGCCTGCGGCGCTGCGGCTGGAGGCCGCCCTGCTCTTCGACGAGGTGCGGTCGCTGGCCACCAACGAGGAGCGGCAGCGACTGGCCCGCGAGATCCACGACGGGGTGGCCCAGGAACTGGTGATGGTCGGCTACGGCATCGACAACGCGCTGGCCACCGTGCACGAGGACGCCGAGGAGACCGCCGAGAGCCTGCGGACCCTGCGTCAGGAGGTCACCCGGGTCATCACCGAGCTGCGGCTGAGCCTGTTCGAGCTGCGCAGCGAGGTGGACCGGCACGGCGGTCTGGCCGCCGCGATCGCCGAGTACGCCCGTACCGTCGGGGCCTCCGGCGGGCTGCGGGTGCACCTGTCGCTGGACGAGTCCACCGCCCGGCTGCCCGCCGCCACCGAGGCCGAGTTGCTGCGCATCGCCCAGGAGGCGGTGACCAACGCCCGTAAGCACGCCGGGGCGACCAACCTCTGGGTCACCTGTGAGGTGGATCCGCCGTACGCCCAGATCGAAGTGTCGGATGACGGTCACGGCATAGGTGACCAACGTTCCGACGGGCACTATGGGCTTGCGATCATGGCCGAGAGGGCGGAACGTATCCGGGGCCGGTTGGAGATCAGACCACGTCAGCCCAGTGGGACGACCGTGGCGGTGGTGGTCGGCTCGTCGCCCCGGCGCGATAACCTTCGCGGTAGCGCCGCCGCAGCAGAAGGGGAGTAACCCGAGGATGACCACAAGTCCGACACCGGCTACCCGTACCAAGGTCCTCCTTGTCGACGACCACGACTTGATCCGTAAGGGCCTGCGGCACGCCTTCGAGCGCGACCGGCAGTTCGAGGTCGTCGGCGAGGCCGCCACGGCGGCGGAGGGCGTACGGCAGGCCGGCGCGCTGCAGCCGGACGTGGTGATCATGGACCTGCGGCTGCCCGACGGCAGCGGCCTGGAGGCCACCCGCGCACTGCGCAAGTCCAGCGCGTCGATGGGCATCGTGGTGCTCACCATGTACGCGGGCGACGACCAGCTCTTCGGTGCCCTGGAGGCCGGGGCGAGCGCGTTCGTGCCGAAGACCGCGCCGGCCGACGAGGTCGTCGCCGCCGCCCGGCACGCCGCCTCCTCCCCCAGCGCCTTCACCGCCGCCGACCTGGCCGAGGCGATGAAGCGCCGGCTGGCCCCGTCCGGGCCGCAGCTGTCGCCGCGCGAGGGCCAGGTGCTGCGGCTGCTCGCCGACGGCATGAGCGTGGCCGGCATCGCCAAGCAGCTGTTCGTCAGCGAGTCGACCGCCAAGACGCACATCTCCAAGCTCTACGAGAAGCTCGGCGCGGCCAACCGGGCCCAGGCGCTGATGACCGCGCTGCGGCTCGGTCTGCTCGAAGCCCCGGACGCGCCCAAGTTCTGAGCAACACCCACGTCGACGAAGGGATCCGTGTCCGCCACCGCGCGGGCACGGAACTTTCGTATCGACCTGCGTTTGCGGACGCACTATGGTCTCGGTGACGAAAGCGGGGCAGAATACCCGCCGGGGCATTGACGCCGACACCGTGTGCGGAGGAGTGAGAACATTGCAGCGGCCGGACTGGGCACCCGAGACGATCGATGTCGAGCGGCCCAGCGTCGCTCGGATGTACGACTACTACCTCGGCGGGTCGCACAACTTCGCGGTGGACCGGGCGGCGGCCCAGGCGATGGTGGCCGCGGTTCCGGAGGCTCCGCTGATGGCCCAGGCCAACCGCGCCTTCCTGCGCCGGGCCGTGCAGTTCCTCACCGAGGCGGGGATCCGCCAGTTCCTGGACATCGGTTCGGGCATCCCGACCGTCGGCAACGTGCACGAGATCGCCCAGCGGCACGCCCCCGACTCCCGGGTGGTCTACGTCGACGTGGACCCGGTCGCGGTGGCGCACAGCCGGGAGATCCTGGCCGGCAACGAGAGCGCCACGGTCGTCCAGGAGGACCTCCGCAATCCCGAGCGCATCCTCGCCCACCCGGACGTCCGCGCGATGATCGACTTCTCGCAGCCGGTCGCCGTCCTGGTCGTGGCAGTGCTGCATTTCGTCGGTGAGCACGACCGGCCGGCCGAGGTGCTGGGCACCCTGCGGGCGGCGTTGGCCCCGGGCAGCTACCTGGTGCTGTCGCAGGCCAGCGACGACGGTCGCAGCGAGGCCGAGCGGGCCGAGGCGCAGAAGGTCTACCAGCGCACCGACAATCCGCTGTGGGTCCGCAGCCGGGCCGAGCTGACCGCGTTCTTCGACGGCTTCGAGCTGGTCGAGCCCGGGGTGGTGTGGGTGCCGCAGTGGCGGCCGGAGACCCCGGACAGCGCCGAGGACGCCGAGCGGGCCGTCTTCCTCGGTGGGGTCGGGCGACTCGGTGGGTGAGCCTCCGGACGGTCCCGCCCGCCCCGGCGCGTTCGCTCGGGCGTGGGCCAAGGCGTTGGCGGGCACCAGCTATTTCCCGATGACGCACGCCCAGCTGGAGCTGCTGTTGCAGCGGCTCACCGACCAGCTGGCCGCAGCCCTGCGCACGGAACCGCTCGACCTGCGCGCCGGGCACCGGGTGGCCACCGAACTGGTCGCCTCGCACATCGCCTCCGCCGAGGCGCTCGGTCGTACCGTCGAGGTGATCCAACTCCGGCTGGTACGCGACCTGGACCTGGTCGCCGACGACATCGCCGACCGGATGGCCCGGCTGCTCGCCGCGATCGCCACCGGCTACGCCCGCGCGCTGCGCGACCGGACGTTGGACGAGCAGGAGGCGATCCGGCGGGCCGCCCTGATCGCCCGGGCCGACGCGGAGCGGGCGCTGCGGGCCAGCGAGGCACGCTTCCGGCACCAGGCCACCCACGACCCGCTCACCGACCTGCCCAATCGGACGCTGTTCGCCGAACGGCTCGCCGCGGTCTGCAGCGAACCTCGCGACGACGTCCACCGGGTCGGGCTGTGCTTCCTCGACATCGACCGGTTCAAACGGATCAACGACTCGTACGGGCACCAGATCGGCGACCGGGCGTTAGTGGCGGCGGCCCACCGGCTCAGCCGCGCTGTGGAACCTCACCTGGTGGCCCGCCTCGGCGGGGACGCCTTCATGATCCTCGTCGAACGCTCCACCGGCACCGGTGACGTGGTGGCGGTCGCCGAGTCGGCGCTGGCCGCCCTCGCCGAGCCGGTGCTGGTCGGCGGGCACGACGTCACGGTCACCGCGAGCGTCGGCGTGGTGGAACGCCAGGTCGCCGGCACCACACCGGACGACCTGTGGCGGGCCGCCGGCAGCACCCTGCACTGGGCCAAGAGCGCCGGCGGTGCGGGCTGGGCACTGTACGACGCCGAACGCGACAGCCGGGAACAGGCTCGGCAGGCGCTCAGCGCGGCCATCCCCGGCGGGCTGGAGCGGGGCGAGTTCTACCTCGACTACCAGCCGTTGACCTCGCTGCAGGACGGTTCGGTGCTCGGGGTCGAGGCGTTGGTGCGCTGGCAGCATCCGCAGTTGGGGGTGCTGCGTCCGGACAGCTTCATCGGGCTGGCCGAGGAGACCGGGCTGATCGTGCCGCTCGGCTCCTGGGTGCTCGCCGAGGCCTGCCGGGAGGCGGTCGGCTGGTCGGCCGCCACCGGCGAACCGCCGTACGTCAGCGTCAACCTGGCCGTACGTCAGCTGCGCCGCCCCGATCTGGTGCAGGAGGTGTGCGGCCTGCTGCAGCGCACCGGCCTGCCACCGAACCGGCTCCAACTGGAGATCACCGAGAGCATGATGATGAGCAGCGCCGAGGAGCCGGTGCGGGCCCTACGGGCGCTTGCCGACCTCGGGGTACGCATCGCCATCGACGACTTCGGCACCGGTTACAGCAACCTGGCCTACCTGCGGGACCTGCCGGTGACCGAGCTGAAGGTGGCCGGCGAGTTCGTCCGGGGCCTGCGCGCCCCGGAGGCCGCCGACGAGCGGATCCTCGCCTCGCTGGTCTCGCTGGCCCACGCGCTGGACCTGACGGTGACCGCCGAGGGGGTGGAGACCGTCGGGCAGGCCGAGCGGCTGCGCGCGATCGGTTGCGACGCCGGCCAGGGCTGGCACTTCGGCCGTCCCGCCCCCGCCGATCACATCCTCGCCCGGCTGCGCTGAGGAGCGCCGACGGTCAGCCGTTCAGCAGGGCGGTCAGGCGGTCGGCCTGGGTCTCCCAGCGCCACTCCCGTTCCACCCAGGCCCGACCGGCCGCACCGAAGGTCCGCGCCAGGTCCCGGTCGGCCAGCAGGGTGCCCACCCGGTCGGCGAGTGCGGTGAGATCCCGGCCGTCGACGACATAGCCGGTCTCCCCCTGCCGCACCGCGTCCGGTGCGCCGCCGGAGTCACCGGCCACCACCGGCAGGCCGGTCGCCGACGCCTCCAGGTAGACGATGCCGAGCCCTTCCACGTCCAGCCCACGGTTGCGGGTCCGGCAGGGCATCGCGTACACGTCACCGGCGGCGTAGTGGGCGGGCAGTTCCTCGGCGGGCACCGAGCCGGTGAAGACCACCTCCCGCTCGACGCCGACCTGGCGGGCCAGCCGGGTCAGCGTCGCCCGGTACGGTCCGCCACCGACCACCAGCAGCGCCGCGTCGGGCACCCGACGCTGGATCAGCGGCATCGCCCGGATCAGCATGTCCTGGCCCTTGCGGGGCACCAGCCGCGAGACGCAGACCACCACCGGCCGGTCGGCCAGCCCCAGCCGGCGTCGTACCTCGGTGCCGTCGACGGCCGGGTGATACAGCTCGGTGTCCACGCCGGGGGCGAGTTGCCGCAGCTCGGTCAGCCCGTCCAGGGCGCGGGCCAGCCGGCTGCGGGTGTACTCCCCGAGGTAGGTGACCACGTCCGTGCCCCGACCGATGCGCCGCAGGGCGGTCCGGGCCAGCGGCAGCGCCGCCCAGCCCACCTCGTGCCCGTGGGTGAGGGCGACCACCCGGCGTACGTCGGCCCGGCGGCGCAGCCCCGCGGCGAGCAGGCCCAGTGGGGCGGCCGCCCCGAACCAGACCTTGTCGCAGTCGTAGGCCCGGGCCAGCCGGGCGGCGCGGCGGGCCACCAGCGGGGTCGGCAGCAGCATCCGGGTGCGCTCGCGGATCACCTCGAACGGCTGGTCGGCGTCGAACTTGTCGGCACCCGGCCAACTCGACGCGTACACCACCACCGAGCCGGCGGGCTGGCGTACCGCCAGGTTGTGGACGAACGACTGGATGCCGCCGGGACGCGGCGGGAAGTCGTTCGTGACCAGCAACGTGCGACCCATCAACCGGCCTTTCTGGCGTACGCGCGGGCGGCGGCGATCCGCTCCACGGTGGAGGGGTGGGAGGCCGAGTAGAGGTACTCCCAGCGGGGCGGATCCGGGTCGGAGAGGTTGACCGAGGACAGTCGCCGCTGCATCGACTCGAACGCGGCCGGGTCACCGGTGAGCGCGAGCGCGTGCGCGTCGGCGCGCGCCTCGACCCGGCGCGACATCAACGCCTGCACCGGCGCGAAGATCAGCCCGGCCACCGTGACCAGGGCGAGCAGCAGCCCGAACGCGCGCGGCTCGGCGACCGAGCCGACACCGGCCAGGCGCAGCAGCGGCGGCCAGGAGCCGATCAGGTAGAGCGCCACCACGGCGGCTGCCGCGCCGAGCGCGCCGGTGAGGGTACCGACCGGGACGTCCCGGTCCTTGGCGTGGCCGAGTTCGTGGGCCACCACGGCGGTCACCTCGGCGTCGGTCGCCTCCCGCAGCAGGTTGTCGTAGACCACCACCCGGCGGGTCGGGCCGAATCCCGAGACGTAGGCGTTGACCGCGCGGGTGCGCCGGGACGCGTCGGCGACCAGCACGTCGCGCACCGGCACGCCGTCGCGGGCGGCCAGGTCCATCAGCTGGGTGCGCAGCGGCCCCGGCTCCATCGGGCTGAACCGGTTGAACACCGGCTCCACCAGCACCGGCAGCACGAACGACAGCAGCACCACCAGGGTCGCCGCCCCCGCCGCGCCGAACGCCCACCACCAGCGGGGGGCGAGTCGCACGACGGTGTAGAAGCCGAGCAGCGCCACCGCGCCGATGACGGCACTGACGGCGTACGACTTGAGCAGGTCGACGGCCCAGCCGGCCCAGCCGTTGGTGGCCAGTCCCCACCGGGTGAGCACGCCGTGTCGCCAGGCGGCGAAGGGCAAGGTGACCAGGTCGGCCACGAGCACCACGGCGAGCCCGCCGAGGATCGCCTGCGCGGTCCAGTGGTCACCGAAGGGGCGCCCGGCCAGTTCGATCAGGCGGCTGCCCAGCGGGGTGAGCCCGAGCGCGAGCGCCACCAGCAGCCCGACACCGAGCGCCGCCCAACTGCCGGGGCGCAGCGCCGAGCGGAACTGTCGGGCCCGTTCCACCTGGTCGCCGGGGAGGTCCCGGAGCGCGGCGAGCTGGTCGGCGCGGGGCGCGGGCGGACGGTTCCACGGGATCAGCACCAGGGCCGCCACCAGCACCGCGAGGCCGAGCCCGGCCAGGGTGAGCACGGCCCAACCGCGCGGGCTCACCGGGCCACCCGACCCGCCTGCGGCGACCCGGCGCAGCGACCGGTATCGGACCGGCCGTCCGCTCTGCCTCTCATACCGTCGCTCCTGTCGCCATGGGCGCCAATCCTATTGCCCGGCCCGGGGTGTCCCCACCCGAGTGGAGCGCAGCCGGTCCGGTCAGGAGCGGGACAGGCGGCGCAGCAGCGAGTCCGCGCCCAACGGGTAGGCACCGTGCCGGCGTACCCCGTCGGCGACCTCGCGGTCGGAGGAGACCACCACCACCGGACGCCCCGGTGGCTCGGCGCGGACCAGCCGGCGGATCAGTTCGTCGGCGGTCTCGCCCTTGCGGGAGAAGAGCACCCGTACCCCGCGGGGGGTGGGCGGCAGCCCGTGCATCCGTTCGGCGCCGTCGAAGACCACGGTGACCTCGTCACCGGTCTGCGCGGCGATCCCGCCCAGGCCGGTGATCAGCCGCTTGCGCTGCTGTTCCAGCGACATCTCCCCGAAGCCCCGCTTGGTCACGTTGTAGCCGTCGACCACCAGGTGGGCGCGGGGCAGGGCGAGCAGCTGGTCCAGTCGGGCCGGGTCGTCGGTGTCCCGGGCCCGGGCCGCGGCCCCGGTGGAGGTGGCCGTCGAGGAGTCGGCGTAGGAGTCGGCGACGAAGTCGGCGGGCAGCTTCTCCACCGGGTCCAGGGCCAACTCCCGGCGCAGCCCGACGGCGGCCTGCCCGATGGTCTCCAGCAGCAGCCACAGGCGGGCGTCGTCGACCGACCGGGCCTCCTTGGCGCTGGCCCGGGCGACCCCGGCCGCCGCCTCGGCTTCGGCCAGTCGAGCCCGCGCCCGGCGCAGTTCGGCGTCCGCGTCGGCCGCCGCCCGCGCGGCCCGGCCCCGCTCGGTGGCCAGCAGTTCGCTCGCCCGGCGTTCGCGGGCCTGGCTCTCCCGCAGCGTCCGGGCCAGCTGGCGGGATTCCTCGCGCAGTTGACCCAGTTCCTCGCGGACCCGGGCCAGTTCGTCGCGCAGCTTGTCGGCCTCGACCCGGGCCACCGCGCGGTCGTGGTCGGCCCGGTTGGCCCGCTGCTCGGCCTGGCGGACCAGTTCGGCCACCACGGCGGTGTCGGCCTCGGCGCGGACGGCCGCGCCGCTGGCGTCGATCAGCTGCCGCCACCCGCGCGGCCGGGCCAGGTAGGCCAGGGCGGCCACCTCGACCGGGTCGGCGGCGGCGGGGGCCGTCCCGTCGACGACGGCGGCACCCAGGTCACCGGCGTCGGCCAGCACCCGGGCGGTGACCCGCTGACGGAACAGCGGGTCGGCGGCGAGTTGGGCGGCGATCACCGGCGCGCCGAGGCGGGCCCGCCGGTTGGGGGCGAACTTGGCGACCCGACGCAGCGGCACGGGCACCTCGTCGCCGGGCAGGCCGGGCAGCACGGCGGCGGTGAGGGAGACGATCCGCTGCCGGACCGGCTCGGGCAGACTCGGCTCCGGCTCGGGCGTCTGCTCGGCATCCGGATCGGCGGCGCTCTGCGCGCCGGCGGTCCCGGCGTCGGCACCGCCATCGGCGGTGGTCTGCGGGTCCCCCAACCCCCCGGCGGCGGCGACATCGGCGAGGTCACCGGCAGCCGGCACCGCGACGACCTGCTCCTCCTGGGAGAGGTTGTCATCGTGCGGCTCGGTGAGGGGCATGTGGCAAGTCTCCCACCGCGACCGGGCCCACCGCCCGGTGAGTGAGCCGATCTCTCATCCTAGACCGGTGGTGGCGAATGGGACCGGTGGGGCGGGAGTGTCGGACCGGACGGTTACCGTGCCGCCGATGGCAGCACAGGAATACCTCCAGCCGGCGCTGGCCGGGCTCGACCCGGCCGTCGACGGCGTCGATCCGGCGCTGCCGCTGTACGCGACGACGTTCGTGGTCGTCGACCTGGAGACCACCGGTGGGGCACCGGACGGCGGCGGCATCACCGAGATCGGCGCGGTGAAGGTGCGCGGTGGGGAGGAGTTGGGGGTGTTGGCCACCCTGGTCAACCCCGGTGTGCCGATTCCACCGTTCATCACCGTGCTGACCGGCATCACCGAGGCGATGCTGCTGCCCGCGCCCCCCATCGAGCAGGTGCTGCCGAGCTTCCTGGAGTTCGTCTCCGATGCCGTGCTGGTCGCCCACAACGCCCCGTACGATGTCGGTTTTCTCAAGGCTGCCTGTGCCCGGCACGGCTACCGCTGGCCCAACCCCCGGGTGCTGGACACCGCCGCGCTGGCCCGGCGGGTGCTGCTGCGCGACGAGGTGCCCAACCGCAAACTCGGCACCCTGGCGGCCTACTTCCGGGCCGGCACCACCCCGACGCACCGGGCGTTGGACGACGCCCGGGCGACCGTGGACGTGCTGCACGGGCTGATCGGGCGGCTCGGCGGGCACCGGGTCGACACCATCGGCGAGGCCATCGAGTTCGCCCGCGCGGTCACCCCGACGCAACGCCGCAAGCGGCACCTGGCCGACGGGCTGCCCCGCTCCCCCGGGGTCTACATCTTCCGGGCCGCCGACGACCGACCGCTGTACGTCGGCACCTCGCGGGACATCGCCACCCGGGTCCGCAGCTACTTCACCGCCGCGGAGAAGCGCGCCCGGATCTCGGAGATGCTGGCCGCCGCCGAGCGGGTCGAGGCGCTGGAGTGCGCCCACTCGCTGGAGGCGGAGGTCCGGGAGCTGCGGCTGATCGGGGCGCACGCGCCGCCGTACAACCGGCGGTCGAAATATCCGGAGCGGGTGGTCTGGCTGAAGCTGACCGACGGGCCGTACCCCCGGTTGTCGGTGGTGCGGGAGATCTCCCCCGACGACCGCGCCTACCTCGGGCCGTTCTCCTCGCGGCGGGCCGCGGAGCTGGCCGCCGCCGGCTTCCACGACGCGGTGCCCCTGCGTCAGTGCACCCACCGGCTGTCGCTGCGCACCGTCACGCCGGCCTGCGCGCTGGCCGAGCTGGGTCGCTGCCTGGCACCGTGCGAGCACCGGATCACCCCCCAGGAGTACGACGCGGTCGCGGTGACGCCGTTCGCCGAGGCCACCACCGGCGACGCCAAGCCGGTGGTGGACGCCCTGCTGGCCCGGATCGAGGCGCTGGCCGCCGGTCAGCGCTACGAGGAGGCGGCGGTGCTCCGGTCGCGGTTGGCGGCGGTGCTGCGGGCGACCGTACGCATGCAGCGGTTGGCCGCGCTGACCAGCATCGCCGAGGTGGCCGCCGCCCGGCCGGCCGAACGCGGCGGCTGGGAGCTGGCGCTGGTGCGGCACGGTCGGCTCGCCGGCGCGGGGGTCAGCCCGCCCGGGGTCCACCCACGACCGACCCTGGCCACCATCCGGGCCACCGCCGAGACGGTGTCGGCCGGGCACGGCCCGGTCCCGGCGGCCACCCCGGAGGAGTCGGAACGGATCCTGTCCTGGTTGGAACGGCCGGAGACCCGGCTGGTGGAGATGTCGGCCGGTTGGGCCTCTCCGGTGTCCGGCGCGGGTCGCTTCCGTGACCTGTTGACCAAGGCCGAGAACGCAGCGTCCCATCAACTCTGGTCCGAACGCTCATGAGCAACTGTCCGATCGGACTACGTCGACTCACTTAGTCTGTTAAGGGAGTGCAGTCCTGCCCGTTTCGAGGTTCTGCTCCCGGTTGCCGATCCGCTGGCGCGCCGGTGCGGAAGTGAGGGGGTGTCCCACGTGGACGTCGACGCCGGACGCGGCGGCGCCCTGCGGGGCGCACTTCCCGCCCAGCCAGGCGAACTACCGCTCGCCCGCCGACTCCGGTCGCTGCTGAGCTGGCCGACCACCGACACCGAGCCGGTGGGGCAGCTCGTCCGCACCCACCGCAGCATCCATTCGGGTGCCGATCCCGCGGTGCTGCGCCGGTCGTACACGATCGCCGAGAACATGCATCGCGGCCAGTTCCGCAAGAGCGGGGAGCCGTACATCACCCACCCGCTCGCGGTCGCGCAGATCTGCGCCGAGCTGGGCATGGACACCACCACGCTGGTCGCGGCGCTGCTGCACGACACCGTGGAGGACACCCGCTACACGTTGCAGGCCCTCGCCGAGGACTTCGGCCACGAGGTGGCCCACCTGGTCGACGGGGTGACCAAGTTCGACAAGGCGTTCTACGGTCAGGCCGCCGAGGCGGAGACCATCCGCAAGATGATCATCGCGGCCGGCAAGGACGTCCGGGTGCTGATCATCAAGCTGGCCGACCGGCTGCACAACATGCGCACCCTGGGCGTACGCTCGGCGGCCTCGCGGGAACGGATCGCCCGCAAGACCCTCGAGGTGCTCGTACCCCTCTGCGACCGGCTCGGCATCCAGACCCTCAAACGGGAACTGGACGACGTGGTGCTGCTGCACCTGGAGCCGGAGGAGCACGCCCGCATCGCCCGCCACGTGCACGACCGCCCCGGCTGGGACAGCTACCTCAACGACGTGGTGGCCCAGGCCAAGGTGGCGCTGCGGCGAAGCCGGGTCGACGCCCAGGTCGCGCCCCGACCCCGGCACCTCTACTCGATCTGGAAGGACACGGTCGCCGGCGGCCACACCGTGCCGTACGACCTGCCCCGCATCACCGTCGTGGTGGACGGCCCGGCCACCGACTGCTACGCGGCCCTCGGCGCCATCCACGGGCTGTGGCGACCGGTGCCCGGCCGGTTCAAGGACTTCATCGCCTCGCCGAAGAACAACCTCTACCGCTCTCTGCACACCAGCGTCTGCGGCCCCCGCGACCGCACCGTGGAGGTGCTGATCCGCACCGAGGAGATGCACCGCTCGGCCGAGTACGGGGTGGCCGCCGACTTCCGCTTCCCCCGCGCCGGCGGCGCGCCGGCGGCCCGTACCGAACAGCTCGACTGGTTGCGCCGGGTACTGGACTGGGAGCAGGACGCCGCCGATCCGGCGCAGTTCCTCCAGTCGCTGCGCTGTGACCTGGCCGAGGCACAGATCCAGGTGGTCGCCGAAGGTCGGCAGATCGTCCTGCCGGCCGGGGCGACCCCTGTCGACCTGGCCTACGAGCTGGGCACCGACCGGGGCGAGCGATGTCTCGCCGCCCGGATCAACGGTCGGTTGGTCCCGCTCTCCTCCGAGCTGGAGGAGGGCGACGTGGTCGAGATCTTCACCGAGACCGACGAGGAGTGCTCTCTCGACGCCGAGGTCGCCCCGCGCGGCCCGCGCCGCGAGTGGCTCGGCTTCGTCAAGTCGCCGCACGCGCAGATGCAGATCAACCGCTGGTTCGCCGAACACAGTGAGCCCGGCATCTCGATCAGCGACAAGGTCCGGCTGGGCCGGGCCACCATCGGGCTCGCTCTGCGCCAACACAACCGAGGGCTGGCCAGCGACCTGCCGCTGCTGCGGCTGTCGGAGGAACTCGGCTACCCCGACCTGGAAACCCTGCTGGTCGCGGTCTTCGACCGGGTGCTCGAACCGGACGCCGTCGTACGCCAGCTCATCGACCTCGTCGACCATCGGCAGTAAGGCGACCACCGGCAGTGACGCACCGCGTTCCTCGGGCGCGAGCGCGTCTCGCGGCCACTAGCCTGAACCCATGACCCCCCGCTCGCGCCGCATCGGACGCGCCGTCGCATACCAGGTCTTCTATCGGCTTCCGCCGTCGGTACGGCGTCGGCTGGTGCGGCTGGCCGTGCCGAAATACATCGTCGGCGCGGTCACCCTGGTGCACGACAGCGAGGCCGAGGGCGCGGGTCGGCTGCTGCTGCTGCGCCAGCCACCCGGCCGAGGCTGGTCGCTGCCGGCCGGTCTGCTGCAACGCGGCGAGAACCCCGCCGTGGGCGCGGCCCGCGAGCTGCACGAGGAGTCGGGCGTACGCCTCTCCCCCACCCAGTTGACCCCGGCGACCCCCAACGCCGTCGTCCACGCCAAAGGCTGGGTGGACGTGGTCTTCACCGCCGAGGTGCCCGCGTCGAGCACCACGCTGACCGTGGACGGGGCCGAGGTCTTCGAGGCCGCCTGGCATCCGCTGGACGACCTGCCCAAGCTGACCTGGCCCACCGCGCGGCTGCTCGCCTACTACGACATCGGTCCACTGGCCGGGCAGTTCCCGCCACCCCTACCCGACACCCTGCCATGACCAGCGCGCCCGACCCGACATCCTCGCCGGCATCGGCGTCGTCGTCAGCTGCGACATCCTCGTCGGCATCGGCATCGGCATCGGCGTCGTCGTCAGCTGCGGCATCCTCGGCGGCTCCGGCGGCCCGCGTGGCAGCGACCTCCGGCGGGCCCGGGGAGAGGGCCGTGGCGCGTCTCGACGGTGGACTCTGCGCGGTGGTGCTCGCTGCCGGCGAGGGCACCCGGCTGCGCCCGCTGACCGAACGGCTGCCCAAGGCGCTCTGCCCGGTAGGCAACGTGTCATTGTTGGATCGCGCGCTGGCCCGGCTCGCCGGGCTCGGCCTGACCGGGCCGCAGCAGGTCGCTGTCAACGCCTGCTACCTCGGTGACCAGGTGGTCGAGCAGGTCGGCACCCGAGCCCACCTCTCGGTGGAGCAGGGCGCTCCGCTCGGCACCGCCGGTGGGATCGGCAACCTGCGAGACTGGATCGCCGGTCGAGGCGTACTGGTCGGCAACGCCGACGCGTACCTCGCCGACCCGACGTCACCGCCCGGGCCCGACATCGCCGCGCTGCTGCACGACTGGGACGGCGAATCCGTACGCCTGCTCGGCCAGCCCGCACCCGACCCGACAGCACCGGGCACCTTCGACGGCCACCTCTTCACCGGCTTCTCGCTGCTGCCCTGGCGGCTGGTCCGGGAACTGCCACCGACCTTCGGTGACCTGGTCCGAGCGGTGTGGCGCCCTGCCGAGGCCGCCGGTCGCCTGACCGTGGTCCCCTACCCGGGCACCTTCTACGACACCGGCACCCCCGCCGACTACCTCACCGCCAACCTGCACGCCGCCGGCGACGACAGCCTGGTCGATCCGACCGCCACGGTCACCGGCCACTGCCACCACTCGGTGATCGGCGCAGGCGCCACCGTACGCGGCACGGTGACCCGCTGTGTGCTCTGGTCCGGCGCCACCGTCCACGCGGACGAGAATCTCCACGACGTGATCCGAGTCGACGAAGACCTGACCGTCCCCGCATCCTGACCCGTTTCGGAGCCCGGGGCTTTGACCGTCCCAGCAGCCCCGATTCCGTCGGCGGGCCCTAGCATGGGCGGGGAAGACCGACGAACGGAGAACCTCCAGTGATCACCGCGATCGTGCTGATCGACTGCGCCACCGACGCGATTCCTGAGGTGGCCGAGGCCCTGGCCAACCTGCCCGGGGTGAGCGAGGTCTACTCGGTGGCGGGACACGTGGATCTGATCGCCATGGTCCGGGTCCGCGAGTTCGACGAGATCGCCCGGGTGATCGCGGGCAGCATCTCCAAGGTGCCGGGCGTACTGAACACCGAGTCCCACATCGCCTTCCGCGCCTACTCCCGCCACGACCTGGAAGAAGCCTTCGCCATCGGCCTAGCCGGTGCCGACTGACCCCGCCCAACACGCCCTCACCGCGCCGCACCCCGCCCTGGCGCGCCACACCCCGCCCCCTTCTGCCCTGCCTACGCCCTGCCGAGCCCTCTGCCCTGCCACGCCCCACCCGCCCTGTCTCGCGCGCCGTCCCGCCGCGGCCCCGCCCCGCCCCCAGCTCGCCGATCTTGCACTTTCGGTCGCCGAATTGCACCTTTTGCTACTGAATGCCCCGACCAAAAGTGCAAGATCGGCGGGGAGAGCACGGGAGAGCGCGGGAGAGCGCGGGGAGGGAGAGCGCGCGAGGGCGCGGGGAGGGTGAGAGGGGTGGGGGTGGGTGAGAGCCGGCCCAGCCTTGGTGGGCTGGGCCGGCTGGTTGTGCTGGTGGTCAGCTCTGCTGGGGCGCCGGGCTTTCGGTGATGGTGCTGCCCGGAGCCGGGGCCTCCTCGGTGGAGGTGCCACCCGGAGCCGGCGTGGTGCCGCTCGGGGCCGGCGTGGTGCCACCCGGAGCCGGGACGGTACCGCCCGGGCTGGGCGTGCCGCTCGCGCTGGCCTCCGGCACCGGGATGCCGAGTTGCTCAGCCAGCTGCACCAGGGCGTCGTAGTGCGCCTGCAGGACCGGCAGAGCGGTCTGCGCCAGCTGGACCACCTGGGTCTCGGTACCCTGCGAGATCTCCGTCTGGGTGGCCTGGATGGCCTGCAGGTGGCCGGCCAGACCCTGGGTCACCCAGAGCCGGTCGAACTCCTCACCACTGGCGTTGTTCAGCTGGTCGAGAGCCGTCCGCTGATCAGGAGTGGGCTCGTTCGGCAACTGGACGTTGAGCTGCCCGGCCAGGTCCTTGACCTGCTGGTCGAGATCCTTGTGATCGGTGACGATCATCTGTGCCAGGTCCTTGACCTGCTGGTCCTGGGCCTTCTTCTCCGCAAGCTCGCCGGCCTTCACCTCGTAGAGGTTGACCTGGTGGATCGCTTGCAGGTACTGGGTGTCCTGCTCAGACGGCTGCGCCGCCGCCTGCGCTGCTGCGGCGGGTGCGACACCCACCAGCACCAGTGCGGCCAGCAGGCCGAGGCGTTTGATACCCAACATGCTTCCTCCCCGTTGAGACGTTGGACCGCACGGATACCCGGCTGACCGGGGTTATTCCTGCGATCCGGTGACGGGCGGGAAGCTCCGACGGGGCGGCGAAGGGCGGGAAAAGGGCGTGGCGCCCGCCGGAATGATCCGGCGGGCGCCACGTCCCACTGTGCGAGTCGACTCAGCCGCGGCTGTCTCCGCTGCTGATCTCCTCCCGCTCGGCGCGGGGCTCGACCGGCGGGTGCCCCGGCGAGACCGGCGCTTCGGCCGGCTTCTCGATCGGGTAGAAGAAGCCCCGGATGGCCGGGCCGAGCGCCCCGAGCCGGTTCATCTTCTTCGGCACGACCCAACCGGCGTACGGCAGCTCGCCGTGCTCACCACCCGAGCTGAGCGGCTGGTGCACCTCGACGAACCGGCCGTCGGGCAGCCGTCGGATGATGCCGGTCTCCACACCGTGGGCCAGCACCTCCCGGTCGTGCTGCTGGAGGCCGAGGCAGATCCGGTAGGTGATGTAGTACGCGATCGGCGGCAGGACCAGCAGACCGATCCGGCCGGCCCAGGTCATCGCGTTCAGGCTGATGTGGAACTTGTCGGCGATGACGTCGTTCGCACCGGTGAGCGTCAGGATCACGTAGAACGTGATGGCCATCATGCCCAGGGCGGTACGGAACGGGACGTCGCGGGGACGCTGGAGCAGGTTGTGGCTCCGGTAGTCCTTCAGGTAGCGAGCCTCCATGAACGGATAGAACAGGGAGAGCATGACCAGGATGCCGGGTAGCACCACTGTCGGCCAGAACAGCGGCGGAATCACATAGCCGTCGCCGATCGGGATGAAGATCTCCCAGTCCGGCATCAACCGGGTCGAGCCGTCCAGGAACATGACGTACCAGTCGGGCTGGCTGGCCGCGGAGACGACCCACGCCTCGTACGGGCCGAACAGCCAGACCGGGTTGATCTGGAACAGACCGCCCATCAGCGCGATCACGCCGAAGACGACCATGAAGAAGCCGCCCTGCTTGATCGCGTACCGGGGGAACATCCGCTCGCCCACGACGTTGCCGTTGGTCCGGCCCGGGCCCGGCCACTGGGTGTGCTTCTGCTTGAAGACCAACCCGAGGTGGACGCTGATCAGCGCGACCAGCAGGCCGGGGATGAGCAGCACGTGGGCGATGAAGAACCGGCTGATGATGATCGTGCCGGGGAACTCGCCGTTGAAGACCGAGGAGGTCACCCAGGACCCGATCACCGGGATGGAGAGCATGATCGCCGAGGCGATCCGCAGACCGGTGCCGGAGAGGCCGTCGTCCGGCAGCGAATAGCCGGTGAAGCCGGCCAGGAAGCCGACCCAGAACAGCAGCGAGCCGATGATCCAGTTGGTCTCCCGCGGCTTGCGGAACGCGCCGGTGAAGAAGACCCGGAGCATGTGCACCACGATCGCGGCCATGAACAGCAGCGCGGACCAGTGGTGCATCTGCCGCATGATCAGGCCACCCCGGACGTCGAACGAGATGTCCAGGGTCGAGGCGTACGCGGCCGACATCGGCGTGCCCCGCAGCGGGGCGTAGCTGCCGTTGTAGATGACCTCGGTCATCGCCGGCTCGAAGAAGAACGTCAGGAAGACACCGGTCAGCAGCAGGACGATGAACGAGAAGAGCGCGATCTCGCCCAGCAGGAACGACCAGTGGTCCGGGAAGACCTTGTTCAGCAGCCGGCGCAGCGGGGTCGCTACCTGGAAGCGCTCGTCGACGGCGCGGCCGGTCTTGGCGGGCATCGCCGCCATGTCAAACTTGCGCCGCTTCACGGCCGCTCCCAGAAGTCGGGCCCGACAGCTTCGGTGTAGTCGGACTTCGCCACGAAGTAGCCCTCAGCGTCCACTTCGATCGGCAACTGCGGCAGTCGCCGGCTGGCCGGACCGAAGATGGGCTTCGCGTTGTCGGTGATCAGGAACTGCGACTGGTGGCACGGGCAGAGCAGCCGGTTGGTCTGCTGCTCGTACAGGCTGGCGGGGCAGCCGGCGTGCGTGCAGATCTTCGAGTACGCGGCGTAGTTGCCCCACATGTAGCCGCCGTGGCCCACCCGCTCGTTGTTGCGGCGCGATTCCTCGGCGTCGGCCTCGCGCAGGTGGATCAGCAGGGTGGGCGAGTCGGCGTGCAGGTTGCTCACGCCGTGCTCGATGCCGGGGAAGACGGTGATCTGGCCACCGGCGCTGATGTCCGCCGGTCGGATCGGCCGGCCGTCCTCGCGTACCAGACGGATCCTCTGCCCGTCCTGCGGGCTGAAACCGGTGACCATCATCTGGTTGTTCTTGTGCGGGTTGGAGATCAACCCACCCACCAGCGGCGCCGCGGCGACCGCACCGACCGGCGCCAGGCCGGCCAGCAGCGAGACACCGAGCAGCGGACGGCGCTTCACGCCCAGCTCGTCGGCCATGTACGCCATGGTCTGCCCGGTGATCCGCTGGTCGTCGGCGGACACCGCGCCCTCGTGCCGGTCCTGGATCGACACCTCCTTGGGCAGCAACTTCTTGCCCCAGGTGAGGATGCCGAAGCCGAGGCCCAGCAGGGCGACTCCGAGGGTAAGGCCGAGCAGCGGGGTGTAGAGCTTGTCGCCGCCGCGACCCATCTCGTACTCCCACGGCCACCAGATGTAGATCACCAGGAAGGCCGTCGCGGCCAGGCCGGTGAGCAGGAACATCGCGGCCACCGTACGGACCAGCCGGCGCTCGGCCTTGCTGCCCGGCATGACCTGCGGCTCGTAGTGCACGATCTCGATGTCGTCCCGGCGAGCGCCCTCACGGACGATGTCGAACTGGCTCAGCCGGGGGTCGTTCACGTCGACCTGCTCGTGGCCCGGGTGGGCCGTGTGGGTGCTCATGCCGCCACCTCGCTCCGCTCGGCGCCGGCACGTGGCGGCACCACAGCACTGACTCGGGAGATCAGGTCGGTCACGACTTGCCTGCGATCCACAGGCTGGTGAAGACCAGCGCGACGATGCCGACCAGGAAGATCGCCACACCCTCGGTCGACGGTCCGTAGCGGCCCAGGTTGAACACGCCACCCGGGTCGCTGTCGTGCTTCAGCGACTGCTGGATGTAGGCGATGATGTCCGCCTTCTGCTCCGGCGTGATCTGGTTGTCGCCGAACACCGGCATGTTCTGCGGTCCGCTCAGCATCGCCGCGTAGATCTGCCGGTCGGTGGCCGGCGAAAGGCTCGGCGCGTACTTGCCGGAGGAGAGGGCACCGCCGCCGCCGCTGAACGCGTGGCACTGCGAGCAGTTGATCCGGTAGAGCTCACCGCCCACCGCGACGTTGCCATCGGCGTGCAGGTTGTCACCGGCCGGCACGACCGGGCCGCCACCCAACTGCTGGATGTACGCGGCCAACTGGTCGATCTCGTCGGGGCTGAACACCTCGGGCTTGCGCTGCGCCTGGGCCTCCTGCCGAGCCATGGGCATCCGGCCCGTGCTGACCTGGAACTCGACCGAGGCCGCGCCGACGCCGATGAGGCTCGGCCCGCGCCCCTCGACCCCCTGCGCGTTGCGACCGTGGCAGGTCACACAACTCACGTCGAACAGCGCCTTGCCGTCGGCGGCGGCCCCGCTCAACGGCGGGTTGTCCTGCGCCGACGCACTCGGAGCCAGAAGCGTGTACGCGCCGCCGGCCAGCATCAACGCGGCGACCAGCCGGACCGCGGCACCCAGCCGGCGGCGGCCCCTGCTGCGTGCCACGGGCCGCCCGCGCAGCCGCGCGAGCAGACCGCGTCGGCGGTCGTTGTCAGAAGTCATGAGCTGTGTCCTTAACCGGTTGGACCTGTCTCAGGGGGTGGAGCGACGGCGTGCGGGCGCCAAGATCACTGGAGCCAGTAGATCATGGCGTAGAGCCCGATCCACACGACATCGACGAAGTGCCAGTAGTACGACACGACGATCGCCGAGGTGGCCTGCGCCGGGGTGAACCGGCCCATCGTGGTACGGATCATGAAGATCACGAAGGCGATCAGACCACCGATCACGTGCAGGCCGTGGAAGCCGGTGGTGAGGTAGAACATCGAGCCGTAACCGTCTTCGTTGATCTTGATGCCGTGGTGCACCAGCTCGCGGTACTCGTTCGCCTGACCCATCACGAAGATCAGGCCCATCACGAAGGTGATCGTGAACCAGCGCCGCAGCGCGTGCACGTCACCTCGCTCCGCCGCGAACACGCCGATCTGGCAGGTGATCGAGGAGAGCACCAGGATCAACGTGAAGGTCGTCGCGTACGGGACGTTGAGTACCGCGGTGTGCTTCTCCCACTGCTCCGGCGCCGCCGCGCGGATCGAGAAGTACATCGCGAACAGCGCCGCGAAGAACATGAGTTCGCTGGAGAGCCAGACGATCGTCCCGACGCTGACCATGTTGGGACGCGTCAGAGAGTGGATCCGGCTCTTGTCAATGGCTGGGGCCGCAGTCACGCGGTCATTATTGCCCTTGACCACGGCCGGCGATCAGCGGGGGGCCAAACCCGGGGACAGATGGCCCGATCGGTACCGTCCGGTTCGCCTGACCTAGGCTGATTGGCGTGCTGCACGTCGATCCGATCTTCCTGGCCGCACCGGCCGCGCCGCAGCTCACGGCGGGCCTGCCCGGCCCCGGCGGCGCCTCGGTGCTGGCGGCCGAGGGCGCCCTGCCGCCGTTCTCGGTGACCACAGTGGTCACCGAGGCCCGGCTGGACAACTGGCTCGCCGTCGTCCTGGTGCTCGCCGCCGGCCTCTACCTCTACGGAGTGAACCGCCTGCGGGTACGCGGCGACCGCTGGCCGGTCGCACGTACGGTCTTCTTCCTGGGGCCCGGCCTCGGCGGCATCGCCTCGGTCACCCTCACCGGCCTGGGCGCGTACGACACCACGCTGCTGTCGGTGCACATGGTCCAGCACATGGTGCTGTCCATGATCTCGCCGATCTTCCTGGCGTTGGGCGCACCGGTGACCCTGGCCCTGCGGACGCTGCCGCCCGGCCCGCGCAAGCGGCTGCTCGCGGTGGTGCACAGCCGGATCGCCCGGATCTACAGCTTCCCGCTGGTGGCGTTCGCCATCTTCGTGGTCAACCCGTTCGCGCTCTACTTCACCGACCTGTACCGCTACACGCTGGAACACGGCTGGGCGCACGAGCTGGTGCACGCGCACTTCATCATGACCGGCTGCGTGTTCTTCTGGCCGCTGCTCGGCCTGGACCCGCTACCGGGCCGCTGGCCGCACCCCGCCCGGGCGCTGCTGATGCTGCTGTCGGTGCCGTTCCACACCGTGCTCGGGCTGACCATCATGCAGAGCAGCACCCTCTTCGGCGGCGACTGGTACCCCTCCCTGGGCCTGAGCTGGGCCGATCCGCGGGAGGACCAGGTGCTCGCCGGCGGCATCCTGTGGGCCGGTGGCGAGTTCGTCAGTGTGACCATGCTCGCCGTCCTGGTCGTGCAGTGGATGCGCCACGCCGAACGGGAGGCCCGCCGGGTCGACCGCGAACTGGACCGCCAGGAGGCCCGCCAGCGCGCCACCGAGGCCACCGGCTGACCTCGCCGACCGTCACGGGGGGCGTGCGGCGCAGGGCACACCGACCGGTACGATCGGCCACGCAGCTACGAGGTGAAAGCCGTCTCGAAGCCATCAGCGGGCGGGTCATCCGGCACGCCGCGATCCTCGGTGGCGAGCGGCAGGAAGCGAAGCGGAGTGTCGGCATGAGCGATCGTCTGTGCACCGTCCTGCTCTACAGCGACGACCCGCAGGTACGGGACCGGATGCGGCTCGCCGTCGGCACCCGCCCCGCGGCCGACCTGCGCATCGAGTTCGTCGAGGCGTCCACCTACGCCGAGTGCGTCCGGCTGGTCGACGACTACGAGATCGACCTGATGCTGCTCGACGGCGAGGCCTCCCCCGGTGGCGGCATCGGCATCGCCCGGCAGATCAAGGACGACTTCGACGAGGCGCCCCTGACCTGTGTGGTGATCGCCCGGGCCGCTGACCGCTGGCTCGCCGCGTACGCCGAGGTCGACGCCACCCTGGTCCACCCGCTCGACCCGGTGACCGCCGCCGCCACCGTGATCGAGCTGCTGCGGACGCACGCGCCCGCCGCCTGACGTTCCGCACCGGCACCGCCACGGCGCCGGGACGAGCCGGCGCCGGTCCCCACCCGCACTCGTCTGCTCGGGAGGCCCGCAATGGGCGAACGGACCTGGCCGCACCTGCTCACCGCGCTGCTGCGCGGGGAGGAACTCTCCGCCGCCGACACCGCCTGGGCGATGGGCGAGATCATGTCCGGCGCGGCGGCGCCGGCTCAGATCGCCGGCTTTGCCGTGGCGCTGCGCGCCAAGGGCGAGACACCGGCGGAGTTGGGCGGTCTGGTGGAGGCGATGCTCAGCCGCGCCGTCCCGGTCGTCCTCCCCGAGCAGGTACGCGCCAGCGCGCTGGACGTGGTCGGCACCGGCGGAGACCTCGCCCACACTGTGAACATCTCCACCATGACCGCCCTGGTCGTCGCCGGGGCCGGGGTACGCGTCGTCAAGCACGGCAACCGGGCCGCTTCCTCCTCCTGCGGCACCGCCGACCTGCTGGAGTTCCTCGGCGTACCGCTGGATCTCGGCCCCGAACAGGTGGCCCGGTGTGTGGCCGAGGCGGGCATCGGATTCTGCTTCGCCGCCCGGTTCCACCCCGGCATGCGCCACGCCGGCCCGGTCCGGCGGGAGCTGGGCGTACCGACCGCGTTCAACTTCCTCGGCCCGCTGACCAATCCGGCGCGCCCCCGTGCCGGCGCGGTCGGCTGCTTCGACGCCACCATGGCGCCGGTGATGGCCGCCGTGTTCGCCGCCCGGGGCGACTCGGTGCTGGTGATGCGCGGCGAGGACGGCCTGGACGAGTTCAGCACCGCCGCGCCGACCCGCTTCTGGGTCGCCCAGGGCGGCACCGTCAGGGAAGCCCTGGTCGACGCGACCGACCTCGGGGTACCCCGGGCCACCCTCGCTGACCTGCGGGGCGGCGACGCCGCGTACAACGCGCAGGTGGCCCATCGCCTGCTCGCCGGTGAGCCCGGCCCGGTCCGCGACGCCGTCCTGGTCAACGCCGCCGCGGCGCTGGCCACCCAGGGCCCGCTGGACGGCGACCTCACCACCGCGCTCCGCGCCGGCCTCGACCGCGCCGCCGAGTCGATCGACTCCGGCGCCGCCGCCCGCACCCTGGACCACTGGATCAAGGTCGCCCAGTCCACCCAGACCGCCTGACCCCTCAACCCCCAACCCGCCGACCGTGACCTGGTCTCGGCCGTGCTCAGGTGAGGACGGCCGAGCCCAGGTGAGGTCGGGCGTAGCTGAGGGCCAGCACAGCGGGGACGAGGTCGTGGTGGCGGCGGAAGTGTCGGAGCAGCGTGGGAAACTACAGGTGAGTAATTCCCACGATCGCCCCTCGGCCCCGCACCGTCGAGCCGGAACGCAGCGGTCCCTCGCTGCGACGGCCACCCCGGTGCCCCCGCCGCCCGGCAAGCGCCGCCGCGACCTGGGCCGAGCAGCAGGAGGAGTCTTCATGGCCGAGCGCGAGCTGCACTGCGACACCTGCGAGGGCCCACAACTGTTCGAGGTGCCACCCTGCCTCGACGGCCACGGCCCCACCTGCCCCGAACTGGCCTGCACCCGCTGCGGCACCGCCCTCTTCCTCGCCCCCACCCCCACTCCCCTCCGCCACCCCCTCCCCACCACCCGCCGCGCCGCCTAACCCCTCCATCCCCTCCCCTCCCTCCTCTCCCCCACAGCACCTTTCCCCGTCGATCTTGCACTTTCCGTCCCCGCAAAAGCCGCATACGCTGACAAAAGCGCGACCAAAACTGCAAGATCGACGGTCAGGGGCGGGCGGCGGCGCGCGAGGGCGGGGACGCGCAGGGTGGACGCGCAGCGCGAGGGCGCACGGGGCGAGACGCGCGAGGATGCGGACCGGAGCGCGGGGGCGTATGCACGAAGGCCCGCCTCCTGAAGGAGGCGGGCCTTCGTGCGGTGTCGGGGGTGGGTGGGTCAGTGTTCGGCGGTGCGGCGGGTGCCGGTGTAGTACTCGAACAGCAGGCCGCAGGCGGCGAAGATGACCGCGACGGCACCGAGGCCGAGCAGCCACATCTGCCAGAAGACCAGACCCAGGCCGGCGATCGTGGCGGCCGCCGCCAGCCCGAACGGCCAGTAGCTGCCGGGGCTGAAGAAGCCGATCTCGCCCGCGCCGTCGGCGATCTCACCGTCCGGCCGGTCCTCCGGACGCAGGTCGATGCGCCGCGAGACGAACCAGAAGAAGCCGCCGCACATCGAGCAGAGCAGGAACGACAGCAGCAGGGCCACCGTGCCGATCCACTCGACGCGACCGTCGGAGTCGGCCCAGGTCCAGCCGCCGTACAGGACGGCGGCGAAGAGCAGGAACGAGGCAATGGTCAGGAAGATGCGCCACTCGGTCTTCATGCCCGTTGCCTCAGCTTCCCGCGCCGACGGGCGCGCTGCCCTGGTTGAAGTTGTCCTGGGTACGCCGCGTCTCGAACGGCTTGGTGGTGATCGCGTACGGCTCCTCGCCGATGGCGGTCAACGCATCCTGGGTCGAGGCACCGTCCTGCTTGGCCGCCAGGAAGCGGTCGAAGTTCTCCGGCGAGACGACCCGCAGCTCGAAGTTCATGAAGGCGTGGTAGCTGCCGCACAGTTCGGCGCAGCGGCCCACGTACGCACCCTCGGACTCCAGCGAGGAGACCTCGAAGACGTTGCGGATGTTGCCGGGGAAGACGTCCCGCTTGAACAGCATCTCCGGCACCCAGAACGAGTGGATGACGTCCTTGCTGGTCTCCTCGAACCGGATGGAGCGGTTGCTCGGCAGCACCAGGATCGGGATGACCTCGCTGGTGCCCAGCACCGAGGCGGTGGTGTTGGCGTCCACGCCCTGGCCGTCGCGGTAGTTGAACTGCCAGTTCCACTTGAAGGCGACCACCTCGACAGTCACGTCGGGGTTGCGGGTCGTCTTCACCACGTCGGTCTGCACGATCGCGGTGTAGTAGAAGAGCACGGCGACGATCAGCACCGGCGCGATGGTGTAGAGGAACTCCATCGGCAGGTTGTAGCGAGTCTGCACGGGCAGCTCGTTGCCGCGCTTGCGGTACCGCACCACGCACCAGAAGATCAGGCCCCAGACGAAGACACCGACCGCGAGCGCCGCGATGCACGAGGCGATCCACAGGTCGTACATCCGCCGGGCCTCCGGGGTGATGCCACCCTGCGGCCAGCCGAAGCCCCCGAACGCCGCGCCGACGTCACAGCCCGTGAGCAGGACCAGCAGCGCCGCCCCACCGAATCCGAGCCCGGCGAGACGCCCGGCACGACGCCCCCGCCGAGCACCAGCTCCCGGGGATGCGCTGTGCCGTACGGCCGTCGGCCGTACCTCCGAACTCCTTGCGACCACCTGGTCCTGCCTCCCTAGCGCGCCGCGGTGTCTTCATCTGGCCGGCTCCGCCGAGCGGAGCCGCCACACCAGCGGCAAAGGCGTCACCGACGGTCGCAGATTACTCGACCATGACGGGCTCGACCCGGTTGGGGTCAGTGTCCGCCCCCGACGGGGGATCTTGTCGCGGTGCAGGGCGATAGCGTGGGTAGATGTGATTCCATCCTCGGTCTACCTGGACGCCGCCACCGCCGCGCCGCTGCACCCGGTAGCGCGGCAGGCGCTGCTGGCCGCCCTCGACGACGGTTGGGCCGACCCCGACCGGCTCTACACCTCCGCTCGGCGGGCGCGCCAGTTGCTCGACGCCGCGCGCGAGGCCGCCGCACAAACCCTGGGCGTACGCCCCGACGAGCTCTCCTTCACCAGCAGCGGTACGACCGCAGCCCACTCCGCCGTGCTCGGCGGCCTGCGGGGGCGACGACGTGCCGGTGCCGTGCTGGTGCATTCGGCGATCGAACACTCCGCGGTGTTGCATGCGGCGCAGCAGCACACGGCCGGTGGTGGTACGGCCGTCGAGGTGCCGGTCGACCGGCTCGGCCGGCTGGATCTGGACGCCTGGTCGGCGGCGGTCACCGGCTCCGGGGTGGCGCTGGCCGCCCTGATCGCGGCCAGTCACGAGGTGGGCACGCTCCAGCCGGTGGAGGCAGCGGCGGCGGTCTGCGCCGACGCGGGGGTGCCGCTGTACGTCGACGCCGCCCAGATGGTGGGGCGGATGCCGGTGCCGCCGGGCTGGTCGGTGCTGACCGCGAGCGCCCGCAAGTGGGGTGGACCGCCCGGCGTGGGGCTGCTGGTGGTCCGCAAGGGCACCCGCTGGGAGTCGCCCTGGCCGGCCGACGAGCGTGAGTCGGGGCGTACGCCCGGCACGGTGAACCTGCCGGCGGTGGTCGCGGCGGCGGCGAGCCTGCGCGCGGCGGCGGCCGACGCGGCGGCCGAGGCGGCCCGGTTGACGCCCCTGGTGGACCGGATCCGGGCCCGGGTGGCCGCCGAGGTGCCCGATGTGGAGGTGGTCGGTGATCCCGAGCACCGGTTGCCGCACCTGGTGACCTTCTCCTGCCTGTACGTCGACGGCGAGGCGCTGCTGCACGCGTTGGACCGGCGTGGCTTCGCGGTCTCGTCGGGCTCCTCGTGCACCTCCTCGACGCTGCGCCCGTCGCACGTGCTGGAGGCGATGGGTGTGCTCTCGCACGGCAACGTCCGGGTCTCGCTGCACTCCGGCAGCACCGAGGCGGACGTGGAACGGTTCCTCGCCGAACTGCCCGGCATCGTCGCCGACCTGCGGGCCCAGGCCGGGGTGGTCGGGCTGTGATCGCCGAACCCGACGAGGTCCTCGACTGTCTCGGTCAGCGCTGCCCGCTGCCGGTGATCGCGCTGGCCCGCCGGCTGCCGGCGCTTCCGGTCGGCGCGGTGCTGCGGGTGTTGGCCGACGATCCGGCGGCGGCGGTGGACATTCCGGCCTGGTGCCGGATGCGTGACCAGGAGTTCCTCGGCACCTCCGGCACCGCCCACCATGTCCGCCGCCGACAGTGACCCTCGTCCACCCGCCGCGTCAGCAACGTGGCGGTCCGGGCGGTTGCCCGACGACGGGTCGCTGGTCCGGTACGTCTTCGCCGGTTCCGGTGGCCCGCCCACGTCGGTGTTCGACGAGGGTGGTCGTCGGGCCGGCGTCAGCGGTTGGCGCCCCGGGCGGAGCCGATCACCAGGAAGGTGTTGTCCGGCCAGACATGGGCATCGGCGGCACCCGGCGCGGGTGGCCGGAGGAAGACGATCCGCACCAGGCGGGGCCACCAGCGGGTCGGTTCCGACCAGGAGCACTGGACCTGCCGCTCGCCCGTGTCGACGCAGTCCCCGACCTCTGTCCATCCGTCGAGCTGACCGGCGACTGCGGACCGGACCTGATCCCAGGTGGTGACGGGCGGCATGGCGTAGGTCTGCACCCGCGGAACGCCGCGATCGTTGTGCAGATCGTCGAAGACCGAGGCGGCCCGGGTGTCGACGACCGTCTCGTAGTTGGCGCCCTCGGGCAGCACCGTCGATGCCGCCGACGGTGCCGCGACCCAGACCGGCTCGCCGGCGGTCGACCAGCGCATCCCGGCCACCGCCGCCGCACCGAGGACGACAACGACTACTCCAGCTGTCGCGAGTCGAAATCGCACAGGCGGGAGTCTATGAGTACGAGACCAGACCGAACGGTGACGGTCAGGGCAGCAGGTGCGGGCGGATCTCGTCGGCGGCCTCGTCGCCGTACGACTCGGCGAGGCGCTTGACGAACAGGTCCCGCCGTACCTGGTACTCCTGGGTGCCGACGGTCTCCAGCACCAGCGTGGCGAGCAGCGAGCCGACCTGCGCGGCGCGCTCCAGCCCGACGCCCCAGGACAGCGCGGTGAAGAAGCCGGCACGGAAGCCGTCACCGACCCCGGTGGGGTCGACCGCCTGCGCCTCCCGGGCGATCGGTACGTGGATCGGGTCGATGTCCCGCCCCACGATCTCCACCCCGCGCTTGCCCAGCGTGGTGACCCGGATCTTGACCCGGTCCAGCAGTTGATCGTCGCTCAGCCCGGCCTTGCTCTGCAGCAGCGACTTCTCGTAGTCGTTGGTCATCAGGTAGTCGGCGCCGTCGACCAGCCCGACCACGTCCGTGCCGTCCATCCGGGCGAGCTGCTGCGACGGGTCGGCGGCGAACGGGTAACCGCGCTCCCGGCACTCCGCGGAGTGGCGCAGCATCGCCTCCGGGTCGTTGGCGCCGACCAGCACCAGGTCGAGCCCGCCGAGGCGCTCGGCGACCGGCTGCAACTCGATGTTGCGGGCCTCGCTCATCGCGCCCGCGTAGAACGAGGCGATCTGGCACATGTCGGTGTCGGTGGTGCAGACGAAACGCGCGGTGTGGGCCACCTCGCTGATGTGCACCGAGTCACAGTCCACCCCGTGCCGTTCCAGCCAGGAACGGTAGTCGGCGAAGTCGGCGCCGACGGCGCCGAGTAGCACCGGACGCAGCCCGAGCTGCCCCATGCCGAACGCGATATTGGCCGCTACCCCGCCGCGACGCAGCACCAGGTCGTCCACCAGGAAGGAGAGCGAGACCTGGTGCAACTGGTCAGCGATCAACTGGTCAGCGAACCGACCCGGAAAGCTCATCAGGTGATCGGTAGCGATCGAGCCGGTTACGGCGATCTTCATGGCAGCCCTCAGGGTCGATAACAGAGCCCGAACAGCCTACCGCCCCACCCGCCACCCCACACCCATCCACCCACACCCCTCCTGTCCCGTTGATCAAGAGGTTTTGGTCGGATAGCCGCCGACATCCGACCAAAACCTCTTGATCAACAGGGGGCAGCGTTGGTGGGGACGACGAAGGGGACGGCCGGAGGCCGTCCCCTTCGTCGTGGAGTGATCAGCTGAAGGAGTCACCGCAGGCGCAGGAGTTGCCCGCGTTGGGGTTGTCGATGGTGAAGCCCTGGGCGTCGATCCGGTCGGCGAAGTCGATGGTGGCGCCGGTCAGGTACGGAGCACTCATCCGGTCGACGACTACCTCGACACCGTCGTAGTCGGTGACGACGTCACCGTCGAGGGAACGCTCGTCGAAGAAAAGCTGGTATCGCAGGCCGGAGCAGCCGCCCGGCTGCACGGCGACCCGGAGCCGCAGGTCGTCGCGGCCTTCCTGCTCGATCAGGGCCTTGACCTTCTGCGCCGCGACGTCGGTGAGGACGACGGACGTGGGGGCCTTGGCCTCGGTCGACTCGGTCTGCGCTGGCGTGGTCACGTGGAATTCTCCCTGCGCGCGTTCGGTGTGGTCTTCCCCTGGCCAACATCAGTCGCCGGTCAGCGATTCCCACAGTGGTCCAGTTCTCGATTGTAGGCCGCCGACAGCCCCGTCACCCGATGGCGTGACCAGCCGCTCTGCCGAGGACCGCAGCCAGCGGCCGAACCGGGGCCTCCAGCAGCAGTCAGCGGCTCCATTGGCGGGCCAATCGGGCACCGAGCGCCCGTAGCCCCTCCCCTGGGCGTTCCAGGGCCGCGGTCAGGCCGCCGCGCTCCTCCCCACCGAAGTGTTCCACCAGGCTGTACGCCTCGGTCACCCCGACCGAGGCGGCCTCCCGCCGTCCGGTGCTCACCTGGCCGGCCAGCACGACGCACGGTACGCCCTGGTCACGCGCTGCCCCGGCGACGCCCGCGACCACCTTGCCGCGCAGCGACTGGTGGTCGAACTTGCCCTCCCCGGTGATGACCAGGTCGACACCGTCGAGCACGGCGTTCAGGCCGACGGCCCGGCTGACCAGCCCGATCCCGGACTCGCAGCGGCCACCGAGGGCCAGCAACGCCGCGCCGATGCCCCCGGCCGCACCCCCGCCGGGCAGCGCACCCAGGCCGCTGGGGCAGCCGGGCACCTGCTGCTGGAGCACCTCGGCCCAGCGTTGCAGCGCGGCGTCGAGCAGCAGCACGTCGGCCCGGTCGGCACCCTTCTGCGGTCCGAAGACGTTGCTCGCCCCGTGCAGGCCGAGCAGCGGGTTGTCGACGTCGGTGGCGGCGATCAGCCGTACGTCGCGCAGCCGGGGCGCCCCGTCGAGGGTGGCCACGGCGGTCAGCGCGGCGCCGCCGTACGGCAGGGCCGTCCCGGTGTCGTCCAGCGCGACGGCGCCCAGCGCGGCCAGCATCCCCGCGCCGCCGTCGTTGGTCGCCGAACCGCCCAGCCCGACCACCACCGTGCGGGCACCGGCCTCCACCGCGGCCGTGATCAGCAGCCCCAGCCCGTACGAGGTAGTGGTCCTCGGGTCGCGCTCGCCCGCGTCGAGCAGGTGCAGCCCGCACGCCTGCGCGCTCTCCAGCCAGGCGGTCGCCCCGTCGTCGGTGAGCAGGATCTCACCGGGAACCGGACGGCCCAGCGGGTCGACGGTGGCCACCGGGATCCGCCGGCCGGGCAGCGCCGCGGCGAGCACGTCGATGAACCCGGGTCCCCCGTCAGCCAACGGCCTGACCAGCAGATCGTCGTCGGGGGCGATCTCCCGCCAGCCGTCGGCCACGGCGGCGGCCACCTGGGGTGCCGACAACGTGCCGGCGAACTTGTCCGGACAGAGCAGTACGCGCATGCCTGGCAGTGTGGCAGCCCACAGCGGCGAGGGCGGCGCACGTGCCCCGCTGTGGGACCATGGAGGGCGTGACGTCGACCTGGGTTGAGCCCTCAAACACCGCCACTGCGTTGCTGCTCCTCGGCCGCGGCAGCGACCCCGCCACCGAACGTGGCGTGGAGTGTCCGGGTGACCTGCCGGCGCCGAGCGACCCCGACCTGGTGGCCCGGGCCAGAGCGGCGAAGGCCGCCCTCGGCGACAAGGTCTTCGTGCTGGGCCACCACTACCAGCGCGACGAGGTGATCCAGTTCGCCGACGTGACCGGCGACTCGTTCAAGCTGGCCCGCGAGGCCGCCGCCCGGCCGGATGCCGAGTACATCGTCTTCTGCGGTGTGCACTTCATGGCCGAGAGCGCCGACATCCTCACCTCCGACACGCAGCGGGTCGTCCTGCCCGACCTGGCGGCCGGCTGCTCGATGGCGGACATGGCGGCGCTGCCGCAGGTCGAGAACGCCTGGGACGTGCTCACCGAGTTGGGCATCGCGGCACAGACCGTGCCGGTCACCTACATGAACTCCTCGGCCGACATCAAGGGTTTTGTCGGCCGCAACGGCGGGGTGGTCTGCACCTCGTCGAACGCGAAGCGGGCCCTGGAGTGGGCCTACCAGCAGGGTGAGAAGGTGCTCTTCCTGCCCGACCAGCACCTGGGCCGCAACACGGCGGTGCTGGAGATGGGCTTCTCGCTGGACGACTGCGTGCTCTACGACCCGCACAAGCCGGGCGGCGGGCTCACCCCCGAGCAGTTGCGCGACGCCCGCATGATCCTCTGGCGCGGGCACTGTTCGGTGCACGGGCGATTCACCCTGGACAGTGTGAACGACGTCCGGGAGCGGGTGCCCGGGGTCAATGTGCTGGTGCACCCGGAATGCCGGCACGAGGTGGTCAACGCCGCCGATCTGGTGGGTTCGACCGAGTACATCATCCGGACCATCGAGGCGGCGCCGGCCGGTTCCGCGTGGGCGATCGGCACCGAACTGAATCTGGTACGCCGGCTCGCGCTGGCCCACCCGGACAAGCAGATCATGTTCCTCGACCGGGCGGTCTGCTACTGCTCGACGATGAACCGCATCGATCTGCCGCACCTGGTCTGGGCCCTGGAGGAGCTGGTGGCGGGCCGGGTGGTCAACCAGATCACCGTCGACGCCGACACCGCGCACCACGCCCGGGTGGCCCTGGATCAGATGCTCGCGCTGCCCGGCGCTTGACCGGGAGAGTAATCACTCTCGGTAACAACACTCGTACGCGAAAGTGCCGGATCACCGATAAATGCCCTCCAATGCGGTGTGACCGAATCCATTCTCATCACGGAGGGCTATGCTGCCGGGCGATGGCACCCGCGGCGCGTGCGTTTGAGCGCGACCGCTTCCCGGGTAGCGACCGGTGGTGTCCCCACATCGAAACGGCAGCACGCACGCGCTGGAGGTTGCGTTGACCGACGACGTTCTGGTCGTACACGGAGGCACCCCGCTACAGGGGCGGATCCGCGTGCGTGGTGCGAAGAACCTGGTTTCCAAGGCAATGGTCGCCGCCCTGCTCGGCGACAGCCCGAGCCGGCTCTTCGACGTACCCAAGATCCGTGATGTGGAGGTTGTCCGAGGGCTGCTCGGCCTGCACGGTGTCAAGGTCAGCGACGGCGTCGAGGACGGCGAGCTGGTCTTCGACCCGGCGAACGTGGAGAGCGCCAGCACCGACCAGATCAACGTGCACGCCGGCTCCAGCCGGATCCCGATCCTGTTCTGCGGGCCGCTGCTGCACCGTCTCGGGCACGCCTTCATACCGGACCTGGGCGGCTGCCACATCGGGCCCCGGCCGATCGACTTCCACCTCCAGGCGCTGCGCGAGTTCGGTGCGACGGTCGAGAAGACCCCGGAAGGGCTGCACCTGTCCGCGCCGAACGGCCTGCACGGCACCAAGTTCGCGCTGCCCTACCCGAGTGTGGGCGCGACCGAGCAGGTGCTGCTCACCGCGGTGATGGCCGAGGGCGTCACCGAGCTGCGCAACGCCGCCGTGGAGCCGGAGATCATCGACCTGATCTGCGTGCTTCAGAAGATGGGCGCGATCATCAAGGTGCACACCGACCGGGTGATCGAGATCCAGGGCGTGCCGAAACTGCACGGCTACACCCACCGGCCGATTCCGGATCGGATCGAGGCGGCGAGCTGGGCGGCGGCGGCACTGGCCACCCGCGGTCACGTGGAGGTGCTCGGCGCCGAGCAGGCCGACATGATGACCTTCCTGAACGTGTTCCGCTCGATCGGCGGCGAGTACGAGGTCACCGACACCCGGCCCCCGCGCCCGGGGCAGCCGGGCCAGGAGGGCGGCATCCGCTTCTGGCACCCGGGCGGCGAGCTCCAGGCCACCGCGCTGGAGACCGACGTGCACCCGGGCTTCATGACCGACTGGCAGCAGCCGCTGGTGGTGGCGCTGACCCAGGCCCGGGGCCTGTCGATCGTGCACGAGACGGTCTACGAGCAGCGGCTGGGCTACACCGAGGCGCTCAACTCGATGGGTGCCAACATCCAGGTCTACCGGGACTGCCTTGGCGGCACCCCGTGCCGCTTCGGCCGACGCAACTTCAAGCACTCGGCGGTGATCGCCGGGCCGAGCAAGCTGCACGCCGCCGACCTGGTCATCCCCGACCTGCGGGCCGGCTTCAGCCACCTGATCGCGGCGCTGGCCGCCGAGGGCACCTCCCGGGTGTACGGCGTAGACCTGATCAACCGGGGCTACGAGGACTTCGAGGCCAAGCTCGCCGACCTCGGCGCGCACGTCGAGCGGCCGTAATCCCGGCCACACCACCAGTTGTCCGCCACGTGGCCGTCACACCCGCGATGTGCAACGGCCACGTGGCGTTGGCTACCCTTGCCGCGTGCCGTCGCTGTTTCGTCGCAAGTCCGCCGACCTCGCCGACCCCGCCACCGAGCCGCTGACCCCGGCCGAGGAGGAGGCCGAGGCCAACCGTCCGCGTGGTTACACCCCGAGCAAGGGACGTGAGACGCCGAAGCGCCCCACCAGTGGCCGTCGCCCACCGGGCACGACCAAGCCGCTGAGCAAGGAGGAGGCGAAGGCTCTCCGGCGGCAGCGGCGGGCCGAGGCGGCCGCGGAGTTCCGGCGTGAGGGTGGCCCCCGCGACCGGGGTCCCGAGCGACTGCTCGCCCGCAACGTGGTCGACGCCCGGCGTACCGTCGGCACCTGGTTCTTCGGTGGTGCGCTGATCGTGCTGATCGGCTCGAACCAGGCGATGCCCCCGGCGGTCCGGCTGGCCTCCAACCTGTTGTGGGGTGCCCTGGCCATCGGCGTGGTGATCGACTCGGTGCTGATCTCTCGCAAGATCAAGAAGCTGGTCCGGACCCGCTTCCCGCAGTCCACCCAGCGGATGGGTTCGCTGTACCTCTACGCGATCATGCGGGCGATCACCTTCCGGAAGCTGCGTACCCCGGAGCCCAAGGTCGCCATCGGCGACCCCGTCTGAGCAGCTCAGGGCACGCCGAGCAGGCGCAGCAGCGCCGTGGTGCCGGCGGCGGCGACGACCACGAGCACGAACGGCGCTCGTCGCCACGCCAGCACCACGCCCACCAGCACCCCGGTCGGCCGGGCCCAGCCGGCGAACCCGGTGCCCTCGGTCAACGCCGCGGTCGCCGCCAACGCCGCCAGCAGGGCCGCCGCGGCGACCGGCAGCAGTTGCCGCGCCCACGTCGGCAGGTCGAGTCGGTCGCGCAGCAGCACCCCGGAAACCCGGAAGGCGTACGTCCCGACGGCCAGCGCCACGATCACCGCGATCAGCACGACGACTCCCTCCGGCCGGCCGGCACCGCGTGAGCCTCGTCCGCAGGCTCGACGACCTGCGCGGTCGGGGCCGCCGGTGGCCGCCTGAGCCGGTGTACGGCCAGCAACGCCGGCCCGGCCAGCGCCAGCAGCACCGGCAGACCGGCCGGCAGCACCGGCGTGGTCAGCACCGCCAGCGCCGCGCCACCCAGCGCCGCCCGTCGGGTGTCCGGGTCGCGCAGGGTGGGCAGCAGCAGGGCGATCAGCCCGGCGGGGAAGGCGGCGTCCAGCCCGAGCGTGGCCGGGTCTCCGGCCACCCCACCGGCCAGTACGCCGAGCACCGTGCCGGCGTTCCAGGCCACGAAGAGCAGCGTGCCGGCCAGCCAGAACGCGCGGTGTCGCACCTCACCGGCCGGACGGGCGAGCGCGAAGGCGGTCGCCTCGTCGGTCATCAGGTGGCTGCCGAGCAGTCGTTGCCAGAGCCGGCGACCGAGGCTGTCGCCGAGGGTCAGCCCGAACGGCAGGTGTCGGGCGTTGAGCAGCAGTCCGGCCAGCACGGCGGCCATCGGGTTACCGGCAGCCGCCAGCCCGACCGCCATGAACTGCGCGCCGCCCGCGTAGACGAACAGGGACATGGCGATGACGGCCCAGACGGGCAGCCCCGCGGCGACCGCCACCGCACCGAACGAGGCGCCGACGGCCACTATCGCCGCGCCGATGGCGGCGACGTCGCGGAGCATGCCGGCACCCGCTGTTCGTTCTGGCGTACGCATGGTTCATCATGATGAACAGGCCCTTCATGTTCGTCAAATAGAACAATGTGCACGACGGAGCGAACAATGCCCCCGGATCCTTCGCCCCCGCTGGCCACCATCGCCGCTGCTCTCCGCCAGGAAAGGCAGCGCGTCGGCATCTCGTTGACCGAACTCGCCCGCCGGGCGGGGATCGCCAAGTCCACCCTGTCGCAACTCGAGGCCGGCCTGGGCAACCCGAGCATGGAGACGCTCTGGGCCCTGTGTGTGGCGCTCGACATACCGTTCAGCCGGCTGGTCGAGCCACCGGCGAACTCGGTACGGGTGATCCGGGCCGGCGACGGCCCCCGGGTGCGCTCCGAGCACGCCGACTTCACCGGCACCCTGTTGACCGCCGGCACCGCGCACGCCCGCCGGGACGTCTACCTGATCGAGTTGGAGCCGGGGCGGATCCGCAACGCGGAGCCACACACGCCACGCACCGTCGAACACCTGGTGGTGGGGAACGGCCGGATGCGCTGTGGTCCGGAACACGAGCAGGTGGAACTCGGCCCGGGCGACTACGCCACCTTCGCCGGTGACGCGCCGCACCGGTACGAGGCCCTCGAACCGGGCACCTTCTTCGTACTGATCATGGAGCATTCCTGAGTCGCGCCCGGCGGGGGCCGGCGACCGGACGGCGTACGCAGCCCGCCGGGTTCGTCGCCGGAAGTCCGATTCGACCAAAGACCCAAATGTCCGGATCAACTGGATAACGTTTGGGTCCGTCGCGAGTGCCACAGTGGCGTCGACCGAGCCCACGCCGCTACCCTCCTTGCGCAGCCATTCGGTGCCGGGACGAGCGAGTTTGGCCGATTCCGGGCGGGTGCCCAGCGACCATTTCCGACGAGGTGACATTCGCCGTGAGCGAGCGGACGCGAGCCGACCATCGGGGCGCGGCCGTGAGCGAGCGGACGCCGGTCCGCGGGCTCGGCATGGCCGAGTCCGGGCTGCCCGGCCCGGTCGTCCCGCAGCGTCACCCGACCCGCCGCCCACGTCCTGGGCGGCACGACAGGTCCGGCGGATGAGTCGCGGCTACGCCGACCGGTGGCACGATCCCGCCGAGCCGTCCTGGGTCGTCGAGCCGACGACCGAATGGCAGCCCCAGTTCCCGGGCCAGCGCTACCCAGGCGACGACGGTCAGGACCATCAGCAGCCACGGGCGTGGGGTCGGGCGAGCGCGGTCGGCCGGGCCGAGGTGCCACCGCTGGCACCCACCCGGCCCGACGGCACGTACGTGGGTCGTTCCTGGAACGACGAGCCGGACGGCTGGCCGGGCCGCCAGGACGGGCCTGCTCAGCGGCGTCCCGACGGCGGCAACGGCGGACGCCCGTACGACCAGTCCCCGTATCCGGGCAACCAGCCGGGGCGGGCGGACGGCCGGTGGTCACCGCCCGTCGAGCCGGTACGCGGACGCGACGGTGTCACCTGGTCCGACGCCGGTCCACAGGCGACCGGTGTCACCGGCGCGCCGGCCCAGCGAGACCAGCGCGCCGGTGAGCGGTACGCCCAGCCCGACGTCGACGGGTACCCGCCGCACCGGGATCGCCGGGACCGTGGCGGCTTCGAGCCGCCCGAGCGACGCGCCCCCGACCGGTACGCGCGCCGTCAACCCGACCGAGGTGAGCCCGACCGCCGCCAGCCCGACCCACGTGGGCCCGACCGGCGTGAGCCTGATCCACGTGGGCCCGACCGGCGTGAGCCCGACCGCTATCCGCACCACGATCCGCAGTGGCGCGACCGCGATGCCGACCGGCACGCCCAACGCCCACGCCGACCCGAGCCGACCGACGGCGATCCGTACCGGCGTGGCGCGCCCGGGTCGCCGGCCGGGCGACCGGAGCGCGGTTGGGCGCCCGAGCCGGGCCGGGAACCCCACCGCCCCGCCACGCACCGGCCCGTCGAGGACGCCGACCGCCGCTCCCCCGGAGACGACTCGCGGCGTCCCCGCTACCAGTGGAGCAGCCATCCCGGTCAGCCCAGCTACGACGACGGGCCGCGGGTGGACGGCTACCGGGAGCAGTTCACCGTCGGTGACCCCGATGCTGCCCCGTACCCCGACGGTTACGTCGACGACGAGCCGGCCCGTCGCCCGCACGACGAGCAGGCCCGCCCCGACTGGTCGCCGGAGCGCTCCCGCACCGAGCCGGCTGTCCGAGACCCCCAGCGGTACGCCGAACCGCCGCGCCGCGGCCTCCCCTGGCCCGAGCCGGGACCGCTGCGCCCGAGCGCCGGTCGGGACCACCGGGAGTACCAGCGTCCTGTCGTACCCGAAACCGGCGACCGCCCCGGACGCGAGGACCGGCGACCCGCCGCCCCCGACCGTCCCGGGTCGGAGCGCCACCTGGACCGGCCGGCCGCGCAACGGCCCGACGCCGACCGGCCCGTCTCGCCCGCCCCCGACCACGACCCGCCCCGCCGTCACCTGTCGGTGGTGCCCGAGCAGCCCGTCTCCCCGGCCGCCGGGCGTGCCCGCCCGGTCTCCCCCGCCCCGCACCAGGGCCAGCCAGACCCCATCCACCCCCACCGCGACCGGCCCGGCACTGTCGACCCGCACCGCGATCGGCCGGGCGCCGTCGACCCGCACCGCGATCGGCCTTCAGTCCCGGCAGTGGCACGCGACTGGCCCGAGGGCGCAGGCCCGGTGTCGGACCGTCCCAGGGCCCCGCGCTCCGACCAACACCGGCCCGACCAGCACCCGCACCGCGCCGACCAGCCCTGGCCGGACCGTTCCCGGCCGATCCACGAGGCACCCGAGCGCCACGGACCGAGCCAGGCACGGCCGGAGCGACCCGGACCGAGCCAGGCACGGCCGGAGCGACCCGGACCGAGCCAGGAGCGACCGGAACGTCCGGGGTCGAGCCACGAGCGGCCCGCCGCCTCGGGGGCCGACCGGGCAGGGGGTGGGGAGACGGTACGACCCGCACCGCTGCACCAGCACGAGGTACGCCCGGCACCACTGCACGAACACCAGGTGCGACCCGCGCCGCTGCACGACCAGCCGGTGGTGGCCACTCCACCGCCGGTCCCGACCCCCGTGGTCGTGTCAGCACCCCCGACCACCACACCGCCCACCCACCGACCCGTCTCCGCACCCCCGGCCACCGCGCCGCCAACCCACCGACCCGTCTCCGCACCCCCGACCGCTGGGCCCCCGGCTGCAGGGCCGCCTGTTCACCGGCCCGTTTCCACGCCGCCCGCCTACGGGTCGGTCGCCACGCCGCCGATGCCGTCGCCGGTCTCGGGTCCGCCGACGTCCGGCGTCCCGGCCGCACCGCCGGTCGCCGGTCCTGGATTCACCGCGACGCCTCCGCCACCCACCCGGTATGTCCCACCGGCACCGGAGACCTCGCCACGGGTCAGCCCGCCGTCCGACGGACCGCAGGCGTGGTTCGGGTCGCCCGCGCCCAGCCCGGCCCCCACCTCCGGGCGCAAGGAGCCAGTCCCGACCGAGCGTGAGACTCCCGCCCGGTTCGACGAGTCGCCCGGCAGCGCTGCGGCAGTCGGCGGATCAGAGCCGGTGAGCTGGCCCGACGACACGGAGAACACCCGGCCGGTCTCGGCACCATCGCTCGCCAGCGAACCGGACCCGGTACCGCCTCTCGCGGCGACGTCCCACCAGACGTCGTCCCTCTCGCCGACCTCCGCGCCACCAAGCCACGGGACCACCGCACCGCCACCCACCGCACGGCCGGTCTCCGCACCACCGGCCGATCCGACGCCAGCACCGCCATGGCAGACGCCAGTCTCCGCACCGCCATGGCAGACACCGGTCTCGGCACCGCCAGTCACGTCCGCACCGCCATGGCAGACGCCGATCTCCGCACCGCCGGCCAGCCTGGAACTCACGCCACCGTCCACAGCTCCGGTCTCCGCACCGCCGGTCACGTCCACCCCGGACACTCTTTCCCCGGCCACGGCGGAACCGGGGCGGCTGCCCTCCGCGCCGCAGGAGACCGCTTCGCCGGCCATGCCGACACCAGACGCTGCCCTGCCGTCAACACCCACGCCAACGGCAGCGCCAACGTCTGCACCGCCAATTCCACCGCAGCCCGCACCACCGGTCCCCGCACCACCGATCCCGTCCGACCCTGACTTCGCATCGCCAGCTACGGCCAGCCCGGACTCCACGCCACCTGCCACCAGCCCGGACTTCACGTCACCGATTCCCGCCGGCCTGGACTCGACACCACCGCTCACCATCAGCCTGGACTCGACACCTCCCGCCATCACCAGCCCGGGCTCGATACCGCCGCTCACCGCCAGCCCGGACTCCACACCGCCAGCGACGGCCAGCCCGGACTGGGCACCGCCGGTTGCGGCAGCACCGGTCTCCGCACCACCAGCAAACGAAGCGCTCACCCCGACCTCCGCACCACCCGCAGACCGAGCACTCACCCCGATCTCCGCGCCGCCATCAGACCAAGCGCTGGCCCCGATCTCCGCGCCACCAGCTGACGAAACGCTCACCCCCAGCTCCGCACCACCAGCAAACGAAGCCCTCGCCCCGACCTCCGCGCTGCCAGCAGACCAACCGCTCACCCCGGTCTCCGCGCCACCAGCAGAGGAAGTACTCGCCCCGGTCTCCGCGCCGCCGGTTGAGGATGCGGTGGCGGTGGACGAGGAGCCGGAGCCGCCGGCCGATCCTGAACAGGTGCTGGCCAGTTACCGCTGGCGGTTGGACCCGGAGGACCTTCGCGAGGTCGTGGACGACCCGGAGGAGCTGCGGACGGTACGGCAGCGGTTGACCGACAAGCTCGCCTCGGCCCTCGACAACCGCTCCCGAGCCCGACTGCTGAGCCTGCGGGCGGTGGCTTCCCGGGTGCTCGGCGACCTCGACGACGCGCTGGACGACGGGCGGATGGCCCTGACCTACGCCGAGGCGACCGGGGAGTTGCGTCGGGTTGCGCTGGCCCAGGCACGGTTGGCGCATGTGCTGCGCTGGCGTGGTGACTTCACCGAGGCCGACCGGTTGTTCGCGGAGGCGAACTCGGCCGAGTTGCCGGACCGGTTGCGGGCGGCCCTGCACGAACACGCGGCGCGGTCCTGCTACGACCAGGGCCGGTTGATGGAGGCGTGTCACCACTTCGAACGGGCTCTCGACCTGCGCGGCGAGGGTGACGCCGAACTGCTCGCCCGGGTACGGATCGGGCTGGACGCGGTGGCGGCACGCGCCGCGGAACGTGGCTTCGGGCCGTACCCCCGGGGGTGGGACGAGGTGTTGGACCGCGACCGCAGTCCGGTGCCTGCCCGCGACGGTGGTCAGGGTCTGTGGGGTTACGCGGACGCCGCCGGTGACATGGTCGTGCCGGCGCGCTACACCGAGGCGCAGCCGTTCTCCGACGGTCTGGCCTGGGTGCGTGGCCCGGAGTCGGACCGCTGGTCGTTGATCGGCCTGACCGGTGAGGTCGTGGTCGGGCCGACGTACCTCGCCGCCCAGCCGTTCTCCGACGGCCTGGCCTGGGTGGTACGCGACGACAGCGGTTGGCTCGCCGTGAACACCACGGGTGAGGTGGCCGTACCGCCGGGCTTCGGCGACGTGCGGCCGTTCCGCAAGGGGGTGGCGGCCGTACGCCGGGAGGGCTGGGGTGCGGTCGACGCGGCCGGTCAGATCGTGGTGCCGACCCGCTACCACGGGTTCCACACCAGGCTGGCCGACGGCCGGTACGTCGACGGCTTCACCGACGAGGGCCTGGCCGTCGTGGACCTGGCCGGACGCAAGGGCGTGGTGGACCGGACCGGCCAGGTGATCGTCGCACCCGCACACCCTGCGCTGCTCATCCACCCGGTGGCCTTCCTCGCCACCAACGGCATCGGCCGCTGGGGCGCCCTCGACCGCCGCGGCGCCCCCCTCATCGACCCGGTCTTCTCCCACCCGAACGACGTCATCACCCAGATCGAATCCCTCCTGACCGACACCACCCCCCTCCTCTGACCCCATCCCGGGGCAAAGTCGATCAAGAGGTTTGCGTCGTGTCATGCGGGCTTCGGTGACGGAAACCTCTTGATCAACCTCAGAAGTGGAGGGAGAGCGGAGGGTGGGGGTGCGGACTAGGCTCAGGGAATGGAATTCCGACACCTGGGCCGTTCCGGCCTGATGGTCAGCGAGATCTCGTACGGCAACTGGATCACCCATGGCTCGCAGGTCGAGGAGGACGCGGCGTTCGCCTGCGTCCGAGCCGCCCTGGACGCCGGCATCACCACCTTCGACACCGCCGACGTCTACGCCGGCACCCGGGCCGAGGACGTGCTCGGTCGGGCGCTGGAAGGCGAACGGCGGGAAGGCCTGGAGATCTTCACCAAGGTGTACTGGCCCACCGGCCCGGGCCGCAACGACCGGGGCCTGTCCCGCAAGCACATCATGGAGTCGATCAACGGTTCGTTGCGCCGGCTGCGGACCGACTACGTGGACCTCTACCAGGCCCACCGGTACGACTATCACACCCCGCTCGAGGAGACGATGGAGGCGTTCGCCGACGTCGTGCACTCCGGCAAGGCGCACTACATCGGCGTCTCCGAGTGGAAGGCGTCCCAGATCCGCGAGGCCCACGCGCTGGCCCGCGAGCTGCGCATCCCGCTGGTCTCCAACCAGCCGCAGTACTCGATGCTCTGGCGGGTCATCGAGAGCGAGGTCGTGCCCACCAGCGAGGAGCTGGGCGTCGGGCAGATCGTCTGGTCGCCGATGGCGCAGGGCGTGCTGAGCGGCAAGTACCTCCCCGGTCAGCCGCCGCCCGCCGGTTCCCGGGCCACCGACGAGAAGTCGGGCGCGAACTTCATCGCCAAGTTCCTGACCGACGACGTGCTGACCCGCGTCCAGCAGCTGCGCCCGCTGGCCGACCAGGCCGGATTGAGCATGGCTCAGCTCGCCATCGCGTGGGTGTTGCAGAACCCGAACGTCTCCTCGGCCATCATCGGCGCGTCCCGCCCCGAGCAGGTGCACGACAACGTCAAGGCGGCGGGCGTCAAGCTCGACGCCGGCCTGCTCAAGGCCATCGACGAGATCGTCGAGCCGGTGACCGAACGGGACCCCGCCCGCACCGAATCCCCGGCCGAGCGGCCCTGAACGATTCCGGGCCGGTCGACCTGTCAGGTCGACCGGCCCGGTCACGGTCACATCGGAGTTAGCTCCAGAAGCGGACCAGCTCCAGGCCGGTGGCGTAGAGCCACGGCGGCAGGCCGAGGAAGTCGGCGACCGCGAAGACCGCCGAGAAGAACCACCCACCGATGCGCGGGTTCCACAGCAGCGCGAAAAGCAGAATGAAACCGTACGGGGCGAACAGGTCGTACATCCGCCGCCACTGCGGGTTCAGCCACGGCTGGATCATGTTGCCGCCGTCCAGACCGGGCACCGGCAGCAGGTTGAGCACGCTCGCGGTCAGCTGGAGGAAGCCGAGCAGGGCCACCGCCGCCCAGAACTCCACCGGGCCGCCCCCGGGTGCGCCGAGGCGCAGCACCGCCACCAGCACCAGGGCGAACACCACGTTGGTGGCGGGGCCGGCGAGGCTGACCAGGGTGTGCCGCAGTCGGCCCGCGATCACGTGCCGATCCACCCAGACCGCACCGCCGGGCAGGCCGATGCCGCCGAGCAGCACCACCACCACCGGCAGCGCGATCGACAGCAGCGGGTGGCTGTACTTGAGCGGGTTCAGCGTCAGGTAGCCGCGGTGGGCCACCCCACGATCGCCGAACCGGTAGGCCACCAGCGCGTGCGCGTACTCGTGCAGGCAGAGCGAGACCACCCAGCCGGTCACCACGAACCCGAAGACGGCGAGCCGGACGTTGCCGATGCCGTGCCAGGTCAGCACGCCGCAGGTGATCAGCAGGGCGACCAGGGCGAGGAAGATGGGGCTGGGCCGGAAGGCCGCCCGGGGCACCCCGAGCACCAGCGGCTCGGCGTCCCGGGGGCCCATCACTCGGCCACGGGCAGCAGGCTCATCCGGTACTCCACCCGGTCGTCCTCGACGAGCGTGACCGATGTGACGCCGGACGCCGCGAGCTCGCGCCAGGTCTGGCCGATCCAGGACTCGGCGTCCGCCTGGCTGCCGAACGACTCGGCGGGCCCTTCGACCGACTCGCCGTTCGCGCCCTCGTACCGCCAGCTCCACGCCATGTGCGCGTCTCCCCTCACCGCTGATGTCCCGTGCCAGCGTAGTCGCCCGTGGATGAGTCGACCTTGTCACGGGCATCGGGCGGTTGACGGCACGCGCCCCGGCGTGGCTCCGGCGACGCCAGGTCGGGGCGGTTCACCTGCTCACCGCCGGGTATGCCGCTGGCAACCGAAGCGGCACAGGAGGGGCGATGACCAAGCCGATACCGAAGATGGACACCGCGGAGCTACGGGACATCGCGGTACGCGGTGGCATCGAGGGTGCGCGCGAGATGGACCGGGAGGCACTGATCGACGCCCTGGTCGCGCGCCCGGGTGAGGGGGCCTGGCAGGAGGACACCAAGCCTGCCGACGTCAACCCGAACGACTACTTCTACCAGCCTCCCGGCGAGCGGTGAGCGGCCTCGGACGGCGCGGCGCACCTGCGATGCCCGCGTCGGTCGGCTGGTCGTAAGGTACGAGCATGTCCCTCGACGGGTGGAACCGGGTCCTGGTGCTGGGCGGCATCCGCTCCGGCAAGTCGGAGTTCGCCGAGTCCCTGGTGGCTGACGCGGCCACGGTGCGGTACGTGGCCACTGCCGCTGGTGACGACGACGCGGAATGGGCGGCCCGGCTGGCCGCGCACCGCGCCCGCCGACCGGCCGGTTGGAGCACCGAGGAGACCGCGAGCGACCCGCGCCGGCTCGCCGACGTGATCTCCGCTGCCCGGCCGGACGAGACGCTGCTCGTCGATGACCTCGGTGGTTGGGTGACGGTGCTGCTCGACCCCGCCCACCAGCCCGCCGACGACACCGTCACGATCGACGAGCTGATCACCGCCGTACGCGGGTGTGCGGCACGGCTGGTGCTGGTCAGCCCCGAGGTCGGGCTCTCCCTGGTGCCGACGACGCCGCTGGGCCGGGCGTTCACCGACGCGCTGGGCGTGGTCAACCGGGCCGTGGCGGGCGTCTGCGACGTGGTGCTCCTGGTGGTCGCCGGGCAGCCCTGCCAGCTCAAGCCGGCCACCGCGCCCGCGTTGTCCACCGCCACCGAGGTCACCGAGGTCACTGCCGCCGGTGCAGCCGTCCCGGCCACCGGTGCGACCGTGCCGACGCAGGCCGGACCGGTCGTGGCCGCGGTGCCCACGCCGGTCTCCCCGCCGGTGACGACTCCCCTGCCGCCGGCCGGGTCGGCGTACGCCGCGCCGACGCCGACCATCGTCGATCCGGTGGCCGCCGGTGGGCCGGCCGTCGAGCCCGGGCTGGAACTACCCATGCCCGACGAGTACGCCGGGCCGCAGGCCGTGGAGCGACTGGCCACCCTGGACGTGCCGGGTCGTGGGTTCGGCGTCCTGGAGCAGGTGGTCTCGTTCGCCGCCGGCACCCAGGGCACGTCGACCCCGCAGCCCTGGCGATCGGTACGGGTGCTGCTGCTGCACGGTGACCACCAGGGCGGCGCCGCGGCGGGCACCCGTCCCGGCGAGTCGGGCCGCCGCGCCGACCAGGCCCGCGCCGGTCAGGGCGTGCTCGCTCGGCTCGCCGCCGAAAGCGCAGCGGGTCTGCAGGTGATCGAGGCGCCGACGGCCGCGCCGATCGAACACGAGCCGGCGCTCACCGCCGAGCAGATCGAGTCGGCGCTGAGCTACGGCTGGCAGCTGGCCGAGGAGGCCGCCGACGCGGGCGTACAACTGCTGGTGCTGGCCGCGTGCGGCGCGGGCACCGAGGCTGCGGCGGCTGCCGTGCTCGCGGCGACCGCCGGGGCCGAGGCGCCCGCTGTGCTCGCCCGGGTGATCAACGAGAGCGGCGAGTTCGACGACGCGTCCTGGATGATCCGCTGCGCGGCGATCCGCGACGCCCTGCACCGCACCCGGGGCATCGCCCGGGACGCCAAGGAAGTGCTGGCCCAGCTCGGCGGCGGCGACATCGCGGTGGCCACCGGCGTCCTGCTGGGTGCCACCGCACGTCGCACCCCGGTGCTGCTGGACGGGCCGGTCGGCGTGGCCGCGGCGCTGGTCAGCCGGGATCTCGCCGGTCAGGCCCGACACTGGTGCCTGCTGGCCGACGACGGTGGCCAACCCGCCGTCCGGCTCGCCGCCGACGTGCTCGGTCTGACCCCGCTGGCACAGCTGAAGCTGGACCTCGGTGAGGGGGCGAACGCGCTCACCGTGCTGCCGTTGCTGCGCTCGGCGCTGACGCTGGCCGCCGCGCTGCCGTCCCGCCCGGACCGCACCGCAGGTGCCGGCCCCGACGACAACGGCCCGAGCGACATCGGCCTCGACGACGGCAGCCTCGACGACGGCGGTTCGCCGCAGGCCGACGAGGCACCGGAATCGGACGTCGAGAGCGAGCCGGACTTCCGGGAACCCGAGCCCGAGGGGCCGGGCCCGACCAGCACGCAGCCCGCGCCGGCGGACCACTCCGGCTCGCGTGCCGGCTGATCGCCGGCTCGGTGACGGGGCCAGGCTGGCCCTGACCACCTTCACCGTGGCACCGGTACGCCCCGGCCGCGTCGACCGGGCCACGGCCGGTACGGCGATGGCGCTGGCCCCGCTGGTCGGCGCGCTGCTGGCCGTACCGGTCGCCGGGGTACTGCTGCTGCTCGGCTCGCTGACCGCGCCACTTGTCGCCGCCGCCGTGGCCGTCACGGTCAGCGCCCTGCTCACCCGGGGCCTGCACCTCGACGGGCTGGCCGACACGGTGGACGCGCTGGGGTCGTACCGGCGGGGACCGGCCGCGCTGGAGATCATGAAGAAGCCGGACGTCGGACCGTTCGGTGTGGTCGCGCTGGTGCTCGTCCTGCTGATGCAGGTGGCGGCACTGGCCGAACTGGTCGACGGGCCGGGTCCGGCCGTACTCGCGGCGGTCGTCACGGCCAGCGCGGCCGGCCGGCTCGGCGTGACGCTTGCCTGTCGACGCGGTGTTCCGGCCGCGCGCCCGGAAGGGCTCGGCGCGTTGGTGGCCGGCACCGTCGGCCCGGTCGCCCTGGTCGCCGGCATCGCGGCGGTCACGCTGCTGGCGGTGCCGGCGGTGCCGGACCGGCCCTGGCAGGGGCCGCTGGTCGTACTCACCGCACTCGCCGTCGCCGCCGCGCTGCTGCGACACGTGGTACGCCGGCTCGGCGGGATCACCGGCGACGTGCTCGGTGCCGGCGTCGAACTGGTCACCACGCTGGTCTACCTGGGTCTGGTGCTGTCCGGCTGAACGGGACCACGGGCGGCGGGTAGCGTTCTTGCACGACAGCACCGGCACGGCCTTGCGGGGGAACTCATGCTCATCACCGACGACTTCCTGCCCGTACCGGTCCCGGAATCGCTCAGCGCGACGTACCTGGTGCCGACGACCGGGCTGCCGGCGGTGAGCGCCCGTACGGCGGTGCGGGGTCTGGCCGGTCGACTGGCCGAGCCGGTGCACGGCCTGGCCAAGCAGATGTTGGACAGTCCACTGATGAGCGTCGACGTACGCCCGATCGGTGAGTTCCCCGAACTGCCGCCGGACCTGCTCACCGCGTTCGGTGCCAGCGAGGCGCAGTTGGATCGGCTGGCCGCTGCCAGCCACCTGGTGGTGGTGCAGGCCGAGTACCGGCCGGGCTGGCCACCGGCGCACGAGTGGGCGGCCCGGGCGGTGGCCGCGGCCATCGCCGAGGCGGTCGGCGGGGACGTGGTCGACGTGTTCGGCCTGCAGTTCCTGGACCCGGCGGCGGCGTTGCGGTCGCTGCCGGACGACCGGGGCCGGGTCCGACTCATCGACTGGGTGCTGGTGCCCTACTCCTCCGACGCCGAGGGGCTGTGGTTCACCACCAAGGGACTGCGCCGCTTCGGTCTGCTGGAATTACAGGCCCAGGGGGTACCGGACCATCTCACCCGGGCCTGGGGTGCGGTGATGACCGGCGCCGCCCGCCGGCTGCTGCGGGACTGGACCGACGGACTGACCGGCGAGGAAGTGCCCGCGTTCGTGCAGCTGCCCGTACTGGCCACGGTGACCGGGCACGACATCGCGGTGGCGTACGGCAATCCGGAGCAGCACGGGGCGACGGCGCCGGTGCTGCTGCGGCTGGAACTCGACCCGGCCACCGACCCGGACGCCGACTCGTTCCTCAGCCTGCGCCCGCCGGCCGGGCACCCCGGCCCGGACGGACGCTACTTCGCCGCCGCCTGCGCCACCCTCTTCGCCGGCATCCAGCCCGACGTGCGGTACGCCCGCTCGGGTGACGCGATGAGCCGGGCGATCGCCACCGCCCGCGCCAGCCTGGGCGACATCCGGGCCCGCTTCAACGCCGGCCACCTGCCACCGGAGACCCAACTCGTGGTCAAGTACGGGCTGCCCGGCGACGACGGACCCGAGTACGTCTGGGCGGGCGTGACCTCCTGGGAGACCCCGGAGCGCATCGTCGCCGCCAGCGCCAGCGACGCCAACACCGACCCGACCGTACGCATCGGCTCCCCCGTGGTGATCGAAGCCACCGACATCGTCGACTGGGCCCTGCTCGACTCCACCGGCGTCATCGAAGGCGGCTGGACCCAAGCCGTCCTCGACGCCGGCGAAAAACCCACCCCCTGACCCCGCGCCTCCCCTCCCTCCCCCACCCCCACCCTCCCAGTTGATCATGAGGTTAGCGGCAGTTTGAAGGTCAATTCCTGCCGTCAACCTCATGATCAACTGGGCGAGGGGTGGGGGTGGGGGGTGGGGGTTATTTGACGGAGGGGTGGGTGAAGGGGGGGCGGGTGAGGTGGGCGGGGGTGTGGCGGCCTCGGATGTCGATCTGGAGTTCGGTGCCGTCGGGAAGGGCGGGGGCGGTGTCGATGAGGGCCAGGGCGATGCCCTGCTTGTTGGTGGGGCTGAAGGTGCCGCTGGTGACGGTGCCGACCTGGGTGTCGCCGTGGAAGACGGCCATGCCGGGGCGGGGGATACCCCGACCGGCGATGGTCAGGCCGCGCAGCGTACGCGTCGGGCCGGCGGCCTTCTCCGCGAGCAGCGCGTCGCGGCCCCAGAAGGCCGGCTTGTCCCAGCCCACCGCCCAGCCCGTACGGGCCTGCACCGGGCTGATCTCCAACGACAGGTCCTGCCCGTGCAGCGGGTACCCCATCTCGGTGCGCAGCGTGTCCCGGGCGGCCAGTCCGCACGCCTGCGGCGTCGGTTCGGCGGCGAACAGCGCGTCCCAGACCGTGACCGCGTCAGCGGCTCCGACCACCAGTTCGTAGCCGCGCTCGCCGGTGTAGCCGGTCCGGCACACGGTCAACTCGACGTCGTCGAGGGTGGCCGGCGAGAAGCTCATGTACTCGTGCCCGGTGGGCAGGCCCAGGGCGTCCAGCAGGTCCGCCGAGCGCGGCCCCTGCACGGCCAGGACCGCGTACGCCTCGTGCTCGTCGGTGACCGTGACCTGCGGCGGGGCAGCGGCGCGCAGCCGGCGCACCACCTCGGCGGTGTTCGCGGCGTTCGGGATCAGGAAGACGTGGTCGTCGGCGTAGAGGTAGGCGATGATGTCGTCGACCACGCCGCCGGTGGCCTCGTCGCAGCAGAGGGTGTACTGCGCCCGGCCCGGCTCGATGCGGCCCAGGTCGTTGCTGAGGCAGGCGTTGACGAACTCCGCCGCCCCCGGCCCGGTCACCCGCACCTTGCCCAGGTGCGAGACGTCGAACACGCCGACGTCGGTGCGGACCGCCGTGTGCTCCCGCAGCACCCCGCCACCGGCGTACTCCAGTGGCATCTCCCAGCCACCGAAGGGGGCGAATTTTGCGCCGAGGGCGGTGTGCCGCTCGGCCAGCGGGGTACGCCGCAGCCGGGTCTCGGCGGCGTCGATGCTCACGTCGGTCATGGGTCGCAACTTACCGGGACCCGACGGTCTGGTTAGCATCGGCGGGACCCCCCGGGATTCGGCGGGGCAGCATCAACGCCCGGCGGGTAACCACTCGCCGCCAACTCCATCGCCGGTACGCCACCATGCGACCGGCCCGGCCTGCCCGGGAGCAGCTTCCGTGACATCGTCCAGCACCAACTTGAGCCTGGTCGACACCGACCCCGCCGAACTCGCCGTCGACGCGATCGTGATCGGTGTGCACAGTACGGCCGGCGAGGACGCCACCAGCGGCCGCGGCGGCAGCCTGCTGCTGGCCAGCGGCGCGGAGAGCATCGCCGCCGCCTTCGACGGCGCGTTGACCGAGACGCTGGCGCTGCTCGGCGCGACCGGCGGCGCGGGCGAGGTGATCAAGTTGGCGACCCTGGGCACGATCACCGCCCCGGTAATCGCCGCGGTCGGCCTCGGCCCGGAGCCCAGCGGTGCGGCGCCCGCCCCGGAAACCCTGCGTCGGGGCGCCGGAGCTGCGGTACGGTCGCTGGCCGGCTCGGCCCGGGTGGCGCTGGCGCTGCCGCTGCCCGACGATGCCGACGCGTGCACCGCGCTGCGTGCCGTCGCCGAGGGTGCGCTGCTCGGCGGGTACCGGTTCGCCGGCTACAAGACCCGGCCGCAGCCGACCCGGCGCGATCCGGTGGCCGAGGTGCTGATCGCCGTGCCGGACGCCGCGGACACCGGTGCGCGCAACGAGGTGAACCGGGCCATGGCGGTGACCGCCGCCGTACGGCTGACCCGGGACTGGGTCAACATCGCCCCGAACGAGCAGCGGCCGCCGGTCTTCGCCGATGCCGTCGCCGACGCCGCCCGGGCGGCGGGCCTCGGGGTGGAGGTGCTCGACGAGGTCGCGCTCCGCGAAGGCGGCTACGGCGGCATCATCGCCGTCGGGCAGGGCTCGGAGGCCCCGCCTCGGCTGGTCAAGCTGACGTACAGCCCTGCCGAGGGTGGTACCGGCAAGCGGGTGGCGCTGGTCGGCAAGGGCATCACCTTCGACACCGGCGGCATCTCGATCAAGCCGTCGCAGGGCATGTGGGAGATGAAGTCCGACATGGCCGGGGCGGCGGCGGTGGCCGCGACCATGCTGGCGGTGGCCGACCTGAAGCCGCCGGTGGCGGTGACCGCGTACGTGCCGATCGCGGAGAACATGCCGTCGGGCAGCTCGTACCGGCCGGGTGACGTGATCACCATGTTCAACGGCAAGAAGGTGGAGGTGCTCAACACCGACGCCGAGGGCCGGATGATCCTCGGCGACGCGATGGCCCGTGCCTGCGCCGACGGCACCGACTACCTCTTCGAGACCTCCACGCTGACCGGCGGTCAGGTGATTTCGCTGGGCAAGCGGATCTCCGGGGTGATGGGTACGCCCGAGCTGTGCGAGCGGGTCCGTACCGCCGGCGACGCGGTCGGCGAGCCGGCCTGGCCGATGCCGCTGCCCGACGACGTACGCAAGGGCATGAACTCCGACGTGGCCGACATCTCGCAGGTCAACGCGGGCATGGAGCGGGCCGGGCACATGTTGCAGGGCGGGGTGTTCCTGAGCGAGTTCGTCACCGACGACGTCGCCTGGGCGCACATCGACGTCGCCGGCCCGGCCTACCACTCGGGCGAGGCGACCGGCTACCTGACCAAGGGCGGCACCGGCGTGCCGGTGCGCACCCTGCTGCACCTGATCGAGGACGTCGCCGCCAACGGCTGACGGGTAAGGAAGGGCCCCCTGTTAACGCCTCGCGTATAGCAGGGGGCCCTTCTTAACACGTCGCTCAGTACAGCTCCGGGCGGCGCTTGCGGCGCTCGTTGTAGTCGCGCATGCGCTGCGGATAGCCCATCAGCGCCACGTCGTAGATCGGGATGCTCAACCGGTAGGCGAAGCGCCGCGCCCCGTCCGGCCCGTTGATGCGCCGCCGCGTCCACTCGCCGTCGTCGGCGATCAGGATCACCGTGGTCTCGGTGACCGTGGTGCGCGGCTCGATGTACGCCTCGACACCCTTTCGGGTGCGGACAAAATTCTCAAGGTGCTCCAGATCGGCGCGATTGGCCGTACGGTCAGGTTCGGCCGCGCGTGCCCGCTTGCGTCGCCGGAACAGTCCCACTGAGCCGTCTCCCCACCTGTCGCGTCATCGAAGGCAGTGCCAAGGGTACGTGGCGACAACGTGTCATTGGGCACCTCGGTACGCGCTCGCGACGCGGTGGTGACAAGATGGCCGAGGTGGGGTGTGTCCCTGTTACCCCGCCGTGACCCCCGATGCAGCGAAGCGACCTGGGAGTTGGACGTGAGCGAGCCGAACGACGCAACCTTCGACATCGTCATCCTCGGAGGTGGTAGCGGCGGCTACGCGACCGCCCTGCGCGCCGCCCAACTGGGGCTGTCGGTCGCACTCGTGGAGAAGGGCAAGCTCGGCGGCACCTGCCTGCACAACGGCTGCATCCCCACCAAGGCGCTGTTGCACGCCGCCGAGATCGCCGACCAGACCCGCGAGTCCGAGCAGTTCGGCGTGAAGGCCGAGCTGGTCGGCATCGACATGGCCGCGGTCAACTCGTACAAGGACGGCGTGGTCTCCCGGCTCTACAAGGGCCTGCAGGGTCTGGTCACCGGCAACAAGGCCATCACCTTCGTGGCCGGCGCCGGCAAGCTGGTCGCGCCGAACGCGGTCGAGGTCGACGGCAAGCGGTACACCGGCCGCAACATCGTGCTGGCCTCCGGGTCGTACGCCAAGAGCCTGCCGGGCCTGGAGGTCGACGGCGAGCGCGTGATCACCAGCGACCACGCCCTGGTCCTGGACCGGGTGCCCAGTTCCGCGATCGTGCTCGGCGGCGGCGTGATCGGCGTCGAGTTCGCCAGCGTGTGGAAGTCCTTCGGGGTGGACGTGACCATCATCGAGGCGCTGCCCCGCCTGGTCGCGGCCGAGGACGAGGAGTCGTCGAAGGCGCTGGAGCGGGCCTTCCGCAAGCGGAAGATCAACTTCAAGGTCGGCAAGCCGTTCGAGAAGGTCGAGAAGACCGACAGCGGCGTCAAGGTGACCATCGCCGGCGGCGAGACCGTCGAGGCCGAGCTGCTGCTGGTCGCCGTCGGCCGGGGCCCGAACACCGCCAACCTCGGGTACGAGGAGCAGGGCGTCAAGATGGACCGCGGCTACGTGCTGACCGACGAGCGGCTGCGCACCAACGTGCCGAACGTGTACGCCGTCGGCGACATCGTGCCCGGCCTCCAGCTCGCCCACCGCGGCTTCCAGCAGGGCATCTTCGTCGCCGAGCAGATCGCCGGGCAGAACCCGGCGGTGATCGACGAGGCGGGCATCCCGCGCGTCACCTACTGCGACCCGGAGCTGGCCTCGGTCGGCCTGACCGAGGCGAAGGCCAAGGAGCAGTACGGCACCGACAAGATCAAGACGTACAACTACAACCTCGGCGGCAACGGCAAGAGCCAGATCCTCAAGACGACCGGTTTCGTCAAGCTGGTCCGCGTCGAGGACGGCCCGGTGGTCGGCGTGCACATGGTCGGCGCCCGGGTCGGCGAGCTGATCGGCGAGGCGCAGCTGATCTACAACTGGGAGGCGTACCCGGGCGAGGTCGCGCAGCTGGTGCACGCTCACCCGACGCAGAACGAGGCCCTGGGCGAGGCACACCTGGCCCTCGCCGGCAAGCCGTTGCACGCGCACGCCTGACCCACGACGTACCCGCGGCGTCCGGCGACGGGCGATGATCCCCCCACCAGGGAAATGAAGGAGTCTGGAGAACATGCCGGTATCGGTCACCATGCCCCGGCTCGGCGAGAGCGTCACCGAGGGCACCGTCACGCGCTGGCTCAAGCAGGAGGGTGACACCGTCGAGGTCGACGAGCCCCTGCTCGAGGTGTCCACGGACAAGGTCGACACCGAGATCCCGTCCCCGGCGGCCGGCGTGCTGACCCGCATCGTGGTGGGCGAGGACGAGACGGCAGAGGTCGGCAGCGAGCTGGCGGTCATCTCCGGCGAAGGCGAGTCGGCCGGCGGCCCGTCCGAGCGGCAGGCCCCCGCCGAGCACCAGGAGTCACCGCCCGCCGAGCAGGCCGCCGAGGCGGCCGCGCAGCCGCAGGCCGAGGCGGAGCAGTCGGCCGTCCAGGAGCCGGCCGAGCAGCCGGCCCCGGCCGCCGCGCCGTCGGGCGAGGGCACCCCGGTGCAGATGCCCGCGCTGGGCGAGAGCGTCACCGAGGGTACGGTCACCCGCTGGCTCAAGCAGGTCGGCGAGACCGTCGAGGTGGACGAGCCGCTGCTGGAGGTCTCCACCGACAAGGTCGACACGGAGATCCCCTCGCCGGTGGCCGGCACCGTCCTGGAGATCAAGGTCGCCGAGGACGAGACCGCCGAGGTCGGCGCCACGCTGGCCGTCATCGGCGCCGCCGGTGCCGCCCCGACCGAGGCCAAGCCCGAGCCGAAGCCGCAGGCGGAAGCCAAGCCGGAGCCGAAGCCCGAGGCCAAGCCGGAACCGCAGGTCTCCGAGCCGACGCCCGGCTCGTCGTACAACGAGCCGGCCGCGGAGGCGGAGACCTCGCCGGAGCCGGCCAAGACCGAGCAGGCCGCCGTTCCCCCGGCCCCGACCGCGCAGCCCGCTGCCGCACCCAGCGCCAACGGCGAGGCGGCCGGTTACGTGACCCCGCTGGTGCGCAAGCTGGCCAGTGAGCACGGCGTGGACCTGGCCTCGGTCAACGGCACCGGTGTCGGTGGCCGGATCCGCAAGCAGGACGTGCTGGACGCGGCGGAGAAGGCCCGCGCCGCCAAGGCCGCGCCCGCCCCGGCGGCAGCACAGCCGGCGGCGCAGGCACAGCCGGCCGCCAAGCCGCAGCCGAGCGCCAAGCGTGGCACCACCGAGAAGCTGCCGCGCATCCGCGCCGCCATCGCCAAGCGGATGCACCAGTCGCTTCAGGAGACCGCGCAGCTGACCACGGTCGTCGAGGTGGACGTCACCAAGGTCGCCAAGCTGCGGGCCCGGGCCAAGGACTCGTTCCTGCAGCGGCACGGCGTCAAGCTGTCGTTCCTGCCGTTCTTCGCCCTGGCGGCCATCGAGGCGCTCCAGACGTACCCGATCGTGCAGGCCCGGATGGACCTCGACGCCGGCACGATCACCTACCCGGACGCCGAGAACCTCGGCATCGCGGTGGACACCGAGCGGGGCCTGCTGGTGCCGGTCATCCACAACGCCGGTGACCTCAACCTGGGCGGCATCGCCAAGCGCGTCGCCGACCTGGCCGAGCGCACCCGCACCAACAAGATCAGCCCGGACGAGATCGCCGGTGCGACCTTCACGCTGACCAACACCGGCAGCCGGGGCGCGCTGTTCGACACCCCGATCGTGCCGTCGCCGCAGTCGGCGATGCTCGGCACGGGTGCCGTGGTCAAGCGCCCGGTCGTGGTCAACGACCCCGAGCTGGGCGAGGTCATCGCGGTCCGCTCGATGGTCTACCTGGCCATGTCGTACGACCACCGCATCATCGACGGCGCCGACGCGGCCCGCTTCCTGACCGCGGTCAAGGAGCGGCTCGAGGCCGGCAACTTCGAAGCCGAACTCGGCCTGTAACACCCGAACACCACGAAGGGCGCCCCCGGGGACGGGGGCGCCCTTCGCGTTCCCCCACCCCACCCCTCTCCCTCCCCCGCACCGCCCCACCCCGCGCCGCCCCACCCCGCCCCGCGCTGCCCCGACCGCTCGCCCCGTCGATCATGCAGTTTCGGTCGCTGATTTGCCCTAATGCACCCCTTATGTGCCGACCGAAAGTCCATGATCGGCGGGGTGGTAGCGGGGCGGTGGCGGGTGGGCGGGAGGGCGGGGTGGATGGAGGGCGGGGAGGGCTCGGTGGGTGGGCTGGGGGCGAAATTCGCCCCTCCCTGTCCTGAGCTTGGGAAACTCAGGCGGTGAGTGAGAAGGGCTGGCGCGGACGGCTGGGGCCGGCCGTCGGGATCGCGCCGGGCGCCCGGGTCGACAAGTTCGAGATCTTCTTCGACCTGGTCTTCGTCTTCTCGTTCTTCAACATCGCCCGCACCACCGCCACGGAGATCACCGGGCGGAGTCTGTTCCACGCCCTGCTGGTGCTGTCCGTGCTCTGGTGGTGCTGGGTGGTGCACACGGTGGTGGCGACCCGGGTACGCATCGGCGAAGGCTTCGTGCCGGTGCTGATGGTGGCCGGCATGGCGGCGCTGTTCTCGTTCGCCCTCGCCCTGCCGCAGGCGTTCCAGGACTCGCACGGCACCCACGCCGGGCCGGTCGTGGTGGCGATCAGCTACGTGGTCATCCGAGCCGTGCACCTGGCGTTGTTCCTGCACATCGTCCGGGACAACCCGACGGAACGCCGGCAGTTGATGCGGTACGCCCCCGAGTTGACCCTGAGCACCGTACTGCTGCTGGTGGCGGCGCTGTTGCCCGGCAAGCTCACCGACACGGGGATGGCCGAGGTGATCCGCGACGGGCTGTGGGTCACCGTCATCCTGCTCCAGTACGGCACCGGCCTGCTCGCCAGCACGTGGGGCTGGGAGGTGACCTCCGCGGAGCACTGGACCGAACGGTACGACCTGATTCTGATCATCGCGCTCGGCGAGTCGGTGATCTCCGTCGGTCTGGGCAGCAACCTGATCGGCCAGGCGCCCACCTGGCCCGGGGTGACCGCCGCGGTGCTGGGGATCGTCTTCACCGCCGCCCTGTGGTGGCTGCACTACGACGTGATCGGGCCGGCGGCCCGGATCGCCCTGCACGCCACCCTCGGCCGGCCACGGGTGCTGATGGCCCGCGACGCGTACGCGTACCTCTATCTGCCGATGATCGCCGGGATCATCATGTTCGCCCTCGGCGCCGAGGGCATCGTGCACGACATCGCCGAACCGGGCGTCCCGTTCAGCGAGCCGGCGCACGGGCCGGACGTACCGCTGCTGTTCGGCGGGGTGATCTTCTATCTGGCCGGGAACATGCTGTTCCAGTTGCGTACCCTGCACACCCTGTCCTGGCTGCGGCTCGGCACGCTGGGGGTGCTCGCGGCCTGCATCCCGGTCGCCATGGTGCTGCCCGGACTGGTCACCATGGGTCTGCTCACCGCGATCTGCGTCGGCCTGATCACCGCCGAGGTGGTGCTGATGTCGGGGGGTCGGCGGGCGCTGCGCGCGGTGGTCTACGAGGAGCGGACCGCGCACGAGGCCCACGAGGCCGCCTACCGGGCCCGCTGGCACGAGGATCCGCCCGACACGCTAACACCCTGACGAATCACCCTCCACTCGCGACCGTCCGGGCGACACGCAGGTGATCATTCGACGAATGGCGGATGATCGACCAAGATCAACCGGGTTGTTTCCGGTACCTGACGAAAGCCGCCGTCCTCCGCTCCCACCTGGCTTTTTCTTCACCCGTTCGGCGGAGACGCCAGAAGTTCCGTCGTCGGTACGGTCCTACGCACACGACGCGTCCTTCCTGATGGAACCCCCCGCGTCGGTCGTTCCACCGAAAGGCAGGCAATGACAGTTCGAACCCCCTCTCGGCCCCGCCGGGGCCGGCAAGCCCTCGGCGTGATCGCCGCCGGGCTGCTTCTTGCCGGTGCCCTGCCGGGCACCGCGTCGGCGGCGGAGCCCGACCCGCGAGTCGGGCTCGGTGCCGGCTGGCTCGACGCTGAAACGGCGATCAGCAACCTGGAGCACCTGGCGAACCGGCCCAAGCCGGCCGGCTTCGTCGACCCCAACAACCCGGGCGCCGGCTCGTTCATCGCCTCGGACCTCGGTTTCGGCGGCAAGTACGCCTTCCTGGGCAACTACAACGGCTTCAACATCGTTGACGTCTCGAAGCCGGCCGACCCGGCGCTGGTCACCAGCGTGGTCTGCCCGGGTGGCCAGGGTGACCCGTCGGTCTTCGGCAACCTGGTCTTCATGTCGGTCGAGGAGACCCGCGGCCGCGTCGACTGCGGCACCAACAGCAGCGTCGGCACCCGGTTCCAGGGCGTCCGCATCTTCGACGTGAGCGACGTGCGCAACCCGGTGCAGGTCGCTGCGGTGCAGCTCTGCCGCGGCTCGCACACGCACACCGTGGTGACTGACCCCAAGGACAAGAACCACGTCTACATCTACAACTCGGGTACCGCCGGCGTGCGGCCGGCCTCCACGCTGGAGGGTTGCAACAACAACCCGGCCGACGGCGAGAACCCGTCGCGCTGGCGTATCGAGGTCATCAAGGTTCCGCTGGCCGCTCCCCACCAGGCCGCCGTGGTGAACGAGGCTCGCCTGTTCACCGACCCGGCGACCGGCCGGATCGACGGCCTGCAGAACGGCCCGACCACGCCGCGTCACCCGTCGGGTGGCACCTGGTCGCCGTCGCCGAACACCAACACCTGCCACGACATCACCGCCTACCCGGAGATCGGGCTGGCTGCGGGTGCGTGCCAGGGCAACGGCATCCTGGTGGATATCTCGGACCCGGCGAACCCGGTCCGGATCGACGAGGTCTCCGACCCGAACTTCGCGTACTGGCACTCGGCGACGTTCAACAACGACGGCACCAAGGTCATCTTCACCGACGAGTGGGGCGGCGGTAGCGGTGCTCGCTGCCGCGACACCGACCAGCCGGAGTGGGGCGCGAACGCCATCTTCGACATCGTCGACGGCAAGATGGAGTTCCGCAGCTACTACAAGCTGCCGGCTCCGCAGACGCTGGCCGAGAACTGCGTCGCGCACAACGGTTCGCTGATCCCGGTCCCCGGCCGTGACATCATGGTCCAGGCCTGGTACCAGGGCGGTCTGTCGGTGTTCGACTTCACCGACTCCGCCAACCCGCGTGAGATCGCCTTCTTCGACCGCGGCCCGATCAACCCGGACCGGATCGTCAGCGGTGGCTACTGGTCGGTGTACTGGTACAACGGCAACCTGTTCGGCAACGAGATGGCTCGCGGTCTCGACGTCTTCGCGCTGAAGCCCAGCCAGCACCTGTCTGCGGCGGAGATCAAGGCGGCCTCGCAGGTCAAGCTGCCCGAGTTCAACGCCCAGCACCAGCCGAAGATCGAGTGGACCCCGAGCTTCGCGGTTGCCCGGGCCCACTACGACCAGGCGGTCCGTGCCAACACCCTGGGTCACCCGATGACGTCCCAGGTGGACAAGTTCCTCGAGCGGGCTGAGAAGTTCGCTGCCGAGGGCAAGCGCTCCGCGGCGGTGGCCCAGCTCGGTGCCATCTCCAACCAGATCCGTGGGGACGAGCACCAGGCGTTGAAGCAGGCGATCCTGGACCTGCGCGCCTCGCTCTGATCTGTTCCTGAAGTAGAGGGGCACCTCGACTCGAAACCCTTCGAGTCGAGGTGCCCCTCGCCTTTGCGTTACTTCGCCGTGGTCCTGCTCGGACAGCAGGACCACGGCGAGCCGCTCAGCTCATCGCGGCAAGCATCTTCTGCATCCGGGCGATCTCGATGCTCTGGTCGGCCTCGAACTCCCGGGCGAACTGGTCGGCGGCCGGTTCCAGCCCGCCACCGGAGGCGTACAGCTCCTCCACCATCGACACCGCCCCCTCGTGGTGACGGATCATCAGGGTGAGGAAGAGCTTGTCGAACTCCGCGTCCCGGGCCTGCTTGAGCTGGTCGAGCTGCTCGGGGGTGAGCATCCCCGGCATCAGCTCGTGCCCGGTATGACCGGCGTTCGGCCCGCTGGTCGGCACGTTCCGCTCCGTGAGCCATTGCTGCATCAGCGAGATCTCGTCGCGCTGCGAGACGTCGATCCGCTTGGCGAGCAGCCTGATGTCGGCATTCTTCGTACGGTCCGTCACCAGCGCCGTCATCGTCAGCGCCTGCTGGTGGTGCGGGATCATGCCCTGGATGAACATCGTGTCAGCCGCGGTGAACTTGGGCGGCGAAATCTTCGCCACCTCGTCCTCCGAAAGGGTCTTGCCGGACTGACCCGGAGCACCCGGCTGGACCACATGCGAGCTCGGCGGGCGGTACGGCGGGGGTTCGCTGTCCGGCCAGGCGGCATATGCCACCCCCGAACCGACCACGGCCGTGACGGCCACAGCCGAAATGATCATACGACGAGACAGCGGCATGACTCTTGTACCCAATCTGAAGCTTGAGCTGCACAGATGCGAAGGCCATAGTGCCTCATGCTCGTCTCCGTCACCAGGGACCGGGCGGTTGCTGGTCGTGCGACCATGGACCACCCGGACGGACCATTCATGCCGGACGAACGGCCCCAGGGCCACTCACGCCCCACCCTCTGCAACGCTACGACCCGATCTCAGCGCGAGTCCATCGGCACGCTACGCCCAGCCAGGCTTCCGCCCCATCGAGCTGCGGCTCGACCCGACAGACCTGTCAGGCCGCTGGTGTCCACGCCGCGCCGACGACGGCGGACCGGGTGGACACACAACTCCGGCTAGGCTCAGCGCATGCTGACGCGGCTCCAGGTGCAGGGGTTCAAGAACCTGCTCGACGTAGACGTCGAGTTCGGCCCTTTCACCTGTATCGCCGGTGCCAACGGTATGGGCAAGTCGAACCTTTTCGACGCCATCGAGTTCCTCTCGTATCTGGCGACCGACTCGTTGACCGAGGCCGCCCTGCGGGTGCGCGGCCTGGCCGGGTCCAAGGGTGGCGACCCGCGTGACCTGTTCTGGGACGGCTACCGGGAACACGAGCACCGAATCAAGATCGCAGCGGAGATGATCGTCCCCGCCGAGGTTGAGGACGAGCTCGGCGAGCGGGCTCGTCCGGCCGCCACCTACCTGCGATACGAGGTGCTGCTCAGCTACGAGTCCTCGCGCGGCGAGCATTCGGTGGGACGACTTCATCTGCTCCGCGAGGACCTGCGACAGATACCGAACGCTCGCGCTCGACTCGCCTTCCCCGCCGCTGCGGCCTTTCTCGATACCGTCCTGATCGGCGAAGACCGGGATCGCGTCTTCTTGTCCACCGACGGCGGCAGCGGCAACGAGCGGTTGATCAACGTCCACGACCATCGGAACCGGGTGGAGAAGTCCCGGCCGGCCGGCCGGGTGGTACGGACGGTACTGAGCACGAAGATCACCGCGGACGATCCGACGCTACTGGCCGCGCGGAACGAGATGAGAAGCTGGCGACGGCTCGCCCTGGAACCGTCCGCGTTGCGAACACCGGACGGCACCACCGGAGCTGAATCACTGGCCACCAACGGCCGCCACCTTCCCGCCACGCTCTATCGAGTGGCACACGGCCGGGATTGGTCGGTCGAGCCGGATCGGGTCTACGCGAGGGTGGCCGGCAGACTCTCGGACCTTTCCGGCGTCGCGGTCGAGGATCTGACGGTCGAGTTCGACGAAGCTCGGGAGCTTTTCACGCTCTTCCTTCGTGAGCGGGGGGGCCTACGGCTTCCCGCACGCGCACTGTCCGAGGGCACCTTGCGTTTCCTCGCGCTCTGCGTCCTCCTGGAGGACGCAGAGTTCACCGGCCTCATCTGCATGGAGGAACCGGAGAACGGCATCCACCCGGCAAATCTGCCGGCCATGGTGCAGCTCGTCCGCGACCTCGCCGTCGACCCCACCGATCGGCCCAGCGACGACAATCCGTTCCGTCAAGTCATCATCAACACCCACTCGCCCGGGGTGGTACAGCTCTGCGATCCTGGTGATCTGTTGCTCGCTGACCTGCGACTGAAGGCGGCTCCCGCCGGTGAGGCAGCGCGAGCTCTGTCCCTGTTGCCGTACCGCCAGTCGTGGCGGGCTAAACGAGGAAAACCAGCCTTCTCGATGGCCGACGTCGTGGCCTACCTTGCCGAGCCACCCGAGGCCAAGCTACGCCTTCCCCCGGGCCTGACCGCATGATCACCCAAACCCACTCGGGCCTGTTCGTACCAGAGGGCACCTCGGACGGGCCCCTGGCCGCGCATATCGAGCGCTTGTTCTTCCACAAAGGCTGCCCAGTCAACCTGGCCACACCCGATTTCTCGCGCCTCTCCGGAGTCGGCCGCGATGTGGCGTCCCGGGTGCGGGCCGGGCTCGAACTCGTCGGGGATCCGGTCGATGTGATCGTCGTCCATCGGGACGCGGACAACGCGGGGGAACACGCCCGCCGACTGGAGATCGAGTCGGCGGTGCGATCGTTGGGGGTGTCGACCGAACTCGTCCCGGTCATTCCGGTTCGCATGACCGAGGCATGGCTGCTGCTGGACGAAGCCGCCATCCGTCACGTCGCCGGCAACCCCCGGGGACGAGCAAGGTTGAACCTTCCGAGACCTCACGAGGTCGAGTCACGGGCTGATCCCAAGAGCATTCTCCGTTCCTGCCTGCTGGCAGCGTCTGAGGAGTCCGGTAGACGGCGCGACACGGTGGTCGGACGCTTCAACGAACACCGCAGGCAGTTGCTGGAACGACTCGACCCGACCGGCCCTGTTCTCCGCCTGGACAGCTGGGCCAGACTGGTCGCGGCCATCGACGATGTCGTGAAGCGTTGGAGATCCAGTCCACCCCGGTGACGGAGGTGACTCGGCTTGGCGGTCGCGCGTACCCGAAGATATGAGCATGCGGATCCTCATGGCCGGTGCGTCCGGCTTCCTCGGCACCCAGCTGGTCGACCTGCTCGTCGCCGACGGGCACCAGGTGACCCGGCTGGTCCGGCGGCCACCGCGTACCCCCGACGAGCGGCAGTGGTCGCCGTCGGCGGCGCAGCTGGACCCGGCTCTGGTCGCCGAGGCGGACGCGGTGGTCAACCTGGCCGGTGCCGGGGTGGGTGACCGCCGCTGGAACGACAGGTACAAGCAGCTGATCCGTTCCAGCCGGGTGGACACCACAAGCACCCTGGCCATCACCATCGCCGGGCTGCCGGCCGCGGATCGGCCGGAGGTGCTGCTGAACGCCTCGGCGATCGGCTGGTACGGCAACACCGGCGACCAGGTGGTCGAGGAGGACGCGCCGGCCGGTGAGGGCTTCCTCGCCGACGTGGCCCGGGTGTGGGAGGCGGCGACCCGACCGGCCGAGGACGCCGGGGTACGGGTGGTGCGGCTGCGCACCGGTCTGCCACTGCACCGCGACGGTGGGCTGCTCAAGCCGATGCTGCTGCCGTTCAAGCTCGGCATCGCCGGGCGGCTGGGCAGCGGCCGGCAGTGGATTCCGTGGATCTCGATGGTCGACTGGCTGAACGCCACCACCTGTCTGCTCGCCCGCGCCGACCTGGCCGGGCCGGTGAACGTGGTCGGCCCGGCGCCGGTCACCAACGCCGAGTTCACCCGGGAACTGGCCCGCCAGCTGCACCGTCCCGCGGTCATCCCGATCCCGGCGGTGGCGTTGAAGGTGGCCCTGGGTGGCTTCGCCCAGGAGGCGCTGACCAGCACCCGGGTGCTACCCGGCGTGCTGACCCGCGCCTCCTTCACCTTCCGCCACCCCGACCTGCCCAGCGCCCTGGCGGCCGCGTTGCAGGACTGATCCCGGCCCCGCTCAGCAGCCGATGGTCCAGTGGTTGGCGGCGACCTGGCGCAGGGCGGTGGTGTAAAAGGTGTTGTAGAGACCCATTCGCTGATTCGAGCCGTTGGCGTAGGCGTAGCCGCCGGAGTGGTATGCGCGGCCCGCGATCACGTGCGCGTAGTTGCTGGCGGTGACGCAGACCGGGGCACCCGTCGGGCTCGGCGTGGCGGTCGGGCGCGGCGACACGGTCGGGCTCGGGGAGACCGTCTGGCTCGGGCTCGGGCTCGGGGTGGGCGAGGGCGTGCCACCGCCGTCCAGGCCGAAGAAGAGCGCGTCCCGGTACGCCGAGCAGATGGTGTTCAGGAAGTACGCGGCGGCGGTGCCGCACTGATCCACGCCGGAGCCGGGGTTGACCGGGGTGCCGTGGCCCATGCCGGAGACCCGGTAGAGGCGTACCGCGTCGTTGCCGTACACCTCCAGGCTGGTGCCGCCGGGCAGTGCCGAGGTGCTGGTCGGGGTCTGCGACACGCCGAGCACGTTGGTCCACTGGTCGCGGGACTCGACGGCGTTGGCCTGCGTCACCGTGTAGTCGGCGGTGCCGTGCCAGATCGCCACCCTGGGCCGCGCCCCGGTGTAGCCGGGGTACGCGGCGCGCACCAGGTCACCCCACTGCGCCGGCGTCTTGTCCACCCCGGGGCTCATGCAGGAGAAAGCGTTGACCATCCCGGTGGCGCAGCGGTACGGGATGCCGGCGATCACCGAGCCGCCGGCGAAGACGTCCGGGTAGGTGGCGAGCATGGTCGCGCTCATCGCGCCGCCGCCGGACAGGCCGCTGACGTACACCCGGTTGGCGGCCGTGCCGTAGGCGGACCGGGCGTGATCGACCATCTGCTTGATGGACAGCGCCTCGCCCTGGCCCCGGCTGGTGTCGCCGGTCTCGAACCAGTTGAAGCAGGCGCTGGAGTTGTTGGCCGACCGCTGCTCGGGCACGATCACCGCGAACCTCCACTGGTCGGCGTACTTGCGCCAGCCGGAGTTGGCGAAGTAGCCGGCGGCGTCCTGGGCGCAGCCGTGCAGCAGGACCACCGCCGGCGCGCCGGACGGCAGGTTGTCCGGCCGGTACGCGTACATGGCGAGGTTGCCGGGGTTGGAGCCGAAGCTGGCGACCTGGGTCAGGGACGCCGCCTGGGCGGGGGTGGCGACGGCCACCAGCGCGGCGGCGGCCACGACCAGACCGGCCAGTACGCCGGCCAGCCGGCCGGAACGGGTACGGATGCGGCGCACGGGACCTCCAGGGGACGGTGTGAGCTGGGTCACCGATGATTGCCGCGAGGTTACGCAGCTGCGTCCGGCCGATGACATGGTGAGGATGCACACATTCGTCGATGTCCGGGTGTGGGCCCCTGACTTGCACCCGGAAGTGCCGGCGTGTCCGGGTGCGGTTGGTAACGTCCGCTAGGTGCCCACCTCGCCGTCCGTGGCGTCCGCGCCCACCTCGCCTGTACGTGCCACCCGTGATCGACGCGCCGACCTGATCGCGACACTCGTCGCGCTGGCGCTCGCCGTCTGGGTGACAAGCGGGCTGTGGCGCGACCCCAACGGTCGCGCGATCACCGTCAACTCCAGCGACCAGGCGCTGTTCGAATGGCTGCTCGCCTTCGGCGGGCACGCGGTCAGCCACGGGGACAACCCGCTCTACACGTACCTGATCAACGTCCCGGACGGGGTGAACCTCGCGGTCAACACCTCGATCACGGTGTACGCGGTGGTCTTCGCCCCGCTGACGTACCTGATCGGGCCGCCGGCCACCTTTCTGGTGATCCTCACCCTGAACCTGGCCGCGACCGCCATCGCCTGGTACTGGCTGCTCTCCCGGCACCTGGTCCGCAGTCCGCTCGCCGCGGCCGTCGGTGGGCTGTTCATCGGCTTCTCCCCCGGCATGGTCTCGCATGCCAACGCCCACCTGAACTGGACCGCCGGCTGGCTGGTGCCGCTGCTGGTGTGGCGGCTGTTCGCGTTGCGCCGCCCGGGGCACTGGCTGCGCGACGGCGTGATCCTGGGCGTGCTCGTCGCGATCTCCTTCTCGATCGCCGCCGAGGGGCTGTTCTTCACCGCCCTGGCGCTCGGTCTGTTCGTGGCGGTGTGGGCGCTGCACCCGGCCAACCGGGCGGAGGCGCGGGCGGTGCTGCCGTCGTTCCTGCGCGGCCTCGCGGTGACCGCGGTGGTCGCCGGGGTGCTGCTGGCGTACCCGCTGTGGCTGCACTTCGCCGGGCCGCAGCGCTTCCACGGCACCGGCTTCGACGCGGTGATCCACTCGGAGGACATCGCCGCGTACGCGGCGTTCCCGCGCCGCTCGCTGGCCGGGGAGGCGGGTCTGCGTACCACGCTGGCACCGAACCCGACCGAGGAGAACTCCTTCTTCGGGTGGCCGCTGCTGGTGCTGACGCTCTGCTGCTTCGTGCTGCTGTGGCGACGCGCCGATGTGCGCCGACGGGCCACCCTGTGGGCACTCGGCATCGTGGCGGTGGTCTTCACCGTGCTCTCCTTCGGGCCGGTGGCGAAGGTGGACGGTCGGCGTACCGACCTGCCGATGCCGTTCGACCTGCTCGGGCAGCTGCCGGTGGTGAACGCCGCGCTGCCCGCCCGACTCGCGCTGGTGGTGACGCCGGTGATCGGCGTGCTGCTGGCGTACGCCATCGACCAGTTGCGGCAGCGACCACCGCGACGGGCGGCGGCGGTGGCCTGGACGCTCGGGTTCGTGGCGGCGTTGCTGCCGCTGTTCCCGACGCCGCTGCTGACCATCGAACGGGAGCCGATCCCCCGTTTCATCACCTCGGGCGCCTGGCGCGAGTACGTCTCCCCCGGCGGCGTGCTGACCCCCGCCCCGCTGGCCCTGGACGTCTACCCCGACGGTCAACGCTGGCAGGCGTACGCCCTGGCCAACCGGCAGGGTGAGTTCGCCATCCCGTCCGGGTTCTTCCTCGGCCCCGGCGGTCCCGACGGCCGGGGCCGGATCGGGCCGGTGCCCCGGCCCTTCAGCGCCCTGCTCGACCAGGCCGCCCGCACCGGCCTGCCGCCGATCGTCACCGAGGGCACCCGCGAGGAGGTCCGGGCGGATCTGGAGCACTGGCGCATCGAGACGGTGGTGCTCCCCGACGAGGTGCACGGTGCCAAGTGGCCGGTCGACGAGGAGGCGCTGCGCCGGACGCTGACCATGCTGCTCGGCGAGCCGGAACGGGTCGAGGACGTCTGGCTCTGGCGGGTCCGCGAGGACTGATCGCAGGTGAGCCGGCTCACCCCAGGTGACCAGCGAGTACGGGTCTAGGCTGGAACGCGTGACCACGACGACCTCCGGCCTGACGGCCGTACGCGCCGGTGTCCTCGACTACACCGCCGCCTGGGACGAGCAGCGCCGCCTGCACGACGCGGTGGTTTCCGGTGAGTCCGGCGACACCGTGCTGCTGCTGGAACACCCGAGCGTCTACACCGCCGGCAAGCGCACCGAGCCGTGGGACCGCCCGATGGACGGCACTCCGGTGGTCGACGTGGACCGGGGCGGCAAGATCACCTGGCATGGTCCGGGGCAGCTGGTCGGCTACCCGATCCTGCGCCTGCCCGACCCGATCGACGTGGTCGCGTACGTGCGGCGGGTCGAGCAGATGCTGATCGACGTGTGCGCCGAGTTCGGTCTGACCGCCGGCCGGATCGAGGGGCGCAGCGGCGTCTGGGTGCCGGAGGACGACCGGGGCCCGGCCCGCAAGGTGGCCGCCATCGGCATCCGGGTCGCCCAGGGCGTCACCCTGCACGGCTTCTCGATCAACTGCGACTGCGACCTGACCCACTTCGACAAGATCGTCCCGTGCGGCATCCGCGACGCCGGCGTCACCTCCCTCTCCGCCGAACTGAACCGCCCCATCACCGTCACCGACGTCCTCCCGGTAGTCGAAACCCACCTCCCCACGGTTTCGCCGCGTTGATCAAGAGGTTTGCGTCGGGAATCGTGCTGTCGCCGACGCAAACCTCTTGATCAACTCCTGGAAGGTTCAGGGGGTCAGGCGGTGGAGGTCGCGGGGGAAGGGGGTTACCTCGCGGATGTTGGGGGCGCGGGTGAGGCGGGAGACGAAGCGTTCCAGGCCGATGGCGAAGCCGCCGTGTGGGGGCAGGCCGTGGCGGAAGGCGTCGACGTAGCCCGCGTACGGGTCGACCGGCTCACCGCGGGCGGCGAGGGCGGCAAGGTAGTCGGCGTGGTGGTGTAGGCGCTGGCCGCCGGTGACCAACTCCAGGCCACGGAACAGCAGGTCGAAGCCGTTCGAGTAGTCCGGCCGGGCCGGGTCGGGATGGGTGTAGAAGGGTCGTTTCGCCATCGGATAGCCGGTGACGAAGACGAAGTCCGAGCCGTGTTCCCGCCGCGCCCACTCGCCCAACGCCCGTTCGTGCGCGGGCGCCAGGTCCGGTTCGTCGGCGGGAGCGCCGGCGATCCGCAGCGCCTCGGTGAAGTGGACTTCCGGAATCCGCGCCGGCACCTGCGGTGGTGTCACGCCGAGGGTGGCCAGTGCGGCACCGGCCCGGTCCGCGACGGTGTCCAGCATCCCGGCCAGGGTGTCCCGCAGCACCGCCATCACGTCCCGGTGGTCGGTGATGAAACCCAGTTCGGCGTCGAGCGAGGTGTACTGGGCCAGGTGCCGTACGGTGTCGTGCGGCTCGGCCCGGAACACCGGCCCGACCTCGTAGACCCGTTCGACCACACCGACCATGAGCTGCTTGTAGAACTGTGGTGACTGCGCCAGGTACGCGGGCCGGCCGAACCAGTCCAGCGCGAACACGTTCGCCCCGCTCTCGGTGGACGAGGCGACCACCTTCGGCGTGTGGATCTCCACGAACCGGCGGGCGTCCAGCGTGGCCCGGAACCCGGCGACCGCCGCCGCCGACACCCGCACCGCGGCCGAACGACTCGGGTGGCGCAGCGCGACCGGTGCGTGGTCGAGCTGGGTGGGCAGGCCGGCGGTGAGGGTGGGCCGGTACAGGTCGAACGGCGGCGGTACGGCGGGCGGGCCGAGCGGGCGTACGGTCGGGTCGGTCAGCTCGACCCCGGCGGGCGCGGCCGGGTTCGCCGCCACCGTGGCCACCACCTCGACGACTGTCTCCTCGGGCAACGCCTCGATCTCGGCGCGTACCGCCGGGTCGGTGACCACGACCTGGGCGAGGCCGGCGGCGTCGCGGACGATCAGAAAGGCCACCGACTTGAGCAGTCGGCGGCGGTGCACCCAGCCGGCGATCCGGACGGTACCGCCGGTGTACCGGGTGAGCTGGTCGGACAGGATGCGTTGCACGGCTACCTCCTCGATCAATCGCAACGCGATCCCCGGGAGGTGTGGGCGAGCGGGAACCTCGCGGTGCCACCACACCTTCGCTCCCGCCGCAGCGGAAGCCTCGTTCGTCGCCTTTTCACCGGGGCCAGCCGGGCGGGCTCTACTGGGCTCTGGGTGTTAAGAAGGGGCCCCGCCTCTACCGGAGGCGTTAAGAGGGGGCCCTTCCTTTCACCTGGGCTGTTCTTCCCGCAGCTCGGGAGGGTCTTCGCGACCCGGTGCCAGACCGCCTCGCAGCAACCGGCGGCTCTCTTCAACTGGCGGATCGGGGCGCTACTCGGCTCCGTCGTCGCTTCGTGCGGGAGACGCTAGCAGCACCCGCCGTCGCCGTGTTACCCGTTTTTCCCGTCCCCGGTGTCCGGCGTCACAGGATTTGCGGGGTGACGGCGGTCGCCCGCTGTTCATCGACAGCCACCATCCGGCGTAGGCTCGTTTTTGTGACGATCGAGCACACCGCACCGACGACCGGCCAGGCCACGCGCACCGCGACGCCCGCCCCCGAGGGGCGACGGCTGCTGCGGATCGAGGCCCGCAACGCCGAGACGCCGATCGAACGCAAACCGCCGTGGATCAAGGTCAAGGCCAAGATGGGCCCGGAGTACACCCAACTGCGCGGGCTGGTCTCCCGCGAAGGGCTGCACACCGTGTGTCAGGAGGCCGGCTGCCCCAACATCTACGAATGCTGGGAGGACCGGGAGGCCACCTTCCTCATCGGCGGTGACCAGTGCACCCGCCGCTGCGACTTCTGCCAGATCGACACCGGCAAGCCGGCCGAGTTCGACGCCGACGAACCGCGCCGGGTGGCCGAGTCCGTGGTCTCGATGGGCCTGCGGTACGCCACCATCACCGGCGTCGCCCGTGACGACCTGCCCGACGGCGGCGCCTGGCTGTACGCCGAGACGGTTCGGCAGATCCACGCCCTCCAGCCCGGCTGCGGCGTGGAGCTGCTGATCCCCGACTTCAACGCCGTACCGGAGCAGCTCGCCGAGGTCTTCAGCGCCCGGCCCGAGGTGCTCGCGCACAACGTGGAGACGGTGCCGCGGATCTTCAAGCGGATCCGGCCGGCGTTCCGCTACGAGCGGTCCCTGGACGTGATCCGGCAGGCCCGCGCCGCCGGCCTGGTGACCAAGAGCAACCTGATCCTGGGCATGGGCGAGGAGCGCGCCGAGATCTCTCAGGCGCTGCGCGACCTGCACGACGCCGGTTGCGAGCTGATCACCATCACCCAGTACCTGCGCCCCACGCCCCGGCACCACCCGGTGGAGCGCTGGGTCAAGCCGGAGGAGTTCGTCGAGCTGAGCGCCGAGGCCGAGGAGATCGGCTTCGCCGGGGTGATGAGCGGGCCGCTGGTGCGCTCGTCGTACCGTGCCGGCCGGCTCTACCAGCAGGCTCTCGCCGCCCGCGAGGGCGTCACCGTCGCCGGCTGAGTTTCCCGGCCGCCGCGCCGCGCGAGCGCCGTCGGCAGGCGGCGGCCGGGTGCCATGATCGGCAGGTGACCGAGGTACGCCGAGAGCCACGACCCGCGCTGCGCGCGCTCCCGGCGACCCTGCGGACGCTGCCCGATTCGCTCCGGCTGCCGCGCAGCCCCCGGCTGCCGGTGCTGCTCACCGTGCTCGCGTTCCTCGCCGGGGTGGGTTACCGCCTCGGGCTGATGCTGTTCGACGCGCCGCCCACCAACAGCGACGAGGCCACCATGGGCCTGGCCGCGCTGCACATCTCGCGGGGCCAGGAGTTCCCCGTCTGGTTCTACGGCCAGTCGTACATGGGCACCCTCGAAGCGTGGCTGGCCGCGCCGCTGTTCGCCGTGGCCGGCCCGTCGACGTTCGTGCTCCGGCTGCCCACCCTGGCGATGTACGCGCTGTTCGTGCTGCTGATCTGGCGGCTGACGCTACGGCTGACCGGGGACCACTGGTTCGCCCTGCTGGTGGTCGGCCTGCTCGCCCTCGGCTCGGACCGGATCGTCAAGAACCAGCTGATCGCCGGCGGCGGCTACCCGGAGATGAACGTCGCCGGGGCGGCACTGGCCCTGCTGGCGTACGACCTGGCGGTCGGGCGTCCCGGTCGACGGCTGCCCCGCGCGACGGCGTGGGGTCTACTCGCCGGGCTGATGGTCTGGGTCGACCCGCTGGTGCTGCCGTACGTCGCCGGCACCGGGCTGGTGTTGATCGCGTTCGGTTGGCGTGAGCTGCGTGGCCGAGCGGGCGGGCTGCTCACCCTCGGTGCCCTGGTCGGCGCGGCACCGCTGCTGGTGGACAGCCTGGTGACCAGCCGCAACCCGCTCACGGCGGTGCTCACCGCCAGCGGCGCCGAGCAGCCCGCCGGCTGGCTCGACCGGCTGTACGGCGGGCTGGTGCTCGGCCCGGCGCTCGGCATGGGCTTCTGTGACCCGGGCCGGTGCGCCGGCTGGCAGCTCTGGTGGGCGGTGGCGCTGCCGGTGCTGCTGGCCGCCGCCACCCTCACCGCCTGGCACACCCTCCGCCACCCGCTCACCTCCCCTACCCCGGCTGGAACGGCCACGGCTGCCTCCGGAGCAGCGGGTCCGGGGGCCGCAGCGGGTGGCGGTGCGGCGGCACGGGTGGGTGCGGCGGTGACGCTGGCGTTGGTCGGGGCGGCGGTGGCGACCATTGCCGCGTACACGGTCAGCAGTGCGGCCGGGCGGACGCCTGTGGAAAGCTCCCGCTACCTGTCCTGCCTGCTGATCTCCGTACCGGTGCTGTTGTGGCCCGTATGGAGGGCGACCCGCCGGCGACGCCTGCCCACCGGTGTCGCGGCGGACCACCGGCTGACCCGGCAGCTTGCCGCTGCCGTCCGCGTCGCGGCGGTGCTGGTGCTGACCGCGGCGCTGGGCACCGCGATCGTCGCGACGGCGGGCGCGGTGGGTCGGGTGCCGGCCGTGCACGCCGACGAAGGGCGGCACACCGCGCTGGTCGCCGCGCTACGCGAACAGGGCGTACGGCACGTCTACGGCACCTACTGGACCTGCAACCGGCTCACCTTCGCCAGCGGGGAGGACGTGATCTGCGCGGTCGTCGACGACGAGTTGCGTCCCGGCCACGACCGTTACCGCCCGTACCGCACGGCCGTCCACGCGGCGGTCGGGGCGGCCTGGGTCGCGCCCGACGGGTCCCCGCTCGCGGCCCGCCTCGACCAGCGACTCGACTCCCTCGACCGGTTCACCGTCGACGGCTGGCACGTCTACCTGCCCCACGGCTGACCCAGCGGCCCCGGTCAGACCGATGATCAGCCGAGTCGACCGACCGGGACCGGACGCCGATCAACGGCGCGGCGCGCGACCACTAGACTCGACGGCATGGCAAAGCCCCAGGAGAAGGTCTCGTTCGGCCAGCGGCTGAAGCAGATCGGGTTGGTGTTCCGGTTCACCGCCAAGCAGGACAAGTGGTTCGCGCCGCTGGCCGCCGGCGCGGTGCTGATCCCACTCGCGCTGACCGTCGTCGCGATCGTGCTCTGGGGCTGGCTGTGGCTGCCGTTGGGCATCCTGTTCGCCCTGCTCTGCCTGCTGATCGTGCTCAACCTGCGGTCCAACCGGGCGATGATGAACGCCGCCGAGGGCCAGCCCGGCGCGGCCGCGCAGATCATGGAGAGCATGCGCGGCGACTGGCGGGTCTCCCCCGCGGTCAGCTCGACCACCCAGATGGACATGGTTCACCTGGTCATCGGCCGCCCCGGGGTGATCCTGCTGGCCGAGGGCAACCCGCAGCGGGTACGCAGCCTGCTCAGCCAGGAGAAGCGCCGGCTCGCCAAGGTGATCGGCAACGCCCCGCTCTACGACTACGTCATCGGTCAGGAAGAGGGCGAACTGCCCATCCGTAAGCTGCGGATGACGCTGATGCGGCTGCCTCGCAACCTGAGCGGCAAGGACGTCAACTCCCTGGACAAGCGGCTCAAGGCGCTCACCGCCCGCCCGCAGATGCCCAAGGGCGCCGTACCCAAGAACCTCCGCCCACCCCGAGGCGCCTTCCGCCAAATGCGCGGCCGCTAACCCCCTCACCCCCCGCCCCGCCCCGCCCCGCCCCGCCCCGGCGATCATGCACTTTTGGTCGCCGTTATGCCGGGATTGAGACGCTTTGCGGGGTCAAGAAGTGCAAGATCGCGGGAACGTGGGGGTGGTGGTGGGGGTGCGGGGGGGTGGGGTCAGCGGGGGGCGGGGGTGATTACGGAGTTGGTGAGGCGGTCGTGTAGGCCGCGGCGGTTGTGGTCCATGAGGAGGGCGGGGACCACCAGGGCCAGGAGCACACCGCGCAGCAGGGCGCGCAGCAGGCCGATGCGGCCGCCGTCGGACCAGGCGACGCAGCGGATCCGGGTCAGGTACATGCCAGGGGTCTGGGCGAACAGGCCGAGGAAGATGGCGTACTCGACGATCAGCACGAGTACCGGCGCCCAGCCGTCACGCGTCGGGCTGGCGAAGAGGCCGGCGGCGAGCAGGCACAGCACCCAGTCGATGATCAGCGCTCCGAAGCGGCGGCCCAGTTCGGCCGGTACGAAGTCGGGGTCGGCTGCGGGCGGCGGCGAAGCGTGCGGCTGGGTTGTCACAGCGGCCAAGATTACTCAGCGCTGCCCTACCGGCCCGGAACAGGTCCGTGCGCGTGGTGTGGAATCGGACCAATAGCAGGAAGTTTCACTAGACTGGCACAGCCGGACCAGTCCCTCCGGTTTCGGCGTCCGCATCATGTCAGCCGTGACACACCGCGAGGGACGTAACACGGCAGAAACACTGGAGACATGGCCGGGCAACCCCACGGCCATAGCGTCGCCAGGAGCCGAGCTACCCGTGGACGTGCCAGGAGGACTAGTGTTCGCCAATCCCGAGGAACTCCTGCGTTACCTCAAGAACGAGGACGTAAAGTTCGTCGACGTTCGTTTCTGTGACCTACCCGGCGTCATGCAGCACTTCAACCTGCCGGTGGAGTCTGTCGACGAGGGTTTCTTCACCGACGGTCTCGCCTTCGACGGATCGTCGATCCGCGGTTTCCAGGCGATCCACGAGTCGGACATGCTCCTTCTCCCGGACGTCGCGACCGCCTTCATCGACCCCTTCCGCGCGCAGAAGACCCTCGCGCTGAACTTCTTCATCCACGACCCGTTCACCCGCGAGGCGTACTCCCGCGACCCGCGCAACGTGGCGAAGAAGGCCGAGGCGTACCTCGCCGCCAGCGGCATCGCGGACACCGCGTACTTCGGTGCCGAGGCGGAGTTCTACATCTTCGACTCGATCCGCCACGAGACCTCGGCGCACCAGTCGTTCTACTACATCGACTCGATCGAGGGCGCCTGGAACACCGGCCGCGAGGAAGAGGGCGGCAACCGCGGCTACAAGACCGCGTACAAGGGTGGTTACTTCCCGGTGCCGCCGGTGGACCACTACGCCGACCTGCGCGACTCGATCGTGCGGCGCCTGATCGACACCGGCTTCACCGTCGAGCGCTCGCACCACGAGGTCGGCACCGCCGGCCAGGCGGAGATCAACTACAAGTTCTCCACCCTGCTGCACGCCGGCGACCAGATGCAGCTGTTCAAGTACATCGTCAAGAACCAGGCCTGGGCCGCCGGCAAGACCGCGACCTTCATGCCGAAGCCGCTCTTCGGCGACAACGGCTCGGGCATGCACACCCACCAGAGCCTCTGGCTCAACGGTGAGCCGCTGTTCTACGACGAGACCGGTTACGCCGGCCTGTCGGAGACCGCCCGCTGGTACATCGGCGGTCTGCTGCACCACGCCCCGTCGCTGCTGGCCTTCACCAACCCGACGGTCAACTCGTACCGTCGTCTGGTGCCGGGCTTCGAGGCGCCGGTCAACCTGGTCTACTCGCAGCGCAACCGCTCCGCCTGCACCCGCATCCCGGTCACCGGCAGCAACCCGAAGGCCAAGCGCGTCGAGTTCCGCGTGCCGGACCCGTCGGCCAACGTCTACCTCGCCTTCTCGGCGATGCTGATGGCCGGCCTGGACGGCATCAAGAACAAGATCGAGCCGCCGGCCCCGATCGACAAGGACCTCTACGACCTCCCGCCGGAGGAGTGGGGCGACGTCAAGCAGGTGCCGGGCTCGCTGCCGGCGGTGCTGGACTCGCTGGAGGCCGACCACGACTACCTGCTCGACGGCGGCGTCTTCACGCCGGACCTGATCTCCACCTGGGTCGACTGGAAGCGGGCCAACGAGGTCGACCCGGTGCGTCTGCGCCCGACCCCGCACGAGTTCGCCATGTACTTCGACTGCTGATCACAATCAGCTCCCGGTCGGGCCGGCTCCGCGTTCGCGGGGCCGGCCCGACCGCGTCGGGGGTCACCCGACAACTGCTGCGTCACCCCTGTCCGGTCACCCTGTCGAAGCTGCCGCAGACTATGCCGGCAACGTGACAGAAGATCGACAGGAGAGTGCCATGACCGTCCGCGGATTCGACCGGCCGCCGACCCGGCTGGAGGCCGCCAAGGCGTACGCGGAGCAGGCCTGGGGACCGGGCAGCGCCAAACGGGTGGCCACATTCGACAATGGCACCCCGTACGTGCGGGCGGGTGTGGTGGCGCGGTTCCTGACCTGGTTCGTCGACGCGGTGGCGTGCCTGTTCGGGGTGGGGGTCTGTGTCGTCGTGCTGGCGGTGCTGCATGACGGTGGGCAGGGCCTCTCCGTCGACGCCGTCACCGTGCTGGCGATCGCGTCGTGCTTCGTGGTGCCGATGCTGTACGGCCTGGGCTACGGCAACGGCCGCGCGCTCGGTGCGGTCCTCACCGGTACGCAGCTCGTACGGGCCAGGGACGGCGGTCGCATCGGCTTGAAGGGCTGCTGGGCCATGGTGGTCCGGACGGTGTTCATGCCGATCGTGTTCGCCATCGTGGTGCTGAGCGCGGCGACCGGGTTGGGGGTGGCCGGTTCCCTGGCGCGGACCAGCATCGACCGTGCCGCCACCCGACACCTGCACGCCGCCGACATCCGGTGACCCCACCCAATACCTTCGCGTCCGATATATTCGGGCCATGGATACGCCGCTACGCGAACCGACCTACCTCATCCTCACCGCGCTCGCCCGCGAGCCGATGCACGGTTACGCGATCATCGGCGAGGTCGCCGCTCTCTCCGACGGACGACTCTCGCTGCGCCCCGGCACCCTCTACGGCGCGCTGGACCGGCTCACCGACGCCGGGCTGGTGGAACTCGACCGTGAGGAGACCGTCGACGGGCGGCTGCGCCGCTACTACCGCCTCTCCCCCAGCGGGGCGAGCATCCTCGCCGCCGAGACCGAACGACTGCGGCGCAACGTCGAAGCGGCCACCGCTCGGCTGCGCGCCCACAAGACCCAGGCGCTGACTCCGCGTACGGCCGGGGGGTTGGCATGAACGAGTTGGAGCGACGCTACCGACGGCTGCTGCGGGCGTACCCGGCGGACTACCGGCGCGAACGCGGCGACGAGATCATCGGGACGTACCTCGACCTGGCCGGACCGGATCGGCGCTGGCCCTCCCTCGCGGAGGCCACGGACCTCGGGCGCGGCGGTCTGCGTCAGCGGCTGCGCGCCGCCGGCGCCGCCGCCCTGATTCCCGGCGTACGCCTGGCCGGGCTGCTCGCCCTGACCACCGCCGCCTTCCTCGCCGGCTTCTGGGTGTTCGCCGAGCAGCAACTGCCGCCCGCCGAGGCAGGCGTGCCGGTGTTCGGCCCATTCGTCTCGGTCGGCATCGTCGCATGGTGCGGTTGGCTGATCGCCGCGCTTGTCGTCGCCGTCGCACCGGGCCGACCCGCCCGAGTGGCGATCGGCGTGGCGTTGCTGATGACCGCAGCGGTGCCGGCGGTGAGCGTGCTCGCCGGTGTGCCACGGCCACCGCTGCTGGTGGTGGCCCCGATGGTCGCGCTCGGCGTGCTGGCGCTCGCGGTCGATGACGGCCTGCCGGTGCCGGCCCGAGTTCTGCCGGTGACGGCGGCGGTCGGCGGTGGTCTCCTCTCGTACGCGATGGGGGTCGGTGCGTACTGGAGCGCCTACCGTGGTGGGGGCGGAGAGTTCCAGCCGCCCATCGGCACGGTGCTGCTGCTGGTCGTGCTCCTGCTGGCGATCGGACTGGGCATGCGGCGGGACGCGCGGGGCGGCTGGGCCGCGATGGCCCTGCTCACCCCGGTCGGCCTGCTCAACGTGCACCTGCTGGCCGGGGCGGTGGACGGTCTCGCCAGTGGTGCCCCACGCCCCACGTACCCGACGATGGTCGGCGTTGCGCTCGCCGTCGCCCTGCTCGGACCGGCCCTGCTGCCGGCCGCCGTCGCCCTGCGCCGCCGCCTGGGCACCCCGTCCGCCGCCGCTGCCTGCCCCACCTGCGGCAGCCGTCGCTGACCGGCGGTCAGGGAGGGCGTCGTAGCCAGGAGGGTGCGCGGAGCACCACGGCCAGCACCAGCAGGGTCATCGCCACCGCGCCGGGTGCCTTCACCAGCCGGGCCACGTTGCTGCCGTCGGGCAGGGCGAGGAAGGACGCCGCCGCGCAGGGCAGCGCGAACCAGGCCGTACGCGTCGCCGTCACCGCGAGCAGCGCCAGCGGCCAGGTCGCGTACCAGGGGTGGAACACCGGCGCGAGAACCACCGTCGCCACCAACGCCATGCCGGCGGCACCGAGGTTCAACCGCCGCTCCCCCGGCGGCGTCCTCGGATCAGCGGGACGCACCACGCCGGCCCGTGCGGCCAACCTGATGACCCACCCTCCGGCTCCGTCGGACCGGGCGGCCGGGGTGCGCAGGGCGGACCAGGTTCGGCACCAGAGCAGGACGAGGAACGCGGCCAGCACCACCAGGCCGACGACACGGGTCACCGGCACCGCGCCGGGTGGCCGGCCGACCAACCTGCCGACGTAGTCCACGACCATGCCGACCGCCGTCGGCGGCGAGGTCCACTGCACGGTGTCCCCGCTGCTGCCCAGCCCACCGATCCAGCCCAGCCCGAGACCGGGCAGCAGCGACGTCACCACCAGCGCGCCGACCACCCCGACGGCGAGGAGCCCGCCGTCGCGCAGCAGCGCCGCGACCGTGTGTCGACCGCGTACCGCGGCCAGCGCCGCGAACGGCAGCACCACCACGGCGGTGGCCTTCACCGACACCGCCAGCCCGAGCAGCACCCCGGCGGCCAGCAGCCCGGCGACCGCCAGCACCCCCGGCCGGCCGGGAGGGCGGACCAGGAGCAGGAGGCCGGGCAGGAGCAGGCCGAGCATCACCGCGTCGTTGTGCGCACCGGCCACCAGGTGGACGCCGACCAGCGGGCAGGCCAGCACCAGCCAGGTCGCCCGTCGGGTCGGCACGCCGGCCGCCCGGGCCAGCCCGGGCAGGCAGAGCGCCGCCACCAGCAACCCGGCCACCGCCAGCACCCGCAGCAGCGCCACCGTGCCGACCAGGCCACCGCCGAGCACCACGGCCAGGGCACCGAGCAGCACGAAGAACGGGCCGTACGGGGCGGCCGTGTCCCGCCAGACCGGCGCGACCGCGTCCAGCCAGGGGCAGCCGGCCGCAGCCACCCCGATGGCGTACGGGTCACCGCCATCGGCGTACACCCAGCCCTGGCAGGCGTACGAGTAGACGTCCCGGCTGCCCAGCGGGGCGCTGAACAGCAGCGGCAGCGCCCACAGCCCGGCAGTCCGGTACGCCCAGGCCGCCGACGGCGCACCACCACGCAGCGCCCACCAGGCACCGACCATGGCGGTGGTGCCGGCCAGCCAGAGGATCACGGTCAGCGGGCCGTCGACCGCAGGGTTGGTGGTCCGCTCCGGCAGCGCACCGCCCAGGAAGGAGGCGGCGGCCAGCAGCGCCGCTCCGGCCAGCCCGACCCACCGGGCGACCCGGTCACGACCGGTGACCGAACCGGCCTCGCGATCGGCGATCGAGCCGCCCTCGCGGCCGATGGTCGAGCCCTCGCGGCCGATGGTCGAGCCGGCCTCGGTGGTCGAGGCCGGGTCGGGGTGGGGGGCGCCGGGGTCGGTCACCGGCGTACCTCTCCTCAGTCCACGGGAACGGGTCGGCGAGTCGCCCGAGCCGACCGTACCAAGCTAACCGCCACCACGATCACGAACAGTGTCATCAGCGGGGCACCGATCGTCTTGGTGTGCCGGGGCAGCCCGGTCCCGTCGGCCAGCACATGGAAGGCGGAGTAGATCGTCACCGCGCTGAACCACCAGGTGCGGTGGGCGGTGGCGGCGAGCAGGACCAGCGGCCAGAACCAGTACCAGGGGTGGAACAGCGGGGCCAGCGCCACCGCCGCGGTCAGGGCCAGCGCGGCGTGCCACAGGGGTTCCCGGTACCGGGCCCGGAACCACAGCCAGACCAGCAGCGCCGCCAGCACCACCATGGCGATGCCCCGGGTCACCGGCAGGGCGTCGATGTGCAGGCCGAAGGGCAACGCCAGGTAGCCGATGGTCTGTCCGACCGCGGTCGGCGGCGAGGTCCAGGCGATCACCTCGTTGCCGTGCGAGAGCCCGGTGATCCAGCCGAGGTCCAGGCCGGCGGCGAGGGTCACCCCGAACAGGGTGGCCACCGAGCCACCGACCACCGGCGTACCGTCGCGCAGCAGGCCGCGCAGCGAGAAACCGTTAGGGATCGCGGCGAGGGCCGCGAAGGGGACCACCACCAGCGCGGTGACCTTGATGCCGGCGGCCAGGCCGAGCACCAATCCCCCGGCCAGCAGGTGCCAGGTGCGGCCCGGCCAGGTGACCACGATGGCCAGTCCGGCCACCATCAGCCCGACCATCATCGCGTCGTTGTGCACCCCGGAGATCAGGTGCACCCCCACCAGCGGGCTGGCCAGGGCCAACCAGAGCGCCCGGCCGACCGGCACGCCGCAGCGGCGGGCCAGCACCGGCAGGCAGGCCGCCGTCAGCACCACACCGGCCACCGCGAGCACCCGGAACAACGCGATGCTGCCGAACAGCGACCCGGTCGCGGCGACCACCGCGCCGGAGATCACCACGAACAGCGGACCGTACGGCGCCGGGGTGTCCCGCCAGATGTACGACATGGTGTCCAGCCAGGGGCAGGGCAGGGTGGAGACGCCGTACTCGTACGGGCTGATGCCGTTGGCGTAGCTCGCCCCCTGGCAGGCGTACGCGTACGCGTCGCGGCTGCCCAGCGGCGGGGTGACCAGGAAGGGCAGGATCCACAGGGCGGCGGTGGTCAGCGCCCAGCGGGCCGACGGCACCCGGTCCCGCAGCACCCACCAGGCCACCGCCATGGCGATGGTGCCGAACAGCCACAACCCGATGATCCACGGCCCGTTCGGGCCGAGCCAGATCTTCACCGGGTCGGGTCGCAGGTCCCCGTCGGGCAGGGCTCCGCCGAGGAAGGCAGCCACCGCCAACATGATCGATCCGGCTAGTCCAGTCCAGCGCACGAGGTGATGGGGCACGCCCGCCATGCTGCCAGTACCGTGAGCGCGGTACGGAGGTGGGCATGCGGGGCTCTCGGGTGGTGGCGCTGGCCGCCGCGTGTGCCGGTGCGCTCGGTGTGGCGTACCTCATCCTCCCGGCGATGGGTTCGGACCTGGCGGCGCAGGTGGCCCGGGCCGACTTCTTCGCCGCGCACGGCCCGACCCCGGTCGACCTTCGCTGGTACGGCGGGGTCCAGCAGTTCGGCTACAGCCTGCTCGCCCAGCCGGTGATGGCCCTGCTCGGGGTACGCCTCACCGGCGTCGTCGCCCTCGTCGCGGCGGCGACCGCGCTGGCCGCCCTGCTGGTCCGTACCCGGGTGCCCCGGCCGCTGCTCGGCAGCCTGGTCGGGGTGGTCACCATCGCCGGCAACCTGATCTCCGGCCGGATCACGTACGGCCTCGGGGTGGCCTTCGGCCTGGCCGCCCTGCTCGCCCTCACCTGGCGATCGTCCGGCGCATCGTCCGAGCCGGACGGGGCTGCTCCGGTCCGCTCCGGTCGGCTGCCGCTCGTGCTGGCCGGGGTCGGGGCGCTGCTGGCCTCGGCGACCAGTCCGGTGGCCGGCCTCTTCGTCGGCCTGGCCGGCGTCGCCCTGCTGCTGTCGCGCCGGTACGCCGACGGGCTGACCCTGGCGGTGACCGCCGCCCTGCCGTTGGCCGTGACCGCGCTGCTGTTCGGCGACGGCGGCTGGATGAACATCAGCCGTACCGACACGATCCGGGCGACGGTGACGGCCCTGCTGGTGGCCGTGCTTGTCGGGTACCGGCCGGTGTGGGTCGGGGCGCTGCTGGCCGCCGCCGGGGTGGTCGCGGCGGCGCTGGTACACACCCCGGTCGGCCTGAACGCCACCCGCCTGGCGAGCATGTTCGCGTTGCCGCTGCTGGCCGCCGCCGCTCACCGCCCCGCCTGGCTCGGATCGGCCCGGCGGACGGGCCCCCCGGCCGCCCAGCCACCGCCGGAACCGCCTGCCCTGCCGCCGTCGGTGGGCGCGATGCCACGGCGGGTCGGGGCGGTCGCGTTGGCTGTGCTGCTGGCGGTGGTGTGCTGGTGGCAGCCGCCGGTGGTCCCCGCCGACCTGCGGAGCATCGGCGATCCGACCGGCGACCCCGGCTACTACGCCCCGCTGCGCGCCGAGGTGGAGCGGCGTGGGCTCACCGGCCGGGTGGAGGTGCCGCCGACCCGTAACTACTGGGAGGCGGCCCGGCTGGGCGAGGTGCCGCTGGCCCGAGGTTGGCTGCGGCAGGCCGACATCGACCGTAACCCGCTGTTCTTCACCACCGTGCCCGGTGCGACCGGCACCGGCGTACCGCTGACGGTCGACAGCTACCGGGCCTGGCTGGACGACAACGCGGTGCAGTACGTCGCGGTGCCGGACGCCCCACTGTCCTGGGTGGGTCGGGCGGAGGCCGAACTGGTCGACGGCGGGCTGCCGTACCTGACCGAGGTCTGGTCCGACCGGCACTGGCGGCTGTACGCGGTCAGCGACCCGACGCCCCTGGTCGGGGCGCCCGGCGAGGTGCTGCACGCCGACGGCGCTTCGGTCACGTTCCGCACCGCCAGTGCCGGGACAGTGCCGATCCGGGTCCGGCACAGCCGCTGGTTGACCGCCTCCGACGGCGCGACCGTCGCCGCCGACGAGGGCTGGACCGTGGTCACCGTGCCGCGCGCCGGCACGTACACCCTCGGCAGTTGATCCGGTGACCCGCCGACTACCGGGCACGGGGGTCGGATAGTCGACAGATCGACCACAAGGGACGGTGATCTTTCGTCCCGGTCGCTACCCTTTGCGCTCCCGACAAGGCCCTCGTTGCTGACGACTGGAGGACCCGTGGCGGACAACGCCGTGGCGCAGGTGCAGATTCTCGCGGACGGCGACGTGCTCCGGGCAGAGCGACTGGCCAGATCGCTGGTAGGCGAACTGGCGGCGATCGACGGCCTCGACGTCCGGCCGGAGGAGGCCAGGGTCTCGTCCGGCCGCCCGGGTACGAAGGGCGCCGAACTGCTGAACGACGCCTCGCTGTGGGTTTTCCTCACGGCCGGTGCCCACGCCGGTGGTCGCGTCCTGCTCGCGACGATTCAGGCGTGGCTCGAACGCGACCGCAACCGGCGGGTACGCCTCACCATCGGTGACCGCAGCATCGAGTTGCCCGCGACGACGACCGCCAGTCAGGAGCGCCTCGTCGAACTGTTCCTACGAGATGGTGGGCAGTAGCGGCGTGTCGTCCGGGGCACGCCGGGCTCTGCTCATCGGGGTGGAGCGCTACGACAGCGCCGCCTTCAACCCACTGCCGTCCTGCCGGGCCGACATCTGGGCTATGAGCCAGGTTCTCCGGCATCCGGCGATCGGCAGGTTCGACGACGTCACCTCGCTGCCGGATCCGACCGCGGTCGACATGCGCCAGGAGATCAGCCGTTTCCTGGAGGAGGCCGGTCCGGCGGACCTCGCCCTGCTCTACATCAGCTGCCACGGCTTCCGGTTGCGGTTCAGCTCCGGCGAGTTCTTCTTCGTGGCCCGCGACACCGATCCGGATCGTCCGGCCGAGACGGCGGTCTCCGCCGGCTTCGTCAACGAGCAACTTGAGGGATGCCGAGCCCCTCGGAAGGTCACCATCATCGACGCCTGCGACAGCGGCGGGTTCGCGGTCGGACTGCGTACCCGGGACGAGAAGGGCGCCAGGCAGACGGCACCGCTGCAAACCCGAGGTGTCTACGTCCTGTCCTCGTCCGGGGTCGGCGAGGTGTCGTACGCCGGCACGTCCGCAGCGTCCGCGAGCCCCACCCCCTCGGTGTTCACCGCCGAGATCGTCACCGCGTTGCAGACCGGTCGCGCCGACCACGACGGCGACGGCAAGGTGTCCGTCGAGGACCTCTTCCACTACGTGGCACCCCGGGTACGCGCGCACGAACTCGGCTCCCGCCAAGCCCCCGTCTACTCCTCCGTCGGCGTCAACTCGAAGGTCATCCTCGCGGACGTGATCTCCGGCGGGGCTGTCCGGCTGGAGGCGACACCGCCCGATCCGACAAACACCGGGGGCGGCCGATCCGAGTCACCGAAGCAGCATTCGGGTGACGTACCGGCCAGTCCGGGGTGGACACAGTTGCTCAGCTACTACGAGGCGTGTCTGCAGAACACCGACGACAGCCCGCTGTTGCAGCTCAGCGACGAAGGCGACCGGTACGTGCTGCTGCCCGGCCGCGAACGCGTCCTCTCCGGTGGCGAGGACGGTGACGATCACGTCGTACTCACCGACGGCACCGCCGACTGGGCGCGCACCGTCACGGAATCCGGCGACGAACTGTGGGCCGGTTACCCCGCCGTCCTGTTGTACGGCCCGCCGGACCGACCGTGGCGGGAACCCCGCTTCGCGCCTCTGCTGGTACGACGGGTGGAGGTGATCGACGACGGCGACACGCTGCGGTTGGCGGCTGTCGGCCCGGCTCAGCCCCATCCCGGGCTCGCCCGCGAGCGGCTCGGGCCCGAGCAGACCCAGCACCTGCTCTCCACGTACTTCGCGACCTGGCATGCCGGCATGTACGGCCAGATGGTCCGGGACGTGCGCGCACTGTTGCAGACCGAGTTCGAGCTGCCGATGGTGGAGGAACTGCGGCCGGAGCTGCTGGCTGGCGTCCTCGACCAGCGCACACCCACTGCGGGCGCGCGCAATGTCGCCGTCCTGCACCGGGTCTCACGCAACCAGGCGGTCGCGGGCCTGCTGAAGGATCTTGCCCAGATCCGGGCCTCGACGGCGCAGATCGGTCGTACGGCGCTCGGTGCCCTGCTGGGCGATGAGCGGCAGCCGGTCGACGCGCCGAGCATCAGCCTGGTCACCCCCCTGCCGTGCAACGAGTCCCAGCGGGCGGTGATCGAGTCCGCGATGACGGCGACGCTGACGGTTGCCACCGGGCCACCCGGCAGCGGCAAGAGCCAACTCGTCACCAACGCCGTGGCGACAGCCGTCGCGGCCGGGCAGAAGGTGCTTGTGGCGTCCACGAACAACACCGCCGTCGACGAGGTGTGGCAACGGTGCAGGAGACTGCTTCCCGGCCTGTTGGTGCGTACCGGCAGCCGCACCGGCGCGATCAACTACGCCGACAATGAGACGGCGGAGCTGACCCAGTTGGTGACGCTCGGGCCGGCGAGCATCAATCCCTCGTCCGCGCGGGCTGCGCTGCACCAGAAACACGCCACGCTGGACGCCGCCCGTTCCCGGCTCGCCGAGATCGCCACGCGGGAACGGGAACTCCTGCACGTGGCGCTGGCCCGAGAACGGCTCGCCGACGCGCTCGGCGGCACCGTCGAGGAACTGACCGACCGCTTCGGTGGCGATGATCGGCTCGCCCGGTGGGAACGCCGGGCGCGACGCTGCGCCGACGCCGGGCTGCTCGGTGCCTGGCGTCGGCGGCGGTTCCTGCGATCGTTGGGGCACCCCGGCTCGCCGACCCCGCAGACCTGCCGGGCATGGTCCGACCTGGCCGCCGCGCAGCGCCACTGGATCACGCTACGGGGGCAGGCCGAAGGCCAGCCGGACGACGACTGGCTGGCCGCCGACCTGGCGCGGGCCGAGGCGGCCGCGCAGCAGGCGTCCCACGTGCTCGTCGACAGTGCGGTGCGGGCCCACGTGCAGAGCGGACGGCATCTGATCGAGGGCCTGTTGAAGGTACGGCGTGACGGCGCCGGCGACTGGCCGGCGGTCAAGCGCACGCTCGGCGCGGTACGCGGCTGGGCGGTGAGCAGTCTCTCGGCACGTCGTTTTCCGCCTGAGGCCGGCCTGTTCGACCTGGTCGTCATCGATGAGGCGAGCCAGTGTTCGGTGCCGCAGATCATTCCGCTGCTGTTCCGGGCTCGACGTGCCCTCGTGATCGGTGACCCCATGCAGTTGCCGCACATTCCCGGCCTCACGGCCGACCGGGAGACCACGGCACGCCGCAGTGCGGGCCTACGGGCCGACTGGCTGGAGGATCGGCAGCTCTCCTACCGCAGGCACTCGGCCTTTCACGCGGCCGAACGCGCGGCGGGCGGCAGCCAGCTGCTCGACGAGCACTACCGCTGCCATCCACAGATCGCCGACCTGGTGAACCGCCTGTTCTACGGTGGGCGGCTCACGGTGCTGACGGACACCAGGCGCCAGCACCGGATCGACCGCCCGCCCGTGGTGTGGGTGCCGGTGGCAGGGCAGCCGGCTCGGCCACCGTACGGGGGTTCATGGGTCAACGGGGCGGAGGCCGCGAAGATTCACGACTGTCTCGACTACCTGCTGAAGGTGCTGCCGCCCGAAGCCACCGTAGGCGTGGTCACGCCGTACAAGGCGCAGGCCGAACGCCTGGCCGGTCGGTGGCGGGACGAGCCGCGGGTCCGGGTCGGTACCGTGCACACCTTCCAGGGTGGGGAGCGTGATGTCATCGTCCTCGGCCTGGTGGCCGGGCCGGCGATGCCGGCGAGCAGCGTCGCCTGGTTGGAGGGGGAGCGGAATCTCTGGAACGTCGCGATCAGCCGCGCCCGAGCCCACCTGCTCGTCGTCGGCAACCAGCAGTTCTGGGCCACCCGCACGGGCCTCGGCGCGGATCTCGCGGCCGCGGGCGCCCCGGCCGGCGAGGAGGCGTACGACCCCGTACTGCAACGGCTCTACGACCACCTGACCGGGGACACGGGCGCCGTCACGCTCGGCGCGACGGTCAACGGACACCGATGTGATGCCCTCGTCGACGGGCGTACCGCCGTACTGCTGGACCGCTCCACCGCCGACGCGGACCTTGCCCGGCACCTGCGCCTGCAGTACCAGCGTCTCGCCGTCCTGACCGACGACAACACCCGTGCGGTCCGGGTACCCGCGTGGACGCTGTACGACAAGCACCGGCGTTAAGAAGGGGCCCTTCCTCTACTGCAGGCGTTAATAAGGTGCCCTTCCTTACATCTCCAGGACGCGTTCGGCGGCGGTACGGGAGCGGCGGCCGGTGCGCAGGTATTCGTCGAGGAACTCGCCGGGGTCCTCGGCACCGAGCAGCCGGACCACCCCGGCCAGTTCCACGCCGTGCCGGGGCAGTTGATCCCCGGCCCGGCCCCGGACCAGCATCAGCGCGTTGCGGACCTGCGCCGCGAGGGTCCACCCGGCCGCCATCGCCTCGGCGTCCGCCGGGTCGACCAGGCCCAGGTCACGGGCGGCGGTGAGGGCGTCGAGGGTACGGGTGCCGCGCAGCGCCGGGTACGCCCCGGCGTGGCGCAGTTGGAGCAGCTGCACCGCCCACTCGACGTCGGCCAGACCACCCCGACCCAGTTTGGTGTGGGTGGCCGGGTCGGCGCCCCGGGGCAGCCGCTCGGTCTCCACCCGCGCCTTGATCCGGCGGATCTCGATGATCTGTTCCCGGGTCAACCCGTCGGCCGGGTACCGGACCGGGTCGACGAGCTGTTCGAACCGGGTGCCCAGGTCGGCGTCGCCGCAGACGCAGCGGGCGCGCAGCAGCGCCTGGGCCTCCCACACCTTCGACCAGCGGGCGTAGTACTGCTGGTAGGCGGCGAGGCTGCGGACCAGTGGCCCCTGCCGGCCCTCCGGGCGCAGGTCGGCGTCGACGCCGAGCGGCGGGTCGGGGGCGGGCATGCCGAGCAGTCGGCGCAGTTCCTCGGCGATGGCCTGGGCGGCGGCGCTGGCGGCGCTCTCGCTGACGCCTTCGGGCGGCTCGTAGACGAACAGCACGTCGGCGTCGGAGAGGTAGTTGGACTCGTACCCGCCTAGCCGGCCCATGCCGATCACCGCGAACTTCAGGCCCGGCATCGGCGGCTGGGCGGCCCGGGCGGTGCGCAGCGCGGCGGCGAGGGTGGCGTCGGTGACGTCGGAGAGGGCGGTGCCGACCGCGGTGATGTCGGCCAGTCCGGGGGTGGCCCGTTCGCCGTCGCCCCGCGAGGGTGCCAGCGAACCGGCCCGGCTGAGCACATCGGCGCAGGCGAGGCGGAGCAGTTCCCGGCGACGCAGCGCGCGGACCGCCCGGATGGCCTCGACCGGGTCGGTGTGCCGGCCCGCTGCGGCGGCGAACCCGTCGCAGAGCACGTCGCGGGGCCGGGCACGCAGTTCGCTCTCCTCGGCCAGCATGCGCAACGCCTCCGGCTCGCGGGCGAGCAGGTCGGCCGCGTACCGGGAGGAGGAGAGTACCCGGGCCAGGCGGCGGGCCACCGGCCCGGAGTCGCGCAGCAGCCGCAGGTACCAGGGGGTGCTGCCGAGGGAGTCGGAGACCTGGCGGTAGTTGAGCAGGCCACGGTCCGGTTCGGGGGCGTCGGCGAACTCGCTGAGCAGCACCGGCAGCAGGGTTCGCTGGATCGCGGCGGTGCGGCTCACCCCGCCGGTGAGGGCCTGGAGGTGACGCAGCGCCCCGGCGGGGTCGGCGAAGCCGAGGATCTCCAGCCGGTTGCGGGCCGCCTCGGGGGTCAGCCGCAGACCGTCGGCCGGCACCCGGGCCACCGACTCCAGCAGCGGGCGGTAGAGCAGCTTGGCGTGCAGCCGGCGTACCTCGGTGGCGTGGGTGTTCCACTCGGCGCGGAAGGCCTCGACGGCGCTGCGTCCTGGGCTGGCGGCGTACCCGAGGGCGGTGGCCAGCCACTTCAGCGCGCCCGGATCGGTGGGCACGGTGTGGGTTCGCCGCAGGCCCTGCAGTTGCAGGCGGTGCTCGACGCCGCGCAGGAAGCGGTAGCCGCGCAGCAGCGCCTCCCCGTCGGCCCGGCCGACGTAGCCGCCGGTGACCAGCGCGCGCAGGGCGGGGATGGTGCCGGGGGTACGCAGCGACTCGTCGCCGCGCCCGTGCACCAGTTGGAGCAGCTGCACCGCGAACTCGATGTCCCGCAGCCCGCCGGGGCCGCGTTTGATCTCGCGCTCCAACTCCTTCGGCGGGATGTGGTCGATGATCTTGCGACGCATGGCCCGGACGTCCTCGACCGCTTCCGGGCGCTCGGCCGCCTGCCAGAGCAGCGGGGCCAGCGTGTCGATCCACTCCTGACCCAGCGCCAGGTCACCGGCGGCCGGGCGGGCCTTGAGCAGGGCCTGGAACTCCCAGGTGCGGGCCCAGCGGCGGTAGTACGCCAGGTGGCTGGCCAGGGTGCGCACCAGCGGACCCCGGTTGCCCTCGGGACGCAGCGCGGCGTCGACCGGCCAGGCCACCAGCCCGCAGATGTGGATCAGCCGGGTGGCCACGGTGGTGGCCGCGGCGAGGTCGTCGTCCTCGGCCGCCACGAAGATCACGTCCACGTCGGAGACGTAGTTGAGTTCGCCGCCACCGCACTTGCCCATCGCCACCACGGCCAACCGGGGCTCGGCGGTGCCCTCGGGCAGCTCGCTCACGGCGATGTCGTAGGCGGCCGACAGGGTGGCGTCGGCCAGCGCGGAGAGCGCGACCATGGTCTGCTCCAGGCCGCGCCCGCCGGTCAGGTCGGCCGCCGCGATCCGCAACAACGCCAGCCGGTACGCCCGACGCAGCACCGCCACCGGGTTGCCGTCACCTGTCGCGTCCAGCCGCCCGTCGGCGGTCGGCGCGAGCCCGTCCGGCTCGGTCCGCAGCACCGCCCACTGGTCGGGGTTGGCGACGAGATGGTCACCCAATGCCGAGGAGGCCCCCAGCACGGCGATCAGCCGGCGCCGCAGCCCCGGATCGTCGTGCAGGGCCGCGAGCAGGGCAGATCCTGCCCCGATGCCGCCCGAGCCGCTGTCACCCGCACCGCTGCCGCCGGCAGCACCACCCGAGCCGCCGGCCCCGGACGTGTCCGTACCGGCGGCCGTGCCGTTGACGCCGGTACGGCTGCGGCGCTCCGCCTCGACGAGGCGGTGCAGTTGGCGCAGCGCCAGGTCCGGGTCGGCGGCCCGGGACAGCGCGGTGAGCAACTCCTGGGCCGCCTCGCCGCTGGGTTCCTGGGTCTGCGGTCGCCACAGGTCCAGGCCGGTCGGGCCGAGCAGGTCGGCGGCGCGGGCACCGCCGTCGGAGTCGGTGATGTCAAAGCCGTACCGGGCGAGCCGGCCGGTGGCGCTGGTCGGCCGGCCCATCAGTGCCCGAGCAGCGGCAGAGTGCGGCGCGGCCCGTCGTCGTCCAGTTCGCCGAGGGCCAGCGCGGCGAACCGGGCGGCGAACGGTTGCCAGACCTCTTCCACGTCGACCATCACCGCGTCGCAGGCGGCGACCACGAGATCCCGGTCGTAGCCCAGCTCGGCCAGCAACGCCGAGTCGGTGGCCCAGTCGGCGATCATCGCCGTGTCGCACTCGATGTGGAACTGCAGGCCCCAGGCCCGGTCGCCGAGGCGGAACGCCTGATGCGGATAGCGGGTGGAGGCGGCCAGCAGGGTGGCGCCGACGGGCAGTTCGGTGATCTCGTCGGCGTGCCACTGCAACACGTCCGGGATCAGCGGCACGTACCGGAACAGCGGATCGTTCTCGGCGGCGTCGCGCCGGCCGACCACGGCCGGGCCGACCTCGGGCCCGGCGGGGCTGCGCTCGACGGTGCCGGCGTGGGCGGTGGCGAGCAGTTGCGCGCCGAGGCAGATGCCCAGCGTCGGCAGTCGGTGCCGGACCGCCTTACGCAGCAGCGCCTCCACGTCGGGGAACCAGGCAGCCGACGGGGTCCCGTCGGTTGTCGGGAACGCCTGCTGGTCGCCGCCGAGCACCACCAGCGCGGCGTAGCCCGCGAGGTCGGCGGGAAGTTGGTCGCCGGCGTGCGGGCGAACCACGGACAGCTCCAGACCCGCCTCGGTCAGCCATTCCCCCAACCGCCGCGCATCGTCGGTCGGGTCGTTCTCGATCACCAACGCAGTTCCCACGTCGTCGAGGCTATCCGGTCGGGCCGATCGGGGCCGCGCGCGGGACTAGGCTCTCCGGCTGTGTCCGACCACACCGCTGCTGACCACGTCGTACGCCCGCCGGCCCTACGCGAGGGTGACACCGTGATGCTGGTCTCGCCGTCCGGGCCGACCCGCCCGGAGCGGGTGGCGCGGGGCATCGAACTGCTCACCGGCTGGGGTCTGCGGCCGGTGCTCGCCCGCAACGTGTACGCCCGGCAGGGCTACCTGGCCGGCGTCGACGCGCTGCGCGCGGCCGACCTGAACGCCGCCTTCGCCGACCCGCAGGTACGCGGGGTCATCTGCACCCGGGGCGGCTACGGGGCGCAGCGGGTGGTGGATGCGATCGACATGGCGGCGGTACGCCGGGATCCGAAGGTGGTGGCCGGCTTCTCCGACATCACCGCCCTGCAACTGGCGCTGTGGCGGGGTGCCCGGCTGGCCGGGGTGCACGGACCGGGGGCGGCCTGGCGCGACGAGCGCACCCCGCTGGCCTCCGCCGAGTCGCTGCACGCCGCGCTGACCCGTACCGAACCGGTCACCGTACGCGCCGTCGAGGCCGAGGAGACCTTCGCCGTACGGGTGCCGGGGCGGGTTGTGGGTCGGCTGCTGGGCGGCAACCTCTGCCTGATCGTGGCCTCGCTGGGCACCCCGGACATGCCGGACCTGACCGGGGCGGTGCTGTTGCTGGAGGACGTGCAGGAGCCGCCGTACAAGGTCGATCGGATGCTGACCCAGTTGCGTCGCGCCGGTGCGTTGGACGGGCTGGCCGGGGTGGCGGTGGGCCAGTTCACCGACTGTGCGGACGGCTGGGAGGTCAGCGTGGCCGACGTGCTCACCGAACGCCTCGGTGACCTGGGCGTGCCGGTGCTGGGCGGGCTGCCGATCGGACACGGCCCCGGTCAGCTCTCCGTCCCGGTGGGCACCCTGGCCACCCTCGACGCGGACGCCGGCACCCTCACCGTGGCCCCCGCCGTTTGCTGACCGTCTGCCCTCGCATCGACCCCCGAGGGCAGGTATGTCGGATTATTTCGGCCGAATTGCCAGCCCGCTGACAGGTTCGGCATGGGCCTCACCCAGACTGGCGGGTCACTGTCGGTGACGTCATCGCATCACCGACGAGTTGGAGGACCGATGTCCCGCACGATTTCGAAGAAGCACCTGCTGGGCGGACTGGCTGCCGCGGGTGTGCTCGCCGTGGGGATCGCCGCTCCCACCGTGGCGCTCGCCGACGACAAGGCCACCCCGAGCCCGAGCGCCAGCACGAGCGCCGAGGACCGCAAGGACGAGCAGCGGCCCGAGCGCGGTGAGCGCCATCAGGCGTTCGCCGAGTTGCTGGCCGAGGAGTTGGGCGTGCCCGCCGACAAGGTGACCGAGGCCCTGGAGAAGCTCCGCGAGCAGCACAAGCCGCAGGGCAAGCCGGAAGGCGAGCGCCCCGAGGGTCGCGGTGGCGACCAGCACCGTGGCGGCGAGCACAAGCGCGGTGGCGACCGTGGGCCGCAGCACTCCCCCGAGGACCGCAAGGAGGCCATGGCCGAGCGGCTCGCCAAGGCGGTCGAGGAGGGCAAGCTCACCCAGGAGCAGGCCGACGCGATCACCGCGGCCGTCGAGGCCGGCGTCTTCGGTGGCCCCGGCGCCAAGGGCGACAAGGGCGGTCAGGACGACACCGCCGGCAAGTGACGCCCCGGCACGGGTACGTGCCAGCTCGGTGACACCGGGCAGGACGGGGGCGGCATCCGAGAACCGGATGCCGCCCCCGCCGGCGTTTCACACCCCGAGGATCACCTCAGGTACGGGCCGGTCGCACCGATCTTCCCGGGGGCCGGGTTGCCGGGCAGGCTGAGCACGTACACCCGCAGGTTGCCCTTCCCGCTGACCGAAGCGGTCAGGGTGCCGTTCGTGACGACCTTGACGTCCCCGGTCACCGCGTCGGTGTAGGTGCCGTTGGGTACGCCGGTGAACGTGGCGCTGCCGGAGACGGTGACCAGCGCGAAGCTGTCCACCCCGCCCTCGGTGAAGCGGCGCTTGTACGCCATCTGGTTACCGCTGATCCCGGCCGTCGAGTACTGCCCCTTCTGCAGGGCGGGGATGGCCCGGCGGATCTGGTTGAGCCGCTGCACGTGCTTGACCAGCGGCCTGTCCAGGGTCTGGGCGACGGTGCCGGAGGCGCTGGCGACCACGCCGAAGTCGGCGGCGGTGACGCTGCCGGCCAGATGACCGCCGTAGTAGGCCCGGCCCGTGGTGGCCAGCGGGCAGCTCGGGCCGCAGTCGATCGGCGCGCCCTTCTGGAACTCGATCTCCGAGCCGTAGTAGAGCGTCGGGATGCCCCGGAACGTCCACATCAGGCTCATGTTCTCCGCCCACGCGTCGGTGCCGCCGGTGTAGCGCACCGAGGACTTGTTCGGCCCGTAGTCGTGACTGTCGACGTAGACCACGTTGTAGGTGGCGTCGTTGTAGCTGTCGTCGGAGTCCCGCCCGTTGCCGAAGGCGTTGTTCGCGTCGCCGAAGTTCATGTGCATCCGCATGTCGATGACGTTCATGCCGGAGAACCGCGAGTGGTCGGGCGTGTGGTAGTCGTTGCCGCGCAGGAAGGCGTTGTCGCTGGTCGGCTGGTTGCCGGTGCCGAGCAGCTGCTCGTACTCGTACTGCTCGATGGCGGCGCGGACGTCGCCCGGGCTGTAGTCGCGGCGCTCCTTCCAGGTGAAGAACTGGGCGGAGTGGTTGACCGAGCCACGGTTCCACTTGTCGTTGACGAACGCGGCCACCTCGCCGAAGACGTAGAAGTCCTTGCCCTTCTCGCCGTGCCGGGCCACCGCGTGCTGCTGGATGGCGGGCAGGAAGCGGCGGTTCCAGGTGACCCGGGGGATGTGTACGGCGGTGTCGATCCGGAAGCCGTCCACGCCCATGTCGATGTACTTGTTGTAGACGTCGATCAGGTACTGCTGCACCCGCTCGTTCTCGGTGTTGAAGTCGGCCAGGTCCTCGTGCAGCCAGCAACTGCGCGAGTCCTCGCCCTCCCAGTTGCCGATCCAGCACTGGTGGTAGAGGTCGGCGGGGAACAGGCCGCTGGTCGGCACGGGCCACTGGCAGTGGTAGACGGTGTAGCCCTCCCGGCTGTACGAACCGTTCGGGGTGCCCCAGCGCAGACAGCGGTTGTCCTCGGGGGCCGACGACGACCACAGGTCACCGTTGTACGGGCGGCCCTTGGCCTGGGCGTTCTGCGCGGCGGTCAGCGTCGGGTCGGCACCGTCGTGTTCGTCCATCGGGTCGTACTCCCGGCCGGCCTGCGGCTGGTCGTAGTACCACTTCCACTGTTCGTCGCGGACGCCGTACACGGTGGGGGTGAACAGGCCCTTGGCCCCCCACCGTGAGCTGTGGTTGTAGACCACGTCCTGGAAGATCTTGATGCCCTTGCCGTGCGCGGCGTTGATCAGATCCTGGTAGCTCGCGCCGGGGCTCTCCAGACGCGGGTCGACCCGGTGGAAGTCCCAGCCGTGGTAGCCGTGGAAGTCGTAGTCGGAGCGGTTCAGCACCACCGGGGTGATCCACAGTGCGGAGAAGCCGAGCGCCTTGATGTAGTCGAGCTTGTCGATCAGCCCTTGGAAGTCGCCCCGGAACATCGGGTCGTCGTTGGCCGCGTTGCCGGAGCGCACGTGCTGGCTGCCGCCCCGGTTGTTGCTCGGGTCGCCGTCGGCGAACCGGGCGGTCATCACGAAGTAGATGGTGTCCTCGCGGGGGTCACCGCCGAGCGGGCTGCCGCCGGCCGGGGCGGGTGGCGCGTCGCCGGTGGTCGCGGTGACCGGGTCACTCGCCGCCGACCGGTTGCCGGCCTCGTCGCGTGCCCGCACCGTCCACCGGTACGCGGTACGCGGCGACAGACCGTTGGCCACGTGGCGGGTGCCGGTGGTGGTCACCGTCACCGGTTCCGTCGTGCCGCCGGTGCGGGTCACCTCGTACCCGGTCACCGCCCGGTCGTCGGTCGACGCCGTCCACGTCAGGGTGACCTGGACGTTGTCCACCGTGGCGGTGAGTCCGGTCGGGACGGAGGGCGCGGTGGTGTCCGGTGGGGCGGGCGGCCCGCACGGGTCGGCTGCGGCCGGGGTGACCACGCCGCCGGAGACGGTGCTGCGGCCGGTGCCGATGGCGTAGTCCGCGCCGTTGTTGTTGTCCCACTGGCCGGCGCCGTTGTTGAAGGCCGCGGTGAGGCCACCGGCCGATCCCAGGTCGAGCACCTTGCGGGCCCACCCGGCGCAGGCCACCTCCATGGCCGTCCCCGGCACGGTCGTCCAGGCACCGCCGGTCGGGCGGTAGTGGATGTTCGCGGCGCTCCAGCCACGGGTGGTGAGCCGGTAGTAGACCTCGGCGGTCACTCCGCCGGGGGTACCGCTCGGTGTCGGCGAAGGGCTGCTCGCGGCGCACGGGTCGCCGCCGCCGATCCGCCCGCCGGACACGGTCGCCGAGCCGGTGCCGAGCCGGTAGTTGGCCCCGTTGTTGTTGTCCCAGGTTCCCGTGCCGTTGGTGAAGACCACCTGCAGGCCGGTGGCGGCACCCAGGTCGATGCTCTTGCGTTGCCAGCCGGTGCAGGCCGGCTCCATGGCGACGCCGGGCACGGGGGTCCAGGCGGCGCCGTCGACGCCGTAGTGGACGTTGACCGAGCCGCCCCAGGCGGCCGGTGGCTGGTAGTAGACCGTGATCGTGTTGGCGGCGGCGGCCGGCGTCACCGGCAGCAGACTGACCACGAGGGCGGCGGCGAGGGCGAGAACTCCCCACCGTCCCCGCTTTCGGCCGCGCGTGCCCGTACGGCTCGTCGAACGGTGTTCCATGGCTCTCCTGACACCCCGCGTCGGGCTCAGCCCGGCGCAACAACGCGAAAGGTGTTGCAAGCCCTTGCAGCAAAGGTTGCGAGGAAGTTACCAGCACGTATCCGCTGTCCACCAGAGACAGTTTTGGTCATCGATGGATTTCCGCTGGTGGAGAGCATGGAAATGGTTCGCAAGAATTCCAGGGGCATCCAGCCGACAAACGTCCCCGGACACGGCACACCCCGGCCGGGCAGGTGCCCGACCGGGGTGGATGCTCGATCAGCTCAGGCGATGCAGGCGCAGACGATCAGCGCGGCACCGAAGTGGCTGGCGGCGCTGACCTTCGCCACCGGGTGCGGCTCGTCGGAGCAGACGACCTCGCCGAGCTTGCCCGGGGTGAGCAGGTCCAGCACGACGAAGGCCAGCGCCATGATGCCGAGACCGATCAGTCCGAACAGCACCGTGGACGCCAGTCCCTTGGCGAAGTCGTGATAGCTGGTCAGGATCGCGGTGAACACGATCCCGGCGACGCCGAGCTGGTTGGCGGCGAGCAGCAATCCGGCGTTGGCGTTACGGCGTACCCAGATCAGGTCCCGCAGCTTGCCGGGGGTGAGCAGGTCGACCAGCCCGAAGCCGGCGGCCATCAGACCGACGCCCACGACACCGAACACCACACTCTGCCAGGCTCCGCTGAGCAGATCCTCCAACACCGACTGCCTCCCCGACCGTCATCTCCGACCGGCAGGGCGCCGGCACGGTGATCGAGACGATAGCGGCAGGCCGCAACGGCCGGCAGCGGTGGTCGGGTTACAGCGACAGGTAGTGCTGACGCTCGTACGGGGTGACCTCGCGGCGGTACTGCTCCCACTCGGAGCGCTTGTTGCGCAGGAAGAAGTCGAAGACATGTTCGCCGAGCACCTCGGCGACCAGTTCCGAGCCGGCCATCACGTCGATCGCCTCGGCCAGGTTCTCCGGCAACGGCTCGTACCCCATGGCCCGCCGCTCGGCGCTGCTCAGCGCCCAGACGTCGTCCTCGGCGCCCGGCGGCAGCTCGTACCCCTCCTCGATGCCCTTCATCCCGGCGCCGAGCAGCACCGCGAAGGCGAGGTACGGGTTGGCCGCCGAGTCGGGCGAGCGGATCTCCACCCGGGCCGAGTTCGGCTTGCCGTACGCCGGGACGCGGACCAGCGCGGAACGGTTCAGGTGCCCCCAGCAGACGTACGCCGGGCTCTCGGTGACCCGGTCCGGCAGCGCCTGCGGGAAGAGCCGCTTGTAGGAGTTCACCCACTGGTTGGTGACCGCGGTGTACTCCCGTGCGTGCGCCAGCAGCCCGGCGATGAACGCCCGAGCCACCTTGGACAGCTTCATCGGGTCGCTGGGGTCGTGGAACGCGTTGCGCTCCCCCTCGAACAGCGACAGGTGGGTGTGCATGCCGCTGCCCGGCTGGTCGGTGAAGGGCTTGGGCATGAAGGTGGCCTGCACCCCGGTGGAGAGCGCCACCTCCTTGACCACGTGCCGGAAGGTCATGACGTTGTCGGCGGTGGTCAGCGCGTCGGCGTAGCGCAGGTCGATCTCCTGCTGGCCGGGGGCCACCTCGTGGTGGCTGTACTCCACCGAGATGCCGATGCGCTCCAGCGCCAGCACCGCCTGACGGCGGAAGTCGCGGGCCACCGCGTGGGTGGTGTGCTCGAAGTAGCCGCCGGTGTCCACCGGGATCGGCACCGAGCCGTCCGCCGGCCCGTTCTCCAGCAGGAAGAACTCGATCTCGGGGTGGGTGTAGAAGGTGAAGCCCTTCTCCGCCGCCCGGGACAGCGCCCGACGCAGCACGTGCCGCGGATCGGCCCAGGACGGGCTGCCGTCGGGCAGCAGGATGTCGCAGAACATCCGGGCGCTCTCGCCGCTGACCCCGCCCTCGAAGGGGAACACCTGGAAGGTCGTCGGGTCGGGCATGGCCACCATGTCCGACTCGAAGACCCGGGCGAAGCCCTCGATCGCCGAGCCGTCGAACCCGATGCCCTCGTCGAAGGCGGCCTCCAACTCGGCGGGGGCGACCGAGACGCTCTTGAGCGTGCCGAGCACGTCGGTGAACCAGAGCCGGACGAAGCGGATGTCCCGCTCTTCCAGCGTACGGAGGACGAACTCCTGCTGACGGTCCACTGCCTCAACCTTCCGCGACTCTATGTCCGCCTTCGACCGGGCTTTACCCGACCTGACCGACCAGTCTTCACCGGCCCGATTACGCAGACGTTACGCGAACCGCCGACGCCGCGTCCCGCGCAGTCCCGACGTACGGTCGGTGGCCCGGACCGAGGGGCATCGGCTGCCCACGCCGACGTGTCGACCTCATCCCGCTGGGGCAAGATGAGGACATGCCCACCCTGCGTCTCGCCCTGTGCCAGGTCAACCCCAGCGTCGGCGACCTCACCGGCAACGCCGACATCGTCCGCGCCTGGTCCCGCCGCGCCGCCGACGCCGGCGCCCAGCTGGTGCTCTTCCCCGAGATGGTGCTGACCGGGTACCCGGTGGAGGACCTGGTCTTCCGGCGGTCCTTCGTCGCCGCGTCGAAGGCGGCACTGGACCGGCTCGCCGCCGACCTCGCCGCCGACGGGCTGGGTGAGGTGCCGATCGTGGTGGGCTACCTGGACGCCGACGGGCCACCGCAGGTCAGCGGGGACGCCGAGCCGGGCCGTGGGGCCCGCAACGCCGCCGCGCTGCTGCACCGGGGTGAGGTGCGAATCACCTACTTCAAGCATCACCTGCCCAACTACGGCGTCTTCGACGAGGACCGCTACTTCGTGCCCGGAGACACGCTCACCGTCGTCCGGCTCGGCGGCGTGGACGTGGCGCTGACCATCTGCGAGGACCTGTGGCAGGCCGGTGGGCCGTTCGCCGCCGCCCGGCAGGCCGACGTCGGGCTGGTGGTCAGCATCAACGGCTCGCCGTACGAGCTGAACAAGGACGACCTGCGGCTGCCGGTGGTGCGCCGCCGGGCCGCCGAGTCCCAGGCCACCATCGCCTACGTCAACATGGTCGGCGGGCAGGACGAGCTGGTCTTCGAGGGCGACTCGATGATCGTCGCGCCGGACGGCACCCTGCTGGCCCGGGCACCGCAGTTCGTCGAGCACCTGCTCGTGCACGACGTACAGGTGCCGTCGGCCGCCGAGGGCGACGAGATCGCCGACGGCGGCCAGGTGGGCGACGGGTTGCGGCTGGTCCGGCGTACGGTCGAGGGCCTCCCGCCCGCCCCGGACGGCCCGGCGGCTCTCGGCGGGGTCATCGAGCCGGTCGCCGACGAGGCGGAGGTGTGGCAGGCGCTGGTGCTCGGGCTGCGCGACTACGTCAACAAGAACCGCTTCCCGTCGGTGGTGCTCGGCCTCTCCGGCGGCATCGACTCGGCGGTGGTGGCGGCCATCGCGGTGGACGCGCTCGGCCCCGACCGGGTGGTCGGCGTCTCGCTGCCCAGCCAGCACTCCTCGGAGCACAGCCGGGAGGACGCCGCCGACCTGGCCAAGCGCACCGGGCTGGACTACCGGATCGAGCCGATCCAGCCGATGGTGGACACCTTCCTGGCGAACCTGTCGCTGTCCGGGGTGGCGGTGGAGAACCTCCAGGCCCGGGTACGCGGGGTGATCCTGATGGCCCTGTCGAACCAGGAGGGCCACCTGGTGCTCACCACCGGCAACAAGAGCGAACTGGCGGTGGGCTACTCCACCCTCTACGGCGACTCGGTCGGCGGCTTCAACCCGATCAAGGACGTGTGGAAGACGCTCGTGTGGCGGCTGGCCAAGTGGCGCAACGCCGAGGCGGCCCGGTCGGGCGGTACGCCGCCGATCCCGGAGAACTCGATCGGCAAGCCGCCGAGCGCCGAGCTGAGCCCGGGCCAGCTCGACAGCGACACGCTGCCCGACTACGACGTGCTCGACCCGATCCTGATCGGCTACGTCGACGGTGACCTGGGCCGCGACGGCCTGGTGGCCTCCGGCCACGACGCGGCGGTCGTGGACAAGGTGCTGCGGATGGTGGATACCGCCGAGTACAAGCGACGCCAGTCCGCACCCGGCACGAAGATCTCCATGAAGGCGTTCGGCCGCGACCGTCGGCTGCCGATCACCAACCGGTGGCGCGAGGACGGCTGAGCGCCGGGAGTGAATTCCTCCACTGCGACCTGTCGCGGGCGGAGTCGACGGTGCGACGATCGCCGCAGTGCCCGGGGACCGCGTACGCGGCCTCGAGGAAAGGAGATGCGTCATGGTGGAATCCACTCCGGCCGAGGTGACCGCCCTCTACGGCGGCCCGGCCACCCGCCGGGTCCGCACCCGCGACCTGATCGCCGCCAAGGAGCGCGGCGAGAAGTGGGCGATGCTCACCTCGTACGACCAGTACACGGCGTCGATCTTCGACGCCGCCGGCATCCCGGTGCTGCTCGTCGGTGACTCGGCGGCGAACAACGTGTTCGGCTACGAGACGACTCTGCCGGTGACCGCCGAGGAGTTGCTGCCCCTGGTCCGGGCGGTGGTCCGGGCCACCCGGCAGACGCTCGTCGTCGGCGACCTGCCCTTCGGCTCGTACGAGGAGGGGCCGACGCAGGCGCTGCGCACCGCCGTACGGTTCATGAAGGAGGGCGGCTGCCACGCGGTGAAGCTGGAGGGTGGCCGGCGCTGCGCCGACCAGATCGCCGCCATCGTCGGCGCCGGCATCCCGGTGATGGCGCACATCGGCTTCACCCCGCAGAGCGAGCACAACCTCGGCGGATACCGGGTGCAGGGCCGCGGTGACGCCGCCGAGGAGGTGGTCGCCGACGCCCGGGCGGTCGCCGAGGCGGGTGCCTTCGCGGTGGTGCTGGAGATGGTGCCGGGTGCGGTCGCCAAGCGGATCACCGGCGAGTTGAGCATCCCCACGGTGGGGATCGGCGCCGGGCCGGAGACCGACGCCCAGGTGCTCGTCTGGCAGGACATGGCCGGCCTGCGGACCGGCCGCGCGCCGCGCTTCGTGAAGCGCTACGCCGACCTGGCCGGCGCGCTGGGCGAGGCGACCCGCCGCTTCGCCGACGAGGTCCGTGGTGGCGAGTTCCCGGCCGCCGAACACACCTTCTGACCGCGCATCGAGGTACCTCAAGATCGGGTGGCGGTGGCCCGGGACACAGGCCGCTGGACAGGGGCCACTACGCTTCGCGACCGTGAAACGTAATCGTCTCTTCGTACTCGCCCTGGCCGGGGTCACGGCCTTCGCCCTCACCGCCTGCGGCGGGGACGACACCGAGGCGCCGGCCACGTCCGCTTCGGCCACCACCGCGCCCGCAACCACCAGCGCCGCACCCACCCCGGATGCCTCGGCACCGGCCGCAGCGGATGCGGGGGGCGACAAGGAGATCTGTGAGGCCGTGAAGAAGGCCGGGGACGAGTCGAAGCAGGTGCTGTTCGACGCGCTCCAGGACGGTAAGGAGCCGACCGTCAAGATGCTGTCGGAGACCTACACCGACATGGCCGTGGCACTCGGCAAGGCCGCCGACGCCGCAAGCACGGACAGCAAGGTGGCCAACGCGGTCAAGGAGTTCCAGACCGCGGTGACGGAGGTCGCCGAGTCGTCCGACCCGGTCGCGGCCGGCGACAAGCCTGCCTTCCAGAAGACCGCCGCGAACCTCACGGCGGCCTGCAAGGAAACCGGCGTCGACATCAACTTCTGACCGTTGCCTGGTGTGGCCCGGCCCCACAGGGCCGGGCCACACCGCTGTCCGGTCAGAGATCGGTGACGCGCACTCCGGCGTGGGTCTTGTACCGGCGGTTGATCGCGATCAGGTTCGCGGTGAACGCCTCGATCTGATGGGCGTTGCGCAGCCGCCCGGCGTAGACGCCCCGCATGCCGGGGATCCGGGCGGCGAGGGCGGCGACGACACCGGCCAGTTCCCGGTCCTCGGTGCAGATCAACACGTCCAGGTCGATCCGGTCGATCTCCGGGTCGGCCAGCAGCGGCGCGCTGACGTGGTTGAACGCCGCGCAGACCCGGGAGTCGGGCAGCAGCGCGGCGGCCTGCTGGACCGCACTGCCCTCGGGCACCGGCAGCGCGTACGGGCCCTGCTTGTCGAAGCCGAGCGGGTTGACGCAGTCGACCACGATCTTGCCGGCCAGGGGCTCGGCGAGCGCGGCGACGGTGGCGGCGTGCCCGTCCCAGGGCACCGCGATGATCACCACGTCGCTGCGCCGGGCCACCTCGTCGTTGTCCGCCCCGGTGACGCTGCCGCCGGCCGGCACGCCGGGCAGCGCGGCGATCTCCTCGGCCGACTGCGCGGCCCGTTGAGCGGAACGGGAGCCGATCAGCACGGTCTGACCGGCGCGGGCGAAGCGGTAGGCCAGCCCCCGGCCCTGGTCGCCGGTGCCGCCGATGATGCCGACCGTGAGCCCGGAGACGTCGGGCAGGTCACTGGGGTCGTATGCCATGGTCGTCATCCTTTCAGTCGCACCCGGCTGACAGCACCGACTGTCGTTGTGACATCGCACGCTGCCCGCGGCGACGGCACGACGGGCAGCGTCAGGCGAGCTCGAAGGCGACCGACCGGGTGGCCGGGTCGGCGGTCACCAACCGGACCCGCACCCGGGTACCGAGCGTCAACTCGCCGAGGCAGCGGGCTCGTACCGGCGGATCGTCCAACGCGACAGTGCCGCCGGGCGGCCGATTCCCCCGCCCGTTCGAGGGCGCGGTCACGTCCAGCACGGCGGCGTCGAACGTCTGACCCACCCGATGCTGCAACAGGACCGCCTCGGCCAGGTCGATCGCGCCCCGGCTGGCCGCCGACGCGACCCGGTCGGTGGCGGCCATCGCCGCAGGCAGCCGGGGCAGCGCCATGCGGGCCCAGTCGGGCACCGCCCGGCCGTCGTGCAGGGCCAGGCAGACCTCCGTGGCGTACCTGTCGGCCAGTCGCCGCAACGGGGCCGTGACATGGGCGTACGCGGCCGCGACCCCGCCGTGCGTCGACAGCTCCGGCAACTCGCCGTCGAAGGCGGTGTACGCGGCCGACCGCATCAGCTCGGCCGCCTGGTCCACGAACGCGGCGTCCCGAGGCTGCCCGGGATCCAACCCGAGCAGCAGCTCACCGACGCTGACCTCGTCCGGCCAGTGCACGCCCAGCGGGGCGGCCGCCGTACGCAACCGCTGCACCGCCTCCGGTTTCGGCGCGGGCATCGTCCGCAGCAGGCCGATCCCACCGGCCAGCATCAGGTCGGCGGCGGCCATCCCGGTCAGCAGGGAGATCTGCGCGTTGTGTTCCTCCATCGGCACCGGGGCCCGCAGCACCAGCCGCCAGCCGTCGCCGTCGGCCTCCACGTCCTGCTCGGGGATGGGCAGGTTGATCGCCCCGCGACGCAGTCCCCGGGTGGTGAGCAGCGCCCCGATCTCGGGCAGCAGGGCGATCGGCTCCGGCAGCCGACCCGCGTCGGCGTCGACCTGCACCGTCGGATAGTCCAGCTGGGCTCGGCTGCGCACCAGGGCGCGTTCCAACCGCACGGCGGTGGTGGCGCCGTCGGCGTCCAGGTCGACGGTCCACAGCACGGCCGCCCGGTCGACGTCGGGCAGCAGACTGGCCGCGCCCTCACCGAGGCTGTGCGGGTGCAGCGGCACGTTGCCGTCGGGCAGGTAGACGGTCTGCCCCCGCCGCCAGGTCTCCTCCTCCAGGGCACCACCCGGGCGTACGTGGGCGGCGACGTCGGCTATCGCGTACCGCACCCGGAAGCCGCCGCCGGCGCGGCGGCTCAGGTGCATCGCCTGGTCGAGGTCCCGCGAGCCGGGCGGGTCGAGGGTGACCAGCGGGATGTCGGTGCGGTCGACGGCGGGCCGGGGTGGCGCGGCGGCGGCCTCGTCGGCCTCCCGCCGCGCCTCCTGCGGGTAGTCGTCGGGCAACCCCAACTCACGGCGCAGGGCCCCGAAGTCGATACGCGGTGCGAGGACGCGTCGGATGACCATGGGCCAATCCTGACAGGTCGCGCCCGTCGCGCCCTCCCCCGACCGACGGGCCCTCGGGCGTACGCCGGGTCAGCCGGCGGTGCTGGTGGCCTACTTCGCGGACGCTTTCCGCGCCGTGGTCTTCCGCGCCGTGGTCTTCCGCGCGGTCGCCGTCGGCCGGGCCGAGGTCGCCTTCTTCGCCGCCGCCGTCTTCTTCGCCGGAGCCCGGGTCGCGGTCGCCTTGGTCGCGGACGCCCTGGTCGAGGTCGTCCGGGTTGCGGTCGCCTTCTTCGCCGGGGCCTTCTTTGCCGCCGTCTTCTTCGCGGTCGACGTCGACACCGTCTTTCGGGCCGGTGCCTTCGTCGCGGACACTGTCTTACGGGCCGGTGCCGTCTTGCTGGCCGCCGCAGCGGTGGTCGCCTTCCGGGTCGCGGCCTTCGTCGCGGGCGCCTTCTTCGCCGCAGTCTTCGGCGCGGGGGCCTTCTTCGCGGTGGTCTTCCGCGCGCTGGTCGTCGGCCGGGTCGAGGTCGCCTTCTTCGCGGCGGTCACCCTCTTCGCAGGTGCCTTGGTCGCGGTCGTCTTGGTCGCGGTCGCCTTGGCAGATGCCTTGCTCGCGGCCGCCCTGGTCCGACTTGTCATGGTCCCAGTTGCCCTGGTCCCACTTGCCTTGGTCGCGGCTGCCCTGGTCGCGGTCGTCTTGCGGGCCGCTGCCGTGGACGTACCGGTCGTCGCCGCCCTGCTCGCCGTCGCCGTGGTGGCCTTCTTCGCAGGTGCCTTGCTCACCGCCTTGTTCGCGGGTGCCTTGCTCGCTGCGGTCGTCTTCGCCGTGGTCTTCCTCGCGGCGGTCGTCTTCGTGGGTGCCTTCTTCGCCGGTGCCGTGGCGGCGGTGCTCGTGGCCGCCGAGGCACGCGCGCCAGCCCTCTTCCGGACGGCCGGCGCGGTGCCGTCGGCCCGACGACTGGACGGGGTACGGGTCAGGCCCGCGGTGCGCTCCGTCGCGGCGGTTCTCCGCGCGGGGGTACGCTTCGCGGCCGGGCGGGTGGCCTGCTGTGCTTCGGCCATCTCGGTTCCCTCCTTGGGGACGTGTCACCGCCCTCGCGGCGCACGCGGTGCTCTCGACGCGGGAGGCGTCCCGCGTCGTCTACTCCTTGTCCTCCCCGACCCAGCGAGCGTCCTCGGCCTCCCACGCTTCGTTGCGCTCCTGCACCTGCTGGAGGGCGTTCTCCGCATCGGCGGCTGAGGCGTACGGTCCGAGAACGTGCCGGGCCGCACACATGTTGGCCTCGGTCTCGACCCGGTGGTGTCGCGTACACCAGTAGTAGCGTCCACGTCCGCTGTCGCTCATGGGATCACTGTGCACCGGTATGCGGCGGCCCGCCACCGGAACAGCACAAGTCACCAGCCGTTTCCACAGTAGACCGGCTGGTGGGGCCGGTGGGCCGAAACCGGCCGATCCGCCGACGGCGTGGCAATCAGCGGGGCGGGTGCCGGGTGGGAGGGGGCGTGGGAGCCGGGGCTAAGGTCGGCGGGTGGGCGTACCGGACTACATCCTGCGGATGCGTAAGCACGTCGGACATGACCTGCTCTGGCTGCCGAGCGTGAGTGCGGTGGTCCGCAACGAGGCGGGCGAACTGCTGTTGGGTCAACGTGCCGACGACGGACGTTGGGCGGTGGTGAGCGGCTTCGTCGAGCCGGGCGAGCAGCCGGCCACCGCAGTGGTGCGTGAGGTGCTGGAGGAGACCGGCCTGACGGTCGAGCCGCTGCGACTCAGCAGCGCCGTCTCGCATCCGCACCGCTACCCCAACGGGGACCTGTGCGAGTACCTCAACCTCGGGTTCCACTGCCGGCTGCTGGGTGGGCAGGCGCGGGTCAACGACGACGAGTCGCTGGCGGTGGGCTGGTTCCCGCCGGGCCGGTTGCCCGAGTTGGACGAGCATTCCCGGCTGGTCATCCGGCACGCCCTCGGCCCGGAGGCGGCGGCCTTCTTCCTGCCGCCGGGCACGTTGTGGGGCGAGCCCGGTGAGCTTGAGCACGGATGAGCCGCTGCGGCGGTACCTGACCACGCTTGTCGCGGTGGCCGGTGAGGTGCTCGGCGACCGGCTGTGTGGTGCGTACGCGGCGGGTTCGGTGGGGTTGGCGGCCTACCAGCCAGGCCGCAGCGATGTGGACGTGGCCCTGGTCTGCGCCGACCGGCTGGACCGGGCGGTCGCGGGTGAGCTGGTGGCCCGGTTGCGCCACGAAGCGTTGCCCTGCCCGGCGCGGGGTCTGGAGCTGGTGGTGTACCGGCGGGAGGTGGCCCGTTCCGGCACCTGCGAGCCGGGGTTCGAGGTCGAGCTGAACACCGGCGCGGGGATGGACTTCCGGGTGTCGTACACGCCGGCGGACCGTCCGGCTACCGACGGCCTGTTCTGGTACGGCCTGGACCGCAGCATCCTGCACCAGAGCGGACGGGCCCTGTTCGGCCCGCCCGCCGCCGAGGCCTTCGCCGACCTGGCCCCGAGCGACCTGCGCCGGCTGGTGCGCGACGCGTTGCGATGGTGGCTCGATCGGCCGGTTCCCCCCGGTGACCTGCCGGCACCCGGCGCCGAGGACGCCGTCCTCGGCGCCTGCCGATCGTGGGTGCGGCTACGCCACGGGGTGTGGCTGCCCAAGGTGGCCGCCGGCCGCCGGTTGCTCGACGAGGCCGGGCCGCTTGTCGACGCCGACACCGTCGACCTGGTCGAGCAGTCGATCGCCGCCCGCACCGGCGGCACCCCGCCGACCGGCCCACGGGCCCGCGGGTTTCAGCGCCGGGTCCTCGCCGCCATCGGTGACGAGGACCCGGCGTACTGATCGGGGCTCAGGCGGGCACCGGCTCCACCGGGACCCACAGTTCGGCCTCCGCGTGGGTGCCGTCGGCCGACACCGTGGTACGCGAGATCTCCGGCCCGGGACGGGAACGGTACGGGTTGGACGGGAACCACTGGGTGAACACGTCCCGCCACAGGTACTGCACGGCGGCGGGGAACTCCCCGGACACCTCGAACACCGCCCAGTCGCCCGCCGGCACCGGCAACACGTCGAGGTCACCCGGCACGTCGGCGCCGGTGACGACGCCGTACCAGTAGTCCAGTTCGGTGCCCTCCTCGCGGTTGCCGGTCAGCCCGTCGCTGACGTTGACGATCCCCGCCGGTTCCTGGTCGGACAACGCCTCGATCCGCTCCCGGGTCGCCGGCTCGATGCTCTTGACAAAGGCGACGATCGCCGGGTTCATGCCCTCGTGTACCAGCGGCACCCGCGCCTTACGGCCGGCGAGTTGGAACGCGTCCTTGCGGACGATGCGGTATCGCATGCTGCTACTCCCTTCGACGACGAGTCGGAAGGACACCCGGGGCTGGGCGTGCAGTGGGCTCTTCGTACGCCGGGCCTCGCCCGGACCGACGCCGTGCACGGCCTTGAACGCACGGGCGAACGCCTCGGCCGAGCCGTACCCCCAGCGGATCGCGATGTCGAGCAGGGTGCGTTCCCCTGAGACCACCTCCGCCGCTGCCATGGTCAGTCGGCGGCGGCGCACGTACTCGGACAGCGGTATGCCGGCCAGTGCGGAGAACAGCCGCCGGAAGTGGTACTCCGACGTGACCGCGATCCGCGCCAGTTCGGCGATCTCGACCGGCCGGTCGAGATGCTGTTCGAGATGGTCCATCGCCTGGTTCAACCGCTCCAGCACCCCGGATCTCCCTCCCTTGTGCGATCCACGCTATGGCCGCGTCGGGCCCGGCGACCCGACATGCTGTGCCCGGTCAGGTCGGGTCGGCTGCCGGGGCCGTCGGCGATTACTCGCCGACGTCCGATAGCAGATCATCGTTGGCAGACATCCCAGCTCACGGACGGAGTAGGTAGCAGCGATGTGAGCCAGCAGACATCCGCCGCAGCGTCGATCTCGCTCGGCCCGGCGGCCAACCCGGATCGCCCGCTCAGCCCGTTCACGCTGCTCGGGGTGCAGCCGCGACGGAACGTGTGCCACTCTCGTGCGAGATTTCTTCGTCGAGATCAATCTTTCGGAAGACCTTGCGCTGGCGTGGGTAGCCGCGTCAGTCGGACCTGGAGGAACCGTGGCCAACCTCGACACCGCACTCAAGGACGCCATGAGCATCGACGGTGCGATCGGCGTCGCGCTCGTCGACTACACAAGCGGAATGACGCTCGGCGTGGCCGGCGGAACCCCGGAGATCGACCTGACCATCGCGGCGGCCGGCAACACCGACGTGGTCCGCGCCAAGATGCGCACCATCGAGATGCTCAAGCTCAACGACGACATCGAGGACATGCTGATCACCCTGGGCGGGCAGTACCACATCATCCGGCCGCTGACCGGCCCCACCGGCAAGGGTCTGTTCCTCTACCTGATGCTCAGCAAGGCCCGGTCCAACCTGGCGCTCGCCCGGCACCAGCTGCGCACCATCGAGGAGCAGCTGGAACTGTGAGCGACCGAGACACCATGCTGCCCCGCCGCACCGCCGCGCCCCCCGCCGGCCCTCCCCCACCCAAACTCCCGCCGTCGCTGGCCGGCAACCCGTCCCTGCCGTACCCGGCGATCGGGACCGAGCTGACCGAGCTGCGCCTGCAGGTCCCCGGCGTGCAGGGCAGCGTCCTCGGCGGCGTGGACGGCCTGCGCATCGCCCACGAACTGCCGGCCCCGCTGAACCCGGACGACCTGGCCGCGATGGCGGCGACGGCCTTCGGCCTCGGCCGCCAGGTCAGCCACCGGCTCGGTCAGGGCGCGTTCCGTCAGTCCACCGTCCGCAACGACGGCGGCTACTTCGCCGTGTACGCGGTGGGTGCGCACGCCCTGCTCTCCGTGGTCGGCACCGACACGATCAACGTGGCCCGACTGCACCTGCACGCCCCACCGGTCGCCGACCGCCTGGCCACGCTGCTCGCCCCGGCAGTCGGCACCCGCTGACCCGAGCGCACCGCCATCGCGTACGCCACGCGGCTCCCCGCCTGCGTGTTCCTCGCTACGCGACGGCGGTGCGCTCGCCCCTTTCTTGGGCGCCGCCGCTCAGGACTGCCCGGCCGAGCCGTTGAAGACCTGGTGGACGCCGAGGATCCACTCGCGTGCCTCCCGGTTCTCCCGCAACAGCACCTCGTCGTTCCAGTTCCACACGTCGCGTCCGGTGATCGCGGACACCACCCGACGGAAGTACTGCCGCGTCGGAGTCTCCGTGAAGACCAGCTGCACCACGTCGGCATCTTCGATGAGCAGCAGGTATTCGTCCCGCCAGGCGGCGGCCTCCGGCAGCGATTCGAGCGACCGCAGCTGCCGGGGCGCGAAATCCTGGGTGAGCATCGGCCGCAGCGAGAACCCCAGCGGAACGAGATGCATGTGGGCGTGGTCGATGCCGCAGTTGGCCATCTTCGACCGGTTGCACAGACCATGCTCGAAGGCGACGACGTCACGTGAGTAGGCGGCGGCGAGTATCTCCGCGGCTTCCCGCCGGAACACGTCGAGTTCGGCGAGTTCCTGCGGCGAACACTTCGACATCGAGATGGCGTGACGTTTCGACACCAGCAACGCGTGCCCCGGCATCAGCGGCGCGACATCTGCGATCAGCGCGAAGTTCTGGGTTTCCCGGAGGATCTCGGTCGGCAACTCGTCGCGATCGAACATCGCCCGGACCGGTACGCCGTCCTTGTTCTGGATGACATCACAGAGAACACAGGGAATCACTGCCGGTGAGTCATTGTCGACGCTCGGCATTCCCGACAAGACCCTGCCCTTTTCAGGCAGGAGCAAAGAGGCACAGTGCACGTTTATCCGATTTTCTCGCATGAGTGCCGGCAGACTACCGTCGGCCGCACGATGTCGGGTCAGGGTGACCAGATCGTTGGCCGTAAGTCCGTGGGATCGTAGCGTGACGATGCAGTCGACCAGATGCTGGCCACTGAGCGCGACATCGTGCAGCAGGATCGCCCTGTCCCCGGGCTCGAAGAATCCCTCGATCGGGGCGTCGGCGTTCGGGCCGTACGGACTGACCATGATCAGTGGGATCGACAACCGCTGGGCCGCAGTCCGCAGCAGCCCCTGGGAGGCGAGTTTCGAGATGGCGATCACCGTCGGCCGCAGGCCGCCATCCGAGATCAACTCCGCCACGTACCGGGCCAGATGCCCGGCAAGATCCCGCTCGTCGGGCGAGCCGGCCGGCAGACCGGAGAGATCGAGGTACGCCGACACGTTCGTCCGCTTCGAGTAGCCGACCTCCTGGTGGTCGTCCGGGCGGTACGTGTACTTGAGCAGGAGATGCTCGAGGTGCTCGGCGGTCAGCCGGGGAAAGTCGTCCGGGTCCACCTGCTCGCACAGGATCCGGCTCTTGATCCGGATCCGGTGCGCGGGCTTCGCGCCCGGCGCCAGTCGGCTGACCAGGCTCGCGATTCTCATGCCGTCACTGCTGCCGGCGTCCAGCGCCTGTAACCAGGGAATGATCCGGGGCGCCGCCTCAATTGCCGAGTACGATTCCACGTCCGAATCCGGCGGCAGCGGAGGCAGACGCACATGGTGGACACCTTCCAGATCGGAGGGCATCCTTGGATCACCGATAGTGACGACCGCGACACGTGATCGACCCAGGCGCCCGGCAAACAAACCGTACTCAAGCAAAACATTCTGACCCGGACTGTAGGATTTGACGCCTCTGCGGAGGGTCTCGTCGTCCGGGGTCATCACGATAATCGCGCTGTCCACTCTGCTACTGATCTCAAACAGGGACTCTACCAGGGTGACACCGACCGGAAATGCGGTTTGGCTCCACCAGAGCAACGGTCGACCACCATGCCCCGCGATAAGACGCGCGACCACCTCCGCATAGGGCTTCCCCTCGACCGAGGAAGCTACGAATACGAAACTCATCGGGGCTCCCTCGATCGGTCGTCCACCTGCGGCCACGGCGACCGTCGTCCCCGACACTGCGAGACAACATGACGTCGCCTTGCACCCGCCTTGACTATAAGGACCGCGACAAGGACCGTGAATCGTCAACTGGGCACCGATCAGATCGCCCCAGGTGAGGCATTGTGCGTGGTGGCCGCGAGCCTGGGTACTGAGCGGCCATGGCAGCTGACAACAGATCGGTGGACGACGAGCACTCCCGCCCGACCGGCGTCGACGACACCACCGTCGAGGCCCTGGGCGAGCTGAGCAAAGCCCTGGAAACCATCCACCGGGTACGCGGACATCTCTACTCGGCGCACCAACTCGTCGGCGGCGCCGACCTGACCCTGGACCGGGTGGTGACCCTCCTGCGCGAGGCGGGCCACGACGCCGTCGCCGACCGGGTCGAGCACGAACTGCTCGGCCGCAACGTGCTACCCGGCCGCTGGACCTTCCAGATCATGGAAGAGTTCGACGACGGCTACTACGCCGCATTCCAGGAGATCGAACGGTACGCCCGGGACACGCTTGCCGACGGCCGACGGCACATCTACGAGGCGGAGATGAAGCAGCGCCGTCGTACCCATGGCATGGCCGGCCACGAGCCCACCCCGCACTGATCGGCGGGCCCTGGCTCGCCCGCTGCCGGGCGGTGAATGCGGTGGTGTCCGTCGTGGATGAGCCGATACTGTCCGGCTCACGATCGACGGAGGCAGCGGGGTCAGGATGAGCGACGTGAGCACGACGGTGCTGTGGCGCCCGACCGGACCGCGGGAGCTGGAGCTGGTCCGCGCGTCCGGGTGGCGCGCGTGGCCGCCTCGCCTGCCCGACCAGCCGATCTTCTACCCCGTGCTGAACGAGGACTACGCCATCAAGATCGCCCGGGACTGGAACGTCCCCGCCTCCGGCGTCGGGTACGTGACCCGCTTCCACGTCGAGACGGACTTCCTGCGCCGCTACCCCGTCCGCCAGGCCGGCGGCGACACCATCCTTGAGCTGTGGGTACCCGCCGAGGAACTGGACGAGTTCAACAGCCACATCGTCGGACAGATCGAGGTCATCCACGAGTTCCGGTAGCTGCCGTCCCTCACCCGCACCACCGTTCGACGCGCTGCCTGTGACAGCGCCTAGCCTCGTCGGCGTGAGTTTCAGCGCCTACGCCCGACGGGTGCGTGATCCCGGCCTGCCGTACCAGAAACGGGTGTCGGCGCTGCGCTCCTGCGTGCAGCTGTACCGACCGATCGGCTTCCAGGCCACGCTGAGCTTCCTCAAGGAGCTGGCCGGGCCGTTCCACCGCGAGGAGGCGGCCCTGCTCCGCGCGCTCGACGCCCTGTCCGTGAGCAAGGACCTGCGACGCGCCGAGTTCCGTAGTTACGCCGCAACGCGCAGGGCGGCGAAGCGTCGTGGCCGTCGAAGCCCACACCCGGACGAGCAGAATCCCTACAAACGCCGCGGACACTGGTACGGCGCTCCCCGGGAAGCGGCCCTGCACGCCCTGAGGCTCTGGCGAAGTGATCGCCCTGCCGCCCTGCTGGCATCGTCCGACCCGGTGGCCGAGCAGGTGGACCTGTGCGTCACGGCGTGTGTGGCTGCGGGCGGCCCTTTGACGCCTGCGCAACGGCATCTCCTGGCCACCGCCGTCGAATCGCTCCGCGCACGCCTCCGACCCGGCCTTTGGCAGGACGATCGGGCGGCCTTCTTCTGGACACGGGATCTGCTGTGGATCGCTCGCCTCGTCGAGGTCGCTGCCGACGCTGCCGCAGCAGAGACTACGAGCACCAGCAGTTGGGTCCTCACCGCGAACATCCGCCCACTGGTCGAGTCACTGGCAGCCCTGGTCGATTACGAGGCCGACGACTGGGACTGGGACGCCATCGAGGCCGGGCTGAACGGGACCGACGCCGAAGACCCACACGGCTGGTACGACTATCCACTCGCCGGGACCACCACGCTCCGGCTGGAGCTGGCGAACGACCCCGGCTCCATCGTCACGACGGTGCAGGTGCATCACCCGCCCGACCAGCTACTGACAGCCCGCATCGAAACCATCATGTCGATGCTTGCCCGCTATCAGGTCATCGCTTAGCGACCCGCCGATCTCAGGACAGGGTCTGCTGCACCGATAGGTGACATCTGAGATGGCTTGCCGTCCAGGCAGGCTGGAAGGATGCCACTGTGCCCAAGCCCTACCCTCGAGAGTTCCGCGAAGATGTCGTCCGGGTGGCCCGTGACCGCGACGCGGGTGTGACGGTCGAGCAGATCGCCAAGGACTTCGGTGTCCATCCGATGACGTTGTTCAAGTGGCTTCGTCAAGCCGACGTCGAGGACGGCGTCAAGCCTGGTGTGACCAGTAGTGAGTCGGCTGAGCTGCGCGAGGCCCGTAAGCGGATCAAGTTGTTGGAGCAGGAGAACGAGGTCCTGCGTCGGGCCGCCGCCTACTTGTCGCAGGCGAATCTGCCGGGAAAAGGCTCTACCCGCTCGTGAGGGAGCTGGCCGCTGACGGGATACCCGTGGCGGTGACGTGCCGGGTGTTGAAGATCGCTCGTCAGCCGTATTACCGGTGGCTGGCCCATCCCGTCAGGGCCGGCGAACTGGCCGAGGCGTACCGGGCTGACGCTCTGGTCACCGCTCACCGCTCACCGCGACGACCCGGAGTTCGGGTATCGGTTCCTGGCCGACGAAGCCCGTGCCGCGGGTGAGTCGATGGCGGACCGGACCGCGTGGCGGATCTGCTCGGGTAACGGCTGGTGGAGCGCGTTCGGCAAGAAGCGCCGCGGTAAGGGTCGGCGCGTGGGTCCCCCGGTGCACGACGATCTGGTGCGTCGGGACTTCACCGCCGAGGGCCCGAACCGGCTGTGGCTGGCCGACATCACCGAGCACCACACGAGCGAGGGCAAGCTGTACCTGTGCGCGATCAAGGACGTCTGGTCGAACCGGATCGTCGGCTACTCGATCGACGCGAGGATGAAGTCCCGACTGGCCGTCGCCGCACTGGACAACGCCGCCGCCAGACGCGCAGACGTGGCCGGCTGCATCCTGCACACCGACCGCGGATCCCAATTCCGCAGCCGGAAGTTCGTGCGAGCTCTGGCACGCCACGACATGGTGGGCTCCATGGGTCGCGTCGGCGCCGCCGGCGACAACGCCGCCATGGAATCGTTCTTCGGCCTGCTACAGAACAACGTCCTGGACCGGCGCGCATGGCCCACCCGCGAACAGCTGCGGATCGCGATCGTGACCTGGATCGAACGGACCTACCACCGACGACGCCGGCAGCACTCGCTACACCGGTTGACCCCTATCGAGTTCGAGACCATCATGACCCCACCGGCCAGTCAGGCCGCGTGACTTGACCTGTCACCTATCGGTGCAGCAGACCCCATGCTCCAACTCTGCACGCTTCATGTCACCCGGTGCCAGCCACTGCTCTTGAAGGAGTCAAGAACCTTCCGGCGCTGCGGCTACAAAAGCACACCAGCGAACGGTGAGTTCTGCCGCAACTCGACAGCGTCCGGATCTTCCGAGGTCAACACTCGAAGGACGGACCCAACCCCTTCGCTGATCTTGTCCTGCCAACGCCTCAGCCAGACCTCGGTCATGGTCCCCCGATGCTGCCGGAGCAGCCGATCAAGGTTCACCGACGCCTTACCCAGCACTTCGTCCGGATCGCTGACCAGGCTGCCCGCGACCGCTTGGTGCAGCCACAGCGACTTGAGCTGATCACGGGTCAACGCCCGCCTGGGTTGTAACAGCGCCTCGACATGCTCCCGTCTGATCCTGCGGTGCGCACCCACCCGCACGAACGGCAGGTCCCCGCGCTCGCACAGGTTGACCACCTGCTGACGCGATGAGCCCAGCAGCTTGGCCACCTGGCCTGTGGTCAGGAGTTCCCCACCCATACTCGCCAGAATGCGTCTCAAACACCAAAACACAACTCGCCACGGCAGACTCGGCCGTCGATGACCCCTCAGACGTCGGGCAAATGTTGACCATGGACGACCATCGACGCGCCCTAGCCTGCTGGGTCAAGGCGGCCAGTCGCGATAGGGCAGGAGGGCGAAAACCACGGCCCGGTCGCCGGAGCCAGCTTGCCGACCATGACCGCGTCCGGCAGTGAGGCAGCGCAAGTCGGGACACCGCCCTCACGCCTGCTGCCGGCAGCTCTACCGTCACAGCATGAACGACGCGATCGAGCTGCGACTCGACCCCGCCACCGCCGAGGACCTTCGCGATGCCCTGTACAACCTGGGCGAGCATCAAGCCGCAGGCAGACCAATCCCGCACATGGACACCGACACCAGCAGGAGGCTCGGCGTACTCCTGCGCGACCTGGACATCCGACTGGGCGGCTCTGGAAGGTTCGCATAGGCGGCGGGCCAGCAAAGCAGCACGGGAGCCAGCACCTCGACCGCCGTCGAGTTGGCCAACGACGACCATCGTCACCCGGACATACGGCCAGCTCAGAGCCTTGATCAGGTCTCTGAGCTGGTGGGCGACGGACGAGTCGACCTGTACGCCGGATTCTGAAAGTGACACGCCCCGTGACTAGGGCCGAAGCTCGGCGACAGCTTGTGTGGGCCGTCGCCGGGCCGTCAGGGTTCCTCCTTCGGCGGATGGTTACGCCCGCAACTCATTGGAGAACCTTCTTGACCATCTCCGCAAGATCGATTTTTCCTAGGACCACCAGCGCCGCAATAGCCCCAAATAGTGCTAGTTGCACAACAACCTGAGCTGCACGTCCCGCCGGCTCAACGCTCCGGCCAACAACCAAGCCAACTTCTTTCAATCGGGCAAATCGCTTCCGAGGAGATTGGACTATCGGTCTACCATCACCATCAAACGTCTGCCACAAATCTGCAGCTCTGCCATAGACGTCATCCCTGGCCGCACCCAAGAGCAGCAACCTCATCCATCTAATAGTCAAGTCCATCGACTCCGGAAGGTCCCTACTCAGAGAATCGCGCGAGCCACAAAAAGACTGAACATGTGCCGAACCGGCCCGAAGCAGCACAGCGAAGGAGTTCGCCACACCCTTCGGGCCACGTGAGTCCAAGGACCACAGAAGTCTCTCAACATCCCGAACAGCCGAAAGCAAGGCGGCTCGCCGGTGACCAAGTGGATCGCCTTGACCAACACTTTGCCGGGAATCTGCAGACGCAGACTCCAATGCCTCAACGGCGCGAAGAAGGGGTGCCGCCTTGCCTATCGCATGAAAGATAAGGTTACCGGCCAGCCACGCGACCAAGTAGCAGGAGGCGATCGCCAGAATCGCAGCAAGGGAAGCGGTCTTCGAAGCTTCTGGATGCATGCCGGTTTCGTGGAATATTGAGAAGTACACTCCCATCCACACTGAAGCCATCACCGCCACAGGCACGACCGAAGCAGACCCACTCTTTATTATCTTAAGCACCATGAGCCGAACCACTGCAGCCCTTGCGAAATCAATAGGAAGAGAATCCTCCTGCACCATCTTCCGAACCCGCCAAAGAGCCTTTCTTTTTACTCCAGAGAAGCCGAAGATCACTTCAAAGAGAATGAAAGTCGGCAGAGCATAGAGGAAGTAAACCAGATTGCCAGCACCCACCTCCAACAGTACAGAAACAAGCAACCCGAAGGTGAAAGCTGCCACCACAATGAAGCAGAAGGCACCAAAGGAAGCCGTGAAGGCGAGGGCCACTTTCGCCTTCTTCGGGAGCCGCCGAACCCCCTTAATGCTCAACGCCACCGGCAGCCTAAGCAGCCTTTCACCGAAGACGACAACTCCACGCCTAACAAGAAACAGGGTCGGAACACTTAACAGCATTAAGAGCAGAAGCGAGGCAAGCGCTATCGCCGGAGCTACCAGCAACGCTCTTACCCATAACATATGAACTCATCGCAACAGCGTTGTCTAACCGGACTCAACATGCGAGCCTTCCTCTAGAACGGCCCTGCCATGCTCCCCCTTGGGAAACGTCAGCCATCAACTCATGTCAGATTTCCGGCAGTAAACAGATCATCGATGGCCCTGCGAGTGCGTTCCTCGCTGGCGGGCATCAGGTGGGTATACACGCGGAGGGTGAAGCCAGGGTCGGCGTGGCCGAGGTAGGAGGCGAGGGCTTTGATGCTCTCCCCCGCGTCGAGCAGCGACGAGGCGTAGAAGTGACGTAGCGCGTGCATCCCGGTGAAGCGGGTCGGCGTAATGCCGGCCGCCACGACAGCGGGCCGCCAGCTCTTGTTGTCGAAGGTGCGTCGGTTGATCGCGCCACGCCGGGTGGTGGTGAACAGCAACGGCACCGTCACCCGCTCATCGGTGGCCGGGTCCTCCCACGGCAGGGTGAGCGAAACCGGGGCGAAGTCGTCGACGTGCTGGCGCAGCACCTGGGCGACGGAGTCGGGCAGCGGTATCCGGCGGTCCCGGTCGTTCTTGGGCAGCCCGAAGACGAGCCGGGAGCGGACAAGCTTGACCTGACGGCACACGTGCACCCAGCCCGTGTCAAAGTCGATGTCGTCGACCCCGAGGCCCAGGATCTCCCCCTGCCGCAGACCGCAGCCGGCCCCCAGGTCGACCATGGGGCGGTACCGCTGGGCGAGGCCACCGCGGATTGCCGAAACCTGGTCGTACCGCCACGGCACCACCCGGCGCTGAACTGGTCGCGGCGGCTTCACCGACTTTGCCGAACACGGATTCTTGGCGATCCGTTCGTCATCGACGGCCGCGCCGAGGATGGTTCGCAGGTGGGCGAAGATCACGGCCCGAGTCGCCGGAGCGAGCTTGCCGACCATGCCCGCGTCCCACTCTCGGATGTGGCCCGGCTTGATCTCGGCCAGTTGCCGAGAGCCGAAGAACGGCACCAGGTGCTTGCGTACCCGGAACTCGGTGCTCTCCCGGGTCGATTCGTCGAAGGAGCGCGTGCGTAGCCAGTCCTCCGCGTACTCGGCGAAGGTGATTCGGCCGGCTTTCGGGTCGACGTAGGAGCCCCGGAGCTTGTCCGTCTCCGTCGAGACGAGGAAAGCCTCAGCGTCCCGCTTGGCCCGGTCGGGGAAAGACTGGCTGCGCTCCCGACCGTCCGGACCGATGTAGCGGACCCGGTAGCGCAGGCCCTTGCCAAACCGCTCGGACTTCACCCGCTCCTTGCGGCCGGTGGGATGGTGGATGACGTTGTACCAGCGATCCTCTACGTGTCCCATCAGGCCGCCGCCTGCTCACGTACCCAGGATCGGACCGCTTCCGGTTCGTACCGCAGGTGTCGGCCGACCCGGGCCGCCGGCGGACCGTACTTGACCTTGCGCCAGCGGTACAGCGTCTCGGTCGGTACCCGCAGGTACGCCGCCACGTCCCTGATCGTCCAGAGTCCGTCGTTCGCCGCCACTACTGCCCCTCCCCCGTCTTGCCGTCCGTTTCCGTCGTCGATGCGGTGTCGGGGAGCTGCGCGGCGCGGTCCTTGGCGGCGAGGAGTTCGGAGCGCCAGCGGGCGCGTTCACCGATCGCCCGCAGCAGTCGGTGAGCGAGGGGGCCGACGTCGGGATCGTCAGGACGGGCGAGTTCCCAGGCGTGGCGGACCGGTTCGACGGTGGCGCCCTGGTCGTTGACGCCCTTCAGGCCGACGGTGACGCCGAGCAGTGCGCGCACCCAGGCGCGTACGTCGTGCTTGTGGTCGCTCAGCGTCTTGCCGGACCAGTCGCGGGAGATGAGGATTCGCCGGCCGCCGATGCCGAGGGTGTCGCGTTGGTGGACTTTGCCTTTGCAGCGACCCGGCTTGAGCTTCGCGTGTGCCCGCTTCGGTTGGATGCCGTAGAGCAGCCAGTTGGCGCAGCGGTCGGTGCAGGGGGTGTTTTGGAGTTCCTGCCAGAGGCGGTCGAGGTGTTTGCGTTGCCGGTCGGTGGTGGCCTTGTGGACGTCTCCGGTGTGTTTGGTGATGTATTTCGTGACGTAGCGGATGGTCCGTTCGGCATCTTCGGTGCCGGGCATTACGCCGCGTGCGTCGACCTGGGAGCCGAAGCGCACCACGTGCACCGGTTCCGCGTCCGGGTCGTCGTCGATGGCGTCGAGGGCTTCCGACCAGGTGATCAGCGGCGCGCGGGTGTCCGGATCGACCCACGCGGAAGCCTGCTCGTCCCAGATCGGGAGCCGGTCGAGGGTGTACCGCTGCACATCCACCGCCGGCCACCACACCTGGTGGTAGGTGGCTGCTGCCACAGTGCGGAGCACGTCGCGGGGAATGGTGCCCCGGATGGCGAAGTGCGCGTGAGGAGCAAGACGGCGTTGCGGCTCGACGCAGCCGGCGTACTGGACGTTCCATCCCTCGCAGCGGCGCAGGTTCTGCCAGAACCGGTCGAGTAGCCGGGGAAAGTGAACGGCGTCCCAGGCGGCGCGGCGGTAGTCGTACCGGTCGGGATTGAGAGGAGTGCCGTCGGGGCGGACCGGGCCGTACGAGTCGAGGGTGAGCGTCAGCCACATCGACGGCCGGTAGGTGGTGCCGTCGGGGGCGGTGTAGGTCTTGCCGACGGTGCGACGCTCGACCTTGCGCCGAGGTAGGTCGGGGGTGTCCTGGCGACGGCGGGTGGAGCGCTTGCGGCGCCGGCCGGTGTCGTCGTCGGCCTGGTCGTCGTCGCCGGTCGAATGTGGCGGGGCGACCCGGCCCCGGAGTCCTTCGGCCGCGATTGCCTCTTCGACTTCGCGGATTGCCTCGTCGAGGTCTTCGACCTGGTCCCACTGGCTGGCCCGGGATGCCTCGTCGCGGGAGAACTCCAGGTGACCGCGCATCAGGATCAGCGCCTGCTGTTCCTCGGTCGCCGGTTGCGGTGGCGGTAGCGGCTCGTCGTCGCGGTGCCAGCCCTCGCGAATCTGTGCCTGCCGAAGCCGGCGGTTCTTCTTCGCACACGGCGCGCACTTGTCTTCGCGGGTCGCGCCGCAGGGCAGGTCGATGACCTCGGTCAGCCCGGTGTTCAGGTCAGTACGGCGCATCGCCAGGGGACGGACGCAGACGCCGTACTCGGCCGCGATCTCCTTGAGCACGTCGACCGAGCGAGGCAGTGCCATGCGGGCCGCCCGCGACCCCGGCCGAGGTGGCGCAGCCGGGGTCGGGGCGGGTTCGAGGCCGGGCAGGGTGGCAGCGGTCATCGGATGATCCCGACGACGTGCGGCCGGTTGGGCTGAACGACGCGCGGAGGCAGCGCCGCCGGGATGACGGCCGCCGGTTCAGCCGGGCGGACCGGTTCGACGGCGGTGGCCAGCTCAGGTTCCTCGGTCCGGTGCGCGGTCGGCTGGTCCGGCTCGACGGCCGGTGGCGTGACCGGGGCGTTGGACAGGACGACCTTCACCAGGGCGAGGAAGGCCAGCGACGGCACCGCCGCGACGATCCAGCCCCACACGGACGGTTCGGCTCCGGCGACCTGGGCGGCAAGGGACAGCAGCGCGAACGCCACCAGGAGCAAGGCGACCAGGCCGACGGGACGACCGGCACGACGCCGAGCGCGTAGTTCCAGGCCGAGGTAAATCGCCATCAGCTCGACGGCTACCGCGTTGGCCCAGCCGATCCAGTGCGGCTGACCGTGGGCAACGGACAGGTCGTGTACGTGGGTGAAGGCGGCAGCGCCGGCCATGGTGCCGATGGCGAGCAGGATCACCAGGCGTACCGCGGATTCGGTGCGCGTGGTCATCGCCATTCCTCCAACGGCTTCTCGCGGATGGTCAGGTCGATGCGGATGCGCCGGCCGTTCATGTCGTGACGGCGGTTGACCATGTGCGCCAGGCCGTGCAGTGCGGCGGCGGTCTGGTGGGAGGGGCCGACGAGCCGGATGTGCAGCGGACGCCGGAGCCGGTTGATGATGCGGGTGAGGGTGTTCACGGCGGTTACCTCCGGGCCGGTCGGATGTCGGTGCGGATGTAGTCGGGCGGGGTGCCGAGGGAGGCGACCGCTTCGGAGAGGCAGCGCCACAGCGCCCATGCCTCGTCCGGGGTCAGGGACATCCGCCGCCGTCCCGCACCGACCGCGAGATAGACCGGGTACGGGTCGGGCCGGTCCGGGTCGACGCGCACGGACACGGCGGTGACCGGTTCGGGGGTACGCAGCCGGTAGAAGCGGCAACCAGACGCGGTCATCGGCCCTCACCCCCGGTGTCGCGGTCGAGGAGGTTGCGCAGCGATTCGGGTAACAGCGGGCCGGACGGCTTGCGCGGCAGCGGAGGCCGGGCCGGTTCGGGGGCGGTCTCCCGGCCGACCTGGGCGAGGATGTCCGCCGCATCGACCGGCGCCGGGTACTGGCGGGCCATGTCGCGGATGTCGTCGTCGGAGACGTACGAGAACCGGACCCGCATCGGGTCGGGAGTGCCGTCGAGGATCACGTACCCAACACCCTTGGCCCACCGGGGCATCTGATCGGCGAGGGCACCCCGGCTGCGGGCACCGTCACCAAGGACCATGTCGACCTGTGACGCCTCGGTCAGCCCGAGCGCGATCCGGGTCGGAAACAGGTCCCGAAACGGCAGCACGTCCTTACGCGGATCCTGCAACGCCGCCACCACCAGGACACCGACCCCGGCCCCTTGGGACAGCAGCAACCCCAGCGACGAGGCGATGCGCTTACGCAGCTCGACATCTTGCAGGTACGCGGTCAGTGCCGCCATCTCGTCGACGACGACCACGACCAGAGGGTCAGCCTCCGTCGGCGTGTGCACCCGAACCATGCCCGCAAGCCGGATCTGCCGCTCCCGCAGCACCGTGACCGCCTCGTCGAGAAGATCGGCCATGGCCTCGAACGACTTGCAGGCGAACCGGGCGAACATCGGACGGCCAAGCGCGAACTCCATCCCGCCCTTCGGGTCGATCACCCAGAGCCGGACAAGGCCGGAGGCGATCCCGCCGCCGAGCACCCGCACCAGCGACCACAACACCGACCCCTTACCGGAACGGGTCGCCCCGCCAACGAGAACATGCGTGGCCAGCAGGTGCAGCGACCAGGGGCGCAGGTCTTCCCGCCGGGCCAGGGGCAGCGCGGTGAAGTCCGGCACCGCCGGCACGTCGAACGGCGGGACCACCGTGCGCAGCGCATCGGTACGCACCACCGCCAGGTAGACCAGCGTCGGCCGATCCCGGAAACGCACCCGATCGACCAGCCGCAGCAGCCAGGCCGCGTGTCCGATACGGGTCGGTGGGTCGCCGGGACGTTCCGAGTAGACCCGGACGTGTCGCCGGCCGAAGGCGTACGCCAGGTTGGCGCTGACCGCCTGGAACTGTTCCGGTGTCTGACCCCGGACCATGCGGACGGTCAGCACATCGAGCGCCTGATCCGAGCGCACCCGCAGCAGTTGCGGCAGGACAGGCCGATGGTCGTAGGTGTCGGCGAGCCGGCACAGCGTCATGGCCTCCCGCCACACCCGCCGATAGACGAACACCCGCCGGAATGCGCCGAGCAGCGGACCGGCGAGCCAGGTCCACCAGGACGACTCGTCACGCCACCGCCACACCGCCGAGGCCGCCGACCCCAGCACCAACGGCACCACCAGGCCGGACCAGCCGAACTCGACGTACAGCCACAACGCCAATACCGCCGAGCCGGTGGCCACCGGATGCCGCAGGCACCACCACACGGCCCGGCCGGACCAGCGCAACACCAGCCCGAGCAGCACCGCCCAGAAGGGCAGCGCGATCCGCTTCGGCCGGATCACCATCAGATCCCCGGCCGAGGTCATCACCACTTCACCGCGAGGCCGCCCAATCACCAGGCACCCCGCAACGACCGACACACGCCACACCCGGGCCAGCCACGACCAGCCCGACGCCTACCCTTGGACACGTCACGACCTCTCTCGACAGAGCAGGGGAAGAGACACCAGGGGGCAGGGCTGCCGTCCGCCAAGACCAGACAGCCCCGCCCCCGACCTGATGCGGCTACGCCGCCGCCTTCTTGCCGCCGACCACCGGAGCCCGCAGCCCGGTCGCCCGCAGCGAATACGCCATCCGACCGTTGTTCGCCACGTACGGCGTCACCGTCATCCCGTCGAACTCCACCGCCTCGAACGGCGCACCCGACGGCGGCACCGGCTGATAGTCAGCCGAAATCTTCACCGTCGTCTCCCGCGACCGCTTCCCCAGCTCAGGGTCAAGGTCCATCACCCGGACCTGCCACACCCGCTGACCGGTCACCTTGTCCTTCGCCGGGGACCGCCGACCCGTCTTCTCGTCGTAGTCCTCGACCTCACCCAGCGACTCGGGCACCAACGCGCACCCCGCCGGGAACACGTCCTCGAACCGCACGGCGAACCTCGTACCGCCACGCAGAGCCATCGCTCACCCTCCAGGTTGTTAACTTGTCTGCCAAGCTGCGGTCCAAGGTAGACGGCACTTGGCAGACAAGTCAACAACCCTAGATGGACAACCTTGCCCAATTTGCCCCCTTTACCCTCCTCCGGAATTACCCGCCACACACAAATCCAATAGAACCGCAGACCCCACTCCTAACTAAATAATTAAGAGAAGCGACGGGCCACCGCCCCTGAATTACTATTAAAACAATTAGCACGGAAATGCGACAGGTTGGAAGCCAAGGCCATTCGTGCTACGCTTTGACACATCAAACACGCGGGCCCCGGAGGCCCAAAAAAGGTTAGAGAGGACCGCCGATGGTGTTGCCCATTTTGGCATGCATCGACCTATTCCAGCCAGGGGGGAGTCTTACGATTATAGTCATAATTCTTTTAATAGCAGAGACACTGAGACGCATATCTAGAATTCCTCATGGATTGCGACGCACGAAGCCATCGAGCATACCTGCCGGCAATCAGGAATTGCTTGGAAAGCTAGTGATGTCGTTGCACTCAGACGGCGGAGTCCCGCAATCTGTGACGATCAGGATCAATCGAACGACATAAACGACATAGCAGTGGAGGCATTGCGCGAGGCTCGGCATTGTCCACCTCGTACGCGGCCATCTGCGGGTTCGCTCACCTGCTCATCCGCAGCGCGGGCCCTACCCTTGACGGTGGGGGTGGGCACTACGCGTGTCGTGCAGAAGTCCCGTCCAACGGCGTCTCAATTAGACAAAGATGAGGAAGCAGCGGCACACCCATTGGCGCCGGGACATAAGGCTACGTCGCAGGAGTGAGCGGCAACCCGTTGGGGAGCATTGAGGCCAGGGCTACAGCTCTGGCCTCAATGATTTTCATGCGGCCCTCGTACTCAATGGGTTCGCGGTGGGCGGCTTGGCTGGTGACCTGGCCGGGCCACTTGCGGTAGAGCAGCCCGTGTTCGCGCGTGAAGTAGCCCTGGCTGACCGCGCTGACGGCTAGGAGAAGGCCGGTGTCCTCAGAGGCCGGGAGCGCCATCCAGCCGCCGAGGGCCAGGAGCAGATCCCGGCGGATGCACAGCGTGGCGGGGTGAACCTGGGCGCGGTAGCCGTTGGCTTGCCAGAAGGTGAGGACGGCACCGCGGTCGATCAGTCCGCCGTCCGGGTCCTTGTCCCATCCGACAGTCGAACCGTCGGGCATCAAATCCAGAACGCGGGAAGTCGTCCAACCGATGTACGGGTGAGCCTCGAAGGCGGCGATGTCCCGGGCAAGGGCGCCTGCCGTGAGTTGGTCATCCGCGTCGAGCACCTTGACCAGGTCGCCAGCGACGCGGGAGAGAGCGAGGGTACGGGCAACACCGGGGCCGCCGGGACGACCGCCGCCGATGCTGATGCGAGGGTCGTCCGGCAGCACCCCGTTCAACGCGCCGGTCTGCCCGTCTTCCTGGACGAGCCATTGCCAGTCCCACCCGTCGGGCATGTCCTGCTTGACCAACGAGTCGTACGCGCCGGCCAGATACTCGATGCTCGGGGCGTGGACCGGGGTGATGACCGAGACGAGGTGCGTCAAGTTTTCCACCGTTGCAGTTCGTGGGAGTACACAAGCTCGGTCCGGTCCCCCGGCATCACCACGTCGGCCACCTCGACGACCCGGCCGGTGGTGTCGATGGACGTCTTGCGCACGGTCAGCACAGAGACGCCGGGGTCGATGTCGAGCAGTTCCGCCTCATCCGGCGACGGCGGACGCGCCCGAACCTCGTCCTCGATCCGGTCCAACTCGACGCCGACCGTGTAGAGCTGATGCTGGGAACCACCCGGCCAGGGTTCATTGCTGGCGTCGAGCAGGTCCGGGTTCGCGGCCACCAGGTCATAGGGCAGGTACGAGTACGACATGGTCAGCGGCGCGTTCTCATGCCGCGACGACGTCCAGTACACCCGCCGCAGCAACGGCGTACCCGGCTCAACGTGCAGGGCCGCCGCCATCTCCGCGTCAGCTTCTACGCGGGTGTACTCGGCGTGGAACTTGAGGTCATCGACGGTCAGGCCGGTGTCATGCTCGGTCGCGCCGGTCTTGAGCCGCTCGGCCTCGTCGAGCAGGACCCGGTCCTTCTCCCACTGGTACCGCTCCGCGTTGCGACGCCGTACCCGCTGGCGAGGTGCCCGTACGTAGGTGCCGCGCCCCTGCTCCGCACGGACCAGGCCCCACTCACGGAGCTGCCGGATAGCGTTGCGGACACTCGTACGCGACAGGCCCGACGTCTCGGCCAACTCCGTCTCCGACGGCATCAGCGTGCCGGGGGCGAGTTCACCGCTCGTGATTTTGACCCGCAACTCTTCGGCGAGTTGCAGGTAACGAGGGCGCCAGTCCCGGCCATGCACACCGGTCACCGTACCCCCTAGACGTTCCAACGACTGCCAGGTGGTCCCACCCGCCGGCCGCTCCGGCACCGGAGGCACCTCGACCACCGGCCGGCGCAGACGGTGAGCAGCCGGCGGAGTACGGCGAGTGCTACGACCGTCAGTCGCGGTCATGGTGTCCCTCCAACGGTCGTCCCTTGGTCATCACCCGCAACCGGGCATAGGTCAGTTCGTAGATCAGCCGATCGAGATGCACGCGCGACAGCAGCACGGATTCCGTCGCACCATCGCGGGTCGCGTCGACCTTCACCATCGGGTCACGCCGCCGGAAACGGTCCAGCAGCAGTTGCACGCTCACCCAGCCGCTTCGCTCGGTGCCGACCGTGGCGAGCAGCCCGCGGTGCATCGGGTCGTTCGGCCCGCAACCTCGACACCAGTCCGGACACGCAGCGTCGCTCGCCGCCTTAGCTGCCTTACCCGGCCGCGCGCCGATGGGCTCGTCAGTCGCCCCCATACTCGCCCCCTTGGCACCCGGCCTGCGCCAGCAACGACCGCAACTGCTCAACCAACTGCCCGGCCTGCGACAGCGACAGTTCGGCCCAGCCGGCACCCGCCAGACAGGACGCATGCACCATGACCTTGGCAGCCCCGTCGTCGGACGCGATCAGGTACGACACGACCGACCCGGACGGCCGGACCTCACCGACCTTCAGCAGTACGCCCCGGTGACGCCGCCCCATGTGCGCCAGGACAGGCGGCACCAGGTGCCCGCAGCGGTCCGGCGAGCACCAGGCCGGATGCACGAGCGCCGTCGACGGCTGACGTGGCTGACTCATCGCGGCCACCGCCCACCGTTTCCCCGGAACGCCTGCCCGAGAGTCATGAAGGGCGGACGAGACAGCGCGGGCAACTCCCGCGCCCGCTCCATCGACCACCGCACCGAATTCCCGTAGCCGACGGGACGGGCCTCACCCCGACTGCCGTTCGCTACCGGGGTCATCCGGTCTGTCTGTCGGCGTGAACGCCACGATCGGTACCAGGGACGTCGACGATGAGAGCCAGACATCGCACCTCCACACGTAGGGAGCCGGCGACCGACCAGGGGGACTAATCGGCCGCCGGCCCGACAGAGGGCACGGCGCACCGTCCGACACCGGACGGGTCGGGTATCGCCGAACCACCTTGACGCGCGGCCACCGCAACCGGCCCACCAGGACGCCGCGCCTCACGCACGACCAGGCCGACGCAGCACCACCCCTGATACACGCCGTCAACCCAGCCGCACACTCGGAAACGTACCTACAAGTGGACGAGTTGTCTACACATCAAAACGATGCTTCCGCTTGACACTTGGTAAGACAAGTGCCAGGTACGGTGACTAGGTGCCCACCCCGCACTACGGACAACCCCGTTACCGCACCATCGCCGACGAACTGCGGAATCGAATCGAGAGCGGCGAAATCCCACCCGGCTCCTTGCTACCGGCCGAAAGCGCCCTCACTGTGGAGTTCCGGGTGGCCCGTGGCACGGTCCGCAAGGCGATAACCGCGCTACGGGACGAAGGCTATGCCGCCACCGAGCACGGCAGGGGAACGTACGCGACCAGTCCCGCCCGTATCAACGCCAGAGATTCCGGCGATAGACAGCAAAAGGTGCAGGCGGATGCGCGCCTGGCAGCGCTGTTTAGAGTTGACATCGGAACGGACCTAATCGAGCACCAGACCGTTATCAAACAAGGCGAGCAGGTCAACACCGTCATCATCACCTACCGCCTGCAACCCTCCGACCCGTAACAGAACCAGCGTTGGCCATGGTCAGAGCGTGCGCTCTAACTCATCACAGGTCCCACCCTAGGCTAGATCGATTTTCGCGAGGGCAACACGCATCCCTGCGCCATTGATAGCCTGAGCGGCAATATCCAAATTGACCTTACTGAAAAAAAACAACTCTTCCGAAAGGCGACCAGGCCTTTCGGTTGCAATGGCGAAAACTACTGTCCAGTCCTCGAATGCGCCGACACCTGCGTCCGGCAGCAACTTTCTCAAATGGTTTAGAACCGTATCGCGGTATCGAAGGTTGTCGCGAAACAGGCGCGCCGAAACCGACCCTTGTGCAAACAAGTGTGAGAGAGTGGCAGATTCCGTCATCTTCTTCACACAGATCAGTTCCCTCCGCTCCGTAAGCAAGTCACATACTTCAACTTTAAGATTCCGTCCCCCTGTGCTATAGAACAAATTCTTGTCCAGCACAACCGGCGCAGCGCCCCGTGGCGTTGCTTTCGAGTTGTAATCACCTTCGTCGGCATAGCCAGAACCCCATGGCCCAAGCGCTAAATCTTCGGTGATTTCCACAATAGCTTCTATTCGACGGTTCAACGCCTTTAAATGGTCTGGGTCGATCCGATACCAGACGCCCGCGCACGGAGCATAGAGGGTATCGTCAAGACGAACCTCGCCAACGACATACGGCAAAAGAGACGACCGAACAGGCTTCTCTATACCTTCGTAAAAGGCCCTCACTTTCAGATTTTTTAAGGGATCCGAAACTTTCCACCTCGAAATGAGATCAAGTACAACTTCTTTGCTTATCTCGGAATGCGCCCCACTCTCCCTCCGGCCAAATCTGAAAGCAAATTTCTCAGGCTTACCCTGTCGGTCAAGGTCGGGAATCATGAAGTCGAACCTTCGCTCCCCTGCGCGTAGAGACTTCTCTACCTCCAAACTGAGGCGCGAACACAGCTCAACGTTTGCGCGGGAGACGCGCGAGAAATAATCTAGGAATGGGAATTTATCCTTATACTCCCTGGATTCGAATGCCTCTAGCACCTCATCGAGCTTCGTCGGCAGTTCACGGAAACTAAACTGCTTCAGATTGAGTCGAAGGACATCGCCGCCCGCAATTCCGTTCGCAAACTCCTCAGGCGGCCTGCCTTCAAGGTACCTAACCAGGTCGACGGTCGGCTCGATCCCAAGGCGATAGAGTGGGCCAGCAGAAGGCAGCGAAACAGTCTGGCTGCGACCTGAACCAAGGATCGAACGCGTATCCACCCCACGAAGGGATTCCGGATCGACAACGTTAGCCGCCACCTGCAAGCCGAAGCCCGTTTCGATACTGTTTGGATCTACAGCATGCCGACCAGAGCCATAGACTAACACGAACCTACGCCCACGCCGCTCAACTAACAGCAGGGCTCCTGTGCTCTTATTTTGCAAGCCTTTCAAAAACTCAGACTGCTGATTCGCCGCTATTTTCATTAAGTCTTCCTGCCAGGCAGGCACGTTCTCCTTCGATGTGCGGACAAACAGCGACATCTTAATGCCAGGAATATTTTTTACTTCAACCCATTTGTAGTCGGCTGCCACCGAGCGAAGCCCCCAATCCCCTTCATCTAGATCATCTCGGAGCAAGTACAGAGCGAGATCCATCGTTCCCCCAAAGTGAGCGACAGGGAGCGTTGACGATAGAGGACGCTGGACACCCCACGAAACGGCATGGCATCACTTTGCACCGTTTCGGCTTTTTAAGCTTGGCGGCAATAAACGCAGTGTCGAGTAGACGACGCTAGCGAATTCCTCGCTCTGATTAGTGGTAGCCATTGCCGAATAGGTCTGTTTTGGATCAAGGCACCGCGCGGAGCGCGGTGCGGGGCGGCAAGCCCGGCCGGCGGCAAGCCGCCCCGGACGCCTACAGCGCCGGGGCGGTGAGCCACCGACAGCCGCCGGGACACCGCCCCCAGCACGTCAGAAGCCAGGCCCAGCGAGGCCGTGACGGAAGCCGGCGAGTCGCCCTGGTCAGGTGGTTGGGGCTTCCGGCTGCCGCGCCAGTCCAACCCCGGGACTGGCTTGCCACCGTGTCACCGGCTCACGACACCACCTCCATCGCTAGGACGTGCCCGGCCCCCTTCCCCACCGTTGCCCGCCGTCGATGAAAACCAGGCGCCACCGAGCCCCACCAAGCCGCCGCCGCAGACGAGATCAACTGATGCACTCCTGGGCCGTCTCTGGGCCGTCTGGGCCGTCGGTGGGCCGTCAAACGCCGCCCAATGTTGACCATGAACGACTATCGACACCCGAACATAGAACCAGCTCAGAGCCATGATCGAGGCTCTGAGCTGGTGGGCGACGGACGAGTCGACCTGTACGCCGGATTCTGTGCGCGGCGCGTACCCCGAGGGGTTTGGCGCCGGCGGCGGCCATCCATCTCGGCCTGCCGTTGCCGACAGGCTCGTGCGGCCTACCCGCAGACATCGGGCGGGCAGCCCTCAAGCGTCTGCGCGGGTCGTCATCATGCGGTGACGGCCCTTTCTTGGCCTTGCTCCGGGTGGGGTTTACCGAGCCACCCCGGTCACCCGGGGTGCTGGTGGGCTCTTACCCCACCGTTTCACCCTTACCGTCCCCGTTGGGGTCGGCGGTCTGTTTTCTGTGGCACTGTCCCGCGGGTCGCCCCGGGTTGCCGTTAGCAACCACCCTGCCCTGTGGAGTCCGGACGTTCCTCGGCGGCGGGCTGCTGCCCGCCGACGCGACCGCCCGGTCGACTCGTCCGTCGCGCACTCATCCTAACGACACCGGCCGGGGACCTATTGCCACGGCCGTGCGCACCCGACAGCGACGACCGGCACCAGAGCAGCACCCAGGCCACCACCAGGTCGGATAATGCGGGTGGGCTCGCTGTCGCAGGTCGGGCCGACTAGCCTCGGCGAGTATGGATCTTGCGAACGCCGCGTTGCTGCTCGCGGCCGGTCTGGCCGCCGGTACGGTCAACGCGGTGGCCGGGGGTGGTTCGCTGATCACGTTTCCGGCGCTGCTGGCGGTGGGGTTGCCCCCGGTACCGGCGAACGTGACCAACTCGGTGTCGGTGTTCCCGGGGTACGGCGCGGCAGTGGCGGGCAGTTGGATGGATCTGCCTCGGGGGCGGCTGCTGGTCACGCTGGTGCCGACGACGATCGTCGGCGCGCTGGTCGGTGCGGGGCTGCTGCTTGTCACTCCGGCACGGGCGTTCGAGGTGGTCGTACCGTTTCTGGTGCTCGGGGCGACGGCGCTGCTGGCGTTTCAGGATCCGCTGCGGCGGCTGGTGGGGCATCCGCGTGATGTGCCGACCCGGCGGCGGGGTCTGACGATCCAGGTCGTGGTGGCGTTGGCCTCGGTGTACGGCGGCTACTTCGGCGCGGCCGTCGGGGTGATGCTGGTCGCCGCGCTGGCCCTGGTGTTGGACGCCACGCTGGCCCGGGTGAGCGCGATCAAGAACCTGCTCTCCGCGATCATCGGCCTGACCACGGTGGCCGTGTTCGCGCTCGCCGGGCCGGTGAACTGGGCCGGGGTGGCGCTGCTGGCGCCGGCCACGCTTGTCGGCGGGTACGCGGGCGCTCGGCTGGTCCGCCGGCTGCCGTCGAAGCTGCTGAAGGCGATCATCGTGGTCTTCGGCACCACGATCGGGTTGTACCTGCTGTGGCGGGCGCTGCGCTGAAGGGTGCTCTACAGCTCGGCGAGGTGGGCGGTGTCGTTGACGGTGCGCACGGCGATGCCGCCGTCGGGCCAGCGGTCCAGCACCGAGATGCCGGCGGCGTCGAGGTAGAGCCGGTGCAGGAAGGCGTCGGTGGCGGCGAGGGCGTCGCGCAGCATCAGCTTGATCGGCGAGACGTGCGAGACCACCACCACGGTCTGGCCGGGGTACGCCCCGACGAGGCGTTCGGTCACCCGGGCGCAGCGGTCGGCGACCTGGGCGAAGGATTCGCCGTCGGGTGGGGCGATGCGGGTGGAGGCTAGCCAGGCGTCCAACTCGCCCGCCCACTGTTCGCGTACCTCGGCGAAGGTGCGGCCCTCCCAGGCACCGAAGTCGCACTCGATCAGGTCGTCGTCGGGGCGTACCGGCAGGTCGCCGATGGCGGCGGCGATCGCCTCGGCGGTGGCCGTACACCGGGACAATGGTGAGCTGACCACGGCGGCGGCCTGCGGGGCGAGCGCCGCCACCCGGGCGGCGGTGGCCCGCACCTGGGCCTGGCCCTTCGCCGACAGCGCGACGTCGCCGCGGCCGGAGTAGCGGCCCTGTTCGGTGTACTCGGTCTCGCCGTGGCGGACCAGGATCAGCCGGGTGGCGGTGAAGCTGGGCCGGGGTTCCCAGGAGACCGGCGCGCTGGTCAGGTCGGTGCCGGGCGTCTCGGCGTGGGCGGCGACGGTGGCCGCGCCGCCGCCGGCGGGCTGCGGGCCGCCGAGTTCGCGGGGCGGCTCGACCACGCGGGGCGGCGCGACGGAGGGTACGGCGACGCCGGAGGTCGCGGCGGCGTCCATGGCGGCGTTGGCGAGGGCGTCGGCGTGGGTGTTGCGGTCCCGGGGGATCCAGGTGAACCGGACCGTACCGATGCGGCCGACCAGTTGGGCGGCCTGGGCGGCGAGCGGACGCAGCCCGGGGTGTTTGATCTGCCAGCGGCCGGACATCTGCTCGACCACCAGCTTGGAGTCCATCCGGACCTCGACCTCGGTGGCGCCCAGCTCGACGGCGGCGGTCAGGCCGGCGAGCAGGCCCTGGTACTCGGCGACGTTGTTGGTGGCGGTGCCGATGGCGGCGCTGCGCTCGGCCAGCACCTCGCCGGTGGCCGGGTCGCGGAGCACCGCGCCGTACCCGGCCGGGCCCGGGTTGCCCCGGGCACCGCCGTCGGCCTCGACCAGGACGGTACGCGGTGCCACCGGTTACAGCCCGGACTCGTTGGTGCGGACCATGATCCGGCGGCAGTCCTCGCAGCGGACCACCTCGTCGGGGTCGGTCTTGCGGATGCGGGCCAGGTCGGCACCGGAGAGCTCCAGGCGGCAGCCGCCGCAACGGCCGGCGTAGAGCAGCGCCGCGCCGAGGCCCGTGTCGGCACGGATCCGTTCGTAGAGCTGCACCAGGTCGGCGGGGAGGTCGTTGGCGAGCGGCTGGCGGGCGGAGCGTTTGAACTCCTCCTCCCGGCCGATCTCGTCGAGGCTCTCGTCGCGTCGCTGCTCGGTGGCGGCCCGCCGTTCGCGGACCTCGGCGAGCCGCTGCTCGACGCCGTCCAGTACCGCCTGGGCGGTTTCGCGCTGTTCCATCAGTTCCAGTTCGGCGTCTTCCAGGTCGCCCTGCCGACGGTTGAGGGAGACCAGTTCGTGTTGCAGTGCCTCCAGCTCGCGGGCCGGGCCGGTGCCGGCGGCCAGCCGGTCCTCGTTCTTGGTCTTGCGCGCCCGTACCTGGTCGACGTCCTTCTCCAGTCGGGCGATGTCCCGGTCCAGGTCGTCGACCGCGACCTGGGCGCGGACCCGCTCGTCCTCCAGGGCGGACAGCTCCCGGGCCAGGGACTCCAGCTCGGCGCGCTCGGGCAGCGACCGCCGCCGGTGGGCGAGCTGGGCGAGGGCGGTGTCGATCGCCTGGAGGTCGAGTAGGCGGCGCTGGACCTGGGGGTCAGCCTTCACGGTCGGGCTCCTTGTCGTCCGCTACGGGTTCGGCCACTGCGGGCCGGCCCGTTGAGGGTGGGGCTGCGTGTACGGTCCACGGGCTGGTGTCCAGGTCGGACACCAGGGCCTCGACGCCCGACGTGCCCCGCAGCAGCGCGGCCAGGTCGTCCAGCCAGGGTCGCTCGGTCGCCCAGTGGGTGGCGTCGAGCAGCGCCGGCCCTCCGGTGGCGAGGTGTTCGCCGGCCGGGTGGTGGCGCAGGTCGGCGGTGAGGTAGGCGTCCACGCCGGCGGCGCTCGCGTCGGCCAGGAAGCTGTCCCCGGACCCACCGCAGACGGCGAGGGTACGCACGATGCGGTCCGGTGCGCCAGCGGCGCGTACTCCGACGGCGGTGACGGGCAGCACGGTGGTGGCGTGTCGGGTCAGCTCGGCCAGGCTCATCGGTCGGGGCAGCCGGCCGATGCGGCCCACGCCGCGGCCCTCACCGGCGGCCGGGGTGCCGGGCCGGGCCGGTTGCAGGGGGCGCAGGTCGGTCAGGCCGAGCCGGCCGGCGAGGGCGTCGGAGACGCCGGGGGCGGCCACGTCGGCGTTGGTGTGTGCGACGTACAGCGCGATGTCGGCCTTGATCAGTTGGTGGATGATCCGGCCCTTGTACGTCGTCGGTGCGACCGAGGAGACGCCGCGCAGCAGCAGCGGATGGTGAGCGACGATCATGTCGACGCCGGCGGCGAGGGCTTCGGCGACCGTCTCGGGGACCACGTCGACGACGCAGAGAACCCGGCGCACCTGGGCGTCCGGCTCACCGAGCACCAGGCCGACGCGGTCCCACTCCTCGGCCCAGCTCGGCGGGTAGCGCCGCTCCAGCTCGGCCACGACGTCGGCGACGGTCGGCACGGCTGTGGTTGTGCTCACGACGGGCCAGCTTACCGGCGTCAGCGCCGAGGCGGGACGTCACCCGCCCGCCGCCGGACCGGCCGGGGTGCGGTTGTTAACAAGGGCCCCTTGTTCTACCGAAGGCGTTAACAAGGGGCCCTTCCTTTCACGAAGTGTGGACGAGGTGGTCGTGCAGCGCGGTGAGGGCGAGTGGCCAGGGGAAGGCGTGCTGGTACCGCTCCCCTGTTCCGGGTGGGTGCAGCGGGAGGACGTCGTCGCCGAAGAGCACGCGTACCCCCCACTCGGTCAGTCGGTCGATCGCCGTCCGGAAGGCCGGGTGTGCGGCCATCGCGACGTTTGTGTACGGCACGACGACCAGGGGGATGCCCCGGCCCTGTGCCTCGATCAGCAACCCGAGGGCGAGGGTGTCGGCGATGCCGGCCGCCCACTTGTTGACCGTGTTGACCGTGGCCGGGCAGACGACGATGGCGTCGGCCGACGGCAGCACGTCCGGATCACCCGGATTCTTGTAGTGCGTACGCACCGGGTGGCCCGTCTGGCGGGCCAACGCGGCGCGGTCGACGAACTTGGCGCCGTCGGGCGTGGTGACCACGCAGACGTCCCAGCCGTCCTGCTGGGCCAGCTCGACGAGCCGACCCACGTCTCGGGCCAGCGGCGAACCGCAGGCGATGATGTACAGCACCTCACGGTGCCCGTCATGGCGGTGCGAACCGGTCATCAGACCGGCCCCGAAGTCATACCCCTACTCCCATGTGCTCAGCCAACTCTGCGATCAGCGAAGGCGGCGCACCACGTGTGCGACGGAGGACGTCGGACATCACCTCGTGGGCGATCGGCCGGCAGCGGATCTCGGACGGGGCGAGCCGGTCCCCGCGCAGCAACATCTCCCCCGCGTTGGCCACGTCGCCGATCTGGGCGTAGCCGCGGGCCAGGTCGAGCAGGTGATGCGCCCGGCGTTCCGGCAGCAGCGCGTCGAAGGCCGGGTTCTGGAGCTTGAGCTGGTGCACCTCGACCGCCCGGCCACCGTCGCCCAACTCGACGGCGGCCGCCGCCCGGTGCAGTTCGACGTTTGTCGGCCCGAACGAGGTCCAGTAGTGGTTCTGGTCACTGCCGAGTTCCTGCGCCGCCGCGTACGCGCCGTTCAGCAGATCTTCGACGGTGGCGGCGTCGCCGATCCGGGCGGCGGCCATGGCGCCTTGCAGCAGCAGCATGCCGTACACCGAGATGCGCTCCGGGCTGGTGTCGTTCTGACCGCCGGGGGCGAGCCGGTTGGCGATCCGCACGTTCAACTCCAGCGCGGGCCGGGATCGTCCCATCGACGCCAGGGCGTTGCACACCCGGGTGGTGGCGACCCCGGCGAGCAGCAGGTCGTCGGCGCGTTGGGCGACCGCGATGGACCGGTCGGCGGCGAGCCAGGCGAGCTCGCACTCGCCCAGTTTGCGCAGCACCGAGGAGGCGATCTGGTAGACCTGCGCGAGCAGGTGGGCGGCGCGCTCCGCCTGATCCCCGCCGTAGGCGGCGTCGGCGGCCTGGGCGTCGCGCAGCAGCTTGGGCAGGGCCCGGATCAGCATGCCGTAGCGGCCGTACTGGTAGGTCAGCCAGGCGTGGGTGACGGCCTTGCTCATGTCCGCCAGCGGAGGTGGGCACGGCGCGGCGTCGAAGTACGCGCTGACCGAGTCGTACCGCTCCAGCGCCGCCCGGATCTCCTCGACCTCGAACTGCTCGATGCAGTTGAGGGTGTCCCCGCGCCGCTCCGGGTCCTTGCCGAGCAGCAACTGCACATCCATCTGGAGGATGTCGGCGATCTCGTAGAGGACGGAGAACTTGTCCAGTCGGCGTACGCCGCGTTCGATCTTGTCGACCCAGCTCTTCGACTTGCCCAACCGGTCGGCGAAGACCTGTTGCGACATTTTCCGTCGCCCTCGCCAGTAGGCCACCCGCCGCCCGATGGGTAGTTCGTCCATCTCGCCAGTCCTCCCTAGATGGAGCCGCAGCCAAGGGCCGTGGGCTGTTCCGCGGGTGCGGTCAACCGTCCGTCTTCAGGTTTCCGCTGGTCGCACTGGTTGTGCGTCAGCCGTACGGCCAGTCCTCATAGCTTTCGTGCAAGTTGCATGAGCCACTTTGTCAGACCAAACGATCGTCAACGATGGCAGTGACGGTGCTCAACGTGTGAACTGCACCGGGCGGCCCGGCGAGGGGAGATGGCGCCAATGTGGGGGAACGTCGGACCGCGGGTGGCACACCTGTCGCCGTTGGAACGGGTACGACTGCGCCGGGTAGCGGTGCGGTACGCGATGCACGGCTGGGAGGTCACCCCCGGCGCCTGCCTGGCACGGAGCCGCTTCGTCTGCGGTCGAGCCGGCTGCCCCACCGTCGGCTGCCATCCGGCCCTTGAGGACTGGGAGCACGCCGCGAGCGCCGACCCGGCCCGGGTGGCGAACTGGTGGCGGTCCCGGCCGCACGGCGTACTGCTGCCCACCGGGCGTTCCTTCGACGTGCTGGAGGTCGCCGCGGACCTGGGCCGCCGCGTGCTGGACGCGGTCCGCGCCCATCCCGCGGGCCTCGGCGTCCGCGGTCCGGTGCTCGTCACACCGACCGGGCGGTGGATGTTCCTGGTACGCCCCGGCGACCCGCTGCGCCCCGAGTTGGAGCACTGTCTCCAGGTGGTACGCCACGGTCCCGGCTCGTGGATCGCGGCACCGCCCACCCGACTACCCGAGGGCCCGGTCCGCTGGGTGGTGGCACCGGAGCAGGCCCGCTGGCAGCTGCCGGACTCCTACCTGGTCCAGAACACCCTGATCGACGCGCTCCGGGCCACCGGGATCACCCTGGTGCCGGCGCTGGTGCCCGGTCACCTGCCGTTGCCCCGTCGAGGCAGGTGAGCGTACCGACCCGGGGTGTCGGCCGTGTGGACAGCGACGCCGGACGGCGCGCGGTCGTTGAGCACCACGACGGCGCAGCCCGGCGCCGGGAGCGGGGATCGGCGATGTCCATGGACGACACCACACACCACCCGAACGGTGCCGAGCCGCCACGGCGGCACCGTCCCGGCCGCCGATGGGCCGCCACCCGCCCACCGGGCGCGCGCCCCGGTCGGCCCCGCCCACTCGGTTCACGCCCGGCGACCACTCACCGACCGACCCGCTGGCTGTGAGCAGGCCCGCCTGCTGAGTCGCCCCTGTCGAGTCGCCCTGTCGAGTCGCGTCGGCGAGGCCGTAATGGGAGTCGCGGGCGGTTCGGGTACAGATCGCACGAGCAGGCACGCCGGCATCGAGCTGACCCGGCGGTGACGCCCACCCCGGGTCGACATGGTCCGGGACGTCCCGGACGGCCGCCCTGCCCCGCACCTGTCGGAAGGGCCTGCCCGCCCTGCTGGCGAAAGAAGCAGCAGGAGAAGCGCGTGAGCCGTGACCCCAGTGGGTATTCCGCCTCGCCGTTGCTGAACGCGTGAGGGGAAGGCACATGCTCAGCAAAGAGGATCAGCGTCGTTTTGAGCAGATCACCCGCAATCTCCGAGAGAGCGACCCGGCGTTCTTCGCCCGGCTCGACAACCGGGCCCGGGGTCGACGCGGACGATGGCTGCTGTTGTTGACCATCCTGCTGTGGGCGGCCCTACCGGCCGCGACCGTGGCGTTCGGACGACTGACCGGGGCGATCTTCGCCGTGGTGCTGCTGACCAACGCCGTACTCATGTGGCGGTTCCGGCAACGCTGGCTCTGAACACCGCCGAAGCTGCCCGACCGGGTCGACGCCGCGCCCGCTCACTCACCGAGCTGCCGGTACGCCTGACGCAGTCGCTCCAGAAGACCCGGTCCACCGATCGCCGGTGCGGGTGCACCGAGCTGCCGCAACAGCAGATCCGGACGGCTCGCCAGACTCGGCGGGCGATCCGGCAGGGGCACGGGCGGCAGCCAGAACCGATCGACCGTCTCCGCCAACGGTGCGACGGGCAGATCGGCGAGGGCTCGCGCCGCACCCGCCGCCGCAGGCCGATCGGTTCCGAGGGTGCCTGTGCTGCTCGGCTCGATGCCGGCACTGCGGGGCGAGCTGCCTGTGCTGCTCGGCTTGGTGCCGGTGCCACGTAGCTCGCGGAGCCGGTCGAGCAGGGCGTCGCGGCTGCGGCCACGCCAGTGCAGCAGGGCGAACGGATCCGCGTCGAACGCCTCGGCGAGCAGGTAGAAGGTGGCCGCGAGGTGTTTGCAGGGGACCGCGGCGTCCGGGCAGGAGCAGCGTTGCGCCAGCTCCGTCACGGTGGCCGGGAACAGCGGTGCACCGACGGCGGTGAACAGCTCCTCCAGCTCGGCGGGCAGGTCACCGGCGAGCAGCCGGGCGCTGAAGAACGCCTGCCCGGCCAGCTCCGCCTCGATCCGTGCCCACAACTGCTCCGGGAACACCGGCAGTGCGATGTGGACCTGGTACGGCCGGGGGCGGGAGCCCTGCACCGTCGAGGTGACCGTGCCCGGGGCGATGTCGAGGCGTACCACCTGACCGGCCCGGGCGTACGCACGGCCACGGGTCAACCGGGTGCCGAGCGCGAACGACTCCAGCACCTCCAGGAACCGCCGCGACCACCAGGACACCCCGATGGCGCCTCGGCTGCTGCGGGCCCGTAATCCGCCGTCGACCCGGCGGGGCCGCCCGTAGTCGGCGAACCGACCCCGTCCGCCGGTACCGGTCGGGCTGGTCACTGCGCCACCGCCCCGGCCTCCAGGCTGAACAGCTCGCGCAGCTGGCTGGTGGACAGTTCGGTGACCCACTGCTCGCCGGTGCCGACGACCGACGCGGCCAGACTGCGTTTGTCGGCGATCATCGCGGCGACCTTCTCCTCCACCGTGCCGGCGCAGACGAACTTGCGGACCTGCACGCGGCGGCGCTGACCGATGCGGAACGCCCGGTCGGTGGCCTGGTCCTCCACCGCCGGATTCCACCACCGGTCCACGTGCACCACGTGGTTGGCGGCGGTCAGGGTCAACCCGGTACCGCCGGCCTTGAGGGAGAGCACGAACAGGGCCGGGCCGTCGTCGGACTGGAACCGGGTCACCATCTCGTCCCGGTCGGCCTTGCCGAGGCCACCGTGCAGGAACAGCACCTCCCGGCCGAAGCGGGCCGACAGGTGACCGCGCAGCATCCCGCCGAACTCCGCGTACTGGGTGAACAGCAGGGCCTTCTCCCCCGCCGCGAGGACCTCGTCGAGGATCTCCTCCAACCGGGCCAGCTTGCCGGAACGCCCGGCCAGCGTCGAACCGTCGCGCAGCAACTGGGCGGGGTGGTTGCAGACCTGCTTGAGCCGGGTCATGGTGGCCAGCACCAGGCCACGCCGCTCGATGCCCTCGCTGGCCTCGATCCGGGCCATCATGTCGTCGACCACCACCTGGTAGAGCGCCGCCTGCTCGGCGGTCAGGTTGCAGACGACCTCCATCTCCAGCTTCTCCGGCAGATCCGAGATGATCGACGAGTCGGTCTTGAGTCGGCGCAGCACGAACGGGCCGGTGATCCGACGCAGCCGCTCCGCGGTGTCGGTGTCACCGTGGCGTTCGATCGGCTCGGCGAAGCGCTTACGGAACGTCGCCGCCGGGCCGAGCAGTCCCGGGTTGGCGAACTGCATGATGGACCACAGGTCGGCCAGCCGGTTCTCCACCGGCGTACCGGTCACCGCGATCCGGTGCCGGGCGGGCAGCGCGCGGACCGCCTCGGCCTGCCGGGTGGCGGCGTTCTTCACCGCCTGCGCCTCGTCGAGCACCACCCGGTGCCAGTCGACACCGGCCAGGTCCGCCGCGTCCCGGGCCGCCGTCGGGTACGTGGTCAGGACCAGATCCGCAGCCCGTACGGCGTCGCCGAACTCGGCGCCCCGGGCCCGCTGCGCGCCGTGGTGCACGTGCACCCGCAGCTCGGGGGTGAACCGGGCGGCCTCCCGCTGCCAGTTGCCGACCAGCGACATCGGACACACCAGCAGGGTCGGCCCGGCCTGCGGCGGGTCGGCCGCGAACAACGCCAGCAGCTGCACCGTCTTGCCCAGCCCCATGTCGTCGGCGAGCACCCCGCCCAGCCCGAGCGACTGGAGGAACGTCAACCAGGCCAGACCACGCCGCTGGTACGGCCGCAAAGTCCCGGCGAACGACGGCGGCTCGGTCAACGGGGCGAGTCGCCGTTCCACCGACCCGGCGAGCAGATCACCCAACGCCCCGTCCGCGCTGACCTCCAGCACCGGCAGTGCGTCCGGCTGCTCGGCGTCGGCGAGCCCCAACCGGAGCAGGTCGGCGACGGTCAGCTCACCGGTGGACCGCAACAGCCGCAGACCGGCGGCGAGTCGCTTCGGGTCCAGCTCGACCCAGTGGCCGCGCAGCCGCACCAGCGGCGTCTTCAACTCGGCGAGGCGGGCCAGTTCCTCGGCGGTCAGCGGCTGATCGCCCAGGGCGATCTCCCACCGGTAGTCGACAAGCGCATCCAGCCCGACCCGCTCACCGGCGGCGGCGACCGTGCCGGGCGCGGTGCGGGAACCGGCCCGCAGCCGCGCGCCGAGCCGCGCCGACGGCCGCTGCCACCACGACGGCAGCAGCACGGTGAAGCCGGCCGCGTGCAGCAGCGGGGCACCTTCGCGCAGGAACCGGTGGGCGCCCTCGGCATCCAGCTCCAGCGCCTCCGGCGTCGCGGTCCGCAACGCCGAGTCCAGCTCCGGCCACAGCCGGCTGGCCCGGCCCAGCTCCGCCAGCAGCGTCTCCTGCGGACTGTCCAGCGTGGGTACGGCCGTACCCCACCACACCTGCCCGGCGTCGACGTGCAGACCGGACTCGTCGGCAGCGCGGAGTCCGAACTCCACCCGCCACGTCCCCTCGGTCGCCACTACCGTGTCCGGGTCGGCCGGTACCACGGTCAGCGGTGTCTCGATCTCGTCGTCGGGTGGTTCGACGAGCCGGAAGCTGGCCCGTACCGTCCCGCCGGCCGCGTCCCGCTGCCAGGCTTCCAACTCGTCCCGCAGGACATCAAGCGCCGCCGGTTCGGCGGTGAACCCGCGCTGTGGCCCGGTGAGCGCACCGAGCCAGGCCGCCACCGCCCCGTCGCGGCGTACCCCGCGCGCCAAGGTGGTCTGCGGCAGCGCCGCCCGCACCGCCGCATCGGTGAGCGCATCGAGCGCATCACCCACCAGCACCCCCGCCCCGGCCGCACCCTCAGCGTCCGGTCCCGTCCGTCTACCGGCACCAGCCAGCGCGGCCGGCACGTCCGCCTCAACCGGCCCCGCCGTCGCCGCCGAGCCCGTCGCGGCCGAGCCGGTCCCGGTCGGTGTCGGGGGTAGGGCGACTTCTTCGGCCGGCAGTGCGGGCAGGTCGGCCTCGGCCACCGCGCGGGCGGCCGGTGGCAGGGCCAGCGCCAATGCCCGAGCCCAGGCCGCGTCGGTCCCGGTGAGCAGCGGTCGCCACACCGCACGGGCCCCGACCGCGCTCCCCCGACCGGCTGCCGAGCCGCGCGTGCCGCCACGGGAAGTCGAGCCACGTGCGGCTCTGCCAGGCGCGGCGAGGCCGGGTGCCGGCGGCGCGGCCAGGCCGGGCAGGACCCGGCCCCGGCTGGCCAGGTCGGCGGCGAAGGTGGCCAGTTCCGTCAGGTGCCGCAGCGTCGCGCCGGGCACGGCGGTCAGCCCGTCGAGGGTACGCAGCAACGACAGCGCCGCGTCCGGGGCGTACGCCAGGATGGGCACCCGCCAGCCGGCCAGGGTGACCGGGCCGCGGACCGGGTCCACGACGGCGGTCCGGACCAGCTCCGGCGAGTCGACCGGTGATCCGGCGCGGGTGGGCAGGCGGAGCAGCGCGGTGCCGAGGTCTGTCGGTTCGGCCACCTCGGCCAGCGCGGCAGCCAGCGTGGTGTGCGCGGCGGCGAACGGATGCGGGCGTTCCCGGGGTACCCGGCCGGGACGGCGCGCGGCGCGCGGCGGCAGGGTGCTGTCCTCACCCCAGACAGCGAGCCCCCGACCCGGCAGCCACGCCCCATGAACGACCAGCACCCGCATCCCACCTTGTTGAAAGGAAGGGCCCCTTGTTAACGCCTCCGGTAGAGCAAGGGCCCCTGCTTAACACCCGGGTCAGGATAGGCGGACCCGGCCCGCTACCGTCGGCGCCATGTGCGACCTACTGGTGCTCGGCGGCCTCGGCGTGGACGTCCGGGTCCGGGTGCCCGCACTGCCCCTGCCGGTGGTCGACTCCGTCACCGTCGAACCGATCGACCTGCGGATCGGCAACACCGGTGCCGGCGTGGCGCTCGCCGCGCACGCCCTCGGGCTACGGGTGACGGTGGTCGACACGCTCGGCACGGACCCGGCCGGCGACGTGGTGCGGGCCGCGCTGTCCCGCACCGGGGTGCACGCCGTGCTGGCCGAGACGCCGGCCGGTACCCGCCGCTCGGTCAACCTGGTCGATCCCGCCGGACGGCGGATGTCGCTGTACGACCCCCGCCCCTCCGACGGGACCGCACCCTTTCCGGTGGCACAGGTGGCGACACTGGTCCGGCAGGCCACGCACATCCACCTTTCGATCATGAATTGGGTACGGGACCTGCTGCCCGCTCTCGGCGACATGCTGGGCGAGAGTGTGGGCAGCTCCACCGACCTGCACGACTGGGACGGGCAGAATCCGTACCACCGCCCGTTCGCCGAGGTAGCCGAGTTGGTGCTGGTCAGCGGAGTCGCCCTGGGCACCCGGACGACCGCTGCACCCGCCCCGCTGGACGACTCGGCGAGGGAGATGCCCGCAACGTCCGGCGATCCGACGACGGTGACGGCCACCGCGCCGGGCGACCCGGCGGGAGTGCTGCCCGACGCGCTGGGTGACCCGGCGAGGGTGCTGCCCGACGCGCTGGGTGACCCGGCGGCGGCACAGCGGCCGGTGCTGGTGACGTGGGGTGCCGACGGCGCGGATCTGCACCTCGGCGGTGTCGTCACCCGGATTCCGGCGGCCACGCCGCCCGGCCCGGTGGTGGACACCAACGGTGCCGGGGACGCCTTCGCGGCCGGCATCATCGCCGCCCGCTCACGAGGCGCGACATGGGCGGAAGCCGCCGAGTACGCGGCCCGGGTCGCCGCCGCAGCCTGCACCCACGACGGCATGGAGTACCCACCCGGTCTCCTCCCCCGCCCCTGACCCCACGCCCCGTGGCCCGCTCCGCCGCGCCGTTGCCGAGACCTTCGCCATGATCGTTCTCAATCTGGGATCAAGTGCCTATCCTCCGCTGACCAAGCCACTCGATCCTGGGTCGAGCACGATCATGGTCTGCACCCCTGGTCGAGCACGACCATGGCCCGCTCAGGGGTCGCGCGGGCGAGCAGGTTCGACGATCTGAATGTCAGAGGGCGCCGGTGGTGCCGTCGGTGAGTTCCCGGAGTATGTCGGCGTGTCCGACATGTCGGGCCGTCTCCTCGATCATGTGCACCAGGATCCAGCGCACCGACACCTCGCCGAGCTGCGGATGTGGCACGACGTGGTCGAGGTCGAAGCGTGCCACGATCTCCCGGGACCGGGCGCAGACCTGTTGGTAGTCGGCGGCCAGGCGCTCCACGGTGTCGCCCTCGGCGAGGGTGAAGCTGGCCAGCGCCGCCTCGTCGGTCGTCGGGAACGTCTCGCCGGGCGACGGCTCCAGCAGGATGTGGAACCAGTTGTGCTCGATCTCGGTGAGGTGTTTGACCAGCCCGGCGACGGTGGTCGCCGAGGGCACCAGACGGCGGGCCGCGTCGGCCTCGGTGAGGCCGTGCAGCTTGCGCAGCAGGACGGTCCGATGGAAATCCAGGAAGGATTCGAGGACTTCCCGCTCGCCGGCCGTCCGGTTGACCACCGGCCCGAGTGTCGGGTCAATCGCGATCTCCGCCATGTCGACACGGTATCCCGGGCGGCCAGACGCGAAACGCGCTCCGCCGCGAGCGGGACATCGCCCTGCTCGGCGAGCGCCGGCCAGCGGGCTCGGTGCCGTGGGCCTGCCGATCCGCTGCGGGGGCGCGGTGCTCGGGGCAGGATGGGCGCATGGCAGCAACGGTTGAGATCCCGCTGGTGGGCGGTTCTGCGGACGGTCAGCACGTCACCGTCGAGTTGGATCCGAACGGTCGACCCCCGCTGACCCACCATCACGTAGGGTCGGGCGGCCTGGCCGAGGCGGACATCTACGAGCTGGAATCGATCGATGCCCAAGCCCAGCAGTGGTGCTACCGCTGGCGCGGCCAAGCAGTCTGACCGCGAGGCCCGCACCGCCGGCCCGGCAGTCCGACCGCGAGGGGTGCAGCGAAGGTCAGGCGCCGACCTCGACCAGGGAGCGGCTGCGCAGGCTCTCCAGGACCGCCCGGGTCACCTGGGAGGTGCCGCGGGCCTCGTCGCAGACCTGCGCCACCCGCTGCGCGGTGGTCTCGGCCCGCTGCTCGCGTTCGTCCCACAGCTGGTCGACCTCGGCCAGCAACGGGCCCTCCACCTCGCGTTCCACGCCGCGCAGCGCCGGCACTCCGAGTCGCTGCGCCAGGTCGAAGACCTTCCCGGCGTACGGCAGGGGCAGGAACGGCGTACCCATCATCGCGGCGAAGATCAGGAAGTGCAGCCGCATGCCGACCGCCAGGTCGAAGTGGCGCATCAGGCCGAGTACCTGCTGGGGCGAGTAGGTGCCGTGCAGGATGCGGCCCCGTTCGGCGGCGATCATGTGCGACAGCACGCCGTGCGAGTGCCGGATGTCGTCGCGTTCCATCGGTACGAACAACACGTGCGCGTCGATGCGGTGCACCAGGAAGTCACCGATCTGGGCGAGCAGCCGGTGGTAGCCGTCCACGTCCAGTCGTTCGGCGGCCCGGCCCGGCTCCCGTACGCTCATCCCGACCAGCCGTTTACCGGCCGGCACACCCTCCTCGCGCAGCAGTTCCGCCGGGAACTCCTCGGGTTCGAGCAGGAACGCCGGGTCGGCGGTGACGGTGATCGGGTTGAGCAGCCCGGCTTCCTCCAGCACCATCCGCGATTCCTGGTCGCGTACGGTCACCTGGGTGGCGCCGGCCAGCGTCTCGCGCACCATGCCGGTGTCCACCATCTCGCTCAGTGGCCCGACACCCACCGCGTAGGTCAGCACCGGCAGGCCCCGTTCCTGCGCGACCCGGACCACCCGCAGGTACCGGCGGGCCTCCTTGTCGTAGAGGATCCCGCCACCGCCGAGGATGAGCAGGTCGAGCTGGGACAGTACGAGGGCGGAGTCGGTGCGGCTGACCCCTTCCCAGGGCACCGCTTCCACGTCCGGGTGGGCCACGGCGGTGTGTTCGGGGTTTCGCGAGAAGACGATGATCCGGGCGTTCGGCTCCTGCTGACGCAGGTCGGTCAGCAGGCCGGTGAGGATGGCCTCGTCGCCGAGGTTGCGGCCACCGTATGAGCCGAGCACGCCGATGGTCAGTCCGCCACGCGTCATCCGTCGCTCCTCCCCAGGTGCGTCAGATCAACGTTTCCCCGCTGCACCGCCGAACAGTCATCGCCGTGACGGAGAGTCAGCCGCCGGGCGGGACGTCGCCGGCCAGGCGGGACACCAGGGCGGCAACCACCTGGTCGGGGTCGAACCCGGCGTCGATCGAGGTGGTGAGCAGGTCGAGCAGGAGCCCGTCCACGGCGTAGCGCAGCAGGGCCACCTCGAACGCGCCGCCGGGCAGCCCGGCGCCGAGGTGGTACGCGACGTCGGCGCGGTAGCCGCGGCGCAGGGTGTCGCCGAGGATCCGGGCCAGGTCGGGGCGGCGGGCCGATTCCAGGCGTAGCTCGATCAGGGCACGGGTGAGTTCCGGGTGTCGGGTGGTGCGCTCGACGATGTACCGGACGTAGTCGGTGAGCAGGGCTGAGGAGGGTGGACGGGCGGCCAGTTCGGCCACGACCGCGTCGTCCGGGGCGAACCGTTCGAAGATCCGCTCACCGAGCGCACCGAGCAGGGCGTCGCGGGAGCGGAAGTAGTTGGAGGTGGTGCCGACCGGCACCCCCGCCTCGGCGTCGACGGCCCGGTGGGTGAGGCCGCGGGCGCCGTGGGCGGCCAGCACCCGCAGCCCGGCGTCCGCCAGGGCCGCCCGCCGCTGCGGGTTGCGCGCCACGGAAAAACCCTAGCAGCAACCACAACACCTGTTGTACGTTGCCAGCAGACCACAACAGCCGTAGTGATTGGGAGTCCTCTTTGCGTAAGCTCGTCTACTACGTGGCCACCACCGTCGACGGTTTCATCGCCGCCCCCGACGGGTCGTACGACTTCTTCGACCTGCACCCCGACCCGGCGGGACACCTCGCCACCCAGTGGCCGCAGACCTTCCCGACCTTCGCCCACGCGCAGCTCGGCATCGACCGCCCGCAGGGCCGGTTCGACACGGTCCTGATGGGCCGGGCCACCTACGAGCCGGCCCTTCGCGTCGGCGTCACCAGCCCGTACGCCCATCTGAAGCAGTACGTTTTCTCGCGCTCGCTGCCACCGTCCGACGACCCGGCGGTGGAGATCGTCTCCGGGGACCCGGCAGCCTTCGTCCGCGACCTCAAGGCACGCCCCGGCGGCGACCTCTGGCTCTGCGGCGGCGGCCACCTCGCCGGGCAACTCCTGTCCGAGGTGGACGAGTGGGTCATCAAGGTCAACCCCGTCGTCGCCGGCAGCGGCATCCCCCTGCTCGACCACCCCTTCACCCCACAACACCTCACCCTGCTCGCCGCCACCCCCACCGACGCCGGAGTCGTCGTCCTGCACTACACCCGATGAGCACCGAGGCCGTCGTCGCTCCTGCAACTTCCCTGTTGTTGCTGCCTGGCCTGCGCGCCGAGGCAGCACCATCAGGGAAGTTGCCGACCGAGCGACGACGGGTCAGGCGGGGGTGTTGAGGGTGTGGGTGAGGAAGGGGAGGACCACGGCGGGCAGGGCGGGCGAGTCGACGATGTCGTAGTGGGTGAGCCCCGGCAGGACGGCCAGCCGGGCGTCGGGGCGGTCGGTGCCGTCCCAGCCGGCGTCGCGGTGACCACCGCCGAGCAGTCCGAAGAACTCCACCATGTGGTCCGGCCGGACCGAATCGGCGTCGGCGAAGACCAGCAGCGTCGGCGTGGTCAGCGCGGCGACCTCCGGCGACCAGTCGTACTCCCGGCGGAGCAGTTCCCCGGTCTTGACCCAGAGTCGCGACCAGTCCTGCGGGCGGGGCGCGACGGCCTGGTAGAGCTGGTACGGCGGGGCGCCGCGCAGCTGATCACCGGCCGCCTCGTCGGGGTCGGGCATCCCGGCCAGCACCTCGGGAAACCAGCCCTGACGTCGACAGGGCGCGGAGACCACGACCAGTCGACGCACCAGCTCCCGATGCTGGATCGCCAGCCGCAGCGCCACCCCACCGCCGAGCGAGAAGCCCAGCACATCGGCCGGGGCCAGCCCGAGATCGACGATCAGCGCGGCGACGTCGTCGGCCATCGACTCGTAGCGCAGCGGCCGGTCGACGTCGGCGGTACGCCCGTGACCGGGCAGGTCGACGCTGATCACCCGACGCCGCCGGGTCAGCGCCGGCCGGATCGCGGCGAACGTCTCCACCGCACCGAACCCGCCGTGCAGCAGCACCAGCGGTCGGCCGGCACCGTGCGTCTCGTACCAGAACCGGACGCCGTTGATTTGCGCGTAGCTCACCAGTCCCCCTCCGCCGCCGTTGCGACCACGGTGGCACGACACCGGTACGGGCAGGTGCCGGTTGCCGGCTGGATCATCGGCACGTACCCTTCTCGCCATCTTCTAGTAGTTGCAAATCTTTGGCAGCAAGGTGGGTGGGGTCGTTGTCGTTGGTGATGAGAGAGCTGGACGGAGCCGGGCTACGGCAGTTGGTCGCGCAGCTCCATCCGATCTACCGGGACTGCTTCGCGGCCCCGCCGTGGAGCGAGCCGGCCGAGAAGATCGCCGACTTCCCTGCCCGGCTGGCACGGCACACGAGCCAACCCGGGGCGTACGGCTCGATCGCCGAGCGGGACGGTGAGATCGTCGGCGCGGTCTACGGGTGGCCGGCGCCGACCGCGCTGCCGGCAGCGAACGCGTTCGACATCGCGGTACGGGAGGCGGCACCACCGGAGGTGGCGGACCTGCTGGTGGCACCGGCCCTGGTGGTCGCCGAACTGATGGTCGCGCCGGCACATCAAGGCCACGGCGTGGGCCGGGAACTGCTGGCGCGCCAGGTCGGTGACCGAGCATCGTGGCTGGCCACCCACCCCGACTCCGCAGCGGCCCGACTCTACGAACGCGCAGGCTGGGTACGCCGATTCTCGTTCCAGGTGAACGATCGCCCGTTGGCGGTGTTCACCCGGTCGGCGGCGCCGATCGGCCGCTGAGGATCTCCCGCTGCGCCCGGCGCGGGCCAACGGTCACAGGCCAGAGGACTTAGCATCGCCGACATGGCGACGCGACTTGTTCAGATCAACATGAAGGCTCGGGACGATGCCGCGCTGGGCCGCTTCTGGGCCGAGGTGCTCGGCTGGGGAATCTCCAGCGAAGGACCGGGCGTGACCAACCTCGAACCCGAGGGCTTCGCCTACCCCGACCCCGCCGTCGTCTACATCGACCTCGTCGCCCGCCCGGAACCCAAGACGGTGAAGAACCGCGTACACGTCGACCTCGCCACCACCTCGGCGGCCGATCATGCCCAGCTGGTCGCCCGCCTCACGGATCTCGGCGCGACCCCAGCGGACATCGGCCAGGGCGACGTGCCGTGGACCGTCATGGCCGACCCGGAGGGCAACGAGTTCTGCGTGCTGGACTGGCGCACCTCGCCCCGAGACACCGGACCGATCGCGACGGTGGTGGCCGACTGCACAGATCCCCGCGCCATGGTCGACTTCTGGGGCAACGCCATGGACTGGGCCGTGCACGAGGTGACCGACCAGCACGCGGTGCTGCGCTCCGCCAAGGACGTCGGCCCCTACCTGCGGTTCGTCCGTAACCCGGAGGCGAAGACGGGGTGGAACCGGGTCCACCTCGACGTCCGCCCGTACCCCGGTGACGACCTGGAGGCCGAGGCGGCGCGGCTGCGGGCGCTCGGCGCCACCGCCATCGACCTGGACGACGACGTCCACTGGAGGGTCCTCGCCGACCCGGAGGGCAACGAGTTCTGTCTGCTCGCCCCACGCTGACCCGGCCTCCGGTACGCCACCTCCGAGGCCGACCCGGTAGCCGAGATCCAGGCCGCCAGCAGCAGCGCTGACGCAATAGGCTGCCGATCGTGCACGGGTTCACCGCCGTCGACCGCCAGTCAGACCCGGACTCGTGGGTCGGCGTGCTCGACCGCCTCGCCGAGGAGCCCTTCTACCGGGCGTACCAGCAGCGGGTCCGCGAGTTGCTCGATCCGACGCCCGGCCGCCGCTACCTCGAAGTCGGCGCCGGCACCGGAGCGAGCGCGGCACACCTGAGAGACGCACACGAGGTCAGCGTGGCGACCGTGGATCGTTCGCTGACCATGGCTGCTGCCATGCGGGCCCGCGGCCTCACCGGATGCGCCGTCGCCGACGCCCACCACCTGCCGTTTCGCACTCATGCCTTCGACGGGGCATGGGCCGACCGCACCGTACAACACCTCGCCGACCCCCACGCCGCGGTCACCGACCTGGTCAGGGTTGTACGACCAGGTGGTCGCATCGTCCTCGCCGACCCCGACTACGACACCCAGGTGCTCGACATCGCCGACCAGGACCTGGCCCGGCGCGTGCTGAGGTTCCGGGCCGATGTCCTTCTCCGCAACGGCACCCTGGCCCACCGACACGCCGGCCTGCTCGCCGCACACGGCCTGGTCGACATCACCGTCGAACCCCGAACACTCGTCGTACGAGACCCGACCGCCGTCGACAACGTCCTCGGCCTGCGCAGCTGGGCCGCCACCGCAGCTCAACGCGGTGCCCTCGACCCCGGCGAAGCCCGCGCCTTCGAAGACCAGTTCGACGAGGCCGTCAACACCCACCGATTCACCTACACAGTCACGTTCTTTCTCACCGCCGCCACCGTCACCTGACGGTCGGAACGCGCCACAATTGCTGTCATGGCTTCGCCGGACGCGTCCTCCGCTCCCGACGGCACAGCCGGCCCCGGCGGTGCTTCTCCACCGGCCGAGCCGCAGGTCCGCCGGGCGCCCGAGCACACCTTCACCAACAGGTGGCGACGGCTCTGGCGACGGCAGCCGGGCATGAGCCACCTGCCCGTTGACCTGGACCAGGCAATCGGTCTCGGCCTGCTGACTCTCGTCATCGGGGCGATCGCCGGCACGGCCCTCATCCTGCTGATTCCCTCGACCCCGCTGCTGATCGTGTTCCTCGCGATCCTGCCGCCCTACCTCGAACTGCACGTCGCGGGCGTACGGCATCGTTGGTGGGCCCTCGGGGCGGGCACAGCGGCAGGGGTGCCTGCCGGCCTGGGCATCAACGCCCTGCTCGAAGCCAGCATCGGGGCGCAGTGGGCGACCCTGGTCGGCATTCTCGTCGGAAGCGCGATCGGCATGCTGACCCACGCGACAATGACCCACCTGCCAACGCGAAGAACGTAGCAGCGCTACTGCCGGGTGACCGGTTGACGCCCTGCGCCAGACCCTCGACGGTCGGCTCTTGCGAGGTGATCGGCTCCGTTACGCCGTAATGGTGGTTTCCGGCTCGCCTGGATTCCGCCACTTCGCCGTAACGGTGAGGGCGCCCCGGCCCTACCGCCGTTGGTACTGGTGGGCGCGGCAGGTTTCGAACCTGCGACCCCTCGCTTGTAAGGCGAGTGCTCTCCCACTGAGCTACGCGCCCGGAAACGCCGTACGGCGGACCGGCGGTTGGCAGCTTACCCTGCCACGCGCCGGCCCTGCCGGACGGTCGCACCCGTTGGGACCGGGCTCAGGCGGTGGCGTCCGCCAGTGCCTTGCGCCAGTCCTGTTGGTCGCGCGGCTCGCCCGGCATGTTCATCTCGGCGAAGCGGACGACACCGGCCTTGTCGATGATGAAGGTGCCCCGGTTGGCGACACCGGCGACGTCGTTGAAGACTCCGTACGCCTGGGCGACGCCGCCGTGCGGCCAGAAGTCGGCCAGCAGCGGGAACTGGTAGCCCTCCCGGTCCGCCCAGATCTTGTGGGCGTAGACCGAGTCCACGCTGACGGTCAGCACCTGGACGTCGTCGTTGACGTAGTCGTTGAGGTTGTCCCGGACCTCGCACAGCTCGCCCTGGCAGTAGCCACTGAAGGCCAGCGGGTAGAAGACCAGCAGGACGGTACGCCGACCACGGAAGTCGGAGAGCCGGACCTCCTGGTTGTTCTGGTCCTTGAGTACGAAGTCCGGCGCCTCTGCGCCAACCTCGATGGGCATGCGAACTCCTTGGATCGGGTCGGGATGCGGGTGTACGTCGGGCGGGAGACTACTTCTTGGCCTTTGCGCCGCGACGTAGCACGAGACGGGCGCCGCTCCAGTCCTTGCCGGCGTTGACGGTCGAGGTCTGCTGAAGGCCGGCGGTGGGAGCGGACTCGGCGATCTCACTCGGCTCGACGTGGCCGTCGCGGCCGGCCTTGGGCGTCAGCAGCCACACGACCCCGTTGTCGGCCAGCGGGCCGAGGGCGTCGACGAGAAGCTCGAAAAGATCACCGTCGCCGTCGCGATACCACACCAGCACCGCGTCGACCACCTCGTCGGTGTCCTCGTCGACCAGGTCTCCACAACGGTCGGTCAGGGCGTCCCGGAGATCGGCGTCGACGTCGTCGTCGTAGCCCATCTCCATGACGACCATTCCCGGTTCGATGCCGAACCGGTCCGCCAGGCTGCGTACCCCGTCGGCAGCCTGACCAGCGGTCGCGCTCACTGTCGCGTGCCTCCTCATCTCGTCCAAGCTCGCGGCACCCGGCCGGCGCCGTCAGGCAAGTCCACACAGTTGTGCCGCCGCGCGCAAGTGGCGCACCGGGTGGAACGAAATTTACCGTGCCAGCAGCGTACGGGCACCCTGGGTGATGGCCTCCTCGGAGATCAGGACCTGACGGGCAGCCGGACCCAGAGGCACGAAACAGTCAACTGCCGCCACCCGGCGCGCCGCCCCGACATATCCGGCGTCGACCAGGGCGGCGATCACGCCCTCGCCGACGCCGCCGGAGCGCCTGGTCTCGTCCACCACCAGCACCCGCCCGGTCGCGGCGGCCTCCCGGATGAGGTCGGCCACCGGCAGCGGCGCGAGCCACCGCAGATCCACCACCCGGGTGCCGATCCCCTCGTCGGCCAGCACCGAGGCCGCCCGCAACGCCATCCGTACGCCGTTGCCGAAGGTCACGATCGTGATGTCCTCGGCCGAGCCGACGCCGTACACCCGGGCCCGGCCGACCGGGACGTGCCCGCTCGCCCAGGCCCCCGGCTCGGCGTAGCCGGCCGACCATTCCCCGTCGCCGTCGGCGTAGAGGTCGCGGGCGTGGTAGAGCCCGACCGGCTCCAGGAACACGCAGACGCTGCCGTCCACCGCCGCGCTCGCCAGGCAGGTGCGCAGCATCGCCGCCGCGTCGTCCGGTCGGGCCGGCACGGCGATCACCAGGCCGGGCACGTCCCGCAGTACGGCCACCGAGTTGTCGTCCCCGACCTCCTCGCCGAAGCCCTCCTGGTACGCCAGGCCCGCCACCCGCACCACCATCGGGTTGCGCAGCGCCCCCTGGGAGAGGAACCCCATGGTGGCGGCCTCGCCGCGCACCTGGGCCTCGGCGCTGTGCAGGTACGCCAGAGACTGGATCTCGGGCACCGGCAGCATGCCGGCCAGTCCCGCGCCGAGGCCCAGGCCGAGCAGCGAGGTCTCGTCGAGCAGCGTGTCGAACACCCGGGCCGGGCCGAACCGGTCGCGCAGGTCCCTGGTCACCCCGTACCGGCCGCCCTTGGCGGCGACGTCCTGACCGAAGACGGCCAGCTGCGGGTACGCCAGCAGGGCGTCGGTGAGCGCGGCGTTGACGCTCTGGGCGAGCGTGAGCGGGCCCGACAGTTCGGGCGGCTTGCCGCCGAACGCCTCCAGCCGTGCCCCCGCGTCCGGCCCGGCGGCTCGGGCGCCCGCGTCGGCGACCGCCTGGGCGACCCGCACCGGGCGGCGCGGCGCCAGCGGGGCGATCACCTCGGCGGGGCTGTTCAGTTTCGGCTCGTCGAGCACCTGCTCGGCGAGCCGACGGATCTGCCAGCCGATCTCGTCGTAGCGGTCCAGCAGCTCCGCGCCACCGGCCAGACCGGCCTCGACCAGCCGCCGCGCGGTGGCGACCAGCGGATCGGCGGCAAGATCGGCGGCGATCTCCTCCGCGCTGCGGTACGCGCTCTCGGCGTCCGCGCCGACGTGCCCCAGCAGCCGGACGGTGCTCAGATGCAGCACGGCCGGACGACGGTGGCGACGGACCCAGGCCGCCGCCTCGCGCGCCACCTCGTAGGTCGCCACCAGGTCGGCGCCGTCGGCGGCGAAGTAGCGGATGCCCGGCTTGGCGCGCAGTGCGGTCGCCACCCAGCCCTGCGGCGACCGCAGACTACCACCCAGGCCGTTGTCCTCGCAGACGAACAGCACCGGGATACGCAGGCCGGTGTGGTCGTACCAGCCGGCGGTGTTGAACGCCGCCGTGGCGTCGGCGTGGTTGATCGCGGCGTCACCGAACGAGCAGACCACTATCGCGTCCGGCGCCCAGGGGGCCACGTCGAGGTGTGCCGCGACGCCCCGGGCGTCCAGGCGACGCAGCCGCTCCACCGCCAGTCCCATGCCCACCGCCCGGGGCAGGTGCGAGGCGACGGTGGAGGTGGTCGGCACCACGGTGAGGTCGGCGCGACCGAAGACCTTGTGCCGGCCACCGGCCGTCGGCTCCTCACGCGAGGCCACCATCCCGCGCAGCACGTCCCGCGCCGCCTCGGTGTACGCCGACACCACCGGCCGCCGCACCACCGCCAGACGAGCACCCCCTGCGCCCTCGTCACCGGCCGGCGCGGCCGGGTCCGCCGAGTCGTCCGGCTCCCCTGCAACGACCGACGTGGCCGAAGTGGCCGGCTGGCCCGCCACAACCTGGGCGGCCGGGATGGCCCGGACAGCCGGGTCGACCGGGTCCGCCGAGTCAGCAGGGTCGGTCGGGGCACCATCGACAGCAGGTCCGGCGTGCTCATCGTCGGCCGCCCGGTCGGTCGAGGCGTCGTCCGTCTTCCGGCCCGTCGAGGCGTTGTCCGCCGGGTCGACCGGGTCGACCTGCTCCGCCGAGCCGGCCGGATCAGGTGCGTCGTTCGGTTCCGCGGGGTCGGCCGGGTGTGCGGGCGTACCGTCGGGGCCGTTGTCGGGGGTCAGCAGCATCGAACCGGTCGGCGGCTCGGCGGCCTGGGCGGCGCGGACGCAGTAGAACGCGCCCGAGCGGTAGTGCAGCAGCGCCGGGTCGGTGGGGCGCAGCGCCGCCGCGACCGCGGCGTTGCCTTCGTGGCCCGCCGAGCTGATCGTGTGGTAGCCCTCGCCGAAGCTGCGCAGCCAACGCCCGGCGAGGTCGAGCTGCCGGCTGGTGATCTGGGCGTCGAAGAGTTCCAACAGCTGGGCGCCGGTCAGCGCCGCGCCCTCGGCCACCGGTTGGGCCGGGTCGGTACGGTGCCGCGGCATGGTCAACGCGGCCAGGGACTCCCGGAGTCGGTCGTCAAGATCCTGCGGGGTGGTCACGTCGGACAGCATTACCGACCGGAGCACACCTCGCCCACTCGAACCCGGCTCGTGTCGCAGTCCGGCCTCGACTCAGCGGATGCGGTCAGCCGGGCAGAAACGGGAATCAGCCGGGCAGGAACGAGAAACGGACCTGGCGGGTGGTGTTGTCGCCGTTGGTGTCGACCAGGCAGATCGACTGCCAGGTGCCCAGGGCGAGCCGGCCGCCGAGCACCGGCAGCGTCGCGTACGGGGCGACGAAGGCGGGCAGCACGTGATCACGCCCGTGGCCGGGTGAGCCGTGTCGGTGCCGCCAGCGGTTGTCGGTGGGCAGCACCGAGTCCAGCGCGGTGAGCAGGTCGTCGTCCGAGCCGGCGCCGGTCTCGATGATGGCCACCCCGGCGGTGGCGTGCGGCACGAACACGTGCAGCAGTCCGTCGCCCTGCCCGGAGACGAACGACTCCGCCTGGGCGGTGATGTCCTGCACGGTGGGCCGGGAGCCGGTCCGGACGGTGATCACCTCACTGCGCATGTGTCGCATTCTGCCGTAGTCGACCGGTTCGCACCTGAGCCGTGGTGATCGTCACTCCGTCCGGGCCGAACCGTGGCCCGCACCGCTTCCACCACAGCTCGGAAGCCGGTAAGTACGAAAAGACCAACGTTACTGATGAGTATCTGTGTTGCGCATCGCCCTTGACACGGGTGGGCGTGACGACAAGTGGTACGACGGGGCAGGATGGCGCTAGAGACCTGTCCCAAACACAACCGAGGGAACGCCTGTGGCTACGGAACGCAAGCGCCCGGTGATCACGGCCGGCCTGCCTAGCCAGCTTCCAGACATCGACCCGGAAGAAACCAGCGAGTGGGTCGAGTCGCTTGACGGTGTCATCGACGAGCGCGGCGCCAAGCGTGCCCGCTACGTGATGCTTCGTCTGCTGGAGCGCGCTCGCGAGCGCCAGGTCGGGGTGCCGTCGCTGACCACCACCGACTACATCAACACCATCCCGCCGGAGCGGGAACCGTGGTTCCCCGGCGACGAGCACGTCGAGCGGCGGATCCGGGCGTACGTGCGGTGGAACGCGGCGATGCTGGTGCACCGCGCCCAGCGGCCGGAGATCGGTGTCGGCGGCCACATCTCCACCTTCGCCAGCTCCGCCTCGCTGTACGAGGTGGGCTTCAACCACTTCTTCCGGGGCAAGAACCACCCGGGCGGCGGCGACCACATCTTCTACCAGGGTCACGCCTCCCCCGGCATGTACGCCCGGGCGTTCCTCGAGGGCCGGCTCAGCGAGAACCAGCTCGACGGCTTCCGCCAGGAGCTGTCGCACCCCGGCGGCGGCCTGCCGTCGTACCCGCACCCGCGGCTGATGCCGGGCTTCTGGGAGTTCCCCACGGTCTCGATGGGTCTGGGTGGGCTGAACGCCATCTACCAGGCCCGGTTCAACCGCTACCTGCACCACCGGGGCATCAAGGACACCTCCGACCAGCACGTCTGGGCGTTCCTCGGCGACGGCGAGATGGATGAGCCGGAGACCCTCGGCGCGATCGGGGTGGCCGCCCGCGAGGAGCTGGACAACCTCACCTTCGTCATCAACTGCAACCTCCAGCGGCTGGACGGGCCGGTGCGGGGCAACGGCAAGGTGATGCAGGAGCTGGAGGCGTTCTTCCGGGGTGCCGGCTGGAACGTGATCAAGGTCGTCTGGGGCCGGGAGTGGGACCCGCTGCTCGCCGCCGACACCGACGGCGCGCTGGTCAACCTCATGAACACCACGCCCGACGGCGACTACCAGACCTACAAGGCGGAGTCCGGGGCGTACGTGCGGGAGCACTTCTTCGGCCGTGACCCGCGGACCCGCAAGATGGTCGAGGGTCTCAGCGACGACGAGATCTGGAACCTCAAGCGGGGCGGGCACGACTACCGCAAGCTCTACGCGGCCTACAAGGCGGCGACGGAGCACACCGGTCAGCCGACGGTGATCCTGGCCAAGACGATCAAGGGCTGGACGCTCGGCTCGCACTTCGAGGGCCGCAACGCGACCCACCAGATGAAGAAGCTGACGCTGGAGGACCTGAAGACCTTCCGCGACCGGCTCTACCTGGACATCCCGGACTCGGCGCTGGAGGACAACCCGTACCTGCCGCCGTACTACCGTCCGGACGAGAAGTCCGCCGAGATGCAGTACCTGCACGAGCGGCGTCAGCAGCTCGGCGGCTACCTGCCGTCGCGGCGGACCAAGGCCAAGTCCCTGCCGATCCCGGGCAGCGAACGCTTCGCCGACATCAAGCGCGGTTCCGGCAAGCAGAAGGTGGCCACCACGATGGCCTTCGTCCGCCTGCTCAAGGACCTGATGAAGGACAAGCAGTTCGGCAAGCGCTGGGTGCCGATCATCCCGGACGAGGCGCGTACCTTCGGCCTGGACTCGATCTTCCCGACCGCGAAGATCTACTCGCCGCACGGTCAGCGGTACACCGCTGTCGACCGGGACCTGTTCCTGTCGTACAAGGAGTCGACCGTCGGGCAGATCCTGCACGAGGGGATCAACGAGGCCGGTTCGGTCGCCTCCTTCACCGCGGCCGGCTCCTCGTACGCCACCCACGACGAGCCGATGATCCCGATGTACATCTTCTACTCGATGTTCGGGTTCCAGCGCACCGGCGACGGCTTCTGGGCCGCCGCCGACCAGATGGTGCGCGGTTTCGTGCTCGGCGCCACCGCGGGCCGCACCACGCTCAACGGTGAGGGTCTGCAGCACGAGGACGGTCACTCCCACCTGATCGCGGCCACCAACCCGGCGGTCGTGGCGTACGATCCGGCGTTCGCGTTCGAGATCGCGCACATCGTGGAGAACGGCCTGCACCGGATGTACGGGGAGCAGCAGGAGAACATCTTCTACTACCTCACCATCTACAACGAGCCGATCCAGCAGCCGGCCGAGCCGGAGGGTGTGGACGCCGAGGGCATCGTCAAGGGCATCTACCGCTACTCGGCCGCCCCGTCGGTGGACGGGGACGCCCCGCGGGCGAACCTGCTGGCCTCCGGCACCGGCATGCAGTGGGCGCTCAAGGCGCAGCAGCTGCTCGCCCAGGACTGGGGGGTGGCCGCGGACGTCTGGTCGGTGACCTCCTGGACCGAGCTGCGCCGCGACGCGGTCGAGTGCGAGGAGTACAACCTCCTGCACCCGGGCGCGGAGCAGCGGGTGCCGTACATCCAGCGGAAGCTGGCCGACGCCGACGGGCCGAAGGTCGCGGTCAGCGACTGGATGCGCGCGGTGCCGGACCTGATCTCCCGCTGGGTGCCGGGTGACTACACCTCGCTGGGCACCGACGGCTTCGGCCTGTCCGACACCCGTCACGCCCTGCGCCGGCACTTCCACGTCGACGCCGAGTCGGTGACGGTGGCGACCCTGCGCCAGCTCGCGCTGCGCGGGACGGTACCGCCCCACGTACCGGCCGAGGCCGCCAAGAAGTACGCCATCGACGACGTCAACGCCGCCCCCGTCGGCGAAACCGGCGGCGACAGCTAAACAGTTCCACCCCCGAAGGGCCCGGCGCACCCCGCGCCGGGCCCTTCGGCCTCCCACCCCACCCCCACCCACCCACCCACCCCACCCACCTGGTTGATCATGGGGTTGGCGGCAGTTGCTGATCTCCAAAGTGCCGCCAACCTCATGATCAACAAGCGAGTCCGGCCCCGTGGGTGGGGGGTGGTATGACGCAGGTGGTATTGGCCGGTGCTGTTGCCTGTAACACGGTTCATTCAGAATGGTCTATAGGCGTTGGCTCCTTGCGGGCATTGGGTCGGTTGGGTGGACTATCCCGTCGCGCCGTCCCACCGCCGGCCCGGACGCCGTCGACGGCCGGGCGCGACGGGAGGGAGTGCACATGCGACCTGTCCGGATCGGCCTGGCCCTGGCTGTCGGCGCCCTGGTGGTGTCGATGCTCGGGCCGGGCTCGCCTTCGGTGGCCCACGATCCCGCGACCCCCGCCGGGCGGGCCTCGGCCCAGGAGTTCATGGCCCAGCGTGAACCCACCCAGCAGATGGCCGCCCAGGCCGCGACCGCCTGCACCAACGGTCAGGCAGCCGGCTACCCCTGCCGCAACGTGGACCTGCTGTCGTTCATGCCGCTGTCCAGCATCGGCGGCAGCCAGGCCAACGACATCTGGGGCTGGACCGACCCGCAGACCCGCAAGGAGTACGCGCTGGTCGGCCGCCGCAACGGCACCTCCTTCGTGGACGTGTCCAACCCAAGCGCCCCGGTCTACCTGGGCAACCTGCCCGCGTACCAGAACCGCACGGCGGTCTGGCGGGACATCAAGGTCTACCGCGACCACGCGTACGTGGTGGCGGACGTCTCCGGTCACGGCATGCAGGTCTTCGACCTCACCCGGCTGCGTGGCGTGACCAGCCCGCAGACCTGGACGGCGGATGTCCACTACAACCGCTTCGGCAACTCGCACAACATCGCGATCAACGAGCAGACCGGGTACGCGTACGCGGTGGGCACCAACACGTGCAGCGGCGGCCTGCACATGATCGACATTCGGACCCCGAAGTCTCCGGTCTCGGCGGGTTGCGTCAGCAACGACGGCTACACCCACGACACCCAGTGCGTCGTCTACCGGGGGCCGGACACCGCGTACTCGGGCCGGGAGATCTGTGTCAGCTCCAACGAGGACACGGTGACCATCGTCGACGTGACGAGCAAGTCGTCGCCCCGGCAGTTGGCCCGCATCGGCTACACCGGTCGGGCGTACACCCACCAGGGGTGGTTCACCGAGGACCAGCGGTACTTCCTGCTCGACGACGAGTTGGACGAGTCCCGGCGCGGGGTGAACACCCAGACGTACATCTGGGATCTGGCCGACCTGGACGCTCCCCGGCACATCGGCACCTACAGCGCGCCGAGCGGGGTCGCCGCCACCGACCACAACCAGTACGTCAAGGGCAGGTACAGCTACCAGGCCAACTACCGGGCCGGGCTGCGCATCCTGGACCTGACCAACGTGTCCAGCGGCCGGGCCACCGAGGCCGGCTTCTTCGACATCTACCCGTCGAGCAACAGCGCGTCGATGAACGGCGCGTGGAGCGTCTATCCCTACTATCCCAGCGGCATCGTCGTGGTCAGCGGTATCGAGCAGGGGTTGTTCGTGTTGCAGCCCCGGTTGTCGTGACCACGACCGACCAGCGGCCGGCGACCCTCGCCGAGATCGTGGACGGGGCGTCCCAGCCGGGGCGCCCCGGCCCCGACGGTGCACCGGTGGGTCGGGTCGGTCGCTACGCCGCCGCCGTCCTGGTGCTCGGCCTGACCCTGGCGGTCGGCTTCTTCGCGGGTCGGGCCGGCGGCACGACCGCTCCGGCCCGGCCGGCGGCGGCCGGGGCGCTCGCCCACGCCAATCACGGGCCCGGCGGGCTGGAGGTCTCCCGGGACGGCTGGACGCTGACCGTGGACCAGGCGAGGCTGCGTGCCGGCAAGCCGGGTGAGCTGGTCTTCCGGATCACCGACCCGGCCGGCGCGGCGCTCACCGATTTCCAGGTGGTCCACGACCGGCCGTTGCACCTGATCCTGGTCGGCCGCGACCTGGGCGGGTATCAGCACGTGCATCCGGAGATGTCGCCGGACGGCAGCTGGCGGGTCACGATCACCCCGGCCGCACCCGGCCCGCTACGGGCGATCGCCGACTTCTGGCCGACGGGGGCGGCGGCCGGCACCACGCTCGGCGTCGACCTGCCGGTTCCCGGCCGGTACGCGGCCGAGGAACTCGCCCCGCCCGAGGAGACGGTGCTGGTCGACGGCTACACGGTCACCCTGGACGGCGGCCTGCGCGCCGGCGAGTCCAACCAGGTGCTGGTCTGGCTCGGCCGCGACGGGCAGCCGGTCAACGACCTGCAACTGCACCTGGGCGCGTACGGGCACCTGGTGGCGCTGCGGCAGGGTGACCTGGCGTACCTGCACGTGCATCCGGCGGCGGCGAGCCAACCCAGCTCGGTGGTGGCGTTCGGGGTCACCGTCCCGTCGGCCGGCACCTATCGGCTGTTCTTCGAGTTCCGGCATCTCGACGAGGTACGCGTCGCCGCGTTCACCGTCATCGTGTGAGCGTCGCGAAAGCGGTGGCGGCCCGGGTGCCTCTGGACGGGACACCGGGGCCGCCACCGTCGCGGGTGACGCCAGGACGCGGCCGGTCAGCCGACGGCGGCCAGATCGGTCAGCCGGGCCAGCGAGTCCTCCAGATCGGCGCCGACCCGACGCAGGCCGAGTCGCAGCAGGGCGGCCTTGACCGGGCCGGCCGGCCAGCGTACGACGATCAGCCGCACGATCGTGCCGCCCTCCTCCTCGTCGGGAGTGAGCTGGACGTAAATCTCGGTGCGCGCCTCCGCTCGGGCACCGGCGCCCTTCGCGCGTTCCCGCCAGCCGATCAGCGTCGGTTCCTGGTAGGCGATCACCTCGGCTTCGTGTGCTGCGCCGCGTCCGGCCTGGACCAGTTGCCGTCTGCCGAAGCCCTCTCCCGAGAGAACCTCGGCCGCACGGACGCCGGCCAGCCAGGCGGGCAACTGCTCGGCCCGCTGTACCACATCCCAGACCGCTTCGACCGGCGCCGCCACGTGCGCGCTGCGTTCCACGAGGATCATTATTCCGTCTTCCTCCAGTGAGGACATCCCACGATATCGGCACTCTATGCGTCAAATCGGACGTATGTGGACGTGTTCGCAAAAGACACGCCGAAAGGTATTGCCTTCCCATGCACATCGGCCTATAGACCCGAGCCCCTGCGCGCCCTAGAGTCGCGAACACGTTTCGCGTTTCTCAGGGAGGGCGCATGCCGACCGCACCTATGCCCAGCTTCCCCGCCGGATTCCGCTGGGGCGTCTCCACATCGGCGTACCAGATCGAGGGCGCGGCCGCCGTCGACGGCCGCGGACCGTCCATCTGGGACACCTTCGCGCACTCCCCCGGGCGGATCGCCGACGGCAGCAGCGGCGACGTCGCCTGCGACCACTACCACCGCTACGCCGAGGACATCGCCCTGATGGCCGAGCTGGGCGTGACCGCGTACCGGTTCTCGGTGGCCTGGCCCCGGGTGCGGCCGACCGGCAGCGGCGCGGTCAACCCCGCTGGGCTGGACTTCTACGAACGGCTGGTCGACGGGCTGCTGGAGCACGGCATCGACCCGGTCGCCACGCTGTTCCACTGGGACCTGCCCCAGCCGGTGGAGGACGCCGGCGGATGGCTCAACCGGGACACCGCACACCGCTTCGCCGAGTACGCCGACCTGGTGGCCGAGCGCCTCGGCGACCGGGTCAAACTCTGGATCACCCTCAACGAGCCGTTCATCCACATGGGCCTCGGTCACGGCACCGGCGAACACGCGCCCGGCCGGGCGCTGCTCTTCGACGCCTTCCCGGTCGCCCACCACCAACTGCTCGGCCACGGTCTCGCGGTCACCGCGCTGCGCGCCCGGACCGCCGGGCCGGTCGCCATCGCCAACAACTACTCCCCCGTACGCGCCGCCGGTGACGGCCCGGCGGACCTGGCCGCCGTCGCGGCGTACGAGGCGCTGCACAACCAGCTGTTCACTGACCCGCTGTTCGGTCGCGGCTATCCGACCGAACTGGGCTTCGACCAGAGCGCGGTGCGCGACGGCGACCTCGACGTGATCGCCGCGCCGATCGACGTGCTGGGGGTCAACTACTACAACCCCACCGGCGTACGGGCACCCGAGGAGGGCTCACCGCTGCCGTTCGAGCTGGTACCGCTGGACGGCTACCCGCGTACCGCCTTCGACTGGCCGGTGGCCCCGGACGGGCTGCGCGAACTGCTCGGCTGGCTGCACGCTCGCTACGGCGCCGACCTGCCACCCGTCCAGATCACCGAGAGCGGCTGCGCCTACGACGACGAGCCCGACACCGACGGCCGGGTGCACGACCCGGACCGGATCGCCTACCTCGACTCCCACCTGCGGGCGGTACGCGCCGCCGTCGACGACGGGGTGGACGTCACCGGCTACTTCGTCTGGTCGCTGCTGGACAACTGGGAGTGGGCCGAAGGCTTCACCAAGCGCTTCGGTCTGGTGCACGTCGACTACCCCACCGGACGGCGTACCCCGAAGTCGTCGTACGCCTGGCTGCGTGAGGTCATCGCGACGGCCCGGCGGGACACCGCCCGGTGACCACCGTCGACCCGATGCCGGCCTCGCTGCCGGCGGCGCTCGCCGAGCCGACGGTGCCGGTACGGCGAGGCTGGATCGCGCTGCTGTTCGCCGCGAACCTCGGCGTCTGGATGGCGTTCTTCACCCCGATCCAGGTGCTGCTGCCGCAGCAGATCGAGCAGATCGCGCCGACGGACAAGGAGACCATGCTGGCGGTGGTCACCGGGGTGGGCGCGCTGGCCGCGGTGCTGGCCAACCCGCTCGCCGGAGCGCTGTCGGACCGGACCTGCCTGCGGTTCGGGCGCTGGGAACTCGGTCGCCGGCACGTCTGGACCGTCGGTGGGGCGCTGATCGGTGCGCTGGCGCTGGTGCTGCTCGCCCAGGCGCGTACCGTCGCCGCGGTCACGGTCGGCTGGGTCGCCGCGCAGGTGTGCTTCAACGCGATGCTGGCCAGCCTGACCGCCGCCGTACCGGACCGGGTGCCGGTGGCGCAGCGGGGCGGCGTCTCCGGCTGGGTCGGCATCCCGCAGGCGCTCGGACTGGTGCTCGGCGTGGTGCTGGTCACCGCCGTGGTCACCGGCAACGCCGCGGGCTATTACGCGATCGCCGCGGCGGTGGTGCTGCTCGCGGTGCCGTTCGCCCTGCGCACCACCGACGACCCACTGCCGCGTACGCACCGGCCGGCGCTGCGCGGCATGCTGGCCGGCATGTGGGTGTCGCCGCGTCGCCACCCCGACTTCGGCTGGGCCTGGATCACCCGGTTCCTGGTCCAGCTCGGCAACGCCTTCGGCACCCTCTACCTGCTCTACTTCCTCACCGACGAGGTACGGCTGGCCGACCCCGACACCGGCCTGCTGGTGCTGATCCTGCTCTACACCGCCGGGCTGATGGCCACCACGGTGATCGCCGGCCGGCTGTCGGACCGCTCCGGCAGACGCAAGGTCTTCGTGATCGCCGCCGGGATCGTGATGGCGGTGGCGGCGCTGCTGCTGGCCGCCGCGCCCACCTGGCCGATGGCGATCGTCGCCGCGCTGCTGCTCGGTGCCGGTTACGGCGTGTACCTGTCGGTGGACGCCGCCCTGATCACGCAGGTGCTGCCGAGGGCCACCGACCGGGCCAAGGACCTCGGCGTGATCAACATCGCCAACTCGGCGCCGCAGGTGCTCGGCCCGGCCATCGCCGCCCCGATCGTGGTGTACCTGGGCGGCTATCCGGCGCTGTACGCGACCACGGCCGCGGTGACCGTCCTCGGCAGCGTGCTGGTGCTGAAGATCCGCTCGGTGCCCTGACGGTAGGCTGTGGTCGTGACGGTACGTGTGCGCTTCGCCCCATCCCCGACCGGTATGTTCCACGTCGGCGGTGCCCGCTCGGCACTGCAGAACTGGATCTACGCCAAGCAGCAGGGCGGGGTGTTCGTGCTGCGCATCGAGGACACCGACGCGGCGCGCAACAAGCCCGAATGGACCGAGGGCATCCTGTCGGCGTTGGACTGGATCGGCATCTCCCGGGACAGCTACGAGGGCCCCTACTTCCAGTCCTCGTACGCCCAGGAGCACCGCGCCGCCGCCGCCCGGCTGCACGACTCGGGCCGGGCGTACTACTGCGACTGCACCCGCGAGGCGGTGCAGGCCCGCACCGGCAACCAGTACACCGGTTACGACGGCTACTGCCGCGACCGGGGTCTGCCGCCGGGCGAGGGCCGGGCGCTGCGGTTCCGCACCCCGGACGAGGGCACCACGGTGGTCACCGACCTGATCCGCGGCGAGCCGACCTTCGAGAACAAGCTCATCGAGGACTTCGTCATCGCCCGGGGTGACGGCTCGCCGGTGTTCCTGCTGGCCAACGTCGTGGACGACATGACCATGGGGATCACCCACGTGATCCGGGCCGAGGAGCACCTGCCCAACACCCCCAAGCAGCAGCTGCTCTGGGACGCCCTCGGCGTCAAGCCGCCGGTCTGGGCGCACGTGCCGGTGGTGGTCAACGAGAAGCGGCAGAAGCTGTCCAAGCGCCGCGACAAGGTCGCCCTGGAGGCGTACCGGGACGAGGGCTATCTCGCCGCCGCCATGCGCAACTACCTGATGCTGCTGGGCTGGGCGCCCTCCGGGGACCGGGAGATCGTGCCCTGGTCGGTGATCGAGGACGAGTTCCGCCTGTCGGAGGTGAACCCGTCACCGGCGTTCTTCGACGAGAAGAAGCTGCGCGCGTTCAACGGCGAGTACATCCGGGCGCTGCCGGTCGAGGAGTTCATCGAGGCCTGCCGGCCGTGGCTGACCGGCACCGGCACCATCGCGCCGCCGCCGTGGCAGCCCGAGGAGTTCGACCCGGCGGTCTTCGCCGCGGTGGCGCCCCTGGCCCAGACCCGGATCGCGGTGCTCAGCGAGATCGTGCCGAACGTCGACTTCCTGTTCGTGGCGACGCCCCTGATCGACGAGGCGGCCTGGACGAAGGCCATGAAGGAGGGATCGGCCGAGCTGCTGGAGGCGACCATCGCCGCCTTCGAGGCGGTCGACTCCTGGGACGCGCAGACGCTCAAGGCCACCCTGGAGGCCGTCGGTGCCGAGCGTGGACTCAAGCTCGGCAAGGCCCAGGCGCCGGTACGGGTCGCGGTCACCGGCCGCACCGTCGGCCTGCCGCTGTTCGAGTCGTTGGAGGTGCTCGGCCCCGAGCGCACGCTGACCCGGCTGCGCGCCGCCCGGCTACGCCTCGTCTAGCCGGCCACCGACACCGCCCCGGTTGCGGCGGCAGGTTATCCTGCCTGCATCACTGGTCCCGGCACAGGTAAGATCCGCCCACTGCTTGACGACCGCTACCGTGCCGAGTCGAGATCGCAGATAGTTCCAATTAGTGTTCCACCGGCTGCAACCGATCGACGTTCGGCGGAGTCTTTAGGTGGGTACCCGTCCTGCGGGTACGGTCACCGCCGTCAGCTTCCGGCACGTGACTCCTGCAGCAGAGCCACCATCGAACGGGGCGAGGAGGCGGCATGGTCCGACGGATGAGGCGACTGGCCGTAGTGGCGTTGGGCGGGTTGGCGGCCATGCTGCTGTCCCTCACCGTGGCGGAACCGGCGAAGGCGGCACCGAAGTCGCCGCCGGCCGGGGTGGACATCACCGGGCACGGCCTCGCCGAACCGTTGCGACTGCGCACCGAGCAGCATCCCGAGCATGTCAAGGCCATCGTCGACCAGGTCAGCGCCAAGGTGCTGGTACGCCAGTCGGGCAGCCCGAAGAAGGCGAACCTCGGTCCGAAGTACACAGTCGTGGTGCTCGCCGGCGACGTTCCCAAGCAGACCTACGACCTCTACCCGAAGGCCGTCGGCGGGCCCCGGGTCTACCGGCCGGCCAAGCAGCCGGACTCGCGCAAGACCACGGCGGCCTGGTTCCTCGGCCGCGTCACCATGTCCGAGACGCTGCGCACCGCCGGCGTACCGCTGGAGCGCACGTACGAGGCGGTCAGCGGCGGCGTCGGCGGCGGCGAACGGATCATCCCGGAGGACACCCTCAACCCGGCGCAGGACATCAACGAGGCCTTCGGGGAGCTGCGTCGCCTCCTGCTGCTCAACGTCGCGGTGGTCGTCGTGATCACCCTCGGGCTCGCCGGGATCGCCCTGCTGATCCGCCGCCGGACCCGCTGACCGTCGAGGTCGACCACCCACCCGCGCGAGGCCGGCCCGGCCGGCCGTTGATCGTCGGGTTCCTCAGCACCAGCGTCGGGGTGGGCGCTCCCGCCGGGTGGCGCGGCGAGCCGGGCGTACCGGGCCGTGCCGGTGTGCACCGGCCCAGCCGGGCCGCTCACTGCGGCAGCCGGAGGCGTCCGGCTCGACCGGTTCGACCGGTGGTTCGGCGGCCCGTTGCCGGGGCACCACCGGCTCGGTCGGGCCGGGTCGCGCGACCGCCGGCTCCTCGTCGCACCGCTCGGGCGTCCAGCCGGCATGCGCGTCGGCCGGTTGGCTGAGGCCGGTCGGCCGCCGGTGGTGATGGTGCTTGGCGGTGGCCGGCTGTTCGTGAGCGCCCGGTCGGCTCGGCTCGTCCTGGGCGCAGCCGTATTCGGCGTCCCCCTGCGCCATCGGCTTCTCCTCACGCTCTCGCCCTCACCCGCCGGTGCCCACCCGACGTGTCCTGACACGGTACTGGCCGATACCGACGCGCCACGCACCGCGTACCCGGTCGAGGTCAGGGATGGGACCGGACGGCTGCCGTGAAGGTCCAGTTCAGGGCATGTCAGGCTAGGAGGGTGAGCGGATCGGGCGGGACGGAACTGTCGGCCACGCTGCGCCGGATCGAACGCGCGGCCGGCACCCTGGCCACCGACAGCGTGGCCCGGATGGACGAGACGCTGCCCTGGTTCCGGGAGTTGCCGGCCGACCAGCGTTCCTGGGTGATGTTGGTGGCTCAGGCCGGCGTCCGTTCCCTGGTGCAGTGGCTCTGGTCGGGCGGTGGCACCGGTGAGGGCACCCAGGAGGTCTCCGACGAGGTCTTCGCCACCGCGCCCCAGGCGCTGGCCCGCTCGATCACCCTCCAGCAGACCGTGGCGCTGATCAAGGTCACCATCGACGTGGTCGAGGAGCAGGTGAGCGAGCTCGCCGCCCCGGGCGAGGAGCCGCAGTTGCGCGATGCGGTGCTGCGCTTCTCCCGGGAGATCGCGTTCGCCGCCGCCCGGGTCTACGCGCGGGCGGCGGAGTCCCGTGGCTCGTGGGACGCGCGGTTGCAGGCCCTGCTGGTGGACGCGCTGCTGCGTGGCGACTCCCCGGACGTGCTGGCCAGCCGCGCCGCGGCCCTCGGCTGGACGGACGCGCCGCCGGTGGCGGTGGCGGTGGGCACCTCCCCGGGCGGTGAGGTCGCCGCCGTCCTGCACAACGTCTACCGCCAGGCGCGGCGTATCGGTGTGGAGGTGATCGGCGGCGTGCACGGCGACCGGCTGGTGATCGTGCTCGGCGGGGCGGCCGAGCCGGTGGCGGCCACCGGCAAGCTGCTCACCGCGTTCGGTCCGGGGCCGGTGGTGGTCGGCCCGGCGGTGCCGAGCCTGGACGAGGCCACCGAGTCGGCGCGGGCGGCGCTGGCCGGCTACCGCGCGGCACCGGCCTGGCCCACCGCGCCCCGCCCGGTCCACGCCGGCGACCTGCTACCGGAGCGGGCTCTGGCCGGTGACGCGGAGGCCCGTCGGCGGCTGCGGCACGACGTGTACGCGACGCTGGCGCGGGCCGGCGGCGAGCTGCTGGAGACGCTTGACGCCTTCTTCGCGGCGGGCGGGACGCTGGAGAGCGCCGCCCGGGCGTTGTACGTGCACCCGAACACGGTGCGTTACCGGCTGCGGCGGATCTCCGACGTCACCGGGTTCAGCCCGCTGATGCCGCGGGACGCCTTCGCCCTGCGTGTCGCGCTGACGGTGGGTCGGCTGGACCCGGTGGTACCGACCCAGACATTGCCCCCACCCGCCGGTAAAAGATCACAGGCAAGTGACGATCATCGCCAATCTTTGTAGGATCCCTCCAAAGGTCCTAGTGCGGTTTGGTGTCAGTCGGCACAGCGCATCGCGTGGCTATCCGGGAGAGTCATACACGTGCTCGCCGTACTCTGCCCCGGCCAGGGTTCTCAGAAACCCGGCTTCCTCACTCCCTGGCTCGACCTGACCGGCGTTGAAGACCGGCTGCGCAGCTGGTCGACACTGGCCGAGGTCGATCTGGTGCACCTGGGCACCAAGGCCGACGCCGACGAGATCCGGGACACGGCCCGCACCCAGCCGCTGCTGGTGGCCGCCGCCCTGCTCGCCGCCGAGCAGTTGCCGCTGACCGAGGTGGCCCTCACCGCCGGGCACAGCGTCGGCGAACTCGGCGCGGCGGCACTGGCCGGCACCCTGTCGACCGAGGCGGCGATCACCCTGGCGGGCGTACGCGGCCGGGAGATGGCCGCCGCCTGCGCGCTGGAGCCGACCGGCATGGCCGCCGTGCTCGGTGGCGACCCGGACGAGGTGGTCGCCGTGATCAACGGGCACGGCCTGCACGCCGCGAACCGCAACGGCAGTGGCCAGATCGTGGCCGCCGGTGCGGTCGCCGGGCTGGAGAAGCTCGCCGCCGAGCCACCGACCCGGGCGCGGATCATCCGCCTCCAGGTGGCCGGCGCGTTCCACACCCCGTACATGGCCCCGGCGGAGGCCGCGCTGGCCTCGGTGGCGGACGGGATCACCCCGGACGACCCGACCCGGATCCTGCTGTCCAACCTTGACGGCACGCCGGTCGACGACGGCCGGGAGGTCCTGCAACGGCTGGTTCGCCAGGTCACCGCCCCGGTCCGGTGGGACCTCTGCATGGCCACCCTCGCCGACCTCGGCGTGACCGCGGTGATCGAACTGCCGCCCGCCGGCACGCTCGCCGGCCTGGTGAAGCGGGAACTCAAGGGCAACGGCGCCCCGGAGATCGTCACCCTGAACACCCCGGACGACCTGCCCGCCGCCCGCGACCTGATCGCCCGGCACGGCACGACCGCCCGCCAGGAGCCGGGCAGCCGGCTCGATTCGAACGAGTCTCGCGACGAGACCGACCGTAGGGAGAGTTCGGCATGAGCGGCAGCAGGATCCTCTCGCTAGGCCACTACCAGCCGTCCCGGGTGGTGACCAACAACGACATCGCCCAACTGGTGGACACCAACGACGAGTGGATCCGCGACCGGGTCGGCATCGTCAGCCGGCGCATCGCCGGTGACGAGACCGTCGCCGACATGGCCGCTGCCGCCGCCGACAAGGCCCTGGCGAACTCCGGCCTGACCGCCGCCGACATCGACCTGGTCGTCGTCGCCACCTGCACCTCGGTCGACCGCAGCCCGAACGTGGCCTGCCGGGTCGCCGACAAGCTGGGCATCAGCGCCCCCGGTGCGTTCGACGTCAACACCGCCTGCTCCGGTTTCGCGTACGCGCTCGGCACGGTCGACCACGCGATCCGCGCCGGTGCCAGCCGCAACGCCATCGTGATCGGCGCCGAGAAGCTCTCCGAGTTCACCGACTGGACCGACCGCTCCACCTGCATCATCTTCGGTGACGGCGCGGGTGCCGCGGTGGTCACCGCCACCGGCGCGGACGAAGCGCCCGGCGTGGGCCCGGTGGTCTGGGGTTCGGTGCCCGAGCGGGGCGACGCGGTACGCATCGAGGGCTGGCGTCCGTACGTCGCCCAGGAGGGCCAGACGGTGTTCCGCTGGGCCACCACGGCGCTGGCGCCCCTGGCGTTGCAGGCGTGCGAGCGGGCCGGGGTCGACCCGTCCGAGCTGGCCGCCTTCGTGCCGCACCAGGCCAACACCCGGATCATCGACGGCATCGCCAAGCGGTTGAACATCCCGCAGGCGATCATCGCCAAGGACCTCGTCGAGTCCGGCAACACCTCCGCGGCCAGCATCCCGCTGGCCCTGTCCAAGCTGGTCGAGCGCCGTGAGGTGCCCTCGGGCGCGCCGGTGCTGCTGTTCGGCTTCGGCGGCGGCCTGACCTACGCCGGTCAGGTCATCCGCTGCCCCTGATACCCCCTCGGCGCGTCGTCGCCGAGGAGCAAGGCGGTGGCGTCGCCGCCGCCGAGAGAAACCCGATGAGAGGAACCCACCGCAATGACCCGTGACGAGATCACCGCCGGCCTCGCCGAGATCCTCGAAGAGGTTGCCGGGGTGAGCCCGGACGACGTGGCCGAGGGGAAGTCCTTCACCGACGACCTGGACGTCGACTCCCTTTCGATGGTGGAGGTCGTGGTGGCGGCCGAGGAGAAGTTCGGCGTCAAGATCCCGGACAACGAGGTGCAGAACCTCAAGACGGTCGGCGACGCGGTCAGCTACATCGAGGCGCAGTCCTGATCATGACTCGATCCGACGTCGTCGTCACCGGGCTCGGCGCGACCACCCCGCTGGGCGGGGACGTCGCGTCGACCTGGGACGCCATGCTCAACGGCCGCTCCGGGGTGAGTGCGCTCACCCAGGAGTGGGCCGAGCAGCTGCCGGTCCGCATCGCCGCCCAGCTGGCGGTCGACCCGGCCACCGTGCTGGACCGGGTGAAGCTGCGCCGGCTGGACCGTTCCGAGGCGATCGCCCTGATCGCCGCCCACCAGGCCTGGGCGGACGCCGGCCTGGCCGACGCCCGGCCCGACGGGGAACGGGTGGGTGTCAGCATCGGCTCCGGCATCGGCGGCGCAGTCACCCTGCTCGCCCAGGACGACATCCTGGAGGCCTCCGGCCCCCGCCGGGTGTCCCCGCACACCGTGCCGATGCTGATGCCCAACGGCCCGGCCGCCTGGGTGGGCCTGGAACTCGGCGCGCAGGCTGGGGTGCACTCGGTGGCCAGTGCCTGTGCCACCGGTGCGGAGGCGATCGCGCTGGGTCTGGACATGATCCGGTCCGGCCGCGCCGACGTGGTGGTGGCCGGCGGCACCGAGGCGGTCATCCACCCGCTGCCGATCGCCGGGTTCGCCTCGATGCGGGCCATGTCGACCCGCAACGACGAGCCGCAGCGGGCGTCGCGGCCGTGGGACAAGGGTCGGGACGGGTTCGTCCTCGGTGAGGGTGCCGGCATCGTGGTGCTGGAACGCGCCGAGCACGCCGCCGCCCGAGGTGCCCGGGTGTACGCCCGGCTGGCCGGCTCCGGCATCACCTCCGACGGCTACGACATCGTCCAGCCCCACCCGGAGGGTGCGGGGGCGATCCGGGCGATCGAGAAGGCGATCGCCGACGCGGACGTCGCCAAGTCGGACATCGTGCACGTCAACGCGCACGCCACCTCGACGCCGGTGGGCGACCTGGCCGAGATCAAGGCACTGCACCAGGCGCTGGGCGACCACCCGGTGCTGACCGCGACCAAGTCCATGTCCGGGCACCTGCTCGGCGCCGCCGGTGCGCTGGAGTCGATCGCGACGATCCTCGCGATCCGCGACGGCGTGGTGCCCCCGACGATCAACCTGGACGACCCGGACGACAGTCTCGACCTCGACGTGGTCACCAACAAGGCCCGCGAGATGTCGATCGAGGCCGCGCTGAACAACTCGTTCGGCTTCGGTGGTCACAACGTGGCGCTGGTCTTCACCCGCGCCTGACCGTCCGCCCGTCACCCCTGCCGTCGCTGTCGTGGCGACGGCAGGGGTTTCGTGTTGTCGGGCGCAGCGCGCTTACCGACTTGACGGCGCCCCCCGGTTTCGCTTTGCTGAGCGCTCCTATAGATCAACAACGGGGAGTGGACATCGTGCGACGATCCCGGCTCGCGCTGGCGGCCCTGGCCATCGGGCTGCTCACCGGTTGCGGCGGCGGTGCGCAGACCGACACCGGCGAGCAGCCCGGCGGTGGCGCGACGGGTGCGCCGTGGCATGACGAGGTGACCGCAGCCACGGCGAGCGAGACGGTCGGCGCCGGTGCCCCCTGTCCGCTGCCGGTGACGTTCGGACTGGCCGACGGGTGGCGGGTAAGTGAGATCAAGACCGCCGACCCGAACGACGAGGTGGCCGCCGCCGTGGCCGAGGCGTTGACCCGACGCGGCGGCACGACCGCGCGCTGCGAGGTGGACGGCCGCGCGGTCGCGTCGGGCTTCCTGCGGGTGTGGACGGCCGACGACGCGGACACCCCGGCCCGGCAGACGCTGGAGGCGTTCGTCGCCGCCGAGCAGAAGGCGACCGATCCGCAGTACCGCCAGACCCGTGTCGGCGACCTCGACGTGATCGAGGCGAGTTGGTTGAGCCATCGGGAGTTGCTCGACGAGGACATCCGGGAGTGGGCGCTGGCGGTCCGGGCCGGCGGGACGACGGTGTTGTTGGAAGCCAGCAGCACGAGCTTCGGTGACCCACTCGATCTGCTGCCCGCGTACCGGCTGGCCCGCGACACGCTGACCGCGACGCCCTGAGACCAGCGACGGCCTAACCGCCGACGCCCGTGCTGACCGCTTGGGTCAGCCGGCGCAGGTGGTGGCGGGCAGTCCGGACACCTTGACCGGGGAACGCCCCGGCGGAGTGGCCTTGCCGGCCAGCACGTCGGCGAGCGCCTCCATGGAGGCCCGACTCGACGAGTACGTGGCCAGCAGCGTCGGCGACTTCGCCTGACCCAGCACGTACGGGAGGTCCATCGCGACCGTGACCGCCGCGTCGGCCCGCAGGTCCCCGGCGCGGTCGCCGTACCCGACCAGGTGCACGATCGTGCCGCCGTTGGGCACCACCCGCACCCCGGCCTCGGTCAGCGCCTCGGTCAACGCGGCCCGGGTGTGCGCCCGCCCGTCGGAGGAGGTGACGGTGACCGGTCCACGGATCGCCACCTCGTCGCACCGGCCGCGCAGCACGGTCACCGCGGCGGCGGCCAACGCCCGTGCCGCCGCCCGGTGCGCCGGGGTGGCCAGCGTCGACAGCTCCGGCGTCGGCGCGCCGGCCAGGCTGAACTTCATGGTCAGCACCCGGGTGACCGCCTCCACCAGTCGGGCCCGGGGCAGCGAGCCGTCCCGCAACGCCGCCAGCAGCCCGTCGTACGCCTGGCTCACGTTCGGCGGCATCAGGATCAGGTCGTTGCCGGCCTTCAGGGCGCGTACCGCGGCCTCGCCCGGTCCCCAGCGGCGCGCCGGTGGCATGTTCATACCGTCGGTGACCACCACGCCCTGGAAGCCGAGTTCGCCGCGCAGCACCTCGGTGAGCAGCTTGTACGAGAAGGTCGCCGGCACACCGGGGTCGACCGCCCGGACGTCGAGGTGGGCGGACATCACGGCCAGCGCACCGGCCTCGACGCCGGCAGTGAACGGCGGCCAGGCCTGCGCCGCCAACTTCTTGCGGGACTGGCTGAGCACAGGCAGGTCCTGGTGGGAGTCGTCGGCGCTGTGCCCGTGCCCGGGGAAGTGCTTGACGGTGGCCGCCACCCCGGCGGCCTGCAGTCCGCGTACCGCCCCGCCGACCTGCTGCCCGGCGCGCTGCGGGTCCGCGCCGAAGGATCGGGACCCGATCACCGCGCTGCGGGTGACAAGCACGTCGGCGACCGGCGCGAAGTCGACGTTGATGCCCATGGCGGCCAGTTCGGTGCCGGCGGCCCGCCAGGCCGCCTCGGTCAGCGCGGGATCACCGGCGGCACCGGCGGCCAGGGCGCTGGGCAGCAGGGTCACCCCCTCGGTGACCCGGGTGACCACCCCGTACTCCTGGTCGGTGCCGATGAGCAGGGGCGCCGCACCGGCGGCCAGCTTCCCGGCGGCCTCGCGCAGCCCGGTGGTCAACTCGCGGACCTGCTTCGGGTTGTCGACGTTGGTGGTCGGCTGGTTGCCCTGGGTGGGGTCGTCGGCGCTGAAGCCGACCAGGATCAGTCCGCCGAGCCGGTACTTCTCGATCATCTCGGTCGGGGTGTCCACTCCGGCGAGGGCCCGGTTTCCGGCTGCCGATCCGGCCGACACCTGGGTCGCCCGGTCGCCGTACGCGTACGGCATGAGCACCTGGCCGACCAGGTCCTCGTCGCCGAGTTCGGCGACCAGGGCGGCGGCCCGGGTGGCCGGGTCGTCCGGGGTGGCGCTCGGCGAGGGATCCGGTGCCGCCGGAGCGGACGGTGACGTCGAGCCGGACGCCGGGGCCGAGCCGGGACGCTGCCCGTGCTGGGAGCAACCGGAGGCGAGCAGCATGGTCACGGCGACGAGCACGGCGGCGACACGCCGAGGGGTAGTCGACACGCGGCCCATCCCACCAGCTCACCGCGTATCGGGCAACTTGGTCCGGTGGCGACCGGGCGACGCCCCCGACCGCCCGGACCGAGATCCCGGGCGGTCGGCGACGCTCAGCCGACCCGGGTGAGCAGCGTCACCGGCGCGCCGTCCCCGGCGTAGCGGTACGGCTCCAGTTCGGCGTCCCAGGCGCTGCCGAGCGCCTTGTCGAGAGCGTGTGCGAGGGCCTCGGGTCCCCGCGCGGCGGCCATGATGCTGCGCAGCCGGTCCTCGCCGAGCTGGATGTCCCCGGCCGCGCCCACGGTGGCCCGGAACAGCCCGCGGCCGGGGACGTACATGAAGCGTTCACCGTCGGTGCCCGGACTGGGCTCCTCGGTGACCTCGAAACGGATCATGGGCCACTGCCGGAGGGCAGCAGCCAGTTCGGCACCCGTCCCGGCGCGACCGGACCAGCCGCATTCGGCCCGGCGGGCGCTGGGATCGACGGGTTGGGCGGTCCATTGCAGGTTGACCGGCGCGGCAAGGACGCGCGCGATCGCCCACTCGACGTGTGAGCACACGGCGAGCGGGGTCGAATGGACGTATACGACGCCACGCGTTGGCACGGTGACCTCCCGGAGAGCGAGGTGCGTCTTCCCCTACGACCTCGACCGATTCCGGGTGCGTTGTTGTCACACATGATGACTGGTGGGACGGATGGTGCGCCAGGGAATCGGAAAATCCGCCGGTCGGAATACCCGGACAGGTGACCGCCGTTCCACCTCGTGACGCCGCGATGACCAGCCGGGATCGTGGGTCGTGTACAGTTCCATCGGCGGCCTGTGCCGCGTAAGCCTCTCGCGGGGTCTCCCATCGGGTGCCGCCCCGCAACAGCCCCCGGACGTTCCGTCCTCCGTACGTCTTGCAAGGAGTACCTCCGTGGCGAGCAACACCTCTAAGACCGCGCGCGCGTCAGTCCGGGCCGGCCAGGCTGGCCAGGGTGGCGCCCTCAGCGTGCTGGGCGAGTTCAAGTACCTGATCCCGCTCAACGGCGGCAAGCACGCCTACGTGCGGAACCTGACCAACGGCAAGACCGTGCACCTGCGCACCGACTCCGAGGCCTTCGTCGAGGAGATCCGGGTGCTGGCCGCCGCCGGCCACGCCGCCAAGATCCGGGCGGAGATCAACAGCCTCAACGCCGCCCACCCGGGCGACGGCTGGGACGCCGCCGAGAAGCGCCTGGTCGAGGCCGGCGTCTTCGAGGGCTGAGCCAGCCTCACGTACCACCACGAAACGCCCGTCGGGTCTGCCCGGCGGGCGTTTCGTCGTCTCCGGCCCGGCCGGTCGAGCAGGGGGCCCAAACCGGAATCTTCTCAACATCGCGGTTCTCGTGGTGTCATGGCGGGTAGCCGGTGTTACCACCGGGTATCCCCGGTGTTGCGCACTCGCGCGGCCATGGGGGAGGTGGCGATGCCAGAGCAGGTCGAGGTACGGCTTCCTGACGACGTACGCCTGCATGTGGAAGCCAGCGGACCGGCGGACGCCGAGGTCACCGTGGTGCTGTTGCACGGCTGGACGCTGGACGGGCGCAGCTGGCACCGGCAGGTGGCGGCGCTGCGCGAGACGTATCCGTCGGTGCGGGTGGTCACCTACGACGCGCGCGGGCACGGCCGGTCCAGTTGCATGGCGCTGCCCACGGCCACCCTCGCCCAGCTCGGCGATGATCTGGCCGCCGTGTTGGACACTGTCTCCTCCGGCGGCCGGGTGGTGCTCGTCGGCCACTCGATGGGCGGCATGACGATCATGGAGTACGCCCACCGCCACCCCGAGCACTTCGCGCACCGTACGGCCGGACTGCTCTTCGTCTCCACCACCGCCGAGGGGCACACGCACACCGTCTACGGCCTTTCGCCGCGGATCGCCCGGATCATCCGGTTGGCCGAGACCACCGGGGCCGGGGTGTTGGCCCGCTGCGGCTCGTGGCGTCCGCCCCGGGCCCTGCTGCGGGCGTTGCAGCCCAGCATCCGCTGGATGCTCTTCGGTGAGCGCTGCGATCCGGCGGACATCCGCCTGGTCACCTCGGCGGTGGCCCGTGCCTCGCTGCGCTCGATCGGCGGGTTTCGGGCGTCGATCGGCGCCCAGCACCGGTTGGAGACCCTCGCCGCGTTGGCCCATCTGCCGGCGGCGGCCCTGGTCGGGGACCGGGACCGGCTCACCCCACCGCCGTGCGCGGAGTCGATCGCCGAGGCGTTGCCCGCCACCGACCTGGTGGTGTGCCCCGGCGCCGGCCACATGCTGATGATGGAACGCCCAGAGGAGGTCAACGGGGCCCTCTCCGGCGTGCTGCGCCGGGTCGTCGACACCAGCCCCGTCCACGGCTGTTAACAAGGGACCCCTGCTCTACCTGAGGCGTTAACAAGGTGCCCTTCCTTGCACGTGGACGGTGGGGCGTAATCTCGTGCGGTTGGCCGGGCGGCGGGACGAGGAGCACGAGCGGTGGATCAGAGCACCCTGGATCAGGAGATCGCCGTCGAGCAACGGCATCTCGACCGGGTGTACGCACGACTGGCCGAGCTGCGGCGCGGGGCGGTGCGCGCCGAACGGGACGGCTACCGGCTGGCCCGGGTCGGCAACTTCGGCGCACTCGTCGAACGCGACGCGATGGTCTTCCACGCCGCGCAGCGACGTCACCTGTTCGACGCCGAGTACGAAGGGCTGGTCTTCGGCCGCCTCGACCTGCGGGACGGGCAGGTGATCTACGTCGGGCGGCTCGGCATCCGCGACGAGGACGCCAGCACCCTGGTGGTCGACTGGCGGGCTCCCGCCGCCGCCGCGTTCTATCAGGCCACTCCCGCCGAGCCGCTCGGCGTGGTACGCCGCCGCACGATCCAGTCCAGCGGGGAACGGGTCACCCGGATCGAGGACGACCTGCTCGACCCGGAAGCCGCACCGCCGGACATGCCGGTGGTGGGCGACGGCGCGCTGCTGGCGGCCCTGTCCCGCACCACCGGCCGGGGCATGCGCGACATCGTCGCGACCATCCAGCGTGAGCAGGACGAGGCGATCCGCTCCCCCGGTTCCGGGGTGACGCTCGTCTCCGGCGGCCCCGGCACCGGCAAGACGGCGGTGGCCCTGCACCGTGCCGCCTATCTGCTCTACGCCGACCGGAGCCGGTACGCCGGAGGCGGCATCCTGGTCGTCGGCCCGTCCTCGGTCTTCGTCTCCTACATCGCCTCGGTGCTGCCGTCGTTGGGCGAGGACAACGCCACCCTGCAGTCGCTGGGCAGCATCTTCCCCGGCCTGGTCGCCACCCGCACCGACCCGCCCCGGGTGGCCGCGATCAAGGGATCGTTGCGGATGCGGCGGGTCCTGGAGCGCGCCGTGCGGGACACCGCGCCGGGCGCCCCCACCGAGTTGCGGCTGCTCTACCGGGGACAGCTGCTGCGGTTGGAGCGGGCCGAGCTGAACACGGTCTGGAACCGTGCGCTGCCCCGTGGCGCCCGCCGCAACGAGGTACGCCGGGCCGGCTTCGACGGCATCCTCGCCGCGCTCTGGGCCCAGGCCCGCCGGTTGGGCATCGCCGGCCTGCCCGAGCAGCGCGCCTTCGAGGACGAGTTGATCGACCGTAGCGACTTCCGGGAGTTCCTCAAGGCCTGGTGGCCCCGGCTGCATCCCCGGCACGTGCTCGGCTGGCTGGCCGACCACGAGCGGCTGCGCCGGTACGCCGGTGGCATCCTGTCCGGGGCCGAGATCCGGCTGCTGGGCGAGGCCTACCGAGGGCTGGCCACTCACGGCCCGACGGTCGCCGACACCGCGCTGCTCGACGAGCTGGACACGCTGCTCGGTAAGCCGGTACGCCCGGCCCGGGCCAAGCGGGATCCGTTCCAGCTGGCCGGCGGCGTACGGGAGCTGAGCACCTTCGCCGACCGGCAGCGGGCCGCCCGACAGGCCGCCCGCGAACGCCCGGAGGACTACCGGGACTACGCCCACGTGGTGGTCGACGAGTCGCAGGACGTCTCGCCGATGCAGTGGCGGATGATCGGCCGGCGGGGCCGGTTGGCCTCGTGGACCGTGGTCGGTGACCCGGCGCAGACCGCCTGGACGGGAGACCCGCAGGAGCTGAACCGCGCTCGGGAGCAGGCCCTGGGTCGGCGTCCGCGTCACCGGTTCACCCTCACCACCAACTACCGCAACTCGGCGGAGATCTTCGCGGTGGCGGCCGAGGAGATCCGCCGGGTGTACCCGGATCTCCCGCTGCCCACGGCGGTCCGCTCCACCGGAGTCGACCCGGTGCAGCTCGTGGTGCCGGCCGCCGAGTTGACGACGAGCGTGGTGTCGGCCGCGCGCACCCTGCTCGGCGAGGTCGAGGGCACCGTCGGAGTGATCACTCCGGTGCCGCGGCGGGACGAGGTGACGGGCTGGCTCGATGGCCTCGGCGGCGACCGCCTGCAGGTGGTGACGAGCCTGGAGGCCAAGGGCATGGAGTACGACGCGGTGGTGCTGGTCGCGCCGAGTGAGATCCGCGCGGTGCCCGATTCCGGTGTGCGTACGCTCTACGTCGCGCTGTCCCGGGCCACCCAGCGGCTCACCACGGTCGATGTGGCCACCTGACACCGAGCTACCGCAATTCGCCACAAATGATACTTTCGTCCGATTTCCTGGTGACCGGACGAACACCACGAGTCACACCGGCTGCACGGGTCACAGCAGCACCGGTAGGCTCGGACCCGGCCTCCGCCAGGCGGCACCCACCGGTGCCGGCGGTGGTCGCCGCCTAATCGCCCGCAGGGGCGAGCCGGGGAACCATGTTCCTGGGGTGCATCCGCGCACGCGCGGTAGGGATCTTCCGTCCCGAACCCGTCAGCTAACCCGGTCGGCGGCTGACGGAAGGACATGTGCATGCCAGCAGTGGCAACCGTGAAACCGGCCGCCCGAACGGCGGCCCTGATCTGCGCGGCGCTCGCTCTCGCCGTAGGCGTCGCGCTCGTTCCCGGCCCGGCCGCGGCACACGGGTTACTGGCGGCGGCTCCCGCCGACGTCGGTGACGAGGGGGGCACCCCGGCGCTGCGCGCCCAACTGGAGGCGGCCAGCAAGGGCTACCTCGACGCCAAGGCCGCGCTGGACCGTTCGGTCAAGCGACAGAAGCAACTGGCCACACAGCTCACCGCCACCGAGAACCAGCTCACCGAACGCGGTGCCAAGGTCGCCGAGATCGCCGCACAGGCGTACCGCAGCGGCCGGCTCGGCGCGGCGTCGGCGCTGCTCAACAGTGGCTCTCCGGCCGGCTTCATGGACCGGGCGGCGGCGCTGGACGCGGTGGCCGCCAACGAGGAGCGTGCCCTGGGTGAGCTGCGGGCCACCCGCGACGAGGTCAGCAGGACCAAGCAGGCGCTGGACGTCGAGGTCCAGGAGCAGCGCAAGCAGGTCGCGGTGATGGCCAAGCGCAAGGACCAGGCCGAGCGGGCACTGACCGTGGCCAACGAGCGGGCGGAGGCGGCCGAACGCGCCCAGGCCGCGGAACGCGCCGCCCGCACCCCGAGCCGTGGTGGCGGTTCCAGCCCGACGGCCAAGCCCGCGCCCCGCAACTCGGACGGCTCGTGGCCCTCGGAGTCGTGCAGTGTCAACGACCCGACCCCGGCCAACGGCTGCATCACCCCGCGCACGCTGCACGCGCTCAACCAGGCCAAGGCGGCCGGCTTCACCCGGTACGTCTCCTGCTACCGCTCGGGCGGCTCGGGCGAGCACCCCAAGGGCCGGGCCTGCGACTTCGCCGCGCAGAAGAACGGCTTCGGTGGGGTCGCCACGGGCGGCGACCGGACGTACGGCAACAACCTGGCGGCGTACTTCGTCAACAACGCCGACCGGCTCGCCGTGCTCTACGTGATCTGGTACAAGCAGATCTGGCTGCCCAGCAGCGGCTGGAAGTCCTACAGCGGCGGTCGCGGCGACCCGTCCAGCGACCACACCAACCACGTGCACCTGTCGGTGTACTGACCCGTTCACACGACGCCGCCGGGTGGGACTTCCACCCGGCGGCGTCGCATCGTGCCCGCACGGCGAAACGCCGCACTCCCCCGCCCGTCGACGCGCGCGAATCCGCCACCTTGGTTACCGTCTAAGACGGAAGTGGACATTTCGCCACGAGGGGGCGCAACTCGCATGAGACAACCCACCACGCGGTTCACCCGGTCCGGCACCTGCGGGTGGGCCCGGTGACCGGGCACGTCATGGTCTTCGCGCCCACACCGCTGCTGACCGTCACCGTCGACCAGCCCAGCGACGTACCGGAGCTGCACCTGCACCCCGGCGGACAGGGCGTCTGGCAGGCCCGGATGGTGCTGTCGCTCGGTGTCGACGTGGTGCTCTGCACGGCGCTCGGCGGCGAGATCGGGGAGGTCCTGGCGCCGCTGCTGGTCAGCGAGGGAGTGGACCTCAAGCTGGTGAACCGCGACTCCGGCGGCAGCGGCGGGTACGTGCACGACCGCCGCGGGGGCACCCGGCAGGAGATCGTCGACGTGCCCGGCCAACCGTTGAGCCGGCACGAGCTGGACGAGTTGTACAACCTCGCCCTCAGCGAAGGGCTACGCGCGGAGGTGTGCGTGCTCAGCGGTCCGAACGACCCGTCACTGGTGCCCGCCGACCTGTACCGGCGCTTCGCCGCCGACCTCGGCGCCAACGGCAGCCGGGTGGTGGTGGACCTCAGTGGCGAACACCTGACGGCGGTCGTGGACAGCGGCGTGTTCTTCCTCAAGGTCAGCCACGAGGAGCTGATCGCGGACGGCCGAGCCGCCGACGACGACGAGGAACAGCTCACCCGCGCCATGTACGACCTGCACGCCGCCGGCGCGGAGAACGTGGTGGTCAGTCGGGCCGAGAAGCCGGCGCTGGCCCTGGTCGACGGCGAGGTGTTCGAGGTGCTGATGCCCCAACTGGAAGCGGCCGACCCGCGTGGCGCGGGCGACTCGATGACCGCCGGGGTGGCCGCCGTGGTGGCCCAGGGCGGCGACGTCCGCACCGCCATCCGTACCGGGGCGGCGGCGGGTGCGCTGAACGTCACGCGCCACGGGCTGGGCACCGGCCGGGTCGACTCGATCACCGGCCTGGTGGAGCGGGTGCAGCTGGAGCCGGCGAGCATCCGGCCGCAGCACCGCACGACCCCCGACGAGCTGGCCCACCGGGCGGGCGGGCGATGACGCTGCGGGTCCTGATCACCAACGACGACGGGATCGCCGCTCCCGGCATCCACGCGCTGGCCCGGGCCGCCGTCGACCGGGGTCTGGACGTGGTGGTGGCCGCCCCGCTGGAGGAGGCCAGCGGCACCAGCGCCGCGATGAGCGCGATCGAGCAGGACGGTCGGGTGGTGGTCCACCAGCACCCGCTACCGGACCTGGACGGCATGCCCGCCTTCGCGGTCGGCGGTTCTCCCGGCTTCATCGCGCTCATCGCCGTGCACGGCGCTTTCGGGCCACCGCCGCAGGTGCTGCTGTCCGGAATCAATCGTGGTGCCAACGCCGGTCGCGCGGTGCTGCACTCCGGCACCGTGGGTGCCGCGTTCACCGCCGCCGCGAACGGCTGTGCGGCGATGGCGGTGTCCCTGGACGTCCTGTCGGCCGGTGAGGCCACCGCGGCCAGCGGCGGTGCGGCGGTGGCCGCCGCCGCACGGGTACGCGACGCCGACCGGCACTGGGCGACCGCCGCCCGGGTCGCGCTGGACCTGCTGCCCAGGTTACCCACCGGGCCGGTGGCGAGCGTGCTCAACGTGAACGCGCCGGATCTGCCGTACGAGCGGCTTCGCGGGGTACGCCGAGGCAGCTTGGCCACCTTCGGCCAGGTGCAGATGACGGTCGCCGAATCCGGTCACGGTTTCGTCCGCACGTCGCTGGAGGAGCCCGGTCAGGCGGTGCAGCCCGGTACCGACCTGGCCCTGCTCGCCGAGGGTTACGCCTCGGTGACGGCGGTTAGGGCCATCACCGAGGCGACCGATATTGATCTGTCCGGCCTCGACGCCGGATGAGGGGTCAGGCCCCCGGAAGGACCTCGGGTGTGGCGGCCCCCGCGTAGTACGGCTCGGGGGCGCCGAACAGGCCGAGCAGGCCGGTCACCCAGAGTTGCCGGTGCACGAACCGGCTCGGCTCGGTCACGACCAGTTTCACGCCACTGACCTCGGCAGTCTGGAATCCGGCGACCATCGCGCTGATGCCTACCGAGTCGATGAAGGTGACCAGCCGCATGTTGAGCTCGATCCGGGCCGGCCGGCCCTTGGCCAGCACCTCGGCGATGGCCTCTTTCACTTCGTACGCGGTGTCGACGTCGATCTCCCCTCGCGGGGCGATCTCGATGACACCACCAGGCCGAACCGTCTGCAGGATCGACAGGCTCACGCGAGCACCTCCACTCGCCCGTACGACGGGCGCCTCATCAGTACGCGGGCCGCGACCGAGAGTATTCCTCCAACGGCCTCGGTCGCCACCCCTCGGGATGAGCAATTCGCGGACAGGGGCGTGCCAAGTCGCCCTTGTCCGGACTTTTCATGTCCTATCACTCGACGCGCTGGCCGCTATTCCACACCGCGCGCCAGCCCACGCCGTCGAACCAGGGTAGCGGGCCGATGCCAGCGGTTTCGATATCCAGCGCGGCGAGGCGTCCGCCGTGAGGCCGGCTCCGCTGGTAGCCGGGCTGCGGTCAGGGCAGGAATGTGCCTAGCATCACCACTGACCGAATCGATGAGAGGACGACGACATGCTTCGCAGGCTCGCCACCCTGGCCGGCGTCAGTGCACTGCTCACCCTCGTCCTGGCCTGCGGTTTCGGCGGCGGGGGCGATGACGACGACGATGACGACGACGACTTCGCCCGGGCTGCCGTCGCGGTGGTGTCGTCCCGCTGATCCGGTTTGCGGGGGCATCCGGCGGGGCACAGCCTCCGAAGGCGTACCCCCGCCGCACGCCGGGCAAGCCGCCGAGGAGGTCTCATGCGGGCACCGGCCTCGGTCCTGTCGAGGAGGGAACCATGTTCGGAACCAACCTGCTGGAACGCCGCAGCAAGCCGGAGCGGATCGCGGACGACGCCTGGCACCACCTCGTGTCGGCGGTGAGTACCGCGGGTGACAACCTCCGGGACACCGCCCGTTCCGCCCGGCACACCTCTGCGGGGCTGGCCGACGACGCCGGGGAGCTGGTGGGATCGGCCGCCGAGGAGGCCCGCCGCCGGGCCACCCGGGCCTTCGACGCCCTGGCCGGTCGCCGTCCCGCCCTGCCGTGGACCCTGTTGATCGGCGCGGCGCTGGTCGGTGCCGCGCTCGGCTGGGCTGCCGGCACCGCTGCCCGCGCCGCGGGCAGCCGTGACCGGTCCGTCGACGACATCGAGTTCGTGGACGTCGAGCGCCCCGACTCCCCCGCCGAGACCGACCGCTGAGCGGCGGCCTTCACCCTGCTGGCGTCGAACGGGCTCAGCTCGGGACGGGACCCCGTCCGACCGATCCGGTCGGACGGGGTCCGTTGCGCTGACCGGGTGTGGACGGCCAGCGAGTGGTGCGGGTGGTGGTCGTCGGAAGCTCACTCGCGTCACGAGCCGGCGCTGAGGCAGGCGGCCGGACAGCCGCCCGACGGCGGCGGGCGGGTCGGGAACGCGGCCGGGCCGGTGGCCGGGGTGGACGCGGACGGACCCGGGGGCGACGCCGTCTGGCCGGTCGGGCTCGGGGAAGAAGAAGCCCGCGCTGCTGACGGTCGTCGACGTGAGGCGGGTGGCTCCGGTGCGACGCCCCGGCCCACCCTGCCCAGCCAGCCACAGTTCGCCCTCCTTAGCGGGCCGGGCCTTCAGGCGTACGGTGCCGGTGGTGGGTGGCGTGGTCGCGGCGGACGGTGCCCCCGGTCGGGCTCGCAGGACGGGTCCGGCGCCGGCACAGCCGGGCGCGGACACCGCCGGATCGACGAGACCTCTCCGCATCTGAGTTCCTCTCGGGGGGAGACGCCCCACACCCCGTGACCGAGGTGGGTGGACGCACAGCAGACACCCAACGGAGCTGCCCTGGCTCCGGCACCGGCGCGATTGGCTCCCGCACCCGAGGAATGGGCTCACCCTAACCGTTTCGGGAAGCAAATGGAAGCGCTCCCACGGACCTCCTCCGACCCGGGTGAGGCCGGATCACCCGGACCGCCACCAGGCTGAGTGCCGCGGACCCGGCAAAGCGGGCCGCGCCACGCCGGCAAGGGAGGAGCAAGGCGATGGCCAGCATCTCGACGATCAACCGCATCGATCAGGACATCCGTTCCGCGGTACTCGACGAACTGGACTGGGAGCCCCGCGTACAGCCGCACGAGATCGGGGTGACCGTGGCCGAGGGCGTGGTGACGCTGACCGGCCGGGTGGACAGCTACGCCAAGAAGTGGGCGGCGGAACGCGCGGCACACCGGGTCGCCCAGGTCCGGGTGGTCGCCAACGACATCGCCGTACGGCTGATCACCGGTGCGGAGCGCACCGATCCGGAGATCGCCACCGCGGTGGAACACGCCCTGCAGTGGCGTGCCTTCGTGCCGGTGGAGCAGCTCGACGTGACGGTCGCGGACGGCTGGGTCACCCTGCACGGCCAGGTCGAATGGGAGTACCAACGCCGCGCCGCGGAGGAATCGGTCAACCAGCTCAACGGCGTACGCGGAATCAGCAACGGGATCACCGTACGGCCGACGGTGCGTCCCGACGGCAGCAGGCTGGCCGACCGGATCGTCGACGCGTTGGCCCGCAACCGGGCGACCGACGCCGAGCAGGTGACGGTACGGGTGCACGGCGACACCGTGCTGTTGGGCGGTCTGGTGCACTCGATGCCCGAACGCGCCGAGGTGGAGCGGGTCGTCTGGTCCGCGCCGGGCATCCGGGAGGTACAGAACCACATCGCCGTGGCACCTGTGCTGCGCTGAGCGCCCCGGCGGCGTACGCCGCAACCACCCGGGCCGGGTGAGCCCTCCTCACCCGGCCGGGCAGCAGTCTGGCACTCATGACCGATCAGCTGACCACACCACTGCAGGTCACTGCGCGGCTCCGCACACCCGTCACGGAACACGACCACGTCCGAGGTCCGACGGACGCGCCGGTGACCATCGTCGAGTACGGCGACTACCAGTGCCCCTTCTGCGGCCAGGCGCACGCCAGCCTGCAGGAGGTGCTCCGAGAGCGGGCCGACACCGTCCGCCTGGTCTACCGGCACTTCCCCATCGCGAACCTGCACCCGTACGCCGAGATGGCCGCCGAGGCGGCCGAGGCCGCCGGACGGCGGGGACGGTTCTGGGAGATGCACGACTGGCTCTACGAGCACCAGGAGCAGCTGGACCGGGTGCACCTGATGCTCGGCGTGGAGCAGCTCGGGCTGCCGGTGAACGAGGTGGACGCGGAGATCGGTCGACACGCCGGTGGTGACCGGATCCGACACGACTTCGTCAGCGGCATCCGCAGCGGCGTGGACGCCAGCCCGACCCTGTTCGTCAACGACACCCGCCACGACGGCGACTTCGACCTGGCCACCCTGCTGGCCACCGTCGACGCCGCCACCACCACCTGATCCGGCCACCACCTGATCCGGCCACCGTCGCCGCCGGTTCCGGCCGCCCGGATCCGGTGACGGGACGTCGTCCGCCTACGGCCCGCCGGCACCGCCCACTCAGATGAGGTGGAGTTCGCGGGCCCGGCGGACGGCGTCGCGGCGTCGGGTGGCGTCGAGCTTGCGGTAGATGTTGCGCACGTGCGTCTTGACCGTGTTCACCGACACCGACAGCTCGGCCGCGATCTCCACGTTGGACAGGATGCTCTGCAGGTAGCGCAGGATGGTCAGTTCCCGCTCGGTCAAGGGCTCGTCGAGCGGGGCCACCGACGCACCGGACGCGGCGAGGTCCGTCGGCGGGTCCACCGCCCGGACGAGGTCACTGACCGTCGGCCAGTGCGCCGTACCGGCGTCGAGGTGGGCGGTGAGCAGGTGACGCAGGCCCGGCTCAGCGCGGGTGAACGGGCGGCGGTACCCGTCGGGGGCGGCGAGGTCGAGCGCCTGTTCCAGGGTGCGCCCGGCCCGGCGCTCGTCGCCGCCGCGCCCGGCGAGCACCGCGTCGAGCAGCGCGGCGTCGAGGCGTACCGGTAGGGGCCAGTCGGTTGCCGGCCCGGCGGCCCAGTCCGGCAGCAGCCGCGCGGCGGCGTGCGGGTCACCGGCCCGCAGTTCCACCCGGGCCGCCGCGACCGACAGCACGGCTGCCGGGAAGGCCGGCCCGGCCTGCGTCGGTGAGGTGAACCGCGCCATCCCGGCGGCGGCCAGCTCGCGGGCGGTCGACAGGTCACCTCGGGCCGCGTGCAGATCCACGTCGGTGGCGAGCAACCAGGCCGCCACCGGGCCGGAGCGCTGCGACCAGCACTCCCGAGCCTGCCCGAGCAGGCGGTGCGCCTCGACGAGGTCACCCTCGTCGTGACGCAGCATCGAGTGGCACCAGGCCGCCACCGCACCGGCCGGTGCGTCGCCGGTCGCCGCCGCGGCCAGCGTCAGGTTCGCCGCGGCCTCCGCCGGCTGGTCCCGGTGCAGCGCCACCAACCCCAGCGCCAGGTACGCGTACCCGCAGTCCAGCTGGGCCGACCAGCCCTGGCAGGGCGGCAGCGCGAGTGCGGCCCGGGCTGCCTCCTCGGCCGCCCCCAGGTGCCCACGCAGCGCCGCCAGCAACGCCCAGCGGCTGGCGCAGACCAGTTCGGGGCGGAGTCGGCCGGTCACCCGGGCGGCCGTCAACGACGCGGCGAACCCGTCGGCCGCCTCGGTCAGCTCCCCGGCGTCGAGCGCCAGCCGGGCCAGTTCGGTGCCGGCCACCGCCCGTACGTCGGCGTCGTCACCCGCGTCGCCACGAGGCGTCTGCCCGGCGGCCCGTTCCTCGACGCGGGCCACCGGGGCGACGCCCGCTGCGGAGGCGGTGGCGAGCAGCCGGGCGGCGGCGGTGCGTACCGTCTCGGGGTCGCCGGTCGACCGGGCCAGGGTGAGCGTCACGGCGGCGGCCAGGCGGCCGAACCGGCCCCGACGTGGCTCGGGCAGCGCGCCGCCGTGCTCGGCGGCCAGCCGCAGCTGCGCCCGCGCCGCCTCCCGGTCGCCGTGCAGGGCCCGGTCGGCGGCACAGGCCAGCGCCAGCTCCGGATCCCGCGCCACCGCCTCCGGCGGAGGTGCCGCGGCGGGGACGTCCCGGTCGACCCGGTCGTTTCCGACGAGTTCCGGCCACCGGGTGACGAACAGGTCGACGGCGCTGACCCAGTCCTCGGCGGCCAGCGCGTGCCGCAACGCCTCGGCCGGTCGGCCGTTGCCGGCATACCAGCCGGCGGCACGAAGGTGCAGGTCACGCAGCTCGTCGGCGGGCAACCGAGCCAACTCGCGGTGCAGCAGGTCCGCCAGGAGCGGATGACAGCGGTACCACGCCGGGCGTCCCCCGTCGTGGTGCAGCAACCCGGCGTCCTCGGCGAGACCGCTCAGCCTCCCCTCGACGGTCGGGTCGTCGGTCAGCGCAGCGGCGAGACCGGCGCAGACGGTGTCCGCGACCGCGGCCCGCCGCAGCAGCTCGCGGTCCTGCGGCGTCAGCCCGGCGAGCACCTCCTCGCGCAGGTAGCCGCCGATCTCCGGGTGGTCGGCACCGAGCTGGTCGATCCAGCGTTCCGGATCCGGTTGCTGGCGCAGCGCCAGCGCGGCGATCCGCAGCGCCGCCGCCCAACCCTCGGTGCGCTGCCTCAGTCGCCGTACCGCGGCCACCGGGACCGCCACCGCGTGCGCGGTCAACAGGTCGGCGATCTCGTCGCCGGTGAAGGCCAGTTCGTCCGGTCCGATCTCGGTCAACTCACCGGCCAGCCGCAGACGTTGCACGGCCAGCGGTGGGCCGGAGCGTCCGGTCACCACCAGACGTAACCGCTGATCCGTGTGGCGCAGCAGGAACTCCAGCCCGGCCACCGCCGCCGGGTCGGTGACCCGGTGCAGGTCGTCCAGGACCAGCACCGCGGGCTGCTCCCGGGCGGCCAGCGCGGCGGCGAGCACCTCCAACTCGTCCGGGCCCGGTGGCCGGTCGGGAATCGGCGTGGCCGCCACGTCGACGATCGAGCGCAGGGCCGCCGCGAGGTACGCCCAGAGCCGCTCGGCGTCGTCGCCGGCCTCGACCGAGACCCAGGCCGGCGGCGGGGTGCCCGAGTCGCGCTGCGTGGCCGTGCGCCGCCACGAGGCGAGCAACGTCGTCTTGCCCCAGCCCGCCGGGGCACGCAGCAGGGTGACCGGCCGGGCCACGGCCTCGTCGAGCAACCGGGCCAGCCGTGGCCGCAGCACCACCGGCTCGGGCAGCACGGCGGGCGACAGGCGGGACGCCAGCACGGCCGGCCCGCCCGGCGTACGGGCCCGTGCGGCAACCCGGACCTCGCTGCGGTCATCCGGCATCCGGCCCACCCCCACGGACGCGTCCACTCTCCCCAGGCCCTGCGGTCCGGCGGTTACCCGGCACCGGGCGGTTCACCCCTTCGGGAGGAGCCCGGTTCACCCGGAGCGCGCTGACCATGGAGATCGCGCGGAGCACGGGAGGTGACGGGTGGGACAGCTCAGAACGGCACTCGCGGTGACGGGTGTCCTCGGCGCCGCCCTGCTCCGGGCCGTACGCGCCGCCGTCGTCCGCCGGCTTAGACGGCGTTCCCGTTCCGCCCGCCGGTGGCCCGAGCCGTGGCAGGTGGTGGCCATCGCCCGGCCACCCGGGGAGGTGCTGCCGGAAGGGGTCTGGCCGGAGCCGCTGCGCCGCCTCGACGGCGCCGTCCAGGTCGAGCTGCGGAGCCCGCCCGACGGTCGGCGTACGGAGTTGGCCGCCCGACCGGTCACCGAACCCGCGCCCACCGGGCTGGCCGCGCACCTGATCGGTGACGAACCACAGCTCGCGGTCCGCCACGCGTTGTGGCAGGCCAAGCAGCTCGCCGAGACCGGTGAGCTGCCCCCGACCGGCCGGGACCGGTGACCGGTGCGCAGCGGTGACGCGTTCCGGCTGGCATCATCTCGGCATGACGGCGGAGCGGGCGTACGACATCGTGTTGTTCGGGGCGACCGGCTTCACCGGCGGGCTCACCGCCGACTATCTGGCCCGGCACGCCCCACCCGGGCTGCGCTGGGCGATCGCCGGACGCAACCCCGACAAGCTGGCCACGGTCCGTGACCGGCTGGCCGCGGTCGACCCGGCGCTGGCGGAACTGCCGCTGCTCACCGCCGACGTCACCGACCCGGCTTCGCTGCGGGCGGTGGCCGATGCCACGCGGGTGGTGGCCAGCACCGTCGGGCCGTACATCCGGCACGGGGAACCGTTGGTGGCCGCCTGTGCCGCCGCCGGCACCGACTACCTGGACATCACCGGCGAGCCGGAGTTCGTGGACCTGATGTACGTGCGCCACCACGCCGAGGCGGTACGCACCGGTGCCCGGCTGGTGCACGCCTGCGGCTTCGACTCGATCCCCCACGACCTGGGGGTCTGGTTCACGATCAAGCATCTGCCGGCCGACGTGCCGATCACCGTGGACGGCTACGTACGCGCCGGTGGCCGGGTCTCCGCGGGCACCTACCACTCGGCGTTGACCGCCTTCTCGCGTACCGCCGAGACCGCCCGGGCGGCCCGCGAACGCCGCGCCGTCGAGCCGCGCCCGACCGGCCGCCAGGTGCGGGCCGTGCCCGGCAAGGTGGCCCGCTCCCGCGATCTGCCGGTCTGGGCGGTGCCGCTGCCCACCATCGACCCGCAGGTGGTCCGCCGATCGGCCGCAGCCCGCCCGGAGTACGGGCCGGACTTCCGCTACCGGCACTTCGCGGCGGTACGGCGGCTGCCGACGGTGCTGGTCGCCGGCGCCGGCCTGGGCGCGCTGACCGCGCTGGTGAAGCTGCCGCCGACCCGGCGTTGGCTGCTCGGCCGGCTCGCTTCCGGCCAGGGACCGAGCCCCGAGCAGCGGGCGAAGTCGTGGTTCCGGGTCCGGTTCGTGGGTCGCGGTGGCGACCGGCGGGTGGTCACCGAGGTGGCCGGTGGAGATCCGGGCTACGACGAGACCGCCAAGATGCTCGCCGAGTCGGCGCTCTGCCTGGCCCTGGACGACCTGCCGCCCACCGCCGGGCAGGTCACCCCGGTCACCGCGATGGGCGACGCCCTGCTGCACCGCCTCACCACCGCCGGCCTCACCTTCGGGGTCCTGGACGAAGGACGGGCGACGGCGGCTTGACCCTCAAGCAGGTCGAGGGGGCAGGATCGCGGCGTGGACAGTGACCTGCGCAGCATCGGCGAGCTGGCCCGGGCCAGCGGGCTCACGGTGAGCGCCCTGCGGTTCTACGACGCCGCCGGGGTGCTGGTGCCCGCCTGGGTCGACCCGGTCACCGGTTACCGCCGCTACACCGACGACCAGGTGGCACCGGCGCAACTGGTGGCCGGCCTGCGCCGGGTCGGCATGCCGGTCGCCGAGATCGCCCAGGCGGTACGCGCCGAACCGGCGCTGGTGCACCGGCTGCTCGACACGCACCTGCGGCGGCTGGAGCAGGGGCTGGCCGACGCGCGTCGCGAGGTGTCCCGGCTGCGGTCGCTGCTGCCGGCCGACCAGCCCGGGATCACCCGACTCACCCTGACCGGTGCCGCGCTGGCCGCCGCCGTGGACGCCGTACGGTTCGCCGTCGGCACCGACCCCACGGTGCCGGCGTTGACCGGTGTGCTGTTCGACGTGACCAACTCGGGCCTGGAACTGGTGGCGACCGACCGGCACCGGCTGGCCGTGGCGACTGCCGAGGCGACGGTGCACGGCCCGGCGGTACGGACCCTGCTGCCGCTGGACACGGTGGACGCCCTGCGCCACCTGCTCGACGCATCCGCATCCGCATCCGCATCCGCTGGCGCTGATCGGGTCTTGGTCGAGTTGACCGTGTCCGGCTCGTCGCTGGTCGCCGACGTGGCCGGGCAGGAGCTGCGGGCCACCGCGCTGCCGTACGACTTCCCGGACTACCACGCGCTGCTGCCACGATCCGGTGCCACCGGGCCGACCCGACGGGTACCGGTCGACGCGGAGTGGCTGGTCACCGCGTTGCGGGCCGGTGGGCCCACGGTCGTACGGGAGTACGCCGGCCGGTCGTGGCCGGTGACGGTGCTCGGTCTCGGCCCGCCGGACCGGCTCCGCCTGCTCGGCCCCGACGACCTGCGCGATCCGGATCGTCCCGGCCTGGCCGCCGGTGCTGACCGGGCCGGCGCGGACGGCACCGAGTTGCGGGTCGGAGTCAACGGCGAGTACCTGCTCGACGCGCTGGACGCGGCGGGCGGCCGGCACCTGACGCTGGAGCTGGACAGCCCGCTCACGCCGCTGACCATCCGCCGCCCGGACGACGAGGGCGCCTTCTCCATCCTGATGCCGATCCGACTCTGAGGCCGATCCGGCTGTGCGGCCGAGCCGCTGCGGACGGTGGACGGTCGGGTGCGGGGGGCAAGGCGATCCGCGTACGGCGGTAGCATCACCGGGTCAGCCTGACCTGAAGGTACGGAGCAGCATGCTCGACATGGAGTTGATCCGTAAGGATCGCGACGCGGTGGCGACCGCCCTGGCCAAGCGGCTCGATGCCGCCGAGGTCGACCGGGCGCTGGACGAGATCCAGCACCTCGACCGGGAACGCCGCCGGCTGATCACCGACATCGACGGGGAGCGGCAGCGTCGCAAGGCCGAGGCCCGGGCGTACGCGCAGGCCAAGCGGGCCGGTGTCGAGCCGCAGGTGACCGACGAGACCGGCCGCAAGCAGGTCGCCGAGTTGGAGGCCGAACTCGACCAGGTGCAGTCCCGGCTGCGTACCGTGATGAGCGAGCTGCCCAACCTGCCCGCTGACGACGTGGTGCCCGGCGGCAAGGAAAACAACCGGGTGGTCAAGACCTTCGGCGCCCCACCGGCCATCGAGAAGATCCGCGACCACGTCGAGTTGAGCCGGAGGCTGGCGCTGGTCGACCACGAGCGCGGCGTCAAGCTGGGCGGCTCGGGCTTCTGGATGTACACCGGGCTGGGCGCCCGGCTGGAGTGGGCGCTGATCAACTGGCTGATCGAGCGGAACATCGAGGCCGGGTACGAGTTCCTGCTCCCGCCGCACCTGCTGCTGGACACCGCCGGTTTCGCCGCCGGCCAGTTCCCCAAGTTCTACGACGACGTCTACCACTTGGACAAGCAGTCCGCCCCGCGCGGGCAGTTCCTGCTGCCCACTGCGGAGACGGCGATCCTCGGGGCGTACCAGGACGAGATCCTGGACACCGCGTCGCTGCCGCTGCGGGTGTTCGCGTACACCCCCTGCTACCGGCGGGAGGCGGCCGGGTCGCACTCGGACGAGCGCGGGACGGTCCGCGGTCACCAGTTCAACAAGGTGGAGATCTTCCAGTTCACCCTGCCCGAGCAGGCCGACGCCGCGCTGGAGCAGATGGTCGCCCACGCGGAGAGCCTGGTCGAAGGGCTCGGCCTGCACTACCAGCGCAGCCTGCTGGCCGCCGGCGACTCCAGCGCCTCGATGCGCAAGACCCTCGACATCGAGGTGTGGATGCCGAGCACCGGCAAGTACAAGGAGGTCTCGTCGGTCTCCTGGGGCGGTGACTACCAGGCCCGCCGGGCGGCGATCCGCTACCGGGAGCCGGGCGGCAAGCAGACCCGCTTCGTCCACACCCTCAACGGCTCGGCACTGGCCACCAGCCGCCTCCTCCCGGCCATCCTGGAGCAGTTCCAGCAGCCCGACGGCTCGGTCCTGGTCCCCGAGGTCCTCCGCCCCCGCCTAGGCACCGACCGCCTAACCCCCCGCTGACCCACCCTCCCCCTCACCCCACCCCGCCACCGCCGACCTCTGCGTCGTTGGTGGCGGCGTCGATCTCTGCGTCGATCTTGCACTTATGGTCGCTGGAACGTCCGCATTCGCCGCTTTTGTCGAGGCAGAAAGTGCAAGATCGCGGGGGCGAGGGCCGGGGCCGGGGCCGGGGCGGGGGCGGGGGCTGGAGGGGCGGGGGCGGGTGAGGAGGGTTAGGGCGGTGAGGGTGGCTAGGAGGAGGGCCAGGGTGGTGGGGCCGGCGGTGTCGAGGGTGGCGGCCAGCCAGCGTTGGACACGGGCCGCGGTGAGGATGACGGGGTCGGTGAGGGCGGCTCGGTGGCCGGCGAACAGGCGAGCCTCGTACCAGCCGTACCAGGCGACGTAGCCGCCGGCGAGCAGCAGCACCAGGCCGCTGAGCCGGGGCACCCACGCGCCGGCGCCGCGCAGCCGGGCCACCACCTCCCCGCGCAGCAGGGCCACGCCGAGGGCGGCCACCGCCACCACCAGACCCATCCCGAGGGCGTACGCGCCGAACAGCGCCAGCCCGCGCGGCAGCGTACCGGCCTGCAGGCTGGTCACCACGATCGCCAGGAACGGTGCGATGGCGCAGCCCAGCGAGGCGATCGCGTACGCCATGCCGAACAGCACCATCGACGGCAGCGAACGGGTCAGTCGGGGTGCCCGGGCCAACGGGCGCAGGGTGGGCAGTCGCCGGCCGGCGAGCAGCCAGCAGCCGAGCAGCACCAGCAGCAGCCCGAGCCCGACAGTGAACCAGGGCAGCCGAGGGCGCAACCAGCCGGCGACCGGAGCCAGCGCCAGGCCGAAGGCACCGAACACGACGACGTACCCGAGGGTGAGCGCGGCGGCGGCGGTGAGCGCCCGCCGTACCGCGCCGCGGGTGTCGGTGGCCCCGGCGACCAACAGCGACAGGTACGCCGGCAGCATCGCGAAGCCGCACGGGTTCACCGCGCCGAGCATCCCCGCGGTCAGCGCCAGCAACAGCGTGGCCTCCATCAACCACCTCCCGGCCGCAGCGGGCGGCGCCGGTGCGTCTCGGGCATCAGGCGGCCAGCGCGGTGACCCGGCGGGTGAGGTCCTCCCCGTCCAGCCAACCCTGGTGCACCACCCGGCCGTCCCGGTCGATGATCACGAAGGTGCTCTGCTCGGTGACCTCGAAGCGCCGCCAGATCGCCCCCGCACGGTCGTCGAGTTGCGTCACCGGTGCCAACTCGAACTCGGTGACGAAGTCGGCCATCGCCTGGTGTTCGCCGAGGCCGGCGACGCCGATGATCGGCACGGTGTCGCGGAAGCCGGGGGCGATCTCGGCCACCGTCCACGCCTGGCTCGCGCAGGCGGCACACCACGGCGCCCAGAACCAGAGCACCACCGGACGACCGGCCAGACCGGCGGCGTCGAAGGCCGTACCGTCGAGGGTCCTGCCGGTGAACCGGAGGGTGTCCGGCACCGTGACCGGGCCGGTGGGCGCGGCCCCCGGGGAGACGGCACCGCCCGCGGGAGTGGCCTCGCTACCGGCCGGGGTGGCGGCGGGCGGCGCACTCGCCGGCGCGACCGCCTCGGTGCCGCAGCCGGCCCCGGCCAGGGCGACAGCCAGCAGGGCGGCGGCGAGTCGTCCGGTCGTTCGTGCCGTCCCCATCCGCGTCTCCTTCGTCGGGTCACGTGGCGGGCCGGGTCGGTCCGCTGAGGGTCGGAAGCTGCCGGGCGGGCCGGAGCGGCCCGTCAGGCCTTGGTCAGTCGTAGTGCCAACTCGGGGCAGACCTTGACCGCCTTCGACGCGCCCTCCCGCAGCCAGGTCGGTACGGGGGTGGGCGGGAAGGCGGGGTATCCGTTCTGGTCGAGCCGGATGAAGTCCGGCACCACGTGCGCGCAGAGCCCGTGACCGTCGCACCGGGACCAGTCCAGGACCAGCTTCTGCGGATCCGGGTCGGGCGCACCGGGCAGGCCCATCACACCCTTGACCCGTCGGCCGCAGCCCTCGCCGGTGGTGTGCTTCTTCAGGTCCTCGGCGAAGACCTCCATCGCGGACAGCGCGAATCGGGACGTACCGTCGGGGTGGCTGCATGCGCCGCGTCCCTTGACGTCGCCGGCCGCCGCGCGCACGACCTCCACCGGGGCGCTGCCGGAGACCGCCAGGTCGACGGCGCGGGCCAGGTCCGGCAGGCCGCGCTTGCACGGGCCGCACTGCCCGGCGGACTCACCGGCCAGGTACCGCACCACCTGGGCGGCCTCGCCGAGCGGGCAGGTGTCGTTGGCGAGCGGGACGATGATGCCGGCGCCGAGGGTGCCGCCGACCGCGGCGAGCCCCTTGCGGGAGACCTCGGCCTTGTTCGCCGCCTCCCAGGTGATCCACTTGCCGTGGTAGCCGCCCATCAGGATGCCCGGCCCCTCGGGCACCTCGCAGAGTTCGAGGATCTCCCGCAGCGGGGTGCCGGCGGCGCACTCGACCACCGCGTGGCGTTTGGCCGCGCCGGTGATGCTGAGCAGCACGGTGCCGGGTTCGTCGTCCGTGCCGAGCGCCGCGTACTCGTACGGGCCGAGCCGGGCGGCGATCGCCATCTGGGAGTACGTCTCGGCGTTGGACAGCAGGGTGGGCAGGTTGTTGACGCCCGAGTCGCTGGACCGCTTCTTCGTACCGGGCGGGATGTGCGGCAGGCCGTTGATCCCGTTGACAAGCGCACCACCCTCGCCGCTGATGAAGCGGTGCGGCACGGTGACCACGCTTGTCGGTACCGGCATCCGGCGCTCCTCCAGCGCCTCCATCAGGGAGTCCCGGCCGATCAGGTCGTCGGCCACGCAGAGCACGATCTCCTCGGCGTCGAGGGCGAACGCGGCCAGGGCGGCGCCGTCGAGGATCAGGTGCGGCGCCCGGGTCAGGATGACCTTGTCCTTCCAGCTGGCCGGCTCACCCTCGGTGGCGTTGACCACCACCACCGGCGGCAGGTCCTGGCGTTCGCAGGACTCCAGCACCGCGCGCAGCTTCCGGGCGAACGGGAACCCGGCACCGCCCTTGCCCTTGAGCTGAATGCCTTCGGCCAGTCGCAGCAGGCTGGACGGTTCCATCGGGCTGATCGGGCCGTGCACCATCTCGTGCGCCCGCAGGTCGAGGCGACCGAACTCGGCGAACCCGGCGGTGATCCGTGGCTCGCCCACGCAGGCGACCGGTGGCACGGTGGTGCGCATCGTCACTTGGCTTCACCTCGCAGGCCGGCCCAGTAGGCCCCGTCGACCGAGTCCGGGTCGGCCCGGCGGCGACGCCGGCTGTCCGCGGCCGCCCGCTGAGCCCGCCGGGCGGCCAGGTCGACAAGGGTCGGGGTGTCGTCGTCGGCGACGTCGTCCGGGGCGTACCGGGCCGGGGGACGCCAGTAGTCGGTCTCCGCCTCCGGGCCGTCGTCGTCGGCGCTGTGCCGACCACCACCACTGCGCGGCGCGGCCGAGATCGGCGAACCGGAGATCGGTGAGCCCGAGATCGGTGAAGCGGAAATGGGCGAGCCCGAGATCGGCGCGCCGGAGATGGGTGCGGTGGACTCCCAACGGCGCGGGCTGTCCCAGGGCTCCTCCGGCTCGTCGACGAGGCCCTGCGGGGGTGCCGAGTAGCGGGTGCCGGCGTCCACGTCGGACCGGGACCGCCGCGAGCGGCCGTACGCCTCGTCGTCGCGGTAGCGCCGGCCGCCCGGCTCACGGTCGACATCGGCCACCGGTTCCGCGTCGCGGCGTCGGGTGGCGCGGCGGGCCACCGGCTCGTACTCCTCTTCCCGCCGGTCGACGCGGCGCCGGCTCGATTCCTCGTCCCGTCGGGAACGACGCGGTTCCGCGTCGTCGTCGAGCCGGGAGCGGCGCGGTGCCGGCTCCAGTTCCTCCTCGCGGCGGGAACCACGCCGCCCGACCGGCTCCTCATCGCGGCGCCGACGGGCCACCGGTTCGAGCAACTCGGTCTCCCGTCGTACCGCGCGCTCCAGGTCCTCCTCGTCGCGCCACGACGTACGCCGGGCGAACGGCTCCAACTCCTCGTCCCGGCGCCCGGGGCGGACGGGTCCCCGCAGCGTGCCCGGCTCCGGGACCACCGGCACGGTGAAGCGTTCCGGGTCGTTGCGCCGGATGGTGGGGCTGGCCCAGGTGCCGGAGGTGCTCTCCGCCCAACTGGTGTCGCGGCGGGTCCGCTCGCCCTCTCCGGCCCGCTTGGTCAGGCTGCCGAGCAGGGTCTTCGGCCGGGTCTCGTCACTGCCCTTGCCGGTCATCGCCTCGTTCAGGGCGGCGGCCTGGTGCCGTTCGCGACTGCGCCGCTGAAGGGTGACCGAGAGGCGGACCATCAGCGCCATCACGACCAGCACCACGCAGAGCCCGTAGCTCAGGCTGACCCAGGTGGCCGGCGGGCGGCCGGCACCGAGGCCGTGGAAGATGCCGAACGGCCAGGAGAGGTACGCCAGGGAGTGCAGCGCCCGCCACACCCACTTCGGACCGATGTCGGCGAACCGGGCCCGGATGATCCCCGTCCACAACACGCTCACCATGAGCAGCGCGGCAATCGTGCCGAGCCCGACGTAGAGGCCCCGCCCACCGACGAACGGCACGGCCGCGTCCGTCATCCCGGCCCGCCCGGTGGTGATCTTGGTGATCACGTGGAAGCCCAGACCCGCCACCCCGAGGATGCCGGTGGCCCTGTGCGCGGACTGCAACAGGACCCGGTGCCGGATGAGCAGCACCAGCCGGTCGGTGGAGAGCAGCCCCATCATCACCGTGAGGCTCAGCGCGACCAGGGCGATCACCCCGGCGAAGAACTCGGTGAAGAAGAAGCCCATCGCGTACGCCTTCTGGCCGGCGCCGGTGAGCATGACCAGCGCCCACACCGCGGCGAGCCCGGACGCGGACAGCGCCAGGATCTGACCGCGGGAGGCCACCTGGACGCCTCTACTGCTGCTGCTGGTACGGACGGCAGGCGTCGTCTCGTTCTGCATAGCCCGGGCCATGTGCTCCTCGATCGTCTCGCGGCGGCGTACCACCGGCCGACCCTGTTCCCCACTCCAGTACGCAGTCGGATGCCGGACGGATCAGCCCGCGCCGAAAAAATCTCCACGAGTTGTCGAACCGTCCCCCCGCCCGGCGCGTGTAGACCCGATCCGCGCACTGACGCACATCCATACGTTGACAGTCGATGAAATGAACTTGTAACCTTGCTGAAATTTTTCAGCATCGATGCAAGATTCAGGCAGCCCTCACTCCCCCAGGAGCTCCCGATGCACCGACGTCGACTCCGTACGGCGATCGTGGCCCTCGGCACGATCGCCACCCTGCTCGCCCCCACCGTCGTGACGGCACCCCCGGCCGTCGCCGCCCCGACCGGCAGCAAGAAGGTCATCGCCAACCTCTTCGAGTGGAACTGGCCCTCGGTGGCCAGCGAGTGCACCAGCACCCTCGGCCCGAAGGGCTACGGCTACGTCCAGGTCTCACCCCCGCAGGAGCACGTCCGCGGCAACCAGTGGTGGGTGGCGTACCAGCCGGTCAGCTACCGGATCGAATCCCGCAAGGGCACCCGCGACCAGTTCCGGTCCATGGTCGCCACCTGCCAGGCGGCCGGCGTCAAGGTGATCGTCGACGCCGTCGTCAACCACATGTCCGGGCAGTCGGGCGGTGGCACCGGCTGGGCCGGATCGTCGTACCAGCACCACGTCTACCCCGGCATCTACCAGGCGCAGGACTTCCACTACTGCGGCCGCAACGGCAACAACGACATCGTCAACTACAACGACCGGTACGAGGTGCAGAACTGCGAACTGGTCAACCTCGCCGACCTGAAGACCGGCTCGGACTACGTCCGCTCGCGACTGGCCGCGTACCTCAACGATCTGCTGTCGCTCGGGGTCGACGGGTTCCGGCTGGACGCCAGCAAGCACATGCCCGCCGCCGACATCGCCAACATCCTCAGTCGACTGAACCGCCGCCCGTACATCGTGCAGGAGGTCATCTACGGTGCCGGCGAGCCCATCCGGCCCGAGGAGTACACCGGCAACGGTGACGTGCACGAGTTCCGCTACGGCAAGGACCTGGCCCGGGTCTTCCGCTCCGAGCGGTTGGCGTACCTGCGCAACTTCGGTGCGGGCTGGGGCCACCTGCCCAGCGGAGTCTCCTCGGTCTTCATCGACAACCACGACACCCAACGCGACGACGGCGGCGTGCTCACCTACCGCGACCGGGGCATCTACGCGCTGGCCAACGCCTTCATGCTGGCCTGGCCGTACGGCTCGCCGACGGTGATGTCCAGCTACACCTACAGCAGCCGCGACGCGGGCCCACCCTCGGACAGCAACAACAAGACCCGCAACACGGTCTGCTACTCCGGCTGGGAGTGCGAGCACCGCTGGCCGGTCATCGCGAACATGGTCGGCTTCCGCAACGCCACCGAGGGCACCGGCGTCAGCAACTGGTACGACAACGGCGCCCAGCACATCGCCTTCAGCCGTACCGGCAAGGGTTTCATCACCATCAACGACGAGGACTTCGCCATCAACGGCCGCTCCTACTACACCGGCCTGCCCGCCGGCCGCTACTGCGACGTCATCCACGGCACCTTCTCGTCCGGCACCTGCTCCGGCCCGATCATCACGGTCGACACCAACGGCTGGTTCACCGCCAACGTCCCCGCCCACGACGCCATAGCCATCCACATCTCCGCCCGCCTCCCCTAACTCCACCCCCGCCCTCCTCCCCCTGCCCGCCCCCACCCCTCGCCTCCTCCCCCTCCCGTCCTCACCTCCACCCCACCCCTGCTCCTGCCCACGCTCCCGCTTCGTTGATCAAGAGCTTTGCGTCAGGAATCGGCTCGATCCCGACGCAAACCTCTTGATCAACACGGTTCAGGGTGGGTTTGGGGGTGGTGGGGTGGGTGGGGAGGTTAGGGTGGGTTGTGGCTTTTGGGAAGGTTGGGCGGGGGCGGCGGGGGGTCGTTGCCGCGGTGGGTGTTGCGGTGCTGGTGGGTGGGTCGGCGTACGCCGGTTGGGCGCTGACGCCCTCGGCCGGGCCGGCACCGGTGGCCCGGCCGAGCGATCAGGTGCCGGTGCCGACGGTGCCGGTGCCGACGGAGAGCGCCGAGACGGTCGCGCCGGTCGCGCCGGCCCCGGATGACCTGCCGGAGATCGACTACGATCCGGCACCTGTCGGCTTCCCCGACGATCCGGACGCGCTGGACACCACGCCGCTCACCGAGGGCGTACGCCCGCAGCGCCGTCTCGCCGCCTACGACGGGCCCGGTGGGCGGCCGATCGCTTTCCTCATGCCCACGATCAGCGGGGTGGATCTGACCGTCCCGGTGGCGCGCCGCGAGGCCGGCTGGACGGCGGTGCTGCTGCCGTCGGCCAACCGCAAGCTGGCCTGGCTGCCCCCCGGTGGCTTCGACACGGTCGAGCTGCGGGACCAGATCGTCGTCGAGCGGGTGCCGTACCGGCTCACCTGGTACCGCGACGGCGTCGCGAAGCGCAGTTGGCGGGTCAGCCTGGGCCAGCGCGGCCAGGAGACCCCGCTGGGCCGCACCTTCGTGCTGGGGCGTACGCCACCGCCGGAGTCGGTCTACGGTGGCGTCGACATCTACGCCCTCGGCTCGGTGCCCGACGACCCGGAATCCGTACCGGCCGGTCTGCGCGGCGCGCACATCGGCATCCACACCTGGTACCACGACGGGGAACTGGGCCGGCAGACCACCAACGGCTGCATCCGACTGACCCCCTCCGGGCAGCAACTGCTGCTCAAGGAGGTACCCCCGGGCAGCCCGGTGACCGTCGTCGACACGCTCCCCACCCCACCCCCGACCGCCTGACCGCCGGCCAATTCGGGTACGCGCAACCTGACCGGTCGTGGCATGCTCGCCCGGCATGAACACCCGCAACGCTGCCCATCGGCGGCCGGGCAGTGGGGATCACCGATGACCACCGCGCGTCGCCAGATCACTCGCTCCGGCGACGGTGAGGTCGGGTTGCGCCGGGCTCGCACCGCCGCGCTGCGTGCTGTCACCGCGTACCGGGGTCTGTCGTGGACGCCGTTGCTGCTGGTCGGAGCGGGCCTGGGCCTGTTCGCCTTCGTCGGTGACGAACTACCCGGCATCGCCGGGATGGTCGTGCTGACCCTCACCAGTACCGGTTTCGCCTGGGGCGGCGCAGCCCTGCTGGCCGGCTACCTGACGACCAGCCGGGCCCTGGCGCCGATCAGTCGGGCAGTGGCGACGATCAGCGCCTCCGTCGTCCTGGTGACGGCGACGGTGGTCTACTACGGACTGATCGTCGCCCACGGCCGCCGCTGGCGTCTCGGCGCCCTTGAGGACGGCAGTTCCGCCGCCCTGAACAGTCTGGCCTCGGTCGGGCGGGCCACCGCGTTCTGGCTCGCCGCCTCGGTCGTCGCCGGTGTCCTGCTGGGCGGGCTGGGTGCGCTCGTTCGACGGGGGACGCGGATCGCGGCGTCGGTGGCCGCTGGTGCGGCGCTGGGGCTCCTTGCCGGTCAGGGCCTGGAGTTCCTGATGATCTTCCGCGCCTGGCACGCCCTGGACGCGTTCTTCCTGGGCCGGGTGCTGTCCGCCACGGTCAGCGTCCTGCTCGCGATGATCGGGGCGACCGTGCTGCTCGCGTACCGTCGGGCCCCGACGTCGTGGCCGGTCTTCGCCGCCACGTCCCTGCTGGCCAGCCTGGTCGCTGCACTGCTCTGGCACCAGGTCGGTTCGATCACCACCGCCATCTGAAGTGCGGATAACGGACGATCAGGTCACGATGAATCGAACGGCTCGCTCAGAACGCTCACCGGACGGCCATTAGATATCAAGATTACGGAAAGTTGATATCATCGCGGGAGCGCCGATTGGAGGAACTCTTGTCCAGGACGATCCTCGACGTCGATGACGAACTGCTTGCCGAGGCGGCCAAGATCTTCGGCACGACCACGAAGAAGGCGACGGTCAACGCGGCCCTGAAGGCCGCCGTCGATCGGGAGAAAAGGCGCGAGTTCGCCGACTGGCTCAAGAGCGGCGGCCTGCCCGGCCTCACGGGTCACGCCGACTCGACGCCGGATGCGGCGTGAGTCGAGAGCTGTACCTGCTCGACAAGTCCGCGCTTGCCCGCTGGCCCAAACCGGCCGTCGCGGCAGTGCTCGATGAGTTGTCCGAGCGTGGCCTGTTGGCGGTATGTGGCGCGACCGAGATCGAGGTGATCCAGAGCGCCCGGACGGTCAAGGACGCTCAACGGGCGCGCTGGCTGCTCGGCGGCTTTCACTGGCTTGCCACGCCGGACGAGGTCTGGGACCGGGCGGTCGAAGTCCAACTCCAGGCACTGCACAAGGGCAACCACCGGGCCCTCTCGATGGCTGATCTGGTCATCGGCGCGACCGCAGAGCGGCACGGAGCCACGGTGCTGCACTACGACGGCGACTACGACATGATCACCGCGATCACCGGCCAGCCCACCACCTGGGTCGTCCCGGCCGGGACCGCCGACTGACCATCGGGACTGGCCGATTCGGTGAAAGCGAAACGCCGACGATCGGCGCGCGCAAGTCGCCCACACGGCATGGGTCAAGCCTCCGGGGGTATCACCGCAGGCATGAGGGCGAGTTTCGGGCTCGGTCGGATCGCGGGCGTACCGGTCGGCGTGAACTGGAGTGTCCTGGTCATCTTCGCGCTGATCTGGTGGGGGTTGTCGGCGAACCTGTTCCCGGCGTCGTACCCGGGCCGGTCGGTCGTCGCGTACGTCTTCGCGGGTTTGGCCGCTGCGGTGGTCTTCTTCCTGGGTCTGCTCGCCCACGAGGTGTCCCACGCGGTGGTGGCCAAGCGCAACGGGCTGGGCGTGCAGGGGATCACGTTGTGGCTCTTCGGTGGGGTCGCCGAACTACGCGGTGAGGCCCGTACGCCGGGCGCGGAGTTGCGGATCGCGGGTGTCGGGCCGCTGGTTAGCCTGATCATCGGGGCGTTCTTCGGGGTGATCGCGATGGTCCTCGGGGTGGCCGGGGTACAGGGGCTGCTGCTGGGCGTGATGGCCTGGCTGGCCGGCATCAACCTGCTGCTGGCCCTGTTCAACGTCCTGCCGGCGGCGCCGCTGGACGGCGGGCGGCTGCTGCGCGCGGCGGTGTGGAAGGCCACCGGGGACCGGACCCGGGCGTCGGTGGTGGCGGCCCGGGCGGGGTGGGTACTCGGTGTGCTGCTGATCGGGCTGGGGTTGTGGCGGTTCCTCAGCGGCGCCGGTTTCGGTGGGCTCTGGTTGGCGCTGATCGGCTGGTTCCTGATCGGCGCGGCCAGCATGGAGGAACGGCAGGCCCGGATGGGCAGCGCACTGCGTGGGGTACGGGTCGGCGAGGTGATGACCCCGCAGCCGCAGACCGCCTCGGGTCAGCTGACCGTGGCCGACTTCGTCGACAACTACCTGTTCGCGTACCGGCACACGGCGCTGCCGCTGACCGAGGACGGGCGGCCGGTCGGCCTGGTCACCCTCGACCGGGTGCGCGGCGTGCCGAGCGACCAGCGCAGCAGCACCACGCTGGAGGCGGTGGCCTGCCGGGCCGACGACCTGGTGCTCGCCTCCCCCGACGAGCAGCTCACCGACCTGCTGCCCCGCCTCAGCGAGTGCGCCGACGGCCGAGCCCTGGTAGTCGCCAACGGCACCCTGGTCGGCATCGTCTCCCCCAGCGACATCAGCCGCGCCGTCCAACGCGGCCACCTCCGCGACCAGGTCACCACCGGCCACTAACCCCGCCGATCTTGCACTTTCCGTCGACCCATACCGGGATAAAAGCGGCATATCAACGACCAAAAGTGCAAGATCGCCGCAGACACAGGGCGGGCGGCGCGGGGGCGTCAGCGGGGGAAGAGGGGGTTGAGGGTGGGGGTGTGGAACTTGGCGGTGGGGTCCATGTGGTGGAGGAGGGTGGCGAAGTCGGGCCAGCGGGGGTAGGTGGCGGCGATCGTCTCGGGGGCGGTGGTGAAGACCTTGCCCCAGTGGGGGCGGGGGGCGAAGGGGGCCAGGGCCTGTTCCACCTCGGCGACCACCGGCAGCACCCGTGCGGTGTCGGCGATCCAGGTGAAGTGGATCGCGAGGCTGTCGCGGTGGTACTGCGGGCTGAGCCAGAGGTCGTCGGCGGCGATGGTCCGCAGTTCGCTGATCTGCAGCACCGGCGCGATCAGGTGTGCCACCTCGTCCAGGGCGGCCAGCGCGTCGGCCGCGTCGGCGCGGGGCAGGTGGTACTCGGATTGCAGTTCGTCGCCGCTGCTCGGGGTGAAACCGAGCCGGAAGTGCGGCAGCCGCTCGTGCCACGGTCCGGGCACGCCGAGCTGTTCGGTGCAGTTGGCCGTCGGCATACCGGGCACCGGATGACAGGGCCGGTCGGCCGCCGTGGTGCCGAGCCAGCCCGCCGGGGGCGCGGGGGCGTCCGCGAGCTGTTTGCGCCAGACCTGGGTGCCGCGCGTCGAGCGCCAGTCGGTGAAGACACTGACGCTGTACGCGGACCCGAGCGCCTCGTCCAGCGCCGGGCGGGGCAGGTCGAGGTGGACGTACTGGCGCAGGTCGAAGGTGGGCAGCACGTCCAGGGTGACCCGGGTGACGATGCCCAGTGCCCCGAGGGAGACCACCATCGCGGCGAAGTCGTCGCTGTCGCGGTGCACGGTGCGCAGCTCGCCGGTGGCGGTGACCAGTTCCAGGGCGGCGACGGCGGTGGCCAGGTTGCCGTTGCGCTCGCCGGAGCCGTGCGTGCCGGTGGCGATCGCGCCGGCCACCGAGATGTGCGGCAGGGAGGCGAGGTTGGCCAGGCCGTACCCCCGCTCGTGCAGCCACCCGGCCAGGTCGCCGTAGCGCATGGCGGCCGGGACGTCGACGGTACGGCGTTCCTCGTCCAGCCGTACGTCGGCCGGGAGCCCGGCCAGGGTGACCAGGTCGCCGGTGGTGTCGCCGAGCGGGTTGAAGGAGTGTCCGCTGCCCACCGCCCGGATCCGGTCGCTGCCGGCGACCAGTGCCGCCAGCTCCGCCACCGATGTCGGCCGGTGGTACGCCCGGGCGGAGTACTGGATGTTGCCGGCCCAGTTACGGTGCGTCGGCACTGCGACCCCCTTCTCCGCGGCGGCGGTTACCGCCGGCTCCGTCGGGGAACCCTACGCCGATGAGCAGCTACCGTGATCCCGCCCCTCGTGGCGACGTGTACCCCTCCGAGGAGGAGATCGATCCGGGCGGCAGCGGCGTCGAGCCGGCCAGCGGTCCGGCGTACGCCTCGGATGTGGCGAGCCAGCCCGGCCCGCAACCGAACCCGTCGCCCGGACCGGCGCCGACGCCGGTGCCCGCCCCCGGGCCGCCGCCGCGGCAGGCGGGCGGCGGCCGGTCGATCGTCAGCCGGCACCTGGACGGCTCGGTGCAGGTGGTCACCGACGTCGACGGCGACGGGGTGGCCGACGTGGTGCAGTTCGACCTCGACGGTGACGGGATCCCCGACGTCACCTACCTGGACAGTGATCGGGACGGTCGGTTGGACACGGTGGTGCGTTCGTCGGTCCGCTGACGTCAGAGCTGGCGCATCACCTCGCCGGCGACCAGGTCCAGGTGGTCCAGGTCGCTCAGGTCGAGCACCTGCAGGTAGATGCGCTGGCTGCCGACGGCGGCGTACTGGCCGATCTTGTCGACGACCTCGGCGGGGGTGCCGGCCACGCCGTTCTCACGCAGCTCGTCGGGCTCCCGGCCGATCGCGGCGGCCCGTCGGGTCACCTCGGCGTCGTCCTTGCCGCAGCAGAGCACCAGCGCGTTGGACCAGACCAGCTCGGTCGGGTCCCGGTCGATGCGCTGGCACGCCGCCCGGACCCGCTCGAACTGGGTGACGGTGTCGGCGATCGAGACGAACGGCAGGTTGAACTCGTCGGCGTAGCGGGCGGCCAGTTGCGGCGTACGCTTCGCGCCCATGCCGCCGAGCAGGATCGGCGGGTGCGGCCGCTGCACCGGCTTCGGCAGGGCCGGTGAGTCGCTGACCTGGTAGTGGCGGCCGGTGTAGTCGAACGTCTGTCCCGCCGTGGTCCGCCACATCCCGGTGATGATCGCGAGTTGCTCTTCGAGCCGGTCGAACCGCTCCCCCAGCGCCGGGAACGGAATCCCGTACGCGCTGTGCTCGGCGTCGTACCAGCCGGTGCCGATGCCCAGCTCGACCCGTCCGCCGCTCATCTGGTCGACCTGCGCGACGGTGATGGCGAGCGGGCCGGGCAGCCGGAACGTCGCGGCGGTCATCAGCGTGCCGAGCCGGATGGAGCGGGTGTCACGGGCCAGGCCGGCCAGGGTCGTCCAGGCGTCGGTGGGGCCGGGGTCGCCGCTGACCGACCCCATCTTCAGGTAGTGGTCCGACCGGAAGAAGGCGCCGAAGCCCGTCTCCTCGGCGCGACGGGCCACGGCGAGCAGGTCGTCGTAGGTCGCGCCCTGTTGGGGCTCGGTGAAGATCCGCAGTTCCATGAGTCGAGCATAGAAAGCTCACGGCCGTACCGCCCCGACTTGTGCCGCCGGTGTGAGCCACCGGTTGTTTCGAGCGAAGTGGACGCAAATCCTTGCAGTGATTGCAGCGGTCCGCAAGAGCCTGTTCTCATACGGGCGACTTGCGAATCAGAGGTTCCCAAGGATCGATGCCACTGTTACGGTCACGCATCATCGCAAGTTCTTGCATAACTTGCAGGAACCTTAGCTATCACCACCTCTGCCTGACCGTCCCCCGAGGAGGGCCCGTGCGAGTTCCCCGTCCCCGCGCCGCGATACCCGCGGCCCTGGCCGCGACACTTGTCGCGGCCAGCCTCACCGTCGTCGCCGCCGGCACCGCCCCGGCCAGCGCAGCCGAGGTACGCGCCAACGGCGACGCGATCGTCCACCTGTTCCAGTGGCGGTGGGACTCCATCGCCACCGAGTGCGAGACCAACCTCGGCCCGAACGGCTGGGGCGGCGTGCAGGTCTCCCCGCCGCAGGAACACGTGGTGCTGCCCAGCGCCGAGGGCGCCACCTACCCGTGGTGGCAGGACTACCAGCCGGTGTCGTACCGGTTGGACGCCACCCGGCGCGGCTCGAAGGCCCAGTTCGTCGACATGGTCGAGCGCTGCCGCGCGCAGGGCGTGAAGATCTACGTGGACATGGTGCTCAACCACATGAGCGGCACCGGGTCGGCCAACAGCGGCCCCGGCAGCGCGGGCACGGTCTACAGCAAGTACAGCTACCCGAACCTGTTCAACGACGGTTCCGGGGACAGCTACGGCTACGCCGACTTCGGGCCCTGCTACCGGAAGATCAACAACTGGGGCAACAAGCAGGAGGTCCAGGACTGCGAGCTGCTCGACCTGGCCGACCTGAACACCGCCGACCCCGAGGTGCGGCGGAAGATCGCCAAGTACATGAACGCGGTGATCGACCTGGGCGTGGCCGGGTTCCGGGTGGACGCGGCCAAGCACGTGCAGGAGTCGCACCTGGCCGACATCATCAACCGGCTGCGTGACGTGCCCGGCTTCGGCGGCCGACCGGACCTGTTCCACGAGGTGTACGGCGACGGCACGATCCCCTACACCGCGTACGCGCCGTACGGCGGGGTGACCAACTTCGACTACCAGCGGGCGGTCTCGTCGGCCTTCCGCGACGGCAACATCGCGCAGCTGGGCAACCTGCCCAACTACGGTGGCCTGACCGGGCAGCAGGCGGTGGTGTTCATCGACAACCACGACACCCAGCGGGAGAGCCCGACGCTCACCTACAAGAACGGTGCCCGCTACTACCTGGCGGACACGTTCATGATGGCCCACCCGTACGGCCGTCCCCAGCTGATGTCGAGCTACGCGTTCGGCTCGGTGCACGGGCAGGGCCCGCCGAGTGCCTCCAACGGCACCACCCTGGCCACGGACTGCGCCGGCAGCGCCTGGATCTGCGAGCACCGCGACGCGGGGGTGGCCGGCATGCCGGGCTTCCGCAACGCGGTCGCCGGCACCGGCATCTCCTCGGTGGTCACCGACGGCAACGGCCGGCTCGCGTTCGCCCGGGGCAACCGGGGGTACGCCGCCTTCAACGCCACCGGCAGCACGTGGAGCCGCAGCTTCAGCACCTCGCTGCCGGACGGCCGGTACTGCAACGTGGGTCGGGGCGCGTACAACCGGTCGACCGGGGCCTGCCCCGGCGGCGCGGTGACCGTCTCCGGTGGCAGCTTCAGCGCCGCCATCCCGGCCGACCAGGCGGTGGCCCTGCACGTCGAGGCGCGCCTGGACGGCCCGACCCCGACGGCAACTCCGACCGTCACGCCCACCGCTTCCCCGACCGCCTCTCCGACGCCGACGGCGAGCCCGTCGCAGCCGGCCGGGTCGACCCGCTTCACCGCCACCGTCACCACCAACCCCGGCCAGGAGGTGTACGTGGTCGGCTCGCTCCCGCAGCTCGGCTCCTGGAACCCGGCCAACGGGGTGAAGCTGTCCACCACCTCGGGCAGCCAGCCGACCTGGAGCGGCTCGGTCGACATCCCGGCCGGTACCGCCTTCGAGTGGAAGCTGGTCAAGATCGGCAACGGCGTGCAGTGGGAGAACGACCCCAACCGCACCGGCACCGGCGGAACGGCCTACACCGTGACCTGGAACCAACCGGGGGGCAACCCGCCCGGCGAGGCCACGGTCTCCTTCCGGGCCACCGCCAGCACCGTGTACGGCCAGAACATCTACGTCGTCGGTGACCTGCCCGCCCTCGGCGGCTGGGACCCGGCCAAGGGGGTACGGCTCTCGCCGACGGCGTACCCGGTGTGGACCGGGCAGCTGAGCCTGCCGGCGGGCACCGCCTTCTCCTACAAGTACGTCAAACGCACCGACTCCGGCCAGGTGGTCTGGGAGTCGGGCGCGAACCGCACCGCCACCGCGTCCGGCTCAGTGACCCTGACCGACACCTGGCGCTGACCAACACCTGGCGCTGACCGTACCCCCGTGCGGCCCCTCCCGAACCCGATCGGGAGGGGCCGCCCCCGTTGTCTCACGGTGAGCCGTCGCGCCCTGCGGTGCAGCCGGTCGTGGTGTTAAAAGGGGGCCCTTGCTCTACCGCAGGCGTTAACAAGGTGCCCTTCCTTTCATCAGGGGGTGGCGCGGCGGATGATCAGGTAGCTGACCACGGCGAGCGGCACGGTCAGCAGGGCGGGCCAGCCGACCAGCAGGGCGGCGCCGGGCTGGTCGGCGAACCAGCGACCGATCGCCGACCACCAGCCCTGCCAGGTGATCAGCACCGCGGAGCCACCGACGGCGACCAGCGCCACCGTCGACAGGGTGAGCATGCCGTTCATCCCCCAGCGCTTGAAGACCACGGCGATGGCGATGCCGACGAAGCCCAGCAGCAGGAACGGGATCGCGAAGCCGAGGTACCGCAGGAGCGGGTGCTCGACCATGAGGAACGGGATGCCGAAGAAGCGCAGGTTCACGCCCCAGCCGTCGGTGGCCTCTTCGATCACGGCCAGCAGGTAGAGCACCGCCGCGTAGACGATCGCCTGACCGACGAAGTGCAGCACGTTGCCGAGGTAGAAGCTGCGACGGGAGACACCGAGCCCGATCGCGAACGGGAAGTCCATCGTGATCGCGCTGATGCTGGCGACGAACATCACCACGTAGATGCTCATCAGGCCGCCGGTGGTGGGCTCGAAGTCCTCCCGTTCACCCATCGCGCTGAACAACGCCAGGTTGATGGCGAAGCTGAGCAGCAGGATCGCCCACGGCCAGCCGATCACCGTACGCCAGGCGACGAACTGCATCCGGGCGACGGTCAGGGTGCGGTTCATCGGACGGCCTCCTTGTCGGCCGCGACGGCGCTGCCGGCGTCCGCTGCGGGTCCGTTTGACGACGTGGTCAGGCGTACGACGATGTCCTGCAGCGACGAGGCGACCAGGTCCACGCCCAGTGCGCGGGCCCGCTCGTGCTCGGCCGCGCCGAAGTCACCGCGCACGGTGGCCCGGGCCGTTCCGCCGAGGCGTACCCGGTGCAGTTCGGTGCCGCTGCGGACGAATTCGTCCACCGCCGCGACCGGACCGGAGGCGGTGACCACCTGCCCGCGCAGCGCGTCGGTCTCGCTGTCCAGCAACAGGCGACCCTGGTCGATCAGCAGGACGTGTTCGATCAGGTCGCTGACCTCGTCGATCAGGTGAGTCGAGAGCACGATGGTGCGCGGCTGTTCGGTGAAGTCGGCCAGCAGCCGGTCGTAGAAGATCTGCCGGGCCACCGCGTCGAGGCCGAGGTACGGCTCGTCGAAGAAGGTCAGCGGGGTCCGGGCGGCCAGTCCGATGACGATGCCGAGCGCGGAGAGCATGCCCCGGGAGAGCTTGCGGACGTTGCGTTCACGCGGCAGCCGGAGGTCCTCGACCAACTGCTGGGCGTACTCCTCGTCCCAGTTCGGGTACACCAGGGCGGCGGCCCGCAGCGCGTGCTTGACCCGCAGGTTCGACGGGTAGGTCTGGCTCTCCTTGATGAAGGAGATCTGGGAGAGCACCCGCTCGTTCTCGTACGGGTGCTCACCGAAGACGCTGATCTCCCCGCTGGTGGCGAAGATCTGCGCGGTGAGCAGCTGCATCAGGGTGGTCTTGCCGGCGCCGTTGCGCCCCAGCAGGCCGTAGATCCGGTTCTCCGCGAGCGTGAAGCTGACGCGGTCCAGCGCGGTGACGTCGCCGTACCGTTTGGTGAGGTCGGTGACGGTGACCACCGGGCTCATCGGGTCTCCTCCCAGTTGTCGATCATGTGCTTGAGTTCGGCCGGGTCGATGCCGAGCTTGCGTGCCTCGGCCACCAGCGGTTGCACGTACTGCCGGGCGAACTCGTCACGGCGGCGGGCGCGCAGCTTGGCGCGGGCGCCGGAGGAGACGAACATCCCGATTCCTCGCTTCTTGTAGAGCGTTCCGTCGTCGACCAGCTTGTTGACGCCCTTGGCGGCGGTCGCGGGATTGATCCGGTGGAAGGCCGCCAGCTCGTTCGTCGACGGCACCTGGCTCTCCTCGGCCAGCGTCCCGTCCAGGATCGAGCTCTCCAGCAGCTCTGCGATCTGCTGGAAGATCGGCCGGCCGTCGTCCATCACACCCGCCACCCCGCTGCGCTCCATCGGTTGGCTGGTTCATTACTCATGTAACTAACCATGCAACCAACGCGGCTCGATGTCAAGGCACGGCAGTCGTCGGCTGTCCGGCCGCGGGCGGCAAAGAGCCGGTCACCGGGCGGCAAGGGGCCGGTGGCGCCGGGCACGCTCCCGGCACCACCGGCCGGCTCAGGCGTACGGCGAGCGGGCGTACGCGGACCGCAACGCGGCCAACCCGGTGGCCTTCGGGCTCAACGTGCCCCAGCCGGAGTTGAAGTAGTTGGTCCGGGCGAAGATCGGCCCGCGCTCCGCGTTGAGCCGGGCGATCGCGGCCGGCACCGTGGCTATCCAGGCCGCCTGGTCCGGGATCTCGGCGACCCGGACCCCCCACTCGGCGACGATCACCGGTCGGGACAACCCCACCGGGCCGAGGTCGGCCACCGCCCAGTCCTTGGTACGGCGGAACCGGGCCAGCGCGGTGTCCGACGCGCTCGTCGCGTACACGTTCCACTGCAGGTAGTCCAGGCGCGACATCAGCGACTCCGGATGGGTGCGCTTGAACGAGGCCCGGTCGAAGCCGCCGACGCCGACCGAGAAGGTGGTTCCCGGCGGCAGGGCCTTGGCCCGGAACCAGTTGACGATGTACGTCATCGCCTGCACCGCGCGGGCGTCCGACTCCGCCCAGGTGTACCCCTTGCCGGCCTCGGTGGTGCCGAACTCGTGGTCGGTGTCGAGTTCGGAGGCGAGTTGGATGTTCACCCCGAAGCCCAGCGTCCGGTACTGCGACAGCGCCCGCGCGAACAGCCCGTCGCACTGCCCCGAGATCACCTGGCTGTAGCCGTACGCCTTCGGCCACACCGTCCCGGGCCGTTGCTGGATGGTCATCGCCGGGGCCGGCACCGTGTAGCGCACCCCGTCCACGGTGAAGGTCTGGGACCCGGTGTCACCGGCCCCGTAGTGCTTGAGTTCCAGCACCATGTTCATCTGCACCCCGGACCGGCCGAGGGTGACCAGCCACGGCCGGTTGTAGCCGGGAAAGATGTTGCTGTCGGCGAAGCTGCGGTACTGGGTCAGCGAGCGGAAGTTGCCGCCCGACATGTCGGTCGTCGGGTCGGCGTTGCCGGACAGGTAGTAGCCACCGAGCACCGGCGGGGCGAGGCTGTAGTTGGCGACGGCGGTCGCGGTCTGCCCGGACGAGTCACGCACCGTGACGGTCACCCGGGGCATCAGGCCACCGCCCGGTACACGGCCACGCTGCCGTTGTCCGACACCCGGGTCCAGGTACGTTTCGAGTCGTCGGTGACGGTGACGGTGAGCGGGTCGATGACGGCGTTGACCTTGGCCGGTGCGCTGCTGTTGCCCTGGGCGTCGGTGACCACGACGGTGACGGTGACGGTCTTGGTGTCGGGGTCGCCGTAGGTGACGGTGAGCAGCATCTGGGCACCGGGGGCGTAGCTGGCGGCGTTGAGAGAGGCGGTCACGGTGGGAGCGGCCATGGCGAGTCCTTCCTGGCTCGGGCAGAGTCGGATGTGGCCCGCCATCCGCAACCTCTTGACCTGCTACAACAGTGCATCGGGGCAGGCCCGGGCGTCCTGTCACCTTGCGGACACCGTGACGGAGGGTTCCACGTGAAGTATCTGATGCTGATCTACGGCAACGAGCAGATCTGGGGCAGCCTGCCCGCCGGCGACCTGGCCACGCTGATCGGCGAGGTGGACGCCTTCAACGAGGAACTGCGCGCCCGCGGTGAACTGGTGGACGTGCAGGGGCTGGACGCCCCGGCCCGCTCGGTGCGGATGGCCGGCGACACCCCGGTGGTCACCGACGGGCCGTACCTGGAGGCGAAGGAGTACGTCGGCTCGTACTTCGTGGTCGACGTCGACAGTGAGCAACGGGCGCTGGAGATCGCCCGGTCGTACCCGGGGCTGCGGTTCGCTCCCGGCGTCGGTGGCGGCATCGAGATGTGGCCGTTGATGATCCGCGACGGGGTCGAGAACTGAGCCTCGACGAGGCCGCTGCCGAACTGCTGCGCCGGCTCTCCCCCCAGGTGCTCGGCGTGCTGGTCCGCCGCTACGGCGACTTCAGCGCGGCCGAGGACGCCGTGCAGGAGGCGATCGTCGCCGCCGTCGAGACGTGGCCGCGCGACGGCGTACCGGAGCATCCGGCGGCCTGGCTGCACACGGTGGCCGCCCGCCGCTACGTCGACCACGTGCGGTCCGAGGTCGCCCGGGCGCGCCGCGAGCGTACGGTGCTCGACACCACCCCGCGTGACGCGTTGGTCTCAGCGCCGTCGGACGCCGACGTGCCCCGCGACGACCTGCTGGAACTCTTCCTGCTCTGCTGCCATCCGGCGTTGCCGACGAGCGCGCAGGTGGCCCTGACCCTGCGGGCCGTGGGCGGGTTGACCACGGCGGAGGTCGCGGCGGCGTTCCTGGTGCCGGAGAAGACCATGAGCCAGCGGATCTTCCGGGCCAAGCAGCGGCTGCGCGAGGTGGGCGCCCGGTTCGAGTTGCCGCCGGAGGCGGAACAGAGCGCCCGGCTGGCCGTGGTCCGCCAGGTGCTGTACCTGATCTTCAACGAGGGTTACAGCGCCAGCAGCGGCCCGCGGTTGCACCGGCCCGACCTGACCCGGCGGGCGCTGTGGCTGACCCGCCGACTGCACGACCGGCTGCCCGACGACGGGGAGACCACCGGCCTGCTCGCGCTGATGATGCTGACCGAGGCGCGGTCCGCCGCGCGGGTCGGCCCGGACGGCGAGTTGGTGCCGCTGACCGAGCAGGACCGTCGCCGATGGGACCGTACGGCCATCGCCGAGGGCAGCGCGCTGGTGGAACAGGCCCTGACCACCTCGACCCCGGGGCCGTACCAGATCCAGTCCGCGATCGCCGCCGTGCACGCCGAGGCATCGACCACTGAGGAGACCGACTGGCCGCAGGTGCTGGCCCTGTACGAGCTGCTGGAACGCCTGGCACCCAACCCGGTGGCGACCCTGAGCCGGGCCGTGGCGGTGGGCATGGTGCACGGGCCGGCCGCTGGGCTGGCCCTGTTGGCGCAACTGGAATCGGGCATCCTCGCCGGGCACCACCGGCTGTACGCCGTCCGCGCGCACCTGCTGGAGCTGGCCGGCGACCGGGCCAGCGCGGCAACGGCCTGGTGGCGGGCGGCGGAGCTCGCCGGCAGTGACCCCGAACGCCGGCACCTGCTCCGGCGGGCTGCCGCCGCACGTGACTCTGGTTGCAGTGAAGGGGTCACCAGGGCTCGGGGATGTTGACCGCCAGGCAGCGCTCGGTACCGAGGAAAGGCTTGTAGCAGGCGGACGCCTCCAGGTTGTAGCTGTGGTCGTTGCGGTGGAAGGAGGTGGTGCCGCCGTTGAGGCAGGTGCTACCGCTGACGGTCGTCCCACCGGTGACCTTCCCGCTGGCGCACGCCCCCTTGGCGACGGCGGTCTTCTCCACCGTGTTCAGCGAGGAACGCAGATCCCCAACCTGGTGGACGCCGTATCCGATGAGGCTGACGCCGGATCGGGTGACCGTGTACTGGTACGCCGTGGAGGTGTAGTACGACCAGCTGGCCCCGGTCCCGACGGTGCGCAGCCCCGAATCGGTGGCCGAGCCGGGGATGAACATGTAGAAACCCTTGTCGTTGGTGTTCGTTCCGTCGATCATCCGATAGACGATCACCAACAGCCCCTGGTCGTAGCTGACCGTGTTGTATGTCAGGTAGCTGCCGTTACCGCAGGTGGTGCGGTCGGCGATGTAGCCGACACCGTACGCGTAAAGCATCACCCGGGCGCAGCGTCCGTCCGCCGCGGTGTCCTCGATGGTGCCGAGCGTGGCCGAGGTGCCGGCGTTGTCGGTGGCGTAACCGGTCAGGCGTACCCCGGGCAGTGTGCCGGAGTACTGGTAGGCGTTCGGTTGGTAGTAGCTCCACGAGGCCGACCAGCCGGCACCTGAGGGCAGTGCGAGCGCCGGCGTGGCGGGCAGCAGGGCAACAGCGAGCGTGGCGACCAGTGCGGCGGCCAGTGTGGCGGCCGACCGTCGTAGGGACAGTGTCCTCATCGGTTCCTCCGTCTTGAAGCACGAGTCCACGAGCAGTGGATCTCTCACCGAATGATGACGGTCCACCCGGCGGCGCGAACGTCTCTGTCTCCAGGCAGACAGCGGCGTCGCAACGAGGTTCGACCCGTCCTACCTGTCAGTGATTCAGATCACAGTCAATCGCGGTAGTTGGGGTCGGTTCGACTCCGATCCATCGGCGGGCGGGCACCCGTGGCGGGTGCCGCGAGACCGAGAGGAACAAGATGACCAAGGTGACCGCGCAGATGTCGGTGTCGCTGGACGGCTTCTACGCCGGCCCCCGGCACGACGGCGACGGTGACTGGCTGCAGTCGGCGGAGAGCCACGGCTTCTTCCGGGTGACACGGTGGGCCACCGAGGCGATGTCCTGGCGGGAACGGCAGGGCTTCGCCGGTGGCGCGCAGGACGTCAACTCCGACATCCTCGCCGAGTCGTTCGAGGCGGCCGGCGCGTACGTGATGGGTCGGCGGATGGCCGACGGCGGTGAGGTGCCGTGGGGCGACGAGCCGCCGTTCCGGGCACCGGTCTTCGTGGTCACCCACCGGCCCCGCCCGACCGTGGTGCGCAAGGGCGGCACCAGCTTCACGTACGTCACCGACGGCGTGGCCAGCGCGGTGGCGCAGGCCCGGGCCGCCGCAGGTGGCAAGGACGTGGCGGTTTCCGGGGGCGGCACCCTGTTCCGGCAGGTCCTGCGCGCCGGGCTGCTCGACGAGTTCGAGCTGCACATCGCGCCGGTGGTGCTGGGCACCGGGATGCGGCTGTTCGACGCCGACCTGGCCGTGGACGAGTTCGAGGCCATCGAGCTGACCCCGACCCGAGTCGTGTCGGCCCCGCAGATCACCCACATCCGGTACGCGGTGCACGGGCGTGCTCCCCTCACCCTCGACGACCGGGGCCGCAGCTAGGGGCGGAGTCCTCCGGGGTGGTGGCGCGTCCGGCGGGTTTGCGGCGCGGCGCATGCTCGGCGACACGGGGCGTCGAGAATGCGCGTCCGCGCCTAGAGTGACGGCAATCGTCGTCCAAGGAGGTGCGGTGTCCGAGCCGCCACCGGTCGAGCCGTCCCCGGCTGCCATCGGGGAATCCCGCGAGGCCGCTGCCCCGACCGTCGCCGTCCCGGCGGATCCCGCCGGGGCGGCGCCCCGGCTGCTGGTCGTACCGGCGGTCGAAGGGCTGCCGTCCATCGTGTGGCCCGGTCCGACCGACCAACCCGCCTGGGCGATCCCGGTGCAGGTGCCGGCCGGCACCCGGGGCTACGCGATCTTCCTACCGCTGGTGCAGGAAGCCGAGGCCGCTGGCGTCGCCGTGCCACCCGCCGTCGCCGCGGCGGCATCGCCCGCGCCGACCCCGGCTTCACCCGCTGCACCACCTGCCACGCAGGCTTCGGCGGATCCGGCAGTGCCGGCGGCTTCGGCGGCAATGCCCGCCCAGCGGACACCGACCACCGCCCCTGCCGGTCAGCCGTCATCCGCGAGCCAGTCTCCACCCTCCAGCCAGTCCCCACCCGCAGGCCAGCCGGCGGGCGGCGGGCCGGTGGCGGTGACGCCGGGTGGACTTCCGGCCTCGTATCCGCCGCCCGGCCCCGGGTACGCCTTCCGCCGGACCCCACCGCCGCCCACGTTCTTCGAGCGGGTGTGGCCCGGCCCGGAGTCGACAGGTCACCTGGCCACCCCGCTGGCCGTGCTGATCGGCGCGCTGGGGGTGGCGGCCTTCGTGCCGTTGGGGCGCACCGGCATCGGCTGGTTCCTCGGTTGGCTGGTGCTCACCGTCGCGGTCGTCGTGGCGGTACGGCAACACACCGCCGAGCTCGCCCCTACCGAACGGTGGGTGCGGGCCGGCTGGGCCGGCGCCGCCCTGGCGCTGCTCGCCGTGCTGGCCTTCCGCAACGCCTGGTGGCTGGTGACCTTCTGCGTGCTGGGGGCACTGGGCTGCGCCGCCCTGGCCATCGTCGGTGGGCAGCGGGTGCGGTCGATCCTGTTCAGCCTGGTGGCCGCACCGATCGCCGGACTGCGCGGGCTGCCCTGGGTACGCCGACACCTGCGCGCGCCCGGCAGCCCCGGCAGCGTACGGCGGGTGGTCGGTTCGGTGGTCGCCACCGTGGTCGTCCTGATGGTGTTCGGTCCCCTGCTCTCCTCCGCCGACGCGGCGTTCTCGCAGGTCCTCGGCGTGCTGCTGCCCGAGATCAGTGTCAGTGGTGTATTCCGGTGGCTGTTCCTGGCGGCCGTGGGCGGCCTGATCGCGGTGGCCGCCGTCTACACGCTCGCCGCGCCGCCCGATCTGTCCGCAGTGGACCGTCCCACCGAACGCCGCGTCGGCCTGCTGGAATGGGCGCCGCCGATCGCCGCGCTGACCGCCCTGTTCGGCGGCTTCGTGGCGGTGCAGTTCACGGTGCTCTTCGGCGGGCAGCGGCACGTGCTGCGGACCACCGGCCTGAGTTACGCCGAGTACGCCCGCAGCGGCTTCTGGCAGCTGGTCGTGGTGACCGTGCTGACCTTGGCGGTGCTCGGCGGCGTGACCCGCTTCGCCCGCCGGGACCGCCACCTCGACCGGGTGCTGCTGCGGGTCCTGCTCGGCCTGCTCAGCGCCCTGACCGTGGTCATCGTGGTGTCCGCGCTGTCGCGGATGTACACGTACCAGAAGGTCTACAGCTTCACCGGCGAGCGGATCTTCGTGATGGCCTTCGAGCTGCTGCTCGGCGCGGTCTTCCTGATGATCCTGGTGGCCGGCGTACGCTGGCGCGGCGGTTGGATCCCCCGGCTGGCCACGGCGCTCGCGGTGGTGCTGCTGCTCGGCCTGGCGGTGCTCAACCCCGAGGACTACGCGGCCCGGCGCAACGTCGCCCGGTACCAGGAGACCGGCCGCATCGACGCCTGGTACCTGCGCGCCCTCTCCGCCGACGCCACGCCCGCCCTGGCCGCTCTGCCCGACCCGGTACGCCGCTGCACGCTCAGCTGGATCACCGACGACCTGGCCGAACCGGACCCGTGGTACGCCTGGAACCGGGGTCGGGACCGGGCCCGGGCGGTGCTCGACCGGCTGGGACCCGAGGCGATCGGCAACCAGCGCGACTGCCGCCGCGCCGACCAGTTCGACCTGCCGAAGACCCGACGCCCAGGAGGATGACACGGATGCCGACCAGCCGAATCCTGTCGTGGCCGCTCGCCTGCTGCCTGCTCGTCACCTCGGCCGCCTGTACGGCCGAGGATGCCGGTCAGGACGTGCCGCCTGCCACGTCCCCGTCCGCCCCCGACACCACCCCGTCGAGCCAGGCCGGCGACAGGGTGGTGCCGTGTTCCGCCGCTGTCGACGCGCTGCGGGAACCACCGGATGGTTACCGCATCGTGGGTGAGGACGTCGCGGTGCCGGACCGGGAGGTGCTCGGAGTCCACGAATCGGAGAAACCGGATCCGGCGGCCCGGCTGTTCGCCAAATGGGGCCTTGTCGTACGTGTCGGCGCCGTGGTCGACCTGCGGGTCGGGCCCGGCTGGGAGGACCGGGCCCGGGTCGGCTGGGGACGTCCGGCGGAACTAGCGGTCAGCGTTCAGGTGCGGGACTGTGCCGCCGACGACGACCAGGCCCAGTGGCTGGCCTTCGTCGGCGGCACGTGGGTCGCGCAGCCGACCTGCCTGCCGCTGACGATCCGGTCGCAGGGGCAGACGTCGCAGGTACGGCTCGGCATCGGCGTTGCGTGCGACGCCTGAGGTCAGCGCCCTGCCAGCGGCTCCATCCGGTTCCATCCGGCCCAGCCACGCTCACGCAGCAGGTCCCGTAGCCGCTGCACCCTCGGGTCGGACTCCACGGCGAGCACGTCGACGAGGTCGTGCGGCGACTCGTCGGACGCCTCGTCGGTGAGGATCTCGCCGGCGCGGTACGCCTGCTCGGCCAGGCTCACCATGATGTCGGCGGCTTCCGCCAGACGTGGGTCGTCGGTGTCACCCGGCTCGTCGTCGAAGACCTCCGACAGCACCCGGTAGAGCCGGACGACCTGCGGATCGTGGAGTTGCGCGAGCTTGCCGGGTATGAACTCGCTTACCCGTTCGGGCCAGCGCGCGGCGACCAGGATCCAGCCGTCCCGTTCGCCCTCCACCACCCGCTCCGACACCCCGATCTCGCGGAGCCGATCGAGGTAGGCGGTGACCTCCGGCGGGAGGGTCAGCCGGTCGCCGCCGACCAGTTGCGCGATCTGTCGGCGGCTGGTCTCCAACCGCTCGATCTGGTCGCGCAGCCGCTCGTCGATGGCCCGGACCGCGTCGGCGAAGGTCGACGGATCGGCGTCGAGCAATTCACCGATGCGGGCCAGCGGCACACCGGCGTTGGCCAGCGTACGGATCTTCACGAGGGACACCACCGCCCTGGCGCTGTAGCGCCGGTAACCGGAAGCGTCCCGGTCCGGCTCGGGCAGCAGCCCGACCTGGTGATAGTGCCGCACCGCGCGCACGGTGACACCGGCGTACGCCGCCAGTTGACCGATCGTCAGCATGCTCTGATCCTGCCCCCTGCCGCGGCCGACTCAGGCGACCCGACGCCGGTAGGTGACGACCGCGAGGACGTAGGCGACGACGAGGATGCCGACGCACCAGACCAGGGCGGCCCAGATGTCGGCACCGACCGGCTGCCCGGCGAACAGGTCCCGGATCGCGTCGACGATCGCGGTCACCGGCTGATGCTCGGCGAAGGCCCGGACCGGGCCGGGCATCGACTCGGTGGGCACGAAGGCCGAGCTGACGAAGGGCAGGAACACCAGTGGGTACGCGAACCCGCTCGCGCCGTCCACCGACTTCGCGGTGAGGCCGGGCAGCACGGCGAGCCAGGTCAACGCCAGGGTGAGCAGGGCCAGGATGCCGGTGACCGCGAGCCACCCCAGCACCCCCGCCCCGGTGCGGAAGCCCACCACCAGGGCGACGCCGATGACGACCGCCAGCGAGATCAGGTTCGCGACCAGCGAGGTCAGGACGTGCGCCCACAGGACGGCGGACCGGGCGATCGGCATGGACTGGAACCGTTCGACGATGCCGCCCTGCATGTCCAGGAAGAGCCGGAAGGCGGTGTAGGAGATGCCGGAGGCGATCGTGATGACCAGGATGCCGGGCAGCAGATAGTCCACGTACGACTCGGACCCGGTCTCGATCGCGCCGCCGAAGACGTAGACGAACAGCAGCAGGAAGGCGATCGGCATGATCGCGGTGGTGATGATGGTGTCCGGGCTGCGGGCGATGTGGCGCAGTGAGCGGCCCAGCAGGACCGTCGTGTCGCCGAGAAGATGCTTGTTCATCGGTCTGCCTTCTCCGTTGCGGTGCCGACGAGGGCGAGGAAGACGTCTTCCAGGCTCGGCTGCTTCTCGACGTACTCGACCTCGGGTGCGGGGAGCAGCCGCTTGAGCTCGTCGGGGGTCCCCTCGACGAGGATCCGACCCTCGTGCAGGATCGCGATCCGGTCGGCGAGTTGCTCCGCCTCGTCGAGATGCTGAGTCGTGAGCAGCACGGTCGTACCGCCTCCGGCGAGTTCCTTGACGGTCTGCCACACCTCGATGCGCGCCTGCGGGTCCAGCCCGGTCGTCGGCTCGTCGAGGAAGATCACCGACGGGTTGCCGATCAGACTCATCGCGATGTCCAGCCGGCGGCGCATGCCACCGGAGTACGTCGCCACCCGCCGGTTGGCCGCCTCGGTCAGCGAGAAGCGCCGCAGCAGGTCCTCCGCGACCGCACCCGGCTCCGCGAGATGCCGGAGCCGGGCGACCAGGACCAGGTTCTCCCGCCCGGTGAGGATCTCGTCGACCGCCGCGAACTGCCCCGTCAGACTGATCGACTCGCGTACCTGGCCGGCCTGCCCGGCGACGTCGAAGCCGTTGACCCGGGCGGTGCCCGCGTCAGCCCGCAGCAGCGTGGCCAGGATCTTCACCAGCGTGGTCTTGCCCGCCCCGTTCGAGCCGAGCAGCGCGACGATGCTGCCCCGCGCCACGTCGAGGTCCACGCCGCGCAGCACCGGCAACTGCTTGAACGACTTCTCCAGATTTCGTACCTGGATCGCCGGCCCTTCGACCTGACCGGCTGGTGGTGGAATGCTCATGACCGGCAGCATGGAGGGTTGACGCTGCGTCAGGGTCAAGCCCCGTCCGCCGCCCCCTGACAAAGGCTTTCGACGCGTACGGTCCCTGTCTAGCGTGGCATGCCATGTCAGCGTGTCCGTCGCTGTCGGGCTTGGTCGGCGTCTGCGGACGGTCTTGGCTGTACGAATGGCTGTACGGCGGGCCGACGCGCGGCCAGGGAGAGCCTTAGGCTGACGCCATGTCGGCGGAACGTGAAGTAATTGACTTGGACGAGCACACTCACCAGCCGGCGGAGTCGGGCAGCGCCACCCCTGACCGCCGCAGGGCCAGACGGTGGATGCGTGTGCGGCTCGTCGCTGCCTTCGTGGCCGGCGTGGTGATTGGCGGTGTTGGTGTCAGCGAGCTGCGGGACTCGCGGGAAGAACGGCAGCGGACCGCTTCCGTCTCCCTGGTGGCCTTTCCTTCATCAGGCAGCGGTGGGGGTTCGGACGTCAAGGGCGTCCTACAGATGGACGGGCAGCTGGCAGTGATCAACGCCGGCCCTGCGCCGATCACGGTTCGTGCGGCTACAGGCCAAGGACCCGGCGTCCTGGTCCGTGACACCGGCCAGTCTCAGCAGGTACGTCCCGGCGGTACCGGCTGGATCGATGTCAAGCTCCGCCTTGAATGCTCGATCGCCTTCGGAAGTGAGCCGCTGTCGATGCGGTTCTCAGTCGAGACCGGCGACCGACAGATCAGAGAGGTCAGCTACCCCGTCGCCTTCGTGGGAAGCGTCTGGCAGCGTAGGGCTGAGCTGCCCTGCGCGCACTTCAGTGCGGGCTGAGGCGTGGGTCCGCCTTGACGCGTTTGGCCGCCGCCCCACGGGTGTCAGGCCGATGGCCCTCGGGCGGCTACCGTCAAGACGCCGCGAGCAGCCGGATCTCGCAGCGCACACCATTGGCCTTGACGAGCCGACCATCACCGGTCACGAGCGGGCAGGCCAGCAACTCCGCCGCCGCGACATACGCCGCGTCGTACGCCGTGACGTTGCCCCGCAACTGCCACATCCGATCAAGCAGTGTCGCGACACCAACCTCGTCGATGACCAACGAAGGCAGGGTGTCGATCGCCTCCTGTGCCCGAGCAAGGGCGAGCTTCCCACCGAGGACCTTGCCTCTGATCACCGACATGACCTCGATCAGAAGATGGCTCGGCGCGGCCCAGTGCGGATCTCCGCTCAGTTCCGCCCGCGCCGCGTCGCCGACCGGCCCGTCGTCGACCAGGGCATCAGCCAGAGCCGACGCATCCACCACGATCACGCGCCGCTTCCCCACAGTCCGCGCTGCTCCCGCTGGTCATCCAACTCGGCGGCGCTCTCTCCCGGCAGGGAGCGAGTACCGTCCGATCGACCGGCGAAGCGATCAAGGGCCGCCGCGTTGCGCAGCCGTCGAGCCTGGGTCTCCACCAACTCCAGCAGGTACGCCTGGAGTGACTGCCCACGCGCCTTGGCCTGGGCCGCCAGGGTGTCTCGCACCTCTTCCGGCACGTCCCGGATCTGAAGAGCAACCATGCATTCATTATGCATGCAGTCCCGCTCGCTGATTCCCATGACGGCTGAGACACGGACCAAGAACCGCAGGTCAGAGAAGTCTGTGGGGCGGGCGGGACTCGAACCCGCGACCGAGGGATTATGAGTCCCCTGCTCTAACCGGCTGAGCTACCGCCCCGGCACCAGGGCCGGAGTCATCCCGCCCCTGTCGATCACCGGCCGCTCATACCGGCGTCGCCCTCCGCCTCAGCAGCACGATGGGCAACGCGAGAATACAGCGGGCGGCGGGTAAATCTGATCCCGCCCCGCCCACCGGGCGCACCAGCACGGTCGATGCAGCTGAAGCCCTGGTAGTGGTGAGGTACGGACATCTCGGGCGGCCCGGAAACGGCGAATGCCCACCGGGTTGCCGGTGGGCATGTCGTGCTGGAGAGCAAGCTCCCCCGTTTGGACTCGAACCAAAAACCTGCCGGTTAACAGCCGGCTGCTCTGCCAATTGAGCTACGGGGGACTGCACCGCCGCCCGGTGCGGATCTCTCCGCGCCGTGCGCCGGGCACAAGAGTACAGGACTCCGGGGGGTCTTGGTCCAGGGGGTTACCCTCCTGATCATCGGACCGACCGATCGGATTGTCTGGGGCAAATCGCCATCGGGGCACAAGGAGGTATGAGCAGAGAGCAGGATGGGTAGTTAGCTGCCGACGACAGGACGCAGGCGCGAACTGGTCGGCCCCGCCCCCGGCGATCGAGGGTGGGTCGACGGCGCGTCAGGTACGAGAGGAGCCGCCATGCGCGGAAAGATCATGTTCCTTGGCGGGCTGGCTGCAGGGTTCGTCCTGGGCGCCCGTGCCGGCCGTGAGAAGTACGAGGAGTTGATGGTCCAGGGCCGCAAGGTACTCGACCACCCGACCGTCCAGGAGGCGGCCGGGGTTGCCCAGGCCCAGGCCAGCCGGCTCTACCACGAGGGCAAGGACAAGCTCGGCCACTCCAAGCTGGGCGAGAAGCTGAACCAGAACGGCAAGCACGGTCCCACCGCCGCCGACGACGCCTTCGCCGGCACGCCGGCCACGGCCGGTGCCAAGCCGGGCCCCAGCTCGTCGGGATCGACCGCCGGGTCGACGACGTCGGCCACGGCCCGCAGCAAGCCGTCCGGCACGAACGGCACGAACCTGTAGCAACCCTTCAGCCGGGCCCGATCGCCACTGTGGCGGTCGGGCCCGGCTGCTGTGTGCGCACGTCAGGGCAAAGTGTCCAGCCTCGCGGTAACTTTCGCCCGTATTGAACGAAAGTCCCGGCGATATCGCTGAAACTTCTGCCCCCAACCTCTTCTCTTTATTGTCGGCCGCAAATATCGTCCTCGTTAGACCTGGCCAGGCTCGTTTGGTAACCCCCAACCACCCCGGCACGCGCGTGCCGGGGTGGGACTGACCGATCAGAGCGAGGTTCGATGCACAGACCGTTGGGCCGCAGAGCCCTCACCTATCTGAGTCTGCTCACCCTCGTCGGCGCGACGCTCGTCGCGACCGGCGCCCCGCAGAGCACGCCGGCGCAAGCCGCGCCGGTAGCCGGCGAGGCGACATCGACAAACAACGGCATCCAGTACAAGGTGCTGGTCTTCACCCGGTCGGCCGACGGCACCCACCCCGCCACCTCGGCCGGCGTCGACGCCATCCGGCAGCTCGGCAAGGAACGACGGTTCACGGTGGACGTCACCGACGACGCCCGCAAGTTCCGCGAGCCGCACCTCAAGCAGTTCCGCGCCGTGGTGTTCCTGAACACCTCCGGCGATGTGCTCGACGACGACCAACGAGCCGCGTTCGAGAAGTACTACCGCGCCGGCGGCGGCTTCGTCGGCGTGCACTCGGCGATCGAGGCGGAGCCGGGCTGGGACTTCCTCGACGAGGTCCTCGGCACCCGCGCCGTCGGCGCGGCGACGCCGGCCAGCGCCGCCACGGTGACCGTGGCCGACCGGGTGCACCCCGCCTCGGCCTCGCTGCCCGAGCGGTGGACCACGACGGACCGCTGGTACAACTTCGCGGCCAACGTCCGAGGCTTCTCGCACGTCCTGGCGACGGTGGACGAGAAGACGTACACCGGTGGCAGCATGGGTTTCGACCACCCCATCACCTGGTGCAAGGATTACCAGGGCGGACGCTCGTTCTACACCGGACTCGGGGCAACCCCGGAGAGCTTCAGCGGCACCGACCTGCGCGCTCACCTGGGCGGCGCGATCCAGTGGGCGGCCGGCGTCACCGACGGCGACTGCGGCGCGACCGTGCTGGCCAACTACCAGATGACGGTGATCGGCGCCCAGCCCAACGTCAACGAGCCGATCGGCTTCGACGTGCTGCCCGACGGGCGGGTCATCCAGACCGACCGCCGTGGCGGCGTACGGCTGCACGAGCCGGACGGCAACCGCACCACCCTGCTGGCACAGATCCCGGTCTACACCCACAGCGAGGACGGGATGTACGGCCCGGCGATCGACAAGGACTTCGCCACCAACAGGTGGGTCTACCTGTTCTACGCCCCACCGGGCGACACTCCCACCGGCGCTGCGCCCACCACCAGCACCAACCCGAACGCCTGGGACAACTGGAAGGGCTACTTCCAGCTGTCGCGGTTCAAGTTCGTCGACGGCGAGAACCCCTCGCTCGACCTGAGCACCGAGCAGAAGATCATGCAGGTACCGGTGGACCGGGGCGCCTGCTGTCACGTCGGCGGCGACATCGCCTTCGACTCGGAGAACAACCTGTGGCTGGTCACCGGGGACGACACCCCGGCCGGCGGCGGCGGTTCGGGCGGCTTCTCCCCGCACAACGACTCGGTGAGCGCGAGCGGGGTCTACCAGGCGCCGTTCGTGGACGCCCGGCGCAGCTCCGCCAACACCAACGACCTGCGGGGCAAGATCCTGCGGATCAAGGTCCAGGCGGACGGCAGCTACAGCATCCCCGAGGGGAACCTGTTCCCCGAGGCGCAGGATCCGGGTGACAAAACCCGACCGGAGATCTACGCGATGGGGCTGCGCAACCCGTTCCGGATCACCCTGGACAAGAACGACGTCGCGTACATCACCGACTACTCCCCCGACTCCTCGACCGCCACGGTCGGGCGAGGGCCGGCGGGCACCGGCCGGATGATGGTGGTCGACAAGCCCGCGAACTACGGCTGGCCGCTGTGCGTACAGCCGGACCTGCCGTACTTCGAGATGAACTGGACCACCAGCCCGATCTCGCCGATCGCGCCGTTCGACTGTGCGGCACCGAAGAACACCTCCCGGCACAACACCGGCCTGGTCGACCTGCCGCCGGTGGAGGAGTCGGAGCTCTGGTACTCCTTCCAGGCCCCGACGCCCTGCCCGGAGTCCTACCTGTCCACCCCGACCCAGACCTGCCCGGTGCTCTTCCCGGAGCTCGGCACCGGCGGTGTGGGTCCGCACGGCGCGGCGAAGTACGACTACGACCCGGAGCTGAGGTCGGAGACGAAATTCCCCGCGTACTACGACGGCGCGATCTTCTTCGGCGAGTTCACCCGGGACTACCTGCGGGAGGTCCGGCTCGACTCGCAGGGCGGCATCCTGAAGATCAACGATCTGTTGAGCTGCGGCGGAGGCCCGGTCACGCCGGCCAAGCCGTTCCTCTGCGACAACCCGATGGACATGATGTGGGGCCCCGACGGCAACTTCTACCTGCTGACGTACGGGGACGGGTTCTTCAACATCAACCCGGACGCGGCGATGGTGAAGTTCAGCTACGTCAAGGGCCTGCGGGCGCCGACGGCCGTGCTGAACGCGACCCCGACCAACGGGCAGGCCCCGTTGACCGTGGCGTTCTCCAGTGACGGGTCACGCGACCCGGATCCGGCGGACTCCATCTCGTACGCCTGGGACTTCGACGGCAACGGTACGACCGACTCCGTCGACCCGAACCCCTCGTTCACGTACACCAGCAACGGCGTCTACACGGCGCGGCTGACGGTGACCGACTCCAGCGGCAAGACCGCGACGGCGAACACCACCATCACGGTCGGCAACACCGCCCCGACGGTACGGGTGGACGTACCGATCGAGGGTGGCTTCTTCAGCTGGGGTGACGACATCCCCTGGTCGGTGACGGTCACCGACCCGGAGGACGGCCCGGTCGACTGCACGAAGGTGGAGGTCACCTTCGTCCTCGGCCACGACGACCACGGGCACGGGGAGGCCAACCAGCTCGGCTGTTCCGGAGTGCTGCCCACGCTCGCCGACGACGCCTCACACGGCGGCTACATCTACGGCGTGATCAGCGCGACCTACACCGACAAAGGCGCCAACGGTCAGCCGCCGCTGACCACCATCGGTCAGCAGGTCATCCAGGACAAGTTGCAGCAGGTGGAGTTCGCCCGCAACCAGTCCGGCACCACGGTCGGCAACACCGCGGACACCGGCGGCGGGCAGCAACGCGGCAGCCTCGACAACGGTGACTGGATCGCCGTCAACGGCACGGTCAACCTGCGGAACATCGACTCGGTGACGCTGCGTACCTCCGGTGGCAGCGCGGCCACGGCCGGGCAGCCACGCTTCAACGTCGAGTTCCGCCGGGACTCGCCGACCGGTCCGCTGCTGACCACCGCCACGGTCAACGCGACCACCGGCAACAACGCCTTCACCAGCACCAGCGTGCCGATCACCGACCCCGGTGAGACGTTCCGGCTGTACCTGGTGTTCACCACCGTCGCCGGCGGCCCGGCCGGCGGCTTCGGCAACCTCAACTGGGTGCAGTTCAACGGTCCGGGCATCGGCCTGACCCCGTAGGCACCCTCCGGCTGGGGTCGTCCACCCGACGACCCCAGCCACCCCACCGGTAAACACCACCGAGAAAGGCAGTAGGACATGAGCGACAGTCAGCACGGAATGAGCCGGCGTCGGATACTCGGCGCCTTCGCCGGGGTCGCCGGCGCGGCGGCCGTCGGCGCCACCGGCTTCGGCTCCGCCGCCGTTGCCAACAGCAAGGGCAACGGCAACGGGGTGCTCGTCCCGCCCGGCAAGCGGGGCATCATCCTGTACAGCGTCCGGGACCGGATCAGCGCCGCCCCGGACACCAGCGGAGTGCCGTACGGCTTCGAGCGGGTGCTCGGCCGGCTCGCCGAGATCGGCTACAAGGAGGTGGAGTTCGCCGGCTACACCCAGCACACGAGCATCCTGGGCCGGCAGATCACCCCGACGGAGATCCGGAAGATCCTGGACGACAACGGGCTGCGCGCCAACGGCTCGCACGCCTCGATCCCCAGCACCGTCACGCCGGACACCATCGCCGCGTTCGAGCGGACCCTCGACACCGCCGAGATCCTCGGCATGCAGCACATCGGCACCGGCAGCGACCCGACGAACAGCAACTACAAGGCCGACTGGGACGCCGCCGCCGACCGGTGGAACCTGTTCGGTGAGATGGCCCGCGCCCGTGGGCTGAAGCTGTACACGCACAACCACGACGCGGCGTACAACTTCCTGCTCGACAGCGGGCCGCTGGACGGGCTGGGTCGACCCACCCGCTCCTCGGGCATCCGGAAGCTGGAGTACTTCTTCGACAAGACCGAGGCCGACAAGGTCTTCTTCGAGATGGACATCTACTGGGCGCACGTGGCCCAGCACCGCTTCCGCACCTACACCGACGCGGACGGCAACCTGCAGACCGACGTCTTCGACCCGTTGGCCACGGTGGCGACCCGGACCATGCGGTTCCCGCTGTTCCACGCGAAGGACGGCGCGTTCAACCCGAACGTCTCGGCCGGGTACGAGATGGTGCCGCTCGGCCAGGGCGACATCGACTACGGCAACTTCTTCGCCAACATGGGCGCCAAGGGTTACCACAACCCGATGTGGGAGCAGGACAATGCGCCGGGCGGGGCCGCCGACCCGGGCCGTTCGCTGCGCTACGCCGAGGTGAGCTACCAGCACATGTCGGGTCTGCGGGGCTGACGGACTCGACATGCGGGAGACCGTGGACGCGGTCCCGGTTCCGGCGGGCCCGCCCGCCGTGCCGGCACCGCCCGCGGTGACATCTTCAATCCCGGGGCCGCATCCGGTGACGGATGCGGCCCCGGCTCGCTACAGGCTGGAAACACCTACATGGAAGACTTCGGACGGGAGGTGTTGGTGATGACACTCGTCCGGCCAGAGAATCCGCAGCAGGCGAGGCTGGTCCGGCTGTTGCGCGACGACGGCCCCCGCTCCCGGGTGGAGCTGGGCGACATCCTGGGGTTGTCCCGCTCGACGCTCACCACCGAATTGGATCGGCTCGTCGCCCGCGGGCTGGTCGAGACCGCCGGGCAGGCCGCCTCCCGGGGCGGACGCCGGTCGTCGTTGCTGCGCCTCGCCGGTCGGGTGCGTTTCGCCAGCGTCGTCGTGGCGGCCGACCGGATCAGCGTGGCGCTGACCGACGGTGAGCTCAACGTGCTGGCCGAGACCGGTGAACCGGCGGACGTTCGGGGCGGGCCGGAGCCGGTGATCGCCCGCGCCGTCGAACTGGTCGAGAAGCTTCGCGCCGAACTCGGCGTCGCCGAACTCACCGGGGTCGGCATCGCGCTGCCCGGGCCGGTCGACGGCGGCGCCTCGGTCGCGCCGGCCGTGCTGCCCGGCTGGCAGCGGTTCCCGGTCCGGGACGCGTTCGCCACCGAGTTGGGCTGTCCGGCGCTTGTCGACAACGACGCGAACGTGCTCGCCCTCGGTGAGCAGCACGCCGGCATCGGCCGGACCTTCGACGACTTCCTCTACCTCAAGCTCGGCACCGCGATCGGCTGCGGGCTGGTGCTCAGCGGTTCGCTCTACCGGGGGGCGACGAGCAGCGCCGGTGACATCGCCCACCTGCCGCTCGGTGAGGACGGGCCGGTCTGCGCCTGCGGCGAATTCGGCTGCCTGGAGGCGTACTGCGGGGACGCGGGGCTGAGCCGGGCGGCGTCGGCGGCTGCCCGCGGTGGCCGGTCGGAGTTGCTGGCGGCCCGGCTGGCCGAGACCGGCACGCTCACCGTGCCGGACATCGCCTCGGCGGCGACCGCCGGTGATCCAGCCGCCCAGGCGTTGGTCCGCGACGCGGCCCGCCGGGTGGGGCGGGTACTCGTCGGACTGGTCAGCTTCTTCAACCCGGGCATCGTGGTGATCGGCGGGGCACCGGACGGGCTCGGGCACATCCTGCTCTCCGAGATCCGTGGCGTGGTCTACCGCCGGTCCGCGCCGCTGGCCACCGGGACGATGCCGGTGGTTCTCTCCGACCTGGCCGACCGGGCCGCCCTGGTGGGTGCGGCCCGGTTGGCCAGCGATCACGTCTTCACGTCCGGCTGACCGCGCCCGCGCGGCCCGGTGGTCGCCGGGCCGCGCGGAAGGCGCGGTCAGTCCTTGCTGCTGAACGCCGCGTCGAAGGCGGCGGAGGGGGCGTCGAAGGCGAGCCGGCGCACGAACTGCAGCGCCTCGGGGGCACCGACCAGGCGGTCCATGCCGGCGTCCTCCCACTCGATCGAGATCGGCCCGTCGTAGCCGATCGCGTTGAGCGCCCGGAAGCAGTCCTCCCACGGCACGTCGCCGTGGCCGGTGGAGACGAAGTCCCAGCCGCGCCGCAGGTCGGCCCAGGGCAGGTGCGAGGCCAGTCGGCCGCGCCGGCCGTCACCGGTACGCACCTTCGCGTCCTTGCAGTCGACGTGGTAGATCCGGTCGGCGAAGTCGAAGATGAAGTTGACCGGGTCCAGCTCCTGCCAGACGAAGTGCGACGGGTCCCAGTTCAGGCCAAAGGCGGGCCGGTGGTCGATCGCCTCCAAGGTCCGCTTGGTGGTGTAGTAGTCGTAGGCGATCTCGCTCGGGTGCACCTCGTGGGCGAACCGCACCCCGACCTCGTCGAAGACGTCGAGGATCGGGTTCCACCGGTCGGCGAAGTCCTGGTAGCCGCGGTCGAGCATCGACGGCGGCACCGGCGGGAACATCGCCAGGGTGTGCCAGATCGACGAGCCGGTGAAGCCGACGACGGTGTTGACGCCGAGCTTGGCCGCCGCGCGGGCGGTGTCCTTGATTTCCTCGGCGGCCCGCTGGCGTACGCCTTCGGGCTCGCCGTCGCCCCAGATCCGGGCGGGCAGGATGCCCTGGTGCCGCTCGTCGATCGGGTGGTCGCAGACCGCCTGGCCGACCAGGTGGTTGGAGATCGTGAAGACCTGGAGGTTGTGCTTGGCCAGCGTCTCGCGCTTGCGCTCGATGTACGAGTCGTCCGCGAGGGCCTTGTCGACCTCGAAGTGGTCGCCCCAGCAGGCCAGCTCCAGGCCGTCGTAGCCCCACTCGGCGGCGAGCCGGCACACCTCGTCGAACGGAAGGTCGGCCCACTGGCCGGTGAACAGCGTGATCGGTCGCGCCATCTGTCCTTTTCCCCTGTCGTGGTGTTGGGGATTCCGTGACTGCGGACCGGGGCGAGGGATGCCGGAGGCGGCGGCCTCGACGGTGTGCCGGTGGGCGTGGTCACGCCTGGGGCCGACGGGTTGCGCCTCCCGTCGGCTCACCGGCCACCTCGCGGTCGCCGCCTTCACTCTAGGCCCGTCACCCGCGACGCAAAAGGCCCTCCCGTTCGCAGGTGTTAATAGGGGCCCCTTGTACCACGCCAGGCGTTAACAAGGGGCCCTTCCTTTCAGCTAGGGGAGGATCCAGCGTTGGTTGGCGTTGGTGTGGCAGGTCCACAGGTGCACCGCCTGGCCGTCGGCCGAGCTGTTGTTCGACACGTCCAGGCACTTGCCCGTCTGCGGGTTGCGCAGGGTGCCGTTCGACTGCGCCGACCAGTTCTGCGCGCCGCCGCCGTTGCACGTCCACAGCTGGATCTTCGTGCCGTCCGCGGAGGCGCCACCGTTGACGTCCAGGCACTTGCCCAACGCGCGGATCGTCGAGTTCGGCGTCACCGTCCAGGTCTGCGCCGCACTGCCGTTGCAGGTGAGGATCTGGATCTGCGTGCCGTCCGCCGACGAACCGTTGCGCACGTCGAGGCACTTGCCGCCCAGCCCGGTGATCGGGCCGGTGCCGGTGCTGCCGCCACCGCCCCGGACCAGGGTGAAGTCGTCGACGTCGAAGAGGCTGCCACCCGAGCCGGTGAAGGTCAGGTAGACGTTGCGGGTGCCGGACGGGACGTTGGACAGCGGGGCGCTGACGTCGACGAAGGTGTTCCAGTTGCCGGTGTTCGGCGCCGACACCGACCCGAGCACGGTGCCGGTGGTCGAGCCGGTACGCACCTGGATGGTCCCGCCGGGGCCGGCGGAGGCGATCCGGGCCCGCAGCGAGGTGACGCCGGTCAGGTCCAGGTTGTGGTACGCCGCCCAGTCACCCGGATCGATGTAACCCAGCACCTGGCCGCCGTTGGCGCCGGTCTTGCCGACCACGGTCACCCCGTTGGCCGAGTTGTACGCCTCGGCCTGCACAGTCGTGTTGCTGCCCGGCGGCGGGTTCGTGCCGCCCAGTTCCTTGATCCGGATGTTGCGGAACGAGACGTCGTCGCCCGTACCGTGATTCTGGATGCCGATGTGGCCGGCGAGCGAGCGGACCGGGTCGGTGTTGGTGAAGTCGTTGATCTTCACCCCGTTGAGGAACACCTGCAGGCGCTCCCCCTCGACCAGCAGTTCGTAGGTGTTCCACTCCCCCGCCGGGTTCAGCGCGGCGTCGCGGGCGGCGAGGTCGGCGGACTTGAAGCCGTACACCGCGCCGGTGGTGCGGTCGGCGGTGTCGGTGGGGTCGATCTGCACCTCGTAGCCGTTGTTGATGGCCGAGTTCGGGTCGCTCGACGGCGGGAAGCCGATGAACACCCCCGAGTTGTCGTCTCCGGCGACCCGCCAGTCCAGCTTGAGCGAGTAGTTGGTGAACTGCTTCGCGCTGTACCAGTACAGGCCCATCCCGCCGGTCGAGCTGAGCGTGGCGTCGGAGTTGGTGAAGCTGCCCGGACCGGCCTGCGACCAGCCGGTGGTCGAGCCGTTGTAGAGCGTGGTGTAGCCGGTCTCCGCCCGGCAGTCGGCCTTGGTGCGGCCGGCCGCGTACCGGATGCCGCCGAGCAGGTGCGCCCGGAAGGCCGGCTCGGAGTACGACGCCTGGGTGTGCCCGGCCCCGGTGTAGAAGGATCGGCCTCCGGCGTACGTCTTGCACCAGGCGATCGGGTGGTCGGCCCCCATCACCCCACCGGAGTACGACGACTCGTCGAGGTTGGCCAGGATGCGGGCGCCCGGGCGGGGATTGGCCTGGAAGTCGTACCACTCGTCGGTGCGGGTCCAGTTCTGCGGCAGGTGGGCGGTGGCCGCGTGGGCGCGGTTCTCCACCCGGACGGTGGCCTGCTGGATGGCCGGGTGGGAGCGGAAGTACGCCCCGACCAGGTTGCCGTAGAACGACCAGCCGTACTCGGTGTCCGCGGCGGCGTGCACACCCACGTAGCCGCCACCGGAGCCGATGTACGACTCGAAGGCGGTCTGCTGGCTGGCGTTGAGCACGTCGCCTGTGGTGTTGAGGAAGACCACCGCCTCGTACTGGGCGAGGTTGCCGGTGGTGAAGACACCGGCGTCCTCGGTGGCGGTGACCGTGAAGCTGTTGGCCGCGCCCAGGTCACGGATGGTCTGGGTGCCCACCGCGATGGAGTCGTGCCGGAAGCCCGCCGTCTTGGAGAAGACCAGCACGTCGTACGGGGTGTCGGCGGCGCTGGCCGGGGTGGCCGGGGTGGTGCAGGCGATCACGGCGAGGGCCGCGGTGGCCACGCCGAGAACGGGGCGGAGCAGTCTGCGCATGTCGCTCTCCCAAACGATCGTCGTGTTAGGAGGGGCCCCTTGTACAACACTAGGCGTTAACAGGGGGCCCTTCCTTGCAGCTACGGAAGGATCCAGCGCTGGTTGGCGTTGGTGTGGCAGGTCCACAGGTGCACCGCCTGGCCGTCGGCCGAGCTGTTGTTCGACACGTCCAGACACTTACCCGAGTTCGGATTACGCAACGTGCCGTTCGACTGCGCCGACCAGACCTGGGCGACACCGCCGTTGCACGTCCACAGCTGGATCTTCGTGCCGTCCGCCGAGGCGGCGGCGTTGACGTCCAGGCACTTGCCCAACGCGCGGATCGTCGAGTTCGGCGTCACCGTCCAGGTCTGCGCCGCACTGCCGTTGCAGGTGAAGATCTGGACCTGGGTGCCGTCGGCGGTCGCCGCGTTGCGTACGTCGAGGCACTTGCCGCCCAGGCCGGTGATCGGTCCGGCCCGGTCGCCGCCACCGCTGCCGGTGGTGAAGGCGAACGAGTCCAGGTCGTAGAGGTGGCCGGTGCCCGAGCCGGCGAAGGTCAGGTAGAGCGTGGTGGTGCCGGTGGGCGGGTTGCTGACGGCACCGGTGACCGTGGTGAAGCTGTCCCAGGCCCCGGTGACGGGAACGGTCGCCGAGCCGAGGACGGTGCCGGTGGCCGAGCCGGCCCGCACCTGCAGCGTGCCGCCGGCGCCGGCGGAGGAGACCCGGGCGCTGAACGAGGTGACGTTGCCCAGCCGGTACGGCTCGAACGCAACCCAGTCACCGTTGTTGATGTTGCCGACGGTCTTGCCGCCCTCGGCGGTCGGCTTGTCGAAGGCGTCGACACCGGAGGCGGTCTTGTAGTGCTCCGCCTGCCGCTTGCGCGGTTGCAGGGTGTGCTGCGTGTGGGTGGTCAGCCCACCGGCGTCGGTGTACTCGGCGTCGAAGATGCCGAAGATGTTGGCCGCGTCGTCGTGTTCACCGTCGACCGGTACGGCGATCGTGCCGGTGCAGCCGTTCTGCGAGGTGATCTGGTGGCCGTGGCTGTCGTGGCCCAGCACGTAGGTCATCTTGACCCGGGTGCAGTCGATGGTGCCGTCCTCCGGGTCGGTGACGGTGATGCTGAACGGCACGGTGTCACCGAAGCTGAACAGTTGGCCGTTGCCGGGGCTGGTGATGGTGACCGTCGGGGCGGTGTTGCCGACCCCGATGCGTACGCTCGCCGTGCCGGTGGCGCCCTGCGGGTCGCGTACGGTCAGCGTGGCGGTGTAGTTGCCGTTGGCGGTGTACGTCTTGCTCGGGTTGGCGGCCGTCGAGGTGGTGCCGTCGCCGAACGCCCACGAGTAGGTGAGCGTCCCGCCCTCCGGATCCGATGACCCGGCCGAGGAGAAGTTCACCGTCAACGGGGCGATCCCGGAGGTGCGGTTCGCCGAGGCCACCGCCGTCGGCGCCCGGTTGCCACCGCCGACGTAGTCGTAGCGGTACAGCGCCGAGTTGGCGTCGCCGTTGTAGTAGCCGGTGCCGTAGTCGAGCACGTACAGCGCGCCGTCGGGGCCGAAGGCCATGTCCATGACCTGCTTGCCGTTCCACGGGAACGAGGCGTCGATGCTGCCCACCGAGCCGTCGGCGTTGACGTGGATCGGCTTGATCCAGCCTCGACCGAACTCACCGGCGAAGAACTGGCCGTCGAAGCTCTGCGGCCACTTGGTGGTCGACGTCGACGCGGCGTTGTAGCGGTAGACCGGCCCGCCCGACGGGGATTCGGAGCCGCCACCGAACTCGGGCGGGCTGCCGGCGTCTCCGGCGTACCGGATCCAGGCGGGTTTGGCCGCCGGCAGGGTGGTCAGGCCGGTGTTGCGGAACGAGTTGTTGGTGGCGCCGCCGGTGCAGTTGTACTTCGCCCCGGCGGTGTTGTTGGCGAAGTTCCATTCGGCGTACGTCTCGTTGGTGGTGTTGGTGCCGGTGCAGTACGGCCAGCCGTAGAAGCCGGGGCCGGTGATCCGGTTGAACTCGACCTGGCCGGAGGGGCCACGGGCGCTGGTGGAGCCGGCGTCCGGCCCGTAGTCGCCGACGTAGACGATGCCGGTGGCCTTGTCGACGCTCATCCGGAACGGGTTGCGCAGGCCCATGGCGTAGATCTCCGGGCGGGTGTTCGCGGTGCCGGGGGCGAACATGTTGCCGGCCGGGATCGAGTACGAGCCGTTGGCGTTGACCTTGATCCGGAGGATCTTGCCGCGCAGGTCGTTGGTGTTGGCCGCGCTGCGCTGGGCGTCGTACGCCGGGTTGCGGTTGGTCCGCTCGTCGATCGGGGCGTAGCCGCCGGAGTCGAAGGGGTTGGTGTCATCACCGGTGGAGAGGTAGAGGTTGCCGGCGGCGTCGAAGTCGATGTCGCCACCGACATGGCAGCACATGCCGCGGTCGGCGGCGACGTCGAGGACGTCGACCTTGCTCGCCTGGTTGACGGTGAAGTCGGCGTTGAGGGTGAACCGGGAGAGCCGGTTGACGCCCTGCCAGGCGGAGAAGCTGGTGCCGGTGGCCGGGGCGTCGCCGCCGGGGGTGGACAGCGGCGGCGCGTAGTAGAGGAAGATGTGCCGGTTGCTGGCGAAGTTGGGGTCCACGCCGACGCCCTGCAACCCTTCCTCGTCGTGGGTGTAGACCGGGATCGTGCCGATCACCGTGGTGTTGCCGGCCGCGTCGGTGCGGCGCAACGTGCCGTTGCGGGCGGTGTGCAGGACGGAGCGGTCCGGCAGTACCGCGAGAGTCATCGGCTCGCCGACCTCGGCGACCCCCTTGGCGAGGGTGACCTGCTGGAAGTCGGTGGCCACGATGGGGTGGGCCTGGGCCGGAGTCGGTCCGCCGATCGCGGTCGGACCGGCACCGAGGGCGACCGTGCCGGCCGTGACGGCCAGGAGCAGGGCCGCGCCGGAGGTGAGCCACCGTGCGGGGTGGCGAGTGCTGTCCATTGTGGACATTGGAGGGCTGTCCCTTCCTGACGGGTAAAGCCAGGGCGGGGCGCGCGCCGTCGCGCCGAATGCCGTAGCGGGGGGATCGCCCGGACGACCGATGGCCGGGGTGCGTGGTCGCGCGGGGGATGGAGACGGGTCGGTCCGAGGGTTCCCGCGCCGCCGGTTCACCTCATCGAAACATTTCGGTACCGGCTATGACACTAAATGGCATTCGTCGATGTGTCCATACCTTCCGCCGAGGACGCATGGACTTTCGTTGATCTGATCAGAAGTTGGGGAGGTTCCAACCGATCCACCTGCACGTCAACGGTGGCGGTCGACCGCCTGGGCCGCCAACGCGGTCAGCGCCGCCCGACTCTCCGGCGTCACCGTGGTCTGCGCCAGAGCGGCCAACGCGGCGTCGGCCCGCACCTGGATCATCTGCTCGATCGTCGTACGCGCACCGGTGCTCTCGATGATCTCGCGCAGCTCGGCGGCGCCCTCGGCGTCCAGGTCAGGATTGCCGAACAGCTCCCGCAGCCGGGCACTCTGCGCCCGGTTCGCCGCGTCGCGGGCCAACGCCATCATCACCGTCGGCTTGCCCTCGCGCAGATCGTCGAGGATCGACTTGCCGGTGACCGCCGGATCACCGAAGACCCCGAGCACGTCGTCACGTAGCTGGAAGGCGTCGCCCAACGGGTCGCCGAACTCGGCCAGCGCGTCGACCAGCTCCGATGGCGCCCCGGCCAACGTGGCGCCGATCTGCAACGGCCGGGTCACCGTGTACCGGGCCGCCTTCATCCGGATCACCGTGAGCGCGCTGGCCACCGAGCCGCCCCCGACACCGGAGACCAGGTCGAGGTACTCCCCCGCGATCACCTCGGTACGCATCAACGAGAAGACCGCGTAACCCCGGTGCACCGACTCGGCGTCCAACCCGCACTCGTGGAACATCTGATCCGACCAGGCCGCGCAGAGGTCCCCGCAGAGCAGCGCGGTGTTGCGCCCGTACGCCTCCGGATCGCCCCGCCAGGACGACCGGGTGTGCAGGTCGGCGAAGATCCGGTGCACCGAGGGTTCGCCCCGACGGCGGTCGCTGCCGTCGAGGATGTCGTCGTGGATCAACGCGAAGGCGTGGAACAGCTCCAGCGCCGCGGCGGCGGTCACGATCGGGGTGCTGTCCGGGCCACCGGCCGCCCGCCAGCCCCAGTAGCAGAACAGCGGTCGCAGCCGCTTGCCGCCGGCCAGCACGAAGCGGTGCAGCGTGGTGAAGACGCCCCGGGGCGCGCCGTCCGGCCAGTCCGGGTCCTGCCGGTCGAGAAAGGCGGTCAACTCCGCGTCGAACCGGGCCCGCAGTTCGTTCGCGTCGGTCGGAGCGATCGTGGCCGTCACGACGCCTCCAGTCCGGCCAGCTCCAGCAGCAGCCCCTTCACCTCCGTGGCGGCGATGCGGTCCCGGGCCGGTGACGGGTCGGAGCAGAGCAGCACCGGCCCGTCGGCCGGGTCGGCCGGCAGTCGACCGTGCGAGCCGCGTACCGCCCGCGCACCGGCGTCCAGGCCGACCACGCTCATCAGGTACCGCATGCCCAGCTTCTTGCGGGCCAGCGCGACGGCCGCCCGGCGCTTCGCCGCGCCCGGGGCGGCCGGGTCGAAGAACAGCTCTGCCGGGTCGTACCCGGGTTTGCGGTGGATCTCGACCAGTCGGGCGAAGTCCGGTGCCCGGGCTTCGTCGAGCCAGTAGTAGTACGTGAACCAGGCGTCGGGCTCGGCCACCAGCACCAGTTCACCGGCGCGCGGATGGTCCAGCCCGTGTGCCGCCTTGCCGTCCGCGTCGAGCACCTCGGCCACCCCGGGCAGCCCGGCGCAGAGCTTCGCCACCGCCGGCACGTCCGCCGGATCGCGGACGTAGACGTGGGCGATCTGGTGGTCGGCGACCGCGAACGCCCGCGACGTCCACGGGTCGAGGTACTCCATGCCGGCCTGGGTGTGCACCCGCAACAGCCCTTCGGCGCGCAGCAGCCGGTTCACGTCGACCGGCCGGGAGACGTCGGTGATGCCGTACTCGGAGAGCACCACCACCGTCGTGTCCCGGGCCTGCGCGGCGTCCAACAGCAGCGCGAGCACCCCGTCGAGTTCGGCTGCCGCGGCGGCGGCCTGGGGTGCGGACGGCCCGAAGCGTTGCAGGTCGTAGTCCAGGTGCGGCACGTAGACCAGGGTCAGGTCGGGAGACTGCTCGGTGAGGATCTGCTCGGCGGCCCGGCAGATCCAGCTCGACGACGGCAGACCCGCGCCCGGCCCCCAGTAGGTGAACAGCGGGAAGGTGCCCAGCCGCGCGGTGAGATCGTCGTGCAGCTGCGGCGGATCGGTGTAGCAGTCCGGCTCCTTGCGGCCGTCGGCGTAGTAGACCGGTCGCGGGGTGACCGTCCAGTCGACATCCGCGCCCATCGCGTACCACCAGCAGACGTTGGCCACCGTGTAGTCGCTGCGTACCCGCCGGGCGGCCTGCCAGAGCTTCTCCCCGCCGACCAGCGCGTTGTGCTGCCGCCAGAGCAGCACCTCACCGAGGTCACGGAAGTACCAGCCGTTGCCGACGATGCCGTGCTCGGTCGGCAGCGCACCGGTGAGGAAGGTCGACTGCACCGAACAGGTCACCGCCGGCAGCACCGTACCCAACTCGGCGGAGAAGCCGGTGTCGGCCACCGCGCGCAGCCGGGGCATGTGGGCCAGCAGCCGCGGGGTCAACCCCACCACGTCCAGCACCAGCAGCTTACGAGTCATGGGGTAACCACCGTTTCGGTCGGGGTCAGCCCGAGGGCGACCAGTTCGTCGCGGGCGAAGGCCAGCTCGGCGGCGATCCCAATGGCCAGCTCCGCGTCGGTGCCGGGGCGCCGCGCGGCCGGCAGCACCCCCCAGGTGTACGTCTCGACGTCGAGGTGGTCGCAGCCGGCGTCGACCCCGCTGAAGAGGGCGGCCAGCGCAGCGCGCAGCACCGGCAGGGTCGAGTCCAGCGGCGGTTCCGGCGGGGCGTGCAACGGCACGTGGTAATGCACCCGCCACGGGCCCGGCAGCCCGGCGTCGAGAGCGAGATCGAGGTCGTCGGCGGCCCACCGGGGATCCGCCGGGTCGTGCGACCCGGCGCAGCCGACGGTACGGGTCTGGTGCAGGAACCGCGGCTCGACCCAGCGGCGCAGCGCGGCCGTCTCGCCCGCCGGGTCGGAGGCCTGCAGCGCGGCGGACACCTGCACCTTCACCACCGGCAGGCCGGCCGCGGCCAGCCGGTCGAGGGCGACGCTCGGCTCCTCCCACGCGCAGGCGAGATGGGCCAGGTCCAGGCAGACACCGAGCCGCTCGGTGTCCACCCCGGACAACGCCGACACCGCCTGCGCGCTGCTCTCCACCACACAGCCGGGCTCCGGCTCGAAGCCGACCCGGATCGCCCGGCCGCTGTCCCGCTCGACGGCGGCCAGGCCGGCGGCAAGCTGATCGAGACGCCGCCGGGCCGCGTCCGCACTGGCGGCGTCCCAGGGCGTACGCCAGGCCAACGGCAGGGTGGAGATCGAGCCCCGGGCGGCGTCGTCGGGCAGCAGATCGGCCAGCACCCGGGCCAGATCCAGGGTGTAGTCCAGCCGCTGCTGCGTGGTCCAGTCCGGCTGGTAGACCGCGCCCTTGACCACCGGCGCCTGGAAGGCGGCATACGGGAAGCCGTTGAGCGTGACCACCTCCAGCCCTCGTACCGTCAGCTCGGTGCGCAACCGACGGCGGGCGCCCGCGTCGGCGGCCAGTTCGGCGGCGACCGGGGCGGCCAGCCACAGGCCCAGGCCGAGCAGGTCGGCACCGAGCGCCGTACGCACCGGCAGCGCGTAGCGGTCGAGTTGGGCGAGGATGCCGGCGAGGTCCTCGGCGGGATGCACGTTGGTGCAGTAGCCGAGGTGGATGGTGCGCCCGCCGGCATGCCGTAGTCGCATCAGCCGCCGCCACGCAGGATCGAGTTGCCGGCGAAGGTGGCCTCGGCACCGTCACCGTCGCTGAGGTCGAGCCGACCCGACTGCCCGTAGAACTCGATCGGGTTGCGCCAGAGCACCCGGTCGACGTCCTCGTCGGTGAACCCGGCAGCCAGCATCGCCTCGCCGGTGGCCTTGGTCAGCAGCGGGTCCGACCGCCCCCAGTCGGCGGCGGAGTTGACAAGCATCCGCTCGGTGCCGTACGCCTTGAGCAGTTCGACCATCCGGGGCGGCGACATCTTGGTGTCCGGATAGATCGAGAAGCCGAGCCAGCAGCCGGTGTCCCGGACCTGCTTCACGGTCACCTCGTTGAGGTGGTCGACCACCACGCGCCCCGGTTCGATGCCGGACTCGGCGACCACGGCGAGGGTACGGTCGACGCCGCGGGCCTTGTCCCGGTGCGGGGTGTGCACCAGCGCCGGCAGGTCGTGGGCGACCGCCAGGGCGAGTTGGGCGGCGAAGGCGGCGTCCTCCTCCGGCGTCATCGAGTCGTACCCGATCTCGCCGACCGCGACCACGCCGTCCTTCTCCAGGTAGCGGGGCAGCACGTCGAGCACCGGCCGGCAACGCGGGTCGTTGGCCTCCTTCGGGTTGAGCGCGACCGTGGCATGGTGCCGAATCCCGAACTGCCCGGCCCGGAACGGCTCCCAGCCGACCAGCGAGTCGAAGTAGTCGGTGAACGATCCGACGTTGGTACGCGGTTGGCCCAGCCAGAACGCCGGCTCGACGATCGCCTGCACCCCCGCGGCGGCCATCCGCTCGTAGTCGTCAGTGGTGCGGGACGTCATGTGGATGTGCGGGTCGAAGATGCGCATCACGCCTCCCTGTGGTGCGGTTGGCTGCCGGCGGTCAGCCGGTCCAGCAGCGCGGTGGCGTCGTCGGGCATGCTCCGGCCCGCGGCCTGCCGCTCAGCGGCGAGCCCGGCGAGCATCACCGCCAGTTCCCCGTCGGCGCGGGCGTCGAGATCCGCCACCACCGCCAGCGGTACGCCGGTGAAGACGCACTTGAGCACCGCCTGCCGCCAGGTCGACGCGTCGAGATTCGCCGCGTACGGCCCGAGCGCCGCGGCGACCAGCCGGGTGTCGTTGGTACGCAGCGCATCGTGCAGCAGCGGCACCCCGGCCGCACCGATCGGCAGCAGCGGCAACGCCTTGAGCACTGCCCGCTTCTCGGCGGCGTCACCGGTGCGGTACAACGCTTCGGCCCGCTCGGCATGCTCGGACGGCAGGTTGGCCAGCAGCAGCGCCCGGGCCGCCTCGTCAGCGGTCCACCCGGGCAGGTCGGGCAGCTCGGCCCGACCGCAGCGCCGACCGACCGCCGGGAAGAACCTCGTGATCGCCGACGGCTGCGCCGCGACGCCCGCCAGGGCCGCCACCAGCCAGTCCGGATCGGGTATGCCCCGCAGGGCCGCCCGCAGGTCGTCCGGTCTCATCGCCGTCCTCACCTCTCTCTCCGTGCCACGTTGCTGCCTGCCGTGCCTCGGTGCCTTGCCGCCTGGTGCCACCCCGTTGTTCCGGCGGCCGGGCGTCGTCATGCCACGCTGCCTCGTCATCGCAGGCCCGAATCGTCCCCACGGCCCCTTTGCTCTGCTTCAACCCACGCAGCGGTCGCTGTCCGGATATCGGACGCCAGTGATGCGTCCGTTGAAGCAGAGCAAAGGGGTTCGGTAGGAATGCCGTCCGCAGCGGCGGCACGCTCAGAAGTACTGGCCACCGGCGTGGCGGGGGTGGGGAGCGCGGTGGAGGCGATGTGGAGGTAGTCCAGCGAGCGGGCTGCTACGGCCGGTGCGGCGTGCGAGTGGCGGGGTAGTTCGACTGCGACCAGGCCTCGGTAGTCGACCTCGCGCAGCGCGGCCAGCACCGGCGGGAAGTCGATCTCGCCCTCGCCGAACTCCAGATGTTCGTGCGTACCGCGCCGCATGTCGTCGATCTGCACGTTGACCAGGTGCGGGCCGACGTCACGGACGCAGTCGGGCACGGACAGCGACTCCAGGCAGCGGCAGTGTCCGATGTCGAGGGTGATGCCCAGGCAGGCCGGTGCGTCGAGCGCAGCGTGCAGCCGTCGCCAGCCGGCGATGTCCTCGACCAGCATGCCCGGCTCGGGCTCGAAACCGAGCGTCACGCCGGCCCGGTCGGCCGCCTCGACCACTGTGGCACAGCCGGCCACCAGGCGGTCCCAGGCCAGGGTCGGTGCGACCGCTTCGGGGCGTACCCCGGCCCAGAAGGAGACCGCCTCGGCACCGAGGTCGGCGCCGATGGCCACGGCCCGGCGCAGGAACTCCACCCGCAGCGCGGCGTCGTCGTGCAGCAGCGTCGGGGCGTGCTTGCGCCACGGGTCGAGCAGGTACCGGGCACCGGTCTCGATCACCACGGCGAGGCCGAGTTCGGTCAGCCGACGCGCGACGGCGTCGACCCGCCGGGCCAGTTCCGGCGCGAACGGGTCGAGATGGTCGTGGTCCAGGGTCAGCGCGACACCGACGTAACCGAGGTCGGCGATGACCGCCAGCGCGTCGTCGAGACGATGGTTGGCGAAGCCGTTGGTGCCGTACCCGAAGCGTAGGCCGCCAGGCCCGCCGACCGCGGGGACGGGCGTGCCCTCGGCGGCGGTCATGTCGGGGAGACCTTCCGGGCCAGCCGTCGGCCCAGCGGTGCCGCCGCCGCCACGGCCACCCCGAGCAGGCCGGCACCGGCCCGCGCGGTCAATGCGCCCTGCAGGGCGGGCAGACCGGTGATGCCGGCACCGACCGCCGCGCGGACCCGGCCGGCGGTGGGCTCGCTGACCACCCGTGCCTGCGCGGCGCCGTAGCGGGCGGCGTACCACCCGGCGAGCACGGCCGGCAGCGCCGCCGCCACCGCGCCGACCGCACGGCGGCCGGGGGGTACCGCGGCGCTCGCCGCGACCAGGGCGGTGCCGGCGAGCGTACGCAGCGGAAGCCCCTTGTCAGCGCCGTCGACCTCGCGTCGGGACAGGGCGGTGACGGTCCAGGTGTGTGCGGCCACGGTCACCGCTGCGGGCAGTGCCCGGAGCGGGCGGCCGCCGGCGGCACCGAGCAGCACGTCCAGCCCACGGCAGGCGGCCATCACGGCCGGGCCGGCGGCGGTGTTCTTGGCCAGGAGGTCGTACCCCCAGATGGTGGCGGCCAGCGGCACCGCGACGGCGGCGGCGCGGCGGCCCCCGGCGGCGGCGGCGAGGCCGACGCCCGCGGCGGTGAGGCCGGCGGCGAGGCCGACCGCCGCGCCAGGGCTGATCCGCCCGCTCGGGATGGGCCGCTCCGGGCGTTCGACGGCGTCCAGCTTTCGGTCGGCCCAGTCGTTGGCGGCCATGCCGGCCCAGTAGAGCAGCACCGACGCGGTTGCCAGAGCCGGCGTACGGGGACCGAGCGCGCCGGCCGCAGCGGCGCCGGCGACCACGTCACCGGGCACCGAGAGGGCGGCCGGGGCCCGGACCAACTCGACGAGGTCAGCCACGCGGGTCATCGGTGCCTCCGGTGTGCAGCCGGTGGGCGAACTCGCACAGCCGGGTCCACTGGTCGGCCAGCGAGTGGGTGCCTTCCCCGAGCGGATCCTTGAAGAAGAAGGCCAACTCGGTCAGCGGCCCGCTATGTCCGGCGGCGTGCGCGGCGGCGGTGAGCCGGGCCAGGTCCAGTACGAGCGGGGCGGCCAGCGCCGAGTCGCAGCCGTGCCAGGTGAACTCCAGGCGCATGCCGGTGCCGAGGAAGCCGGCGAAGGTGATCAGGTCCCAGGCGGTCTTGAAGTCGCCCAGTTCCTCGACGTAGTCGATGCGGGTGTCGCCCTGGGGCAGGTAGCCGAGCGTCTCGCCGAGCACCCGCTGCTTGCTGCGTACCTTGGCGGCGTTGGCGGCCGGGTCGGCCAGGGTGGCGCCGTCTCCCCCGCCGAGCAGGTTGGTGCCGGACCAGGAGCGCACGTGCAGGTTGCGCATCGCGAACATCGGAGCCAGTACGGACTTGAGCAGCGTCTCGCCGGTCTTGCCGTCGTGCCCGGCGTACGGCACCCGGTGCTGCAAGGCCAGCGCGTTCAGCGCCGGCAGCCGCAGCCCGGTCGACGGGGTGAAGTCGACGTACGGGCAGCCCGCCGTCACCGCCGCGTACGCGTACAGCGAGCTGGGTGGCAGCACCTCGTCGGGGCCGGTGAGGGCGGCGCTGAGCGCGGCCGGGTCGGCGTGGGCGGGGTGCGGCTCGGGGGCCGGTTCGGTGGCCGAGACGTTGACCACCACGACCCGGGCCAGCCCGTGTCGGTCATGGAACTCGGTGAGGTCGCGGACGATCGCGGCGGCCCGGTCGGCCTGGCTGCCGTCGGTCGGCGCGGGACGCAGTTCCTGGTCGACCGCGGCGAGTTCCTCGGGCAGCGCGGCGACCAGCCGAGCGGGCAGCACCCCGGCGGCGGCGAGCGTCTCGGCTCGCTTGGCCAGTGGGGTGGCGACCACGTCGTGCCCACCGAAGACCAGGTCGGAGAAGGTCGGTAGGGCGGGACCACCCACTGCGGGCAGTTCGGTGACACACCCGGTCGGCCTGGTCAGCCCGGCGCGCAGCGCGAGCGCCCCGACGATGCTGGTGGTCGCGACCGAGCCGCGCGCTCCCACCAGCCAGACACCCGTACGCATGGCGCTCCTTCCCGTTCGTTAGGACCGTCCTGGGGATGTTGCGCCCCGTCCGCCGTCCGCTCCGATGCGAGTCACCGACCGGCGCCGACGTCGGCGGCGTCACCACCGGACCGGTAACCCGGAGCGGTACGGACGGACGGGGCTGGCAGGCAGCGACGGTCGGCGTCTCGCCTCTGCCTACCCGCATCCGGTCCGGCCGCATGGCAGCGCGACCGGCCGGACGACGACCTGAAAACTCCTGGTGCAAGCCCCGGGTGGGTCCTGGGGCCGGTTGGTCGGGCGGCGGTCCTCCGGTGCGGCCGGGGAATCCCGGTCCGACCGCACCGGAGGAACCGCATTGCTCGTGCCCTGCGGGCCGGGCGGCCCGAGGGCACGTCCTCCGGTACCCGACCCGTTCCGGCCGCGGGGCGCAACCGCGGCCGGCCCTCGCCGGTCGGGTACCGAAGGTGGCTCAGGCGGTGGCCGTCGCCAGTGCCGGCTCCACAGCGGTCCACGAGGACCCCAGTTCGGCCGACCGGACCACCGCGTCCAGCACCAGTTGCACCTGCAACGCCTCGGCGAAGGACGGGCTCGGGTCGACCCCGGTCGCCACCGCCTCGATGAAGTCGCGCATCTGGTGGGTGAAGGAGTGCTCGTACCCGATGATGTGTCCCGGCGGCCACCAGGCCGACAGGTACGGGTGCTCGCCCTCGGTCACCAGGATCCGGCTGAAGCCCTGCTCGGCGGTGGGTCGCGTCGCGTCGTAGTACTCCAGCTCGTTGAGTCGCTCCAGGTCGAAGGCGACGCTGCCCAGCGACCCGTTGATCTCGACCCGGAGAGCGTTCTTACGTCCGGTGGCGAACCGGGTCGCCTCGTACGTGGCCAACGCCCCACCGTTGAGCCGGGCGACGAAGATCGCCGCGTCGTCGACGGTGACCGGTCCGGTGGCGGCGCTGCCTCCGTCGGTCTGCGCGGCCAGCCCGCTGGACTCGCTCGGCAGCGGCCGTTCCTTGACGAACGTCTCCGTCACCGCGCTCACGCCGGTGATCTGCTGACCGGTGACGTACTGGGTGAGGTCGATGATGTGCGCACCGATGTCGCCCAGCGCGCCGGAGCCGGACACCTCCTTACGCAGCCGCCAGACCAGCGGGAACTGCGGGTCCACGATCCAGTCCTGCAGGTAGGTGGCCCGCACGTGCCGGATCTCGCCGAGCCGCCCCTCGGCGACCAGCTGGCGCATCAGCGCCACCGCGGGCACCCGCCGATAGTTGAATCCGCACATCGACCGCGCCCCGCCGGCGCGGGCGACGGCCGCCGCGGCGGCCATCTCCTGCGCCTCGGCGACTGTGTTGGCCAGCGGCTTCTCGCACAGTACGTGCTTGCCGGCGGCCAACGCGGCCAACGCGATCTCGGCGTGGCTGTCACCCGGTGTGCAGATGTCCACCACGTCGATGTCTGGTCGGGACACCAGCTCCCGCCAGTCCGTGGTGTGCTCGTCCCAGCCGAGCCGGTCGGCGGCCTCGGCCACCTTCCCGGCGTCCCGGCCGCAGATGAGCGCCATCCGGGCCCGTGCCGGCAGGTCGAACACCCGGTTCACGGTGCGCCACGCCTGTGAGTGCGCGGCACCCATGAACGCGTAGCCGACCATGCCGACCCGCAGTTCGTTGTCGTTCGTGGACAAGGTTGGGTCTCCCCCCGGTCGTGTCAGAACCCGAGCTTGAGGTAGTTGCTCGCGTTCTCCTTGGTGATCGTTTCGGAGGCGAGGATGATCTCCTTGGGCACCTGGAGCTCCACCAGGTCGGACATGCCCCGCTCCTGGCCGATCAGCCGGGCCAGCGAGATGGCCGACGAGGCCATCGACGGGCTGTAGGTCACCGTCGCCTTGAGCACCGTGTTGTCGGCCTGGATGTCCTCCATCGCCTTCTTCGAACCGGCGCCGCCGACCATGAAGAACTCGTTGCGGTTGGCCTGGCTGATCGCCGCCAGGACACCGATGCCCTGGTCGTCGTCGTGATTCCAGATCGCGTCGATCTTCGGCTCTGCCTGGAGCAGCTGGCTCGCCTCACGCTGCCCGGTGTCGACGGTGAACTCCGCCGCCCGCCGGTTCTTCACCCTCAGGCCGTGCTGGGCGAGCGTGTCGTTGAAGCCCTTCGTACGCTCCTGGGTCAGCTCCAGCGAGTCGATGCCGGCGATCTCGGCGATCACCGGGTTGCTCACGCCCTTGGCCTTGAGCTGCTCGACGATGAAGGTGGCGGCGGCCACGCCCATGCCGTAGTTGTCGCCCTTGATCTGCAACCGGTACGCCTTGGCGTCCGGGAAGGCCCGGTCCAGGTTGACCACCGGAATGCCGGCCGCCATCGCCTCCAGGCCGAACGAGTTGAGTTCCTTGCCGTCGTGCGGCAGCAACACGATCACGTCGGGCCTCTGCGCGATCAGCGTGGACAGCGCCGCGCGCTGGGCCGCCGCGTCCGCGCCGGCCTCGACCGTCTTGAACTCCACATCGGAGAAGGCAGCGGCCTGGGCCTTGGCGTTGTTGGTGATCGCGGCGATCCAGCCGTGGTCGGCGGCCGGGGCGGAGAAGCCGATGGTCACCTGCTTGCCGGGCTCGGCGTTGCCGCCGCCCTCGGCCGCCTTGGTCTGCGCCTCGGTCGGCGTGCCCTGTTCGTTGCTGGTGCAGCCGGCAAGCAGTACGCCGGCCCCGACGGCCGCCCCGCCGAAGAGCAGCCGGCGGCGACTGTGCTGGGTCATCACGACCTCCTGATTATCAGTGGTGGAGAGGAAATTTGGGTGTGCGAGACCCGACCACCGTCGATGTGCGCCGGTGATCTGGGTGAATCGGTGTTCAGCTGGTGGTCAGCCGATTGTTGCGACGGAAGAACTGGGACAGGCTGCCGAACTGGACCTGCTGGATCAGGACGGCGGCGACGATGATGCCGCCCTTGACCATGTTCTGGGCCTCGGTGGAGAGGCCGTTGATGGCGAAGAGGTTGGTGATGGTGGCGAAGATGATCACACCGAGCAGGGAGCCGACGATGGTGCCCCGCCCGCCGCTGAGCAGCGTGCCGCCGATGATCACGGCAGCGATCGCGTCCAACTCGTAGAGGTTCGCCATCGCCGCCTGCGCCGAGGTGGCCTGGGCGGTGAGCATGATGGCGGCGATGCCGCAGCACAGCCCCGACAGCACGTAGAGCAGCAGGGTGTGCAGCTTGACGTTGATGCCGGCCAGCCGGGCGGCCTCCGGGTTGCCACCGACGGCGACCGTACGCCGGCCGAAGGTGGTGCGGTTGAGCAGCACCCAGCCGGCGATGACCACCGCGGCCAGGATGTAGACCAGTAGCGGGATGCCGAGCAGGCTGTTGCTGGCGATGCCGTTGATGGTGCTGTTCTGCGAGATCTGGGTCTGCTTGTCGGAGATCTCTGCGGCCAGCCCTCGGGCCGCCACCAGCATGGCCAGCGTGGCGATGAACGGCACCAGTCGCCCGTACGCGATGAGGGTGCCGTTGACCAGGCCGACCGCCATCCCGACGACGATCGCGGTGAAGATCATGCCGGCGGCGCCGAAGCTCTGCGTGGCGACCGTGGTGCACCAGACCCCGGCGAGCGCGACGATCGCGCCGACGGAGAGGTCGATGCCGCCGCCGATGATGACGAAGGTCATCCCGACGGTGACCACCCCGACCACCGAGGCCAGCTTGAGGATGCTGAGCATGTTCGCCCAGACCCAGTCCGGGTTGGAGTAGAGATCCGAGCGGGTCGCCGCGCCGATCACGAACAGGATCAGCAGCACCCCGATCAGGGCCAGGTTGCGCCGTGCCCCGTCACCGCCGTCGCCGTGCCACCAGGACAGTCGAGCGGTACCGGCCGATGCCTTGTGCCCAGCCACCTCCGTCTCGGCCGGGTCTACCGGCGGCGACTGCGCCGGCAGCGAGGTCGTGGGCGGACTATCGGTCATGCCGCTGCGCCTTCCATCAGGGACCCCGACATCACGAGGTCGAGGACGGTGGATTCGTCGAGTTCGGCGGCGGGAGCGGTACGCACGACCCGCCCCTCCCGCATCACCAGCACCCGGTCGGCCAGGCCGAGCACCTCGGGCACCTCGCTGGAGACCAGCAGCACCCCGACGCCCTGCGCGGCGAGTTCCCGGATCACCTGGTACAGCTCGGCTCGGGCGCCCACGTCCACGCCCCGGGTGGGTTCGTCCAGCAGCAGCAGCCGGGTGCCGCCGAGCAGCCAGCGCCCGACCACCACCTTCTGCTGGTTGCCGCCGGAGAGCGTGCGTACCGGCCGACTCACGTCGCGCGGCCGCATCTCCAGGCTCTCGGCGATCCGGTCGGCCTCGGCCCGTTCCTTGCCGATGTCGGTGAAGCCGAGCCGGGCGTAGCGGGCGAAGGTGGCCAGCGTGACGTTGCGGTAGATCGGTTCGCCGAGCAGCAGTGCCTGGCTCTTGCGCTCCTCCGGGGCCATGCCCAGACCGGCCCGTACGGCCGCGCCGACGCTGCCGGGCCGCAGCGTCTTGCCGGCCATCCGGACGGTGCCCGACTCGGCGCGACGGGCACCGTAGATGGTCTCCAGCACCTCGGAGCGACCGGAGCCGACCAGGCCGGCGATGCCGACGATCTCGCCGGCCGCGACGGTGAGCGAGACGTCGGCGAACTCGCCGGATCGGGTCAGCCCGTCGACTTCGAGCAGCTGCTCGCCGGCCGTGGTGTCGGCGGAGCGCTCCGGGAAGACGTACTCGATGGTGCGGCCGGTCATCCGGGAGACCAGGTCGCGGGTCGGGGTGTCGCGGGCCGGCAGGTTCGCCGCGGTGGTCCGGCCGTCCTTGAGGACGGTGACCCGGTCGCCGATCTCGCGGATCTCCTCCAACCGGTGCGAGATGTAGATGACCGCGATGCCCTGGGCGGTCAGCTCACGGATGATCCGGAACAGGTTTTCGACCTCGTCGTGGGCGAGCACCGCGCTCGGCTCGTCCATGATGATCAGTCGGGCCTCGTGGGAGAGCGCGCGGGCCATGCTGACCACCTGCTTGCCGGCCGCCGGCAACGCCCTGACCATCCGTCCGGGCGGGATCTCGGCGTGCCCGAGGCGGCCGAGGATCTGCCGGGTACGGCGGGCCATGTGGCCCCGGCGGATGAAGCCCAGGCTGCGCGGCTCGTGGCCGAGGAAGGCGTTCTCGGCCACCGAGAGGTCGTTGACCAGGTCGAGTTCCTGGTAGATGGTGGCGATGCCGGCGCGCATGGCGGCCTGCGGGTTGGCGAAGCTGACCGGCTGGCCCCGCCACTCGACCAGCCCCGAGTCGGGCCGGTGCACCCCGGCGAGCACCTTGATCAGGGTGGACTTGCCGGCGCCGTTCTGCCCGAGCAGGCAGTGCACCTCGCCCGCGCGGACCTCCAACTGCACCCCGTCCAGGGCGCGTACGCCGGGGAAGGTCTTCACCACCTCGGACAGCCGCAGCACCACCTCACCGGCGACGGCGTCGGCGGGTGCCTCGACCAGGGGACGTCCGGTTTCGCTCATGCCGGCTCTCCACTCCACTTCGGGCCTCGGTCCGTTGTCTGGCGGTGGTTCACGTCGCCTCCCCGAAGGCCAGGTCGCTGGCGAGCACGGCGGCACCGGCGACGCCGGCGCGCGAGCCCAGTTCGGAGAGCACCACCGGGAGGTTGCCGGTGGCCAGCGGCAGCGAGCGGCGGTAGACCACGCTGCGGATCTCGGCGAGCAGCACGTGCCCGAGCTGGGCGAGACCACCACCGATCACGATCATCGACGGGTTGGTGAAGCTGACCAGCCCGGCGAGGACGCTGCCCACCCGCCGGCCGCCCTCGCGGATGAGCTGGATGCAGGTCACGTCGCCCTCGACCGCACCGGCGGCGACGTCCAGGGCGGTGACCGTGCCGTTGGCGGTCAGCCGTTCGGCCAGCGCGGGCGAGGCACCGGTACGCGCCGCGGCGGTGGCGTCCTTGGCCAGCGCGGCCCCGCTGAACAGCGCCTCCAGGCAGCCGGCGTTGCCGCAGGAACAGATCGGCCCGTGCGGGTCGACCTGGATGTGGCCGATGTCCCCGGCGCAACCGTCGGTGCCCCGGTAGACATCGCCGCTGAGGTAGATGCCGCACCCGATGCCGGTGCCGATCTTGACGAACAGGAAGTCGTCGACGGAGTGGGCGACGCCGCCGTGCCGCTCGCCGATCGCCATGATGTTGACGTCGTTGTCGACCACGGCCGGGCAGCCGTGCTCGCGGGTGAGCAGTTCCCGGACGGGGAAGCGGTCCCAGCCGGGCATGATCGGTGGGGACACCGGCACGCCGTCGCGGAAGCTGACCGGGCCGGGCACCCCGATGCCGACCGCGTCGAGCCGGTCGTAGGCACCGTCCACCCGGGCCTTGTGCAGCAGTTCGCTGACCCGCTGAAGGATGGCCTTGGGCCCGGACCGGATGTCGGCCGACTCCGCGTACGCGGCGACCGGTTCGAGGCGGCCGTTGACCACCTCGACGTCGATGGAGCTGGCACCGAGGTCCACGGCGGCGAACCGCAGGTGTGGACTGAGTTCGACAAGGGTGGAGCGACGTCCACCACGGGAGGCGGCCTTGCCGGCCTCGGCGACGAACCCGAGGCTGACCAACCGTTCCAGCTCGGTGAGCAGCCGGGGGCGAGGCATCTCCAGCCGGTCGGCGAGCTCGGCGCGCGACAGCGCGCCCTCGTCACGGAGCAACCGCAGCAACCGTACGTGCAGGGGGTCGGCGGTGTGCACGGCTCACCTCTCCACCGGGCTCGTTCACATCGATGAAATACCGACGTGTAGTGCCCGACACAGTAGGAGCCTTCGATGCGCGGTGTCCAGACCTTAGAGAGAATCGGTGCCAACTTTTGTTGGATCAAGCAAAAGCTACCGCCGGTGCCGACCGATCGCCTTTCCGCAGGTCAATAGGGCTCCGAAGAGTCACCTCCCGGGCACAGTTCGCGATCATGATGAGCTTCGATGGAGATCGTCTCGACGGCCCGACGGAAGCCGGCGCTCCCGGCTTCACACCCGCCACACTCCGCAAGATCACTCACGGAGCGTCACCACGCGGCATCCGACGACTCCCCGACGCTCGGCCGCTGCCGGTTCACCTCCCCCACAGCCGGTCCGAACGACCTTCGTCGCATTCAATGAACCTGAATCGACGCCGAGAAATTCGCTTTCCCCGACGATGAACAGGGATACACACAGCGATGATCGACAATGTCTGCGATCGTGGTTCGGCCGCAGGATTCACTCGTCGGGCCGCCAGCCGCCGGCGAGCAGAGCACGTCGTACGGTGTCGGCGACCTGCTCCGGGTGGGTCCGCACCAGCCAGGCCGGAAATCGCAGGACGCGATCGCCAGTGGTCGAGATATCGTTCTGACGCTCCAGGTCCGCCACCTGATGGCGGACGTCCACCCAATCGCGCACGTCTCCTTGATGCGTACCGTCGATTTCCACGTGCACCCGCCACGCCCGCCAGTACGCGTCCCACCAGCCGGCCCGTCCGGACCCGTCGGTGCGCCGTGACGACAGATCGGGCTCCGGCAGCCCCGCCCGACGGCAGCACCTGACGAACTCCATCCGACCGTATGCCTGAGCACCCCCGGCCATCCCGTCGATGCTCTGGCGGATCATCTGTCGCCGAGGCGCCCGAGGCAACACATCGAGCACCGCCGCCACCTCCTCGGGCGACACCCGCCCCTGCTGGCACCCGCCCGCGACGATCTCCTGCGCCTGCCGAGCAGACGACGCCCACCCGGCCGCATCGACAAGCGCCCGAGCGACGATGGTCCGAGGTGGACGGCCCACTTCAAGGTGTTCGGCGGGCAACACCGTCGTCCGATGCACCGCCACGGCCGCCATGTCGATCGGCATCCCCCGCAGGCTCCGACGGCCCGGTCGACGGGTCGACGGCACGAGCACATGCACGGGTTCGATCCGCAGACCGCGTACCCCGGCCTCGATGGCCGCCGTGGCACCCGCGAGGACCGCACCCGACCCCGCCGCAAGAACCGCCACCCACAACTGCTGTTCCCTGGTCAGCCGCCCGCTACCAGCCAGCAGCAACCCTCGACTGATCGAACGCCAGCGCCCGGAACGCACCAGCCCTCGCACGGCCCCCTCGCCGAGCACCGTACGGGCCTGCGCGACAGTGAGCACCCCGGCCTGCTCGGCCACGAGCCGCTCCAGCACTCCCGCCCGCTCGTCAGGAACAGTCACCCGCCTACCGTGGCCGCCCGACCACCATCTCTCTACCAGATCTTGGACACTTGTCGTTCCATCGATGCACCCGTGCAACGGGCCGGACTTGACGTGATGCTGGTCGGCCTGGCCAGCACCAAGCACTCCCGCCACCAAATGGCAAAGATCCGTGCGACGTGGGCCCCGCACACCCCTCGCCCGCCCCTGGTCGACACTCCCAACCTCTGCGATGACGGTGGTGCTGGTGCCGATCGGCCTGTCCTGGCCACCACTCCCAACCTCGCCCCGCCCCGCCCCGCTCCGCCCCGGCCAACACTTCCAACCTCGTCCCGCCCTGGCCAACGCTCAAGATCTTGGTGCGGAACTGCCCCTGGGGCGGCGTTTTCGTACCAAGATCTGCTCGGGTTGCGGCGACTCAGTCGGGGATGGGCATTTCGCCGCTCAAGGTCACGCTCGATCTGAGATCGAGTGGTTTCCCTCCGCGGCTTAGCCACTCGATCCCAGATCGAGTCGACGCAATCCCGATGCGACAACTCAGGCGCGAGGCGCGGCACCACGAGGCGCGACGTTTGCACCACAAGCCGCGCGAGGCGCAACACCACGCTGTAAACGTTGGGCGCTAGGGCTACGAAACGCGGCGCGACAGAACCACGCAGCGCGGCAGAGCGGCGCGACGCAAACAGCGGTGCGACAGAACCGCGCGGCGCAACAAAAGCGGCGCGGCGCAGTGCGACAGAAAAGCGCGGCGCGGCGCGAAAGAACGGTGCGAGCAGGAGGGGGCGGGGGTCAGAGGCCCTCGGGAGTGGTGGCGACGCGGGCCGCTGCGACCAGTTGGTCGGTTTCGGCGATCACGGCCTCGTCGTCCACAGGCGTGCCGATGTCGTAGTGGACCATCCAGGTCAGACCGTCGACGCCGGGTACCCGCCGACCGACGATCCGGCCGGAACCGCCGGGCAGGGCGTGATGCTGGGTGTACGCCACCGACTTGGTGACCCGGGCGCGGACCTGGTGCGGCAGCTCGCCCGGGTCGAGCAGCAGGTAGCGTTCCGCCGGGCGGTCGGCGATGACGAGATAGCCGTCCCGCTCGGCGACCTGCTCACCGGGAGTGACGGTCAGTTCCCGGCCCGACCAGACCGCTTTGACGATGTCGTGCCAGCCGATCCGGTGGCCACGGCCGGGCAGCCACAGCCCGAGGTTGCTGGCGACGACCACCCCGTCGCCTTCGCCGTTGCCGACAGCGGCCCAGGCCAGCACCCGCTCGTCGCGTTCCAGGGGTGGCCGGGCGGCGGGCGGCAGCTTGGGTCGGCGACGGAACAACTTGATCATCACAATCCTCCCGCTGCCTGCTCGCGCAGGGCCCGGGCGTGCTGCTCCAACGAGAGCAGCTCACCGAAGGTGGCGAAGTACTCGTCCTTGTTGCTGACCGGGTTGATCCGCTGGATCCGCGACTTGAGGTCCCGGATCCGGGCGGTGACCGATCCCCATTGCAGGCGGGCCATGGTGATCGAGACGTACCGCGGGTCGGGCTCGCCGTCGATCCGCAGCGGCTCGACCGCCAACTCGCCGACCAGGGCCTGGGCCGCGAGGTCCTCGCAGGCGTCGCGTACCGCCTCGACCCAGACCGCACCGGCGGTCGCGGAGGCGGCGCCACCGGCCTCGGCGATGGCGGTACGCACCACCACGTGCACCGGGTGCCGGTAGTCGGTCGCCTCGACCGCGTCGAACATCGGCCCGGCCAGCACCGGCTCCTGGAGGGCCAGTTTGAGCGCCTCCCGTTCGACCATCGACTGTGGACTGTCCACGGCCGCCTCGCTGCGCGCCGGACGCGCCGGGGCGGCGTCCATCGGTCGTCCGGAGGCGGCGGCCAGCACGGCCCGTTGCACCGGCTCGATCTCCATGCCGAGGTCACCGGCGAGCTTGCGTACGTACTCGGGGCGTTTTTCCTGGTCTTTGAGTTTGGCGACGAGCGGCGCGGCCCGGCGCATCGCCTCGACCCGCCCGTCGACGGTGTCCAGGTCGAACCGGCTGATCACGTGGCGCAGCGCGAAGTCGACGAGCGGCTCGCGGCGCGCGACCAGGTCGCGGACGGCCAGGTCGCCCTTTGCCAGGCGCAGCTCGCACGGGTCCATGTTGTCGGGGCTGACCGCGATGAAGGTACGCCCGACGAAGCGCTGGTCGTCCTCGAAGGCGCGCAGCGCGGCCTTCTGCCCGGCGGCGTCCCCGTCGAAGGTGAAGATGATCTCCCCTGCCACGGCGTCGGTGTCCAGCAGCAGCCGGCGCAGTACGCCGATGTGGTCGCCACCGAAGGCGGTGCCGCAGGTCGCCACCGCGGTCGGTACGCCGGCCAGGTGGCAGGCCATCACGTCGGTGTAGCCCTCGACCACCACCACCCGGCCCTGCTTGGCGATCTCCCGTTTGGCCTGGTCGATGCCGTAGAGCACCTGCGACTTCTTGTAGATCGGCGTCTCGGGGGTGTTGAGGTACTTCGGGCCGTCATCGTCGTCGAACAGCTTGCGGGCACCGAAGCCGATCACGTCGCCGGTCAGGTCGCGGATCGGCCAGAGCAGCCGACGCCGGAACCGGTCGATCAGGCTGCCCGAGCGGGCCGGTCGGGACAGCCCGGCGGTGACCAGTTCGTCGTGGCTGAACCCGCGCTGGCGCAGGTGTCGGGTGAGCGGATCCCAGCCTTCGGGGGCGAATCCGCAGCCGTACCGTTCGGCGGCGGCCCGGTCGAAGCCGCGCTGGGCCAGGAACTCCCGGGCGGCACGCGCGCCGGCCGTGGTGAGCTGGGCGGTGTAGAACTCCGCCGCGGCGGCGTGCGCGGCGACCAGCCGCTGCCGCTGCCCCTGCTGCGGTCGCTCCCGGCGGGGGGTGGACCGGTCGTCCTCCACGTACCGCAGTTGCAGGCCGACCCGGGCGGCGAGCCGCTCCACCGCCTCGACGAAGCTCAGGTGCTCGGCGTCCATCAGGAACTTGATGGCGTCGCCACCGGCACCGCAGCCGAAGCAGTACCAGACGTTACGCGCGGGCGAGACGTTGAACGACGGACTCTTCTCGTCGTGGAACGGGCACAACCCCTTCAGGTTGCCCGCGCCCGCCGACTTCAGGGTCACCGTGTCGGAGATCACCTCAGCGATGGAGGCCCGCTCCCGAACCAGCGCGATGTCCTCGTCCCGAATCCGCCCCGCCACACCCCCACCCCCTTCTCCTCACATCCTCCCCCGCCCACCCCACCCGACTCGACCGACCCCCCACCACAGCAACCCCCTGTTGATCATGAGGTTGGCGGCACTTTCGGAGATCAAGCCCGCCGCTAACCTCATGATCAACGGGCGGGGAGCGGGTGGGGTTGTTCGTCGGCTTCGACCTGGCGGTTCCAGTCGGGTTTGGTGGCGCGCCAGCCTTCGTCGTCGAGGCCTTGGCGCCAGTAGCCGGAGATGGAGAGGGATTCGCGGGGGACCGTTCGCTCGACTCGCAGCAGGCGGCGGAGGTCGCGGACGAAGCCGGCCTCGCCGTGGACGAAGGCGTGCACGGTGCCGGGCGGGAACTCCAGCTCACGGACGGCGGAGACCAGGGCCGCACCGACCGGGCCTCCGCTGCGGTGCAGCCAGGTCAGCTGCACCTTGCCGGGGCTGGGCAGCGGCTGCTCGTCGGCCGGGCCGTCGACCTCGACGAAGACGTGCGCGGGCGCGCCCACCGGCAGCCGGGCCAGGGACGCGGCGATCGCCGGCAGGGCGCTGTCGTCGCCGACCATCAGGTGCCAGTCGGCGTCCGGGCTCGGCGCGTACGCCCCACCGGGGCCGGTGAACAGCACCTCGTCGCCGGGTCGCAGGGCGGCGGCCCAGGGCCCGGCGAGGCCGGCGTCACCGTGGTACACCACGTCGACGGTCATCTGCCCGGTCGCGGCGTCCCAGTCCCGCACGGTGTACGCGCGCAGCCGGGGCCAGTGCTCGCGGGGCAGTTCCCGCTTGATCGCGGCAAGTTCCATCGGGCGCGGGTAGTCGACCCCCGGCACCGGGAAGACGAACTTGATGTAGTGGTCGGTGAACTCGCCCACCGGCAGGCCGATCAGCTCGGGCCCGCCGAACACCAATCGGACCACGTGCGCGGTGGGTCGTTCGGTGCGGACCACGCGGGTGGCGGTGACTGTCTTCGGGCGCTCCGTCATCTGGTTAGGCTAACCTCACCCACCGACTCCCGGCCGAGCGGCATCAGCAGGCCCGGCAGGCGGGCCAGGCGAGAACAGCCGCCGGGCGGCATCAGTTGGTCCGGCAGGCGGGCCGGGCCAGGGCAGCCGCCGGGCGGCGTCAGTCGGTCAGGCGGGCGTGCCAGGCCAGGGCGGCCGGGTCGGTGAGGGAGGCCACCTGGTCGATCACCACCCGCAGTCGGCTCGCGTCGTCCCCGGCGGCGCGCCACAGCGGGGCGAACACCGGATCGAGGGCATCAGGGGCCCGATCGGTCAGCACCCGTACCAGGTCGGTGATGATCTCCCGTTGCCGCTGGTAGCGCCCCTGCGCCCCGGGACGACGCATGACGTAGCGCAGGGCGATGCCCTTGAGCAGGGCGCACCGGGCCCGCAGCGAGCGGGGCACCACGAGGTCGGCCGCGTAGCGACGGTGCGGGCCGGGACCGAACCGGGCGGTGGTGGCGGCGACCGCGTCCGCCACGAAGCGGCCGGTGAGCACGCTGGTCGTGGCCTTGAGCGCGGCCTGGGCGCGGTGGCTGCCGTCGTAGCCGGCCAACGGAGCGAGCAGCGGGTCGGCCAGCACCTCCATCAACACCTGGCCGAGGTAGTCGGGCGGCTCGGCGGAGTAGGTGGCGGCCACGTCGGCGCAGAGGGCGGCCCGCTCGTCGGCGTCGGCGAGCAGCAACCCCAGCGTGAGGTATCCGCCGTGGATGCCGTCCTCCACGTCGTGCACCGAGTACGCGACGTCGTCGGCCCAGTCCATCACCTGCGCCTCCAGGCAGCGCCGCTCGCCGGGCGGCGCGCCGTGGCGCAGCCAGTCGAAGACCGGCCGGTCGTCGGCGTACACCCCGAACTTGCGCCGGCCCGGCCGACGTGGCCAGGGGTACTTGCTGACCGCGTCGAGGCAGGCGCGGGTGAGGTTCAGCCCGACGGAGGTGCCGTCGGCGTCGTACACCTTGGCTTCCAGACGGGTCAGCACCCGCAGCGTCTGCGCGTTGCCCTCGAAGCCGCCGCAGGCGGCGGCCACCGTGTTTAGGGCGGCCTCGCCGTTGTGTCCGAACGGCGGGTGCCCCAGGTCGTGCGCCAACCCGGCGGTGTCCACGACGTCCGGATCGCAGCCCAGCCGCGCGCCCATCTCCCGGGCGATCTGGGCCACCTCCAGCGAATGGGTCAGCCGGGTACGCAGGAAGTCGTCCGTGCCGGCCGTGTGCACCTGGGTCTTCGCGGCGAGCCGACGGAACGCCGCCGAGTGCAGCACCCGGGCCCGGTCCCGCTCGTACGGCGAACGGCCTCCCCCGGCGTCCTTGACCGGCTCCGTCACCCGCCGCTGCGCGTCAGTTGTCACGCGGTGCGAGTATGCAGAACTCGTTGCCCTCCGGGTCGGCGAGCACCGTCCAGTCGGTACCGTCCTGGCCCACGTCGACGTGCCGGGCACCCATGTCGACGAGCCGTTCCACCTCGGCCTCCCGGTCGGCCGGGCGCAGGTCGAGGTGGAGCCGGTTCTTGCTCTCCTTGGCACCGGTGACCGGTACGAAGACGATGCCGGGCAGCCGGTCGGCGGACTGCCGGATCTCCACCTCGTCGGGCTGCTCGGTGATCACCTGGTAGCCGAGCGCCTCGGCCCACCAGCGGGCCAACCGGGCCGGATCGCGGGCGTCGATGGTCAGGCTCGCCCAGACGACGGTCATGCCGACACCTCCGGTCGGTCACCGGCAGGACCCGACAGCCCGGTACGCACACTCATCCGGCCACCCCTTTGCGACGACGGTCCTCCGGAGAGCATCAGGTTACGCCCGACCGCGCCGGACGGCGCGACGACGAACTGAGGCCGACGAGTTCACATCCTCCGATCAGACTAGAGTTGTCGTCCGATTGCCGACGGTCACGGGATCGCGTTTATCGACGCCCACGGGTAGCGTCGCCATCGCGGAACGTCACCTGTTGAGGCGGAGACACGACCGGTGGGAGAGACACGCTCGTGAACGCGGAAACGATGATGGGCACCGAGTTGCAGGGGCTGCGCCGACGCCGACCCGAGGTCACCGGCGCGGTGCTCGCCGGCACCGACGGCCTGTTGATTTCCAGCGACCTGCCCACGACGGACGCCACCTACCTGGCGGCCCTGGCCGCCGCGAACTTCGGTGTCGGCAACCGGATGGCGGCGACGGTCCGGCAGGGCCCGTTCCACGAGTCCGTGGTGCACACCGCAGCCGGTTGTGTGATCACCTATCCGGTCGGCGGGGACGTCCTGTTGACCGTGGTCACCGCCCCCGGCGCCGACCTGGTCGCGCTGCGCGAGGAGGCGCTGGCGATGGTGCATCGGGCCGGGCCGACGCTTGCCGCCTGCCGCCGATCGACGCCGATGCCGCCGCTGCAGACCGACGGGCGCGCCCCGCTGGCCGTACGCACCCCGATGGCCAGCCTGCCCGGCCCACGTCCCCGCCGGGACCCGCACATCACCTGGCGGCGGCCACCGATCTGAGCACCGGCCGGGTCGGCGGACGATCGCCCGCCGACCCGATCCGTTCAGCGGCTGTCCGAGCCCGCCGTGACCACTGCCGCCCGGCCCGCCTCCAGCCGGGCCACCGGCACCCGGAACGGTGAGCAGGAGACGTAGTCGAGCCCGACGGAGTGGAAGAAGTGCACCGAGTCGGGGTCGCCGCCGTGCTCGCCGCACACGCCGAGCTTGAGGCCGGGGCGGGCGGCCCGCCCCTCCTCGGCCGCGATCCGCACCAGCCGGCCGATGCCGTCGGCGTCAATCGACTCGAACGGCGAGATGCCGAAGATGCCCAGTTCCAGGTAGCGCCAGAAGAAGGCGCCCTCCACGTCGTCGCGGGAGAAACCCCAGCCCATCTGTGTCAGGTCGTTGGTGCCGAAGGAGAAGAACTCGGCCGCCTCGGCGATCTGCCCGGCGGTCAACGCCGCCCGGGGCACCTCGATCATCGTGCCGATCAGCACCTCGACGTCGCTGCCGCCGACCACCTCGGCGATGATCCGCTCGGCCTCGGTGCGTACCGTCTCCAGTTCCTGCACCGCGCCGACCAGCGGGACCATGATCTCCGGGCAGGCGCGCACACCCTGGCGGGTGCACTCCACGGCGGCCTCGGTGATCGCCCGGACCTGCATCGCGAACAGGCCGGGGATGACCAGACCGAGGCGTACGCCGCGCAGCCCCAGCATCGGGTTCTCCTCGTGCATCCGGCGTACGGCGGCCAGCAGCGCCTCCTCCTTGGCCACGTCCTCGCCGCGTTCCTGGGCCACCGCCACGTCGACGGCGAGCTGTTCCAGCGGCGGCAGGAACTCGTGCAGCGGCGGGTCGATCAGCCGGACGGTGACCGGCTGCCCGTCCATCGCCCGGAAGATCTCCACGAAGTCGGCCCGCTGCAACGGCAGCAGCGCGGCGAGCGACTCGTCGCGTTCCTTGGCGTCGCGGGCCAGGATCAACCGCTCGACCAGTTCCCGACGATCGCCGAGGAACATGTGCTCGGTGCGACACAGGCCGATGCCCTCGGCGCCGAAGCGCCGCGCCCGCGCCGCGTCGGCGGCCGTGTCGGCGTTGGTGCGTACCGCCAGCCGCCGCGTGGCGTCGGCGTGCGACATGATCCGGTGTACGGCCTTGACCAGCGCGTTGTCGGTGGCCTCCGGGTCGAGTTCCCCCTCGAAGTACTGCACCACCTCCGACGGGGTGGCCGGCACCTCGCCCAGGTAGACCTTGCCGGTGGTGCCGTCGATGGAGACCACGTCGCCCTCGGTGACCGTCTGCCCGGCCACGGTGAACCGCCGCTTCGGCACGTCGATGTCGAGCGCGTCGGCACCGGAGACGCAGGTCTTGCCCATCCCCCGGGCCACCACGGCGGCATGGCTGGTCTTGCCGCCCCGTGAGGTGAGGATGCCCTTGGACGCGATCATGCCGTTCAGGTCGTCCGGGTTGGTCTCCCGGCGGACCAGGATGACGTCCTCGCCCTGACCGGCCAACTCGACGGCGCGGGCCGAGGTGAACACCACCTTGCCGACCGCCGCGCCCGGCGAGGCGCCGATGCCGGTGGCGACCGCCTCGAAGCCGTGGTCGAGCTGGAAGCGCGGGAACATCAGCTGGGCCAGTTGGGCGCCGTTGACCCGGTGCAGCGCCTCGTCGAGGTCGATCAGGCCCTCGTCGACCAGTTGGCCGGCGATGACGAACGCGGCGGCGGCGGTACGTTTGCCGACCCGGGTCTGGAGCATCCACAGCTTGCCGCGTTCGATGGTGAACTCGATGTCGCAGAGGTCCTTGTAGTGCCGCTCCAGCCGGGCCATGTAGTCGAGCAGTTCGTCGTAGGCGGCCTTGTTGATCCGCTCCAACTCCTGCAACGGCACGGTGTTGCGGATGCCGGCGACCACGTCCTCGCCCTGGGCGTTGGCCAGGTAGTCGCCGTAGATGCCCTGTGCGCCGCTGGCCGGGTCACGGGTGAACGCGACGCCGGTGCCGGAGTCCGGGCCGAGGTTGCCGAAGACCATCGCCACCACGTTGACCGCGGTGCCGAGGTCGGCCGGGATGCGCTCCTGCCGGCGGTAGATCACCGCCCGCTCGGCGTTCCACGAGTCGAACACCGCGCGGATGGCCAGGTCGAGCTGCTCGCGGGGGTCCTGCGGGAACTCCCGTCCGGTGTGCTTACTGAAGATCTTCTTGTACGTGTCGACGAGCGCGCGCAGGTCGTCCGCGTCCAGGTCCAGGTCGTCGGTGCTGCCCTTGGCCCGCTTGGCCTCGTCGATCGCGTGCTCGAACTCCTCGCCCGGCACGTCGCAGACGGTCTTGCCGAACATCTGGATCAGTCGCCGGTACGAGTCCCAGGCGAACCGCTGGTTGCCGTTGGCCTGCGCGGCCAACCCGACCACGCTGCGGTCGTTGAGCCCCACGTTGAGGACGGTCTCCATCATTCCCGGCATGGAGAACTTCGCCCCGGACCGTACCGAGACCAGCAGCGGGTCGTCCGGGTCGCCGAGGCGTCGACCCATGCCCTGCTCCAGGGCGGCCAGGTGCGCGGCGATCTGGTCGGCCAGCCCGTCGGGCTGCTCCCCGCTGGCCAGGTACGCCTGGCACGCCTCGGTGGTGATGGTGAAGCCGGGCGGAACCGGCAGACCGAGGTTGGTCATCTCGGCCAGGTTGGCACCCTTGCCGCCGAGCAGGTCCTTGAGATCCTTGTTGCCTTCGGCGAAGTCGTAGACGTACTTGTGCTCGACCGTTTCCTGCGCTGCCACCAGAGCCTCCCACGCGCCCGGACTGACACTTAACGAAGGTTCAGTTTTCTACCCCGGAAGTACTCGCTGGCAATCCAGGGAGTTGTGCCGATCGGTGGGCGAAGGTTAAGCGAACAACGAGTGACTCGGGGCCATTCGGTGACAATAGGCACAGCAATCACGACCGTCCGCGATCGTCGCGGTTTCTGGGAACGTTTCCATACGCACGAATACGCATTGGGCGACCTCGCCGTACTCTTGACGACACGCACTGTGACCACACCTCGCACCATTGCCACCCCTGCCGCGAATACACCCCCTCGGAGCCCTCGTTGTCCTCGGAGCCCTCGTTGTCCTCGGAGCCGTCGTTGTCCTCGCCGCCTGGCACCCCACCGCAGCCGCTGCACCCGGCCGAGAGCACCACGCGTACCGCCGGGGAGCTGGCGGGCGCGGCGGAGCGGGCGGCGGCGACGCAGCTCGCCCCGGCCGCGCCGGTCCGGCTGGGCTCGGTGGTCCGGCTCGGTGATGTGGTCCCGGCGCCCGAGCGGGTCGAGCCGGATGCCGACGCCGACTACCTGCTGCCCGCCGACGCGGTGATCCGGGTCAGCGCCGACCCGGCCGCACTGGCCGTCGGCGAACAACTCGCCGCGCTGCTCCGCCCCGCCACCGGCTACCCGCTGCCGGTGACCGACGTGGTCGGGCAACCGCCCGCCGGCGGCATAGCCCTGGAGCTGACCGACGAGGCCGCCCTCGGCGCCGAGGGCTACCGGCTCGACGTCACACGCGACGGGGTACGCCTGCGCGCCCGCACCGCCGCCGGCCTGCACCACGGGGTGCAGACACTGCGCCAACTGCTACCCGCCGCCATCGAGAGCCGCACCCCGGTCGCCGAGCGGTGGGTACTGCCCGGCGGATCGATCCTCGACCGCCCCCGGTACCCGCACCGCGGCGCCATGCTCGACGTGGCCCGGCACTTCTTCGGCGTCGCCGACGTGCTGCGGGTCATCGACCACCTGGCCCGGTACAAGCTCAACCGGCTGCACCTGCACCTCACCGACGACCAGGGGTGGCGCATCGCCATCGACTCCTGGCCCCGGCTGGCCGCCGTCGGCGGAGCGACCGAGGTCGGCGGCGGTCCCGGCGGCCACTACACCCAGGCCGACTACCGGCGCATCGTGGCGTACGCCGCCGCCCGGCACATCACCGTCATCCCCGAGATCGACCTGCCCGGCCACACCAACGCCGCGCTGGTCGCCCACCCTGAGCTGGCACCCCCGGGAACAACCCCCTCGCCGTACGCCGGCACCGAGATCGGGTTCAGCTACGTCGACCCGACCAGCGAGCGCACGTACGACTTCGTCGCCGACGTGCTCGGCGAACTCGCCGCGCTCACCCCCGGCCCGTGGCTGCACATCGGCGGCGACGAGGCGTTCAAGGTGCCCGCCGAGATCTACACCCGCTTCGTCGAACGGGTACAACGAATCGTGACCGGGCTCGGCAAGACGGTCATCGGCTGGCACCAGATCGCCCCCGCCGCGCACACCGACGGCCGGATCCTGCAGTGGTGGGGCACCCGCCCCGACGACCCGGTCACCGCCGACGCGGTACGCCGAGGCGCCAAACTGATCCTCTCCCCCGCCAACCACGTCTACCTGGACATGAAGTACGCCCCGGACACCCCGATCGGCCACGACTGGGCCGCCCACATCGACGTGCACCAGGCGTACGACTGGGACCCCGCCACCCACCTGACCGGCGTACCGGCCGACGCGGTGCTCGGCATCGAGGCACCGCTCTGGACCGAGTCCGTCACCACCCGCACCGAGATCGAGTTCATGCTCTTCCCCCGCCTACCCGCAATCGCCGAACTGGCCTGGTCCCCCCAGTCCCCCCAGCCCCACCAGTCCCCGCGGTCCACCCAGCCCGACCAGCCCGCCGAGTCCCCGCGGTCCGACCAGCCCGCCCAACCCGCCCCGCCCGAGCAGTCACCCAGGTCCGGCCAGCCCGCTCGGGCCACCCACGACTGGTCTGACTTCCGGCAGCGGCTGGCCGGCCACGCCCCGCGCTGGACTGCGGCCGGGATCACCTTCCACCGCTCGCCCGACCTACCCTGGCCATCGCAGCCCTCAGTCCCCGCACCCCGGCCCGCGCCACCTAACCAAAACGCGACCAATACCGCCCAAGACTGACGCTCTCAGCGATGGGCTAGGGGTAGTGCGGCCATGCGCGGGTCGTGCTGCATGTGCAGGCGATCCCGCTACTCGCGGATGATCGCGGGCGTTTGTGCAGGCGCGACTGGATCGACTGACCTGACCTGCGTGATCGGCTCCATTACGCCGGAATGGTGGTTTCCTACCGCTCTGGACCCCACCGTTTCGGCGTAACGGCGAGGGCGGACCCGGTCGTCGAGGCGGGCTGGGGGCCGCCGTGGTGAACGGCGGGTGTCGTCGCCCATGCCGAGCGACACCTTGGGTGATATGTCCGACGGATGCCCCGGCGGCCAGTGGGCTGGGTCACCGTGGTCGCGGAATCATGCCCCCAGCCTGGGCGTTGTACAGGGGGTAACCGCGACGCCCCCTCGGCGACGCCCCCGGGAACCGGGCCGGAATGACCGCCCCCCACCCGGCGTTACACATCTCCCGGACATCGTGACCGGCCCCCCGGCCGATGAGGCCCAGCAGGCCCGCGATGCCCGAGCAGGGCCTACCGCCCACATCTACTTCGCACGATCTCCCCCTCTTCGCGCGGCAACACGCGCCCCCCGCGCTGACCGCCGCGTGCACCCCCGGAACGGAAGGCGGAACACCATCATGCGTACCACCATGCTGCGTAAGACCGCTCTGACCATCGCCGCTGCCGCCGCCACCGCCGGTGGTATCGCCGGCCCCGCCATCGCCGCCCAGGCCGCACCCAGCACCCCCACCGCCGTGCAGGCCGACCGCAAGCCCGGCGGCGAACGACAGCTCGACGTGCGCTACGAAGCCCAGCCCAACTTCTACTACTGCGGCCCCGCCGCCGCCCGCAACGCCCTGAGCGTGCAGGGCAAGAACATCGACGTCCACACCATGGCCAAGGAGATGGGCACCACCGAGAACGGCACCGACTCCATCAACGACATCACCCCGGTCCTGAACAAGGAAACCGGTAAGGACGTCTACCGCTCGGTGGAGATCCCCGGTGCCAAGGCCGACGACAAGCAGACCGACAAGCTGCGCGAGGACATCAAGCGCACCGTCGACAACGGCCACGCCGTGGTCGCCAACATCGCCGGCACCACCACCGACACCACCGGCACCACCCACAGCTTCGAAGGTGGCCACTACATCAGCGTCACCGGCTACCACGACGGAGGCGACACCGTCACCATCGCCGACTCCGCCAACCCGGCCACCGCCACCTACCAACTCACCACCGACGACCTCGCCGACTGGATCGCCACCCGCGGCTACACCGCCACCAGCTGACGATCCGCCATCGCGAACGGCAAGGGCCGACCCCGAACGGGGGTCGGCCCTTGCCGTCGTCCACCCGTGGGCGTCAACTCCGGCAGGCTGCCTCGATGGCGAGGCTGTCCTCGTAAACGTGGTGCCGGACGATCCGGCCATCGGCCACCGTGAGGTGCAGGGCGAAACGAGCGGTGAACCGTTTGCCGGTACGGCGTACCGTCTGGGCGACCTGGCCGAACACCACGGCGTCCGGCCCATCGACGAGGATGCCGGTGACGGTCGCCTCGGCCTGGCCCGGCACGGTGGCCGCAGCCAGCGTGCGGTGGTGGTCGGCGACGTCGGCACGGGTTGAGCGCGGACGGATCCACGGCACGTCGAGGTGCTCGGTGCCCGGCCAGCTGACCTGCCAGTCCACCTGGTCGGCGTACAGCTCGGCGATCCGCTCGGGTGCTGCACCGGCGACGATGCGGGACAGCAGCGTGTCGACAGTCTGCCGGGTAGCGGACACGTCAAGACCTCCAAGGTCGGGGGCACGGTCACCGTCGGGTGCGTTCGCGCAGCAGCACCGCCGTACGCTCGTCCGCCGGATAGAACGACTCGATGGACAGTTCGGCCAGGGTGACGTCCAGTGGCGTACCGAACGTCGCGATGGTGCTGATGAAGGCCAGCTCCCCACCGTCGTGCCGCAGTCGCAGTGGCACCACGATGTCGCCCGGGCCGGGCAGCCCGATGTCCGGTTCCGGGCCGTCGCTCGGATAGCCACGCAACTCGTCGTCCAGTGCGACCAGCCCGGCGTCACCGGTCAGTTCGACCTGCCGAGCCAGCCGAGCCAGCAGGTGCGCACGCCACTGGCCGAGGTTCGCGATGTGCGGGGCGAGGCCGTCCGGGTGCAGGCTCACCCGCAGCACGTTCACCGGAGGCGCCAGCAGGTCGGGCGCGACCAGATCGGTGAAGATGGTCAGGCTCTGGTTGGCGTCCACCATCTGCCAACTGCAGTCGACCACCACCGCCGGGTAGGGCTCGTGGCCGGCCAGCACCTGCCGGACGGCGGCGCGGGCCGGCGCCATCCGAGAGGCGGTCAGCGCGGTCTGCGGGTACGCCGGCGCGTAGCCCGCCACCAACAGCAGCCGGTTGCGTTCGCGTAGCGGCAGGTCGAGGTGCTCAGCGAGGCGAAGTACCATCTCGCCGCTCGGCCGCGAGCGGCCCGTCTCGAGGAAGCTCAGATGGCGGGTGGAGATGTCGGCCCGCACAGCCAACTCCAGCTGACTCAACCGCCGTATTTCCCGCCACCGGCGTAGCGCCGCGCCGATCGAGAGCGCTGGCACGGTGGCGGTCACGGCAGCTCCGGCGGTACCGCGTCCCGCGCGGGCGGCCGCAGGCTCGATCGACACAGCGGTGGGGGCAGGGTTCATCGGCTTCCTCGTCCTCGGGCGTCAACGCCAGCGTGCCGGATCACCCGCGCGGAGTCGATTACCTGCCAGGTAATGCCCGAAGGCCGCCGGTCAGCGCTCAGCCGCCGGAGTCGGCCAGTTCGGCGCCTTCGGGGACGGTGTCGTCGTCGCGGCTGGCGAGCCAGCCGTCGGGGAGGAAGACCTTGCCGGGTGAGTTGGTTCGTCCGCGCGGCTGGCCCAGGGTCTCCGTCGGGAAGGGCACGGTCGGGTCCAGCTTGCCGAGCAGGTCGTCGAGCTGGGCGAGGCTGTCGATCATGGCCAGGGCGCGGCGCAGTTCGCTGCCGATCGGGAAGCCCTTCAGGTACCAGGCGACGTGCTTGCGGAAGTCGGTGCAGCCGTCGCGCTCGCCCCGGGCCGGGTTGCGGGCGCCGGCGGTGAACTGGTCGACCAGCAGCTCGGCGTGCCGGCGCATGGTCAGCGCCACCTCGCCGAGGGTGGGCAGGCGCCGGTCGGTACGCCCGGCGAAGGCCGCCTCCAGGTCGGCGAAGAGCCACGGGCGGCCGAGGCAGCCGCGGCCGATCACCACGCCGTCGACGCCGGTGTGGGCCACCATCCGCAGCGCGTCGTCGGCCTCCCAGATGTCGCCGTTGCCGAGCACCGGCACGTCGAGGGCCTGCTTGAGGGTGGCGATGGCGTCCCAGTCGGCGGTGCCCGAATAGCGCTGTGCGGCCGTACGCCCGTGCAGGGCGACCGCGGCGACGCCGGCGTCCTGCGCGGCCAGCCCCGCCTCGACGTACGTCAGGTGGTCGTCGTCGATGCCCTTGCGCATCTTGACCGTGACCGGCACCCCGGCGGGTGCGGCGGCGTCCACCGCGGCCTTGACCAGGCGGGCGAAGAGTCGGCGGCGCCAGGGTAGGGCCGCGCCACCGCCGCGTCGGGTGACCTTCGGGACCGGGCAGCCGAAGTTGAGGTCGATGTGATCGGCGAGGTCCTTCTCGACCACGATCCGCACGGCGGCGGCGGTGATCTCCGGGTCGGTGCCGTAGAGCTGGAGGCTGCGCGGGCTCTCGTCCGCCCCGAAGGCGATCATGCGCAGGGTCTTCGGGTTCCGCTCGACCAGGGCGACCGTGGTGATCATCTCGCAGACGTAGATGCCGCCGCCCTGCTCCCGGCAGAGCTGCCGGAAACCGACGTTGGTGATGCCTGCCATCGGCGCGAGCACCACCGGCGGCCACACCTGGTGCCGTCCGATGGTCAACGGCCCCAGCGCAGCACTCGACATCGTCACCGTCCAAGTGTAAGGAAGGGCTCCTTCTTAACGCCTCGTGCATAGGAAGGGCCCCCTGTTAACGCGACGCATAACACACTCACGCCGAAGGCGGTGCGTCGTCCACAGCGTGCGCGGTTGTCCACAGGTGCCCGGCTCGGGCGGGACACGGGCCGGGCGGGCCGGTGATGCTGCGCGGCATGCGTACCCATCCACCCGAGTTCTCCGAGCTGGCCGAGCGGCAACAGCAGATCGTCAGTCGTGCCCAGTTGCTGGCCTGCGGCTTCGACGACATGTACCTGTACCGGCAGACGCGGCGCGGGCTCTGGCAGCGGGTCCTGCCCGCGACGTACGCCCTGGTCACCGGCACCCTGACCGACGAGCAGCGGCGCATCTCGGCGGCGCTGTACGCCGGTGGCGAGGCACAGCTCACCAGCCTGGCCGCACTGTCCTGGTACGGCTTCCGACAGAGCCCGCGCAGCGACGACGTACACCTGATCGTGCCGCATCACGCACGACGCACGTCGGCAGGTTACGCGGTGATCTCGCGGGCGCTCGCCCTGGACGGCCGGGCCCGGGCCACGCCGCTGTACCCGGTGTGCTCACCCGCCCGCGCGGTGGTCGACGCTGCGCGTGACCTGCGGCAACTCCGCCCGGTGCGCGCCATCGTGGCCGAGGCCGTGCAGCGGGGGTACGCCGACCTCACGTCCCTGGACGAGGAGATCAGGCGGGCCCGGCGCAGCCGGACGGCGCTGATCAGGAAGGCGTTCGCGGAGGTGGCGGCGGGTGTCCGGTCCGCGCCCGAGGCGGAGTTGCGGGAGTGTCTGGCGGACAGCGGCGTGCTGAGCGAGATCCACTGGAATCCGCGGCTGCTCGATGCGAACGGTGCGTCGCTGCCGACGCCTGACGGCTATCTGGCCGACGCGGCGGTGGCGCTGGAGGTCGACTCACAGGAGTACCACTTCCGACCTGCGGACTGGACGCGCACGCTTGATCGGCACAACGAGCTGAGTCGGCTCGGCGTCCTGGTGTTGCACTTCACGCCCGCGCAGATCCGTCGCGAGCCGCGTCGGGTGCGCCGCACGGTGGAGGACGCGTACGACTCCCGCCGCGGTTTCGGTGCCACGGCCCGGGTACGCGTCGACCGGTCCGCTCCGCCGGCCTAGATCCTTGTTAAGAAGGGACCCCTCCTCTACGCCAGGCGTTAAGAAGGGGCCCTTCCTTACACGTCAGCAGCCGGGGAGGTGGTCGATCAGGTAGCGCTCGACCTGGTCCAGGGCGATCCGCTCCTGGGCCATGGTGTCCCGGTTGCGGATGGTCACCGCGTTGTCGTCCAGGGTGTCGAAGTCGACGGTGACGCAGAACGGGGTGCCGATCTCGTCCTGGCGGCGGTAGCGGCGGCCGATCGCCTGCGAGTCGTCGAACTCGACCACCCAGCGCTTGCGCAGCTGCGCGGCGAGGTCCTTGGCCTTGGGCGAGAGGGCCTCGTTGCGCGACAGCGGCAGCACCGCCACCTTGACCGGGGCCAGCCGCGGGTCGAAGCGCATCACGGTGCGCTCCTCCATCTTGCCCTTGGCGTTGGGAGCCTGGTCGACGTCGTACGCCTCGAGCAGGAACGCCAGCACCGCGCGGGTCAGGCCGGCGGCCGGCTCGATCACGTACGGGACCCAGCGCTCGCTCTTGGTCTGGTCGAAGTACGACAGGTCGACCCCGGAGTGCTTGCTGTGCGTGGAGAGGTCGAAGTCGGTGCGGTTGGCGATCCCCTCCAGCTCGGCGAACTCGCTGCCGCCGAACTGGAACCGGTACTCGATGTCGACGGTGCGCTTCGAGTAGTGGGAGAGCTTCTCCTTGGGGTGCTCGTAGAAGCGCATGTTCTCCGCGGAGAGCCCGAGGTCGACGTACCAGTTCCAGCGCTCGGAGAGCCAGTACTCGTGCCACTGCTCGTCGGTGCCGGGCTCGACGAAGAACTCCATCTCCATCTGCTCGAACTCGCGGGTACGGAAGATGAAGTTGCCCGGGGTGATCTCGTTGCGGAACGACTTGCCGGTCTGCGCGATGCCGAACGGCGGCTTCTTCCGCGCCGCGTTGGCCACGTTGTTGTAGTTGACGAAGATGCCCTGGGCGGTCTCCGGGCGCAGGTAGTGCAGGCCCTCGTCGCTCTCCACCGGGCCGAGGAAGGTCTTCATCAGCCCGTTGAACATCTTCGGCTCGGTGAAGGTGCCCTTGTTGCCGCAGTTCGGGCAGTTCAGCTCGGTGAGCGAGGCGAGCGGCTTGCCGTGCTTCTCCGCGTACGCCTCTTCCAGGTGGTCGGCGCGGAACCGCTTGTGGCAGGACTGACACTCGGTCAGCGGGTCGACGAAGGCGTCGAGGTGGCCGGAGGCCGCCCACACGTCCCGGGCCAGGATCACCGCGGAGTCCAGCCCGACGACGTCGTCACGCTGCTGGACCATGGTCTTCCACCACTGCCGGCGGACGTTCTCCTTGAGCTCCACGCCGAGCGGGCCGTAGTCCCACGCCGATCGGGTGCCTCCGTAGATCTCGCTGGAGGGGAAGACGAAGCCTCGGCGCTTGGCGAGGCTGACGATGGCGTCGATACGGTCTGCTGGCATGTTTCCTCCTACGCCGACTGGCGGTCGGCGGGGACGCGGTGGGATGGAAGGAACAGTTCGGGACAACGGTACGACTGCCGTCCTCCCGAACCCAGCACATTACCTGCGGTCGGTCAGTTGACTCCGCAGACCTCCATGCCACCGGTCTGCTGGTCCTGGGCTAGCACGACCTGCTGCCGTTCCTGACCACCGCCGGCGAGGGTGACGTCCACCGGCACGGTCAGCGTGGTGGTGTCCACGCTGCCGACCCGGTAGGAGACGATCTGCGGCTCGGCGGCGGCCCGGCGTTCGAACTCCTGCCGGGACTCGCGCCGCTTGGCGTCCTCACAGAGCTGGTCGTACGCCTGGCCGTACTCGCCGTCGGCCAGGGCGCGGTAGTAGTCGCTGGAGACCGTACGGCCCTGTTCCTCGATCGCCTGCACCCCGCTGACCAGCAGGCCGACCACCGCGGTGCCCCCGCCACCGCAGCAGAGCACCAGCGCCAACGCCCCGGCGCCGAGACCGAGCCAGAGTCGGGAGCGACCGCCCTCGGTCGGCGGCGCCGCGAACGGCGGCGCCACTCCGGGGCCGGTCGGCGGTGTCGGCACGCCTGACTCGACCACACCGGGCGGCGCGAAGGCACCGTGGCTCGGCGGCTGGGGATTCTGCTGGCCGGGCAGCGGGGGCTGGGGTGGTGGGGCCGCCGGTCCGGGATCGGTCATAGCAGCCAGCGTAGTGCCCGACAGCTCAGCGGTAAGGACCCGCAGCGCGATCGCTGTCGACCACCACCACGTCGCCGTCGGGCGCGGCGCTGGCCAACGTCTCGTACGCGGACGGCTCGTCGATGCTCTCGGCGAGCAGCGGTATCGCCGTGACCTTGACGTCGAAGCCACCGAGCGCGCGGCGGTAGGTGCCCACCGACTCCCACTCGGTGACCAGGCACCAGTGTCGCGGGTCGTCCAGCGCCCGGACCAGTTGCCCGCGCAGGTAACCGGGGCGGGCAGCCAGGGCCGCGAGAGCGGCGTGGGCCCGTTCGGTGAAATCCTGCGCGCCGTCGTCGTCGACCACGAACCGGTTGGTCACGAGCACCGGACACTCCTCCTCGTAAAGTCTGTGGGATGCAGCGTACGCAGCGCCGGATCACCGACCGCCTGGCCCGGACCAACCCGACGACCGTGTTCCTGGTCACCCTGCTTCTCGTACTTGTCGCGTTCTTCACCCCGGGCCCGCTGGGCGGGCTGTTCACCCTGCTGCTCGCCGCCGTGGTGGCCGCCCTGCTGGTGACAACCTGGCCGGTGCAGACGCTGCCGACCCGGGTGATCCGGTTGCTGATGTTGACCCTGCTGGTCACCGTCGGCCTGGTGAAGCTGCTCTGATCGACCTGCTCCGACATGCAATTATGCGTTTTTGACAATCATTGTCATTGTCGCGGACAGTCGATGACATGACCTTCCGCACCACCCCCCGAGTCCTGGCCACCGCCACCGCCGCGCTGCTCGCCCTGACCGGCGTCGCCGCTTGCAGCACCGACACCACTTCCGGTGGCGACCCGGAGCGGGTCGACGTGGTGGCCGGCTTCTACCCCTTGCAGTTCCTGGCTGAGCGGATCGGCGGGGACGCCGTGACGGTGACCAACCTGGCCCGTCCGGGTGCCGAGCCACACGACCTGGAGCTGAACCCGCGGCAGGTCGGCCAGATCATCGACGCCAAGCTGATCATCTTCCTGGACGGTTTCCAGCCCGCGGTCGACGCCGCGATCGAGCAGAACGGCGGCGACCGGGCCTTCGACGTGGCCGCCGTCGAGCCCCTGCTGGACGCCACCGCCGGCGGCCACGACCACGACCACGGCGACGAGCACGCCGACGAGGGCGAGCATGCCGACGAGGTGTCCGACGGCGCGAAGGACCCGCACGTCTGGCTCGACCCGACGCGGCTGGCCACCATCGGCGACAAGCTGGCCGAGCGGCTCGGTGCCGTCGACCCGGAGCGGGCCGGCGACTACACCCAGCGGGCCGCCACCCTGCGCACCGAACTGGAGCAGCTGGACACCGAGTTCACCGAGGGGCTGAAGACCTGCCAGCGCCGGGAGATCGTGGTCAGCCACACCGCGTTCGGGTACCTCACGCAGCGCTACCAGCTGGAGCAGATCGGCATCACCGGGCTGACGCCGGAGGACGAGCCGTCGCCGCAGCGGCTGGCCGCGGTCACCGAGGAGGCGCGCGAGCACGGCGCCACCACGATCTTCTTCGAGACGCTGGTCAGCCCGAAGGTCGCCGAGACGATCGCCCGGGAGGTGGGCGCGCAGACCGCGGTGCTCGACCCGCTGGAGGGCCTGTCCACCGAGAACAGCGAGGAGGACTACCTTTCGGTGATGCGCACCAACCTGGAGACCCTTCGGACGGCGTTGAGCTGCTCGTGACACCTGAAGTCATCACCGTCGCGCACGGGGTGGTCGGCTACGACGGCCGCCCCGTGCTGCGCGACGTCTCGCTGACCGTGACCGCCGGTGAGGTGGTCGCGATCCTCGGCGCCAACGGTTCCGGCAAGTCGACCCTGATCCGCGCCGTGCTCGGACTGGTCCCGCTCAGCTCCGGCTCGGTGACCCTCTTCGGCGAATCGGCACGCCGGTTCCGGCAGTGGCACCGCATCGGGTACGTCCCGCAGCGCCTCGGCGCGGGCAGCGGCGTACCGGCCACGGTGGGCGAGGTGGTGGCCTCCGGCCGGCTGGCCCGCCGGGGCATCCTGCGGCCACCGGGGCGCGCCGACCGCAAGGCCGTCACCGAGGCGCTGCACGCCGTCGGCCTGGCCGACCGGGCGAAGGACCCGGTGTCCACCCTCTCCGGCGGGCAGCAGCAGCGCACCCTGATCGCCCGCGCGCTGGCCGGTAAGCCCGAACTGCTGGTGCTGGACGAGCCGACCGCCGGGGTGGACGCCGCCAGCCAGGAGGCGTTCGCCGAGGCGCTACGCGGCTTCACCGACGGCGGCGGCACCGTACTGCTGGTGGCGCACGAGCTCGGTCCGCTCCAGCCGCTGATCAGCCGGGCGGTCGTCGTACACCAGGGTCTGATCGCGCACGACGGCGCGGTGCCGGAACCGGCCGGGCACCACGCGGCGCCGGACCACGACCACGTGCATCCGCACTGTCCCGAGGAACCCGCCGGGCTGTGGGGCACCAATTGACCCTCTTCCAGTACGAATACATGCAGAACGCGCTGATCGGCGCGCTCGTCATCGGGGTGGCCGCACCGGCGCTCGGCATCTACCTGGTGCAGCGGCGGCTCGCGCTGATCGGGGACGGCATCGGGCACGTCGCGTTGACCGGTGTCGGCGCGGGCCTGCTCTTCGGCACCTCCCCCGTGATCATGGCGGTGATCGCGGCCGTGATCGGTGCGGTCGCCATCGAGTTGATCCGCGAACGGGGCCGCACCTCCGGCGACCTGGCCCTGGCCCTGCTCTTCTACGGCGGCATCGCCGGTGGCGTGGTGCTGGTGGGCCTGTCGGACAGCACCAGCGCGAACCTCAACGCGTACCTGTTCGGGGCGCTCACCACCACCTCCCGCAGCGACCTCGTCACCATCGCGGTGCTCGGTGTGGCCGTCCTGATCACGATGGTCGCCCTGCGGCCCGCGCTCTTCGCGGTCTGCCAGGACGAGGAGTACGCGCGGGTCTCCGGCCTGCCGGTACGCGCCCTGAACCTGCTGCTGGCGGTCACCACCGCGATCACCGTGACGATCGCGATGCGGGCGGTCGGCGTACTGCTGATCAGCGCGCTGATGGTGGTGCCGGTGGCCACCGCCCAACAGGTCACCCGGGGTTTCCGCGCCACCATGACGGCGGCCATGACCCTCGGCCTGTTCGCCGCCGGCGCCGGCATCTGGGTGGCGGCGGTCGCCGACACCGCGCCCGGCGCCTCGGTGGTGGTGCTCGCGATCGCCTCGTTCGTGGTGATCACCCTGTTCGCCGCCGGCTGGCGTCGGATCCGCCGGACCCGACCGGAGCCGGTGCTGACACCGGAACCACCCGAGGTGGTGCTCGACCGGTCCTGACCACGATGACCCTGTCGGTATTGGTTACCGTTGCAGAGTGAGCAGCGAATCCGGATACGACGCGTACGAGGGCGCAAGTGAGCTCCTGCGTGCCCTCTCCGCGCCGATCCGGCTCGCCATCGTCAGCGAGCTGGCCGGCGGCGAGCGCTGCGTGCACGAATTGGTCGACAAGCTGGGCGTCGCCCAACCGCTGGTCTCCCAGCATCTACGGGTGCTGCGCGGCGCCGGCGTGGTCCGCGGTTCCCGGCGCGGCCGGGAGATCGCGTACGCCTTGGTCGACGAGCATGTTGCGCACATCGTCGCCGACGCGGTAAGCCATGCCGGGGAGGGATCATGAGCGAACGAACCGGCCGGCTCAGCAAGTCCATGCCCGGAGGCGACGCCGGTGCCGTCCTGAGGGAGCGAATCCGCCGGCTCAGCGCGACCGCGCCTCGGGGTGATGAGCGGCGCAGTGGAGTACCGTCATGAGCGACAGCGGGACGGCGGTCCGTAACACCCGGCAGCGCTCGGCGGTGAGCGCCCTGCTGGCCGAGGTGGAAGGCTTCCACAGCGCCCAGGATCTGCACGCGATGCTGCGGGATCGCGGCGAGCGGGTCGGCCTGACCACGGTGTACCGGACCTTGCAGGGCCTGGCGGACGCGGGCGAGATCGACGTGATGCGCCCGCCGGGCGGCGAGCACCTCTACCGCAGGTGCAGCGAGGGACACCACCACCACCTGGTCTGCCGAGCCTGCGGTCGCACGGTCGAGGTCGCCGGCCCCACAGTGGAGACCTGGGCCGACAAGGTAGCCGCCCAACACGGCTTCACCAACGTCAGCCACACCCTGGAAATCTTTGGCACCTGCCCCACCTGCACCCCCTGATCCCCTTCCTCGCCCCCGCGCGCCTCCGCCGCGCACCCACGCCCACGCCCACGCGATCTTGCACTTTGTGTCGCCGCGAAGGCCGTAAAAGGGGGCAAATCGGCGACCGAAAGTGCAAGATCGACGGGGCTGGAGCGGGACGCGGGGCTGGGCTGAGCGGGAGTGCGGGGCGAGGCGGGACGGCGTGGGCGGGAGAAGCGGGCGCGGCGGGGAGGGCTGGGCGAGCGCGCTCGTCGGCCGTGGCCTGCAACGTCGGGGCGAGGGCTTGGCAAGATCGACTATGGCTGGGTGGGTGAGGCGGGGGTGGGTCGGGCGTGGCAGGGTGGGCGGCGTGAAGATTTACGCTGATCGCTTTCCGGTGGCACTACGGCAGGTGCTCACCGATCTGCTTGTCGTCGCCTGGGTCTACGGGACGATCCGGGGCGCGTTGTGGTTGCACGACCTGGTGCAGAGGTTGGCCGTACCCGGGCAGAAGTTGGAAGGGGCCGGCGGTGGGCTGGCCGACAACCTGGCCGAGGCCGGCGGCAAGGTCGGCCGGGTGCCTCTGGTGGGTGACGAGTTGACGGCGCCGTTCGAGCGGGCGGCGGACGCGGCGCGGTCGCTCGCCGAGGCTGGGCGTGACCAGCAGGAACTTGTCGACCAGTTGGCCCTGGCACTGTCGGTGGGGATGATGATCGTCCCGCTCGGGCTGGTGCTGTTCGGCTGGCTGCCGTTGCGGGTGCGCTGGATGCGCCGGGCCGGCTCGGCGGCGACACTGGCCGCCGCACCCGCCGGTCAGGACCTGCTGGCCCTGCGCGCCCTCGCCAACCAACCCCTACGCCGACTCACCCGCATCAACCCCGACGTGGCCCAGGCATGGCGCGACGGCGACGAGCACACCATCACCGCCCTCGCCACCCTCGAACTCCGCCACCTGGGCCTCCGCACCCCCACCCCACCGTCCCCAGCCACCCGTCCGCGTTGATCAAGAGGTTTGCGTCAGCATCGGCTCGAATCCCGACGCAAACCTCTTGATCAACGGGGCGAGGTGGGGGCAGGCAGGGGGTGGGTTAGGTGTTGGCCAGGCCGCTGGGGTCTTCGTCGTCGTCGATGTCGTCGTCGCCCCAGTTGCGGCGGGAGAAGGGCAGGATCAGCCAGAAGGTGAGGAACCAGAGTCCGGTGACGGCGCTGAGCAGGAAGGCGATCGGGCGGGCGAGCACGAAGTCGGTGATCAGCAGGACCGAGCTGACCATCGCGATCAGCATCAGGGCGAGGCCGCCGGAGGCCATCAGGTGCGCGAACCGTACCAACTCCGGTTTACGTCCCTGACGGAACAGCGCGCGGTGGAACGCCACCGGCGAGATGATCATCGCGGTGGCACCCGCTGCTGCGAGCAACGCGACGATGTAGACGTCCCGCTGGAACGGGCTGGTGCTGCCGAAGCCGTTGCTGAACGGCAGGGTCAGCAGAAAGGCGAAGAGGATCTGCACGCCGGTCTGCGCGACCCGCAACTCCTGCAACAGGTCGGCGAAGTTGCGCTGCCACCGCTGCTTCTCGGTTTCCTTGGACACCGCTGACCTCCGGGGGTACGGCCTGCCGCCGGACCGGTTCGGCGACGGCGGCAACGCTGATTGCCCCACCGCCGTCGATCCGAAACCGGTTCGCAGGACCACCGCTGCTGCGCCCCGGCCAAACCACCGTCGCGCTCAGATCCGCGGCACTCAGGAAGCGCCGCGCTCAGGAGGCCCGGCGCTCATGACACCGCAGCGCTCAGAAAGCCCGGCGCTCAGGAGCCGCGGCGGATCCGTCCCGCGTACCGGGCCTCAAGGGTGTCGTTGTGTGCGTCGCCGCCGGCGATGTTGGCGGACAGGTAGACCGGCGGACGTTCACCTGCCGCGAGCAGCCGGGCCACCACCTCCACCACGATCTGCTGGGCCAGCAACGCGGCGGTGATCGAGGAGACCGCACCGACCGCGCCACCGTCGGGCAGCGGCAGGGTCGCGTCGCCGTACGGGGCGCCGTTGTCCAGCACCACGTCGGCGAAGTCGGCGAGCTTGCGGCCCGACGGATGGCGGGACTCCATCCGGGCCGAGTGTTCCGCCGAGGTGATCGCCACCAGCCGGTGGCCGCGCTCGCGTACCAGCGAGGCGAACTCCACCATCGCCCCGTTCACTCCCGAGTTCGAGGCGAGTACGAAGATGTCGGCCGGGTCGACCGGGGCGAGTTCGTAGAGGCGGTGGGCCACCGACGGGTCCCGTTCCAGCTTTGGTCCCAGCACATCGGCGGACGCTCCGCCGTGCAGCACCAGGTCACGCAGGGCGATCCGGTTGGTCGGCACCAGCCCACCGGCCCGGCCGGCGATCTCCATCGCCAGCGCCTCGGAGTGGCCGGTGCCGAAGGCGTGCACCACCCCGTCGGCCCGGATCGCCTCGGCGATCAGGTCCGCGGCGCGGGCCACCTGGTCCCGCTGACTCTGCGCCACCCGGTTCATCGTCGCGGTCACCACGGCCAGGTAACCGTCGGCACTCAACGTCATCGTCACTCCGCTTCCTCGCCGACCAGCAACTCCGCCAGCCGCCAGCAACTCCGCCAGCCCTCCCCAGCCCTTCCGCCGGTAACTCCGCCAGCCCTCCGCAGGCATCAGGGCACAACGGCACCGCCGACGCCGGGCTCAGGCGGCAGAACGCACCCGGGCCACGATCGCCTCGGCCAGCCGCGTCGGCACCTCGTCCGGGATCCAGTGGCTGACCCCGGCGATTTCGACGAACCGGTAGTCCCCCTGCACATGTTTGACGCAGGCCTCGGCAGCCGTACGCCCGATCGCCACGTCCCGGTCACTCCACACGAAGGTGGTCGGCACGTGCGACGGGCCGGTCGCCGCCAGGTCCGTCCAGGACATCGCCCGGTACCAGTTCAGCGCCGCGGTCAACGCGCCGGGCTCGCGCATAGGTTCGGCGTACGCCGACACCCGCGCCGCGTCGCCGACGCCGCGCAGCATCCGGCGCAGCCCGCGGGCGCCCAGGGCCAGCAGGGTCTTCTCGGCCACCCCGGGCCGACGGAACAGCAGCATGTACGCCGAGCGCGCCTTCTGCTGCGAATCCTCGCTGAGCGCGTACGCCATGGCGGCCGGATGCGGCACGGAGACGGCGGTCAGGGTGCGGACCCGCTCCGGATGCTCGGCGGCCAGCGCCCAGGCCACCACGGCACCCCAGTCGTGCCCCACCACGTGGGCGGAGTCGACGCCGAGGGCGTCCAGCACGGCGGCCGCGTCGGCGACCAGCTCGCTCAACCGGTACGCCTCGACTTCCGTGGGCCGGGCGCCCGGCGAGTAGCCACGCTGGTTGACCGCGTAGGTGCGCAGACCGGCCACGTGCAGGGTCGGCGTCACGTCGTTCCACTCGCCCGCGTGCTGCGGGAAGCCGTGCAGCAGCAGCACCGGCTCGCCGTGCTCCGGGCCGCCCGCCATGACGTCGAACCGCATCCCTCGGGCGTCGATGTGCATGACTCGCAGCCTACCGAGGTGGACGGTCAGTCGTACTGCTGCTTGGGGGTGGGTATCGGCCGCCAGGACTCGACCTGCAGGTAGGGGATCTCGGCGTCGTTGATCGGGTCACGACCGATCCGGTCGCTGTACCGACCGATCACCTCGACCCAGGTGTCGTCGGGCAGACCGGTCGGCACGTCGCCGGTGAGGCCGAGCTTGACCGGCCGCCCGTCGGCCGCGCAGCAGGACAGCACCATGCGGGCCAGGATGGGGCGGCCGTCCTCGCCGGTGGCGAGGAAGCCGGTCAGCAGCACGCGTCGGTCGCCGATCGAGGCACCTCGGTCGAACAGCGCCCGGGCCGCGTAGTCGAGGACGCTGACCGGCGCGGGGTCGGCGTCGGGCAGCGGCGGGTAGTCCGACTGTCGTGGGGCGTTCAGCGCGGTGCCGGACTGGCTGGCCGCGTACGAGCCGAGGGCCGGCGGGGCGACCAGCAGCAGGCCGAGCACGGGCAGGATGAGCAGCCAGCCGACGCGCGGTTCGTGGTGGGTGTGGTCGTCGTGGTCGTCGGCGGGTTCGTCGGCGCGGGTGAGGACCGGGCGTAGCTCGTACCAGAGGGTCATGATCGCGGCGACCACCAGCAACAGGCCGGCGGGGATCAGGAACGGTCGTAGCCCTTCCTTGACGTAGCGCAGGTAGAGGTCGGAGAGGCTGGCCCGCAGCACCGCGCCGCCGAGCAGCAGCAGGACCACCGCCTGCGCCTGCCGGTTCACAGCAGCACCGCCCCGACACCGACGGCGATCAGCAGGGCCACCGCGAACGTGGTCGGCGCGAACCGGAACGCGAACCGGCGGCCGAAGACACCGGCCTGCATCGAGATCAGCTTGAGGTCGACCATCGGCCCCACCACCAGGAACACCAGTCGGGACGTGAGGGAGAACTGCGACAGCGAGGCGGCCACGAAGGCGTCCGCCTCGGAGCAGAGCGAGAGCAGCACGGCGAGTGCCGCCAGCGCCAGGATGGACAGCCAGGCGTTGTCGGCGAGGGTCTGCAACAAGCGTTCCGGCACCAGGACGTTGATGCTGGCGGCGGCCATCGCGCCGAGCACCAGGAAGCCACCGGCGTGGGTGACGTCGTGCCGGACGGCGGCCCAGAAGGCCCGCCCGCGCCGGGGGTCGTCCAACTCGGGTCGGCGCGGCATCCTGATCCACTCGGTGCGCCCGAGGCGCAGCCAGAGCCAACCCATCACCATGGCCACCACGAGGCTGGCCAGGCCCCGGGCGAGGACCATCTCGGGGTTGTCGGGGAAGGCGACCGCGGTGGCGGTCAGCACGATCGGGTTGACCGCGGGTGCGGCGAGCAGGAAGGCCAGGGCGGCGGCCGGGGTGACCCCGCGACGGATCAGCGAGCCGGCGATCGGCACGGATCCGCACTCGCAGCCGGGCAGCACCACGCCGGCCGCGCTGGCCGCCGGCACCGCCAGGGCCGGGTGCCGGGGCAGCGCCCTGGCCCAGAACGACCGGGGTACGAAGACCGCGATCACGGCCGAGAGCAGCACCCCGAAGACCAGGAACGGCACCGCCTGCACCATGATCGAGACGAACACCGTGGTCCAGGTCTGCAGGCGCGGATCGTCAAGCGCCCCGGCCAGCGGATCCCGAAAGATGATCAGCAGGATCAGCAGCCCGGCCAGCACCTCGACCGAGCCGATCCGGTCGCCGAGCCAGCGTCGGGGTGGTGTGGAGCCGTCCGGGTGGGTCGCCGGCACCTCGGTGGTGACGCCGCTCGGACGGCCCTGCGGTTCGTCGGCCGGTACGGCGTGATCCGTGTCTGTGCTCACCCTGTCGTCTCTTCACCCGGGACATTCGGCGGGCTGAGATTACCGTCCGGAACCGACAACGTCGATGAATGTCACGGAAACGGGTGGGTGCGGCGGGCGGGCGTACGGGCGGCTCGGGCCGCACCGGGCGTGACCTGCGTAGATCACATTGCCTGTTGATCTTTAAAGGTGTTAGCGTCGGCGAGACAACTTCACCTCCGACAGGGGAGCGCACAGCGCTGAGAGTGCGGGTTCACCCGCAGACCCTCCGTACCTGATCTGGGTAATGCCAGCGCAGGGAGTTCGGTCCACCTCCAGCCCGCCACGGCCCGGTGCCGTCGGGCGCGGCGTGCGTCTTACCTGGTTCGAACACTGGACTGGGAGCAATCATGATTCGACCGACCAGCAACCGATGGCGCACCATCGACATCGTCGTGGCTGCGGTGATCGCCGTCGCCTTCGGTGTGATCTTCTGGGCCTGGGGCCTGCTCTGGCGGGCCGTCGACCCGGCCTTCGCCTTCTTCCCGGCCAGCCAGGCCATCATGTACGGCGTCTGGCTGATCCCCGCGGTGCTCGGCGGCCTGGTGATCCGCAAGCCGGGTGCCGCGCTGTTCTGCGAGGCGGTCGCGGCGACGGTCTCCGCGCTGCTGGGCTCGGAGTGGGGCGGCGTCACCATCGTCCAGGGCCTGATCCAGGGCCTCGGCGCGGAACTGGCCTTCGCCGCCTTCCGCTACCGCTCGTTCCGGCTGCCGACCGCACTGCTCGCCGGCGCGATGACCGGCCTCGGTGCCGCGCTGTTCGACTTCTTCGTCTGGAACAACGCGTACGAGTTGGTCAGCTACCGGATCCCGTACGCCCTGTTCACCATCCTCAGCGCCGCCGCGATCGCCGGCGCAGGCGCGTACGCCCTCACCAACTCCCTCGCCCGCACCGGCGCCCTGTCCCGCTTCCCCTCCGGCCGCACCCAAACCCTCGTCTGACCCCCCTGCCCCTGTTGATCAAGAAGTTTGCGTCTGTCGACCTGCATCTCTCAGACGCAAACTTCTTGATCAACGCGCGGTGGGTGGGTGGTTGGTGGGTGTACGGGAGGAGGGAGGTACGGGGTGGGTGGGGTGCGGCTGCGGGGGTTCGGGTGGCGGCATGCGGGGCGGCGGGCCTGGGCCGTGCGCGGGGTGGATCTGTGGGTGCGGCGGGGGGAACGGGTGTTGCTGCTCGGGCCTTCCGGGGCGGGCAAGAGCACGGTGCTGGCCGCGCTGGCGGGGCTGTTGCCGGAGGACTCCGGTGAGCAGGAGGGCACCATCGAGATCGACGGTCGCCCGCCGGCCGAGGTCCGTGAGCGGGTCGGCATCGTCTTTCAGGATCCGCAGTCCCAACTGGTCATGGCCCGCAGCGGCGACGACGTGGCGTTCGGGCTGGAGAACCGGGGCGTACCGGCGGCACAGATCTGGCCCCGCGTCGACGAGGCGTTGCACCGGGTCGGGTTCCCGTACCACCGGGACCGTCGCACCGCGGCGCTCTCCGGCGGCGAACAGCAGCGACTCGCCCTGGCCGGTGCGCTCGCGCTGCGCCCCGACCTGCTGCTGCTCGACGAGCCCACCGCCAACCTCGACCCGGCCGGTGCCGACCTGGTCCGCGCCGCGATCACCCGCGCAGTCGACGGCGACACCACACTGATCCTGGTCGAGCACCGCATCGCCGACGCCCTGCCCCTGGTGGACCGGGTGGTCGTGCTCGAAGCCGGTGGCGGCGTGCGCGCCGACGGTACGCCGGAAGCCGTCTTCGCCGCGCACGGCGACGCCCTCGCCGCCGACGGCGTCTGGGTGCCGGGCCGGCAGTTCCCGCCACGCCCGGCCACCGCCCCCGCCGGCGAGGTGCTGCTCACCGCCGACCGGCTCGGCCAGCCACCCCGGCTGGCCCCCACCAACCTGACCGTACGCGCCGGTGAGGCGCTCGCCGTGCTCGGTCCCAACGGCGCCGGCAAGTCCACCCTCGCGTTGCTGCTCGGCGGGCTGCTCAAGCCCGGCACCGGACGACTGTCGGGCAGCACGGAACTGGCCGGGGCCGACGCCCGCACGGCACCGCACCGGTGGCGTGCGCCCGCGCTGGCGCGCCGGATCGGCTCGGTGTTCCAGGATCCGGAGCACCAGTTCGTCACCAGCACGGTCTTCGACGAACTGGCGTTGGGTCCGCGCCGGACGGGCGCCACCGACGCGGTGGTCCGCCAGCGCGTCGACGACCTGCTGCAACGGCTGCGGCTGGACAAGTTGGCCGGGGCGAACCCGTACACCCTCTCCGGTGGGGAGGCGCGGCGGCTGAGCGTCGCGACCGCCCTGGCCACCGCGCCCCGGCTGTTGATCTGCGACGAGCCCACCTTCGGGCAGGACCGGCGGACCTGGCGGGAGCTGGTGGACCTCTTCGCGGAACTGCGCGACGCCGGCCACGGCCTGGTGACTGTCACCCACGACACCGACTTCGTGGCCGCGCTGGCCGACCGCACCCTGACCCTGCGGCCCGTACCGCGCCGCGGCGACGACCCGGGCGAGCGCCCCGACCTGCCCACCCGCGAGCCGGGTGACGGCCGCCCTGTTGATCGTGGACGGCCGGCGGGGAGCGAGGGTGGGATGCGGACGTCACCGACAGACGATGCCGGGCCGGCGACGGCGGGGCAACGATGATCGACCTCGAACCGGTCGCGCGGCCGGACGCCCCGCTGGCCCGCCGCAATCCGGTGGCCAAGCTGGCGGCGGCGCTGCTGTTCGCCTTCCCGCTGCTGGCGACGCTGGATCCGGTCGCTCCGGCGATCGCCCTGGCAGTGGAGATGGCGGTACTGCCGTTGTTCGGCCTGCGGTACCGGGTGCTGTTCCGTCGGGCCTGGCCGTTGCTGCTCGCCGCCGGTGGCGTACTGGTCACCCTGGTCCTGTTCGCCGCCGACCGGTCAGGACGGGTGCTGCTCGACGCCGGGCCGATCATGGTCACCTCGTCGGTGCTGCTCACCGCCCTCGGCCTGGTGCTGCGCCTGTTCGCGGTCGCGCTGCCCGGCGTGATCGTCTTCGCCACCACCGATCCGACCGATCTGGCCGACGCGCTGGTGCAGAACGCGAAGGCACCGGCCCGGTTCGCTATCGGCGCGTTGGCCGCGTTCCGGTTGTTGCCGCTGCTCAGCCAGGAGTGGCAGATGATCGCCATGGCCCGCCGGGCGCGGGGCGTGGAGGCCGGTCGCAACCCGGTGGCCAAGCTGCGGCTGTTCGTCTCGACCGCGTTCACCCTGCTGGTCGGAGCGATCCGCCGGGGCACCCGACTCGCCGTCGCCATGGACGCCCGGGGCTTCGACTCCGCCGTCCCGCGCACCTTCGCCCGCCACCAGCCCTTCGGCACCGCCGACTGGCTGCTGCTCATCTGCGCCCCCGCCCTGGCCGCCGCCGCCCTCACCATCAGCATCACCCTCGGCACCTTCACCCCCCTCACCCCCTGACCCCGCACCCTCCCCTGGGCACCCCTCCCTGGACTCTCGCCCCTGGGCTCCCCGTCGATCATGCAGTTGTCGTCCCCCCAAAGGGGATAATCTGCGCGTAACGGCGACCGAAAGTGCATGATCGACGACGCCAGAGGGCCTGGGCGCGCGGGGTGAGAGGGCCTGGGCGAGAGGGTGTGAGGGTGGGGTGGGGTGCGGGGGGCGACCACATGGTGACCAGGGGTGGGGGATGACGCGGGCGGGCATCGAAGCGCGCTACCGTCGCAGCACTACTGACAGACGCGGAAGGTGGCGACGAGGATGGCGGATCGGGCTACGGCGCAGATCGGTGTGACCGGGCTGGCGGTGATGGGTCGAAATCTGGCCCGCAACCTGGCCCGCAACGGGTTCACCGTGGCGTTGCACAACCGCTCGCCGGAGCGGACCCGGTCGCTGGTGGCCGAGCACGGCGACGAGGGCACCTTCGTCCCGACGGAGTCCCTTGCGGACTTCGTCGCCGCGCTGGAGCACCCCCGCGCAGTGATCATCATGGTCAAGGCGGGCGGCCCCACCGACGCGGTGATCGACGAGTTGGTGCCGCTGCTCGAAGAGGGCGACATCATCATCGACTGCGGCAACGCGCACTTCGCCGACACCCGTCGGCGGGAGGAGGCGCTGCGGGCCCACGGCCTGCACTTCGTCGGCACCGGTGTCTCCGGTGGCGAGGAGGGCGCGCTGTGGGGGCCGAGCATCATGCCGGGTGGCTCGGTCGAGTCGTACCGCAAGCTCGGCCCGATCTTCGAGAAGATCGCCGCGCAGGTCGACGGTGAGCCGTGCTGCCAGCACGTGGGGCCGGACGGCGCCGGGCACTTCGTCAAGATGGTCCACAACGGCATCGAGTACGCCGACATGCAGCTCATCGCCGAGGCGTACGACCTGCTGCGGGCCGGGCTGGGCGCGACGCCGTCGGAACTCGCGGAGATCTTCCGGGAGTGGAACACCGGCGAGCTGGAGTCGTTCCTGATCGAGATCACCGCCGACGTGCTGGCGCACACCGACGCCGCCACCGGCGAGGCGTTCGTGGACGTCGTGCAGGACCGGGCCGAGCAGAAGGGCACCGGTCGGTGGACCGTCCAGATCGCCCTCGACCTGGGCATCCCGATCACCGGCATCGCCGAGGCGACCTTCGCCCGGTCGCTGTCCGGGCACGTCGGGCAGCGTGAGGCCGCCCTCCGGGCCTTCCCCGACTCCGGGGAGAAGTGGCAGGTCACCGACCGCGAGGCGTTCATCGAGGACGTCCGCCGGGCCCTGCTGGCCTCGAAGATCGTGGCGTACGCCCAGGGCTTCGACCAGATCCGTGCCGGCAGCGCCGAGTACGACTGGAACATCGACCTGGGCGGCACGGCGCGCATCTGGCGGGGCGGCTGCATCATCCGGGCCCGCTTCCTGGACCGGATCAAGCAGGCGTACGACGAGCAGCCGGAGCTGCCCACCCTGCTGGTGGCGCCGTGGTTCGCCGACACCGTGCGCGACGGCGTGCCCAGCTGGCGGCGGGTGGTGGCCGAGGCGGCGCAGGCCGGCGTCCCGACTCCCGCCTTCGCCTCGTCCCTGGCCTACTTCGACGCGCTGCGCGCCGAGCGGCTGCCCGCCGCCCTGATCCAGGGCCTGCGGGACAATTTCGGCGCACACACCTACCGTCGGGTCGACCGCGACGGTTCCTTCCACACCCTGTGGGCCACCCCGGACCGCGCCGAGGTCGACGCCTGAGCTGACGCTGACGCGCCCTGCCCCGGGACACCGGGACAGGGCGCGTCAGGTTACGGGGTCAGAAGAAGCGGCGACGCCGGGCCTTCTGGGGGCGCAGCAGGTCGGCTCCCCGGGTGAGCATGCGGCTGGCCCCGGAGGGGCCGCGCCGCGACTCCAGCGTGTGACTGAGCCGGCGAGCACCCGCTGCCGCCAACGGAACCGCCACGGCCATCACCGCCCACTGGGCAACGCGCTTGCGGATCATGTGGTTTCACCTCCGTCAGTGGCTGCTGCCAGCGGTGGTACCCAATCCGGGCGGACACTATGCGTTCAGGTGGTCGGTGCCACCGGGTTGGGTAGCGCGCCGCCGAAGCGGCGGTCCCGCTGGGCGTACAGCTCGCAGGCGTACCACAGGTGGCGGCGGTCGAAGTCCGGCCAGAGCGTGTCCAGGAAGACCAGTTCGGCGTACGCGCTCTGCCAGAGCATGAAGTTCGAGGTGCGCTGCTCACCGGAGGGCCGCAGGAACAGGTCCACCTCGGGCACCTCGGGGTGGTAGAGGTAACGCGCGACGGTCTTCTCGGTCACCTTCGCCGGGTCGAGCTTCCCGGCGGCCGCGTCCCGGGCGATCGCGGCGGCGGCGTCGGCGATCTCCGCCTGCCCGCCGTAGTTGACGCAGAACTGAAGGGTCAGCGTCGAGTTGCCCCGCGACATCTCCTCGGCGGTCTGCAACTCGCTGATCACGCTCTTCCACAGCCGCCCGGCCCGCCCCGACCAGACCACCCGCACCCCGAGGTCGATCAACTGGTCCCGGCGTCGACGGATGACGTCGCGGTTGAAGCCCATCAGGAACCGGACCTCGTCCGGCGAGCGCCGCCAGTTCTCGGTGGAGAAGGCGTACGCCGACAGGTAGGGGATGCCCATCTCGATGGCCCCCTCGACGGTGTCGAAGAGGGAGAACTCCCCCGCCTCGTGTCCCTTGGTGCGGGGCAGCCCACGCTCCTTGGCCCAGCGGCCGTTGCCGTCCATCACCACGGCGACGTGCTGGGGCACCGCCCCCGGCGGCAGCGCCGGCGGCCGGGCACCCGACGGGTGCGGGGTCGGCGGCACCGGCTCGCGCCGGCCGGCCCTGATGGATCGGATCACTCGGTTCTCCCCTGTTCACGCTCTGGGACCGTAGCGGTCGCCGGGCCACCCCGGTCGACCAGCGGCAGCGAGCGTAGCGTGCGCTCCAGATGCCACTGCAGGTGCGCCGCGACGAGCCCGCTGCACTCCCGGCGTACCCCGGTGTCGGTGGCGTTGGCGACCCGCCAGTCTCCGCCCACCAGCGCGGACATCAGGTCGATGGTGGCCGGGGCGGGATGGGCGGCACCGGGGGGACGGCAGTCCGGGCAGACCGCGCCGCCGGCGGGCACTGAGAAGGCTCGGTGCCGGCCGGGGGTGCCGCAGACGGCGCAGGCGGTCAACGCCGGCGCCCAGCCGGCCAGAGCCATGCCCCGCAGCAGGTAGGCGTCGAGCACCAGGGTGATGGCGTGTTCACCCTGGGCGAGGGCCCGCAGCGCACCCAGGGTGAGCTGGAACAGCCGCAACGACGGCTCCCGCTCGACGGGGGTGAGCCGCTCGGCGGTCTCGGCGATCGCGCTGGCCGCCGTGTAGCGGGGATAGTCACCGAGGAACCGCTTGCCGTACAGGTCGATCCCCTCGACCTGGCTGACGGTGTGCAGCGAACTGCCCAACTCCCCCTTGGGGTCACCGGCGAGTTGCAGGTCGACATGGCCGAACGGCTCCAACCGGGCACCGAACTTGGAGGTCGTCCGGCGTACGCCTCGGGCGACCGCCCGCAGCCGGCCGTGCCGCCGGGTGAGCAGGGTGACGATCCGGTCGGACTCGCCGAGCTTCTGTACGCGCAGCACCACCGCGTCGTCGCGGTAGAGCTGTCGGCGGTATCCGGCCATCGCGTCATTGTCCCTCGCGGCCGGACACCCGTCGGCACCCCGGGTCGGATTTCAGGGTCCGCTCCGGGTATCGGGGGCCGCTGACCCGGATGTGCCCCCACCAGCACCGGCGTTAGCGTGCTCGGCATGGCTGCACACCGGACCATTCCCCCTCGACCTGCTCGTCAAGCTCGGCGTACCCCGGTCCGTCGGGTCGGCACGGTGATCGCCGCGGCGCTCGCCCTGACCGTCCTGGCCGGCTGCAACAACCTCTCCTTCCGTCGGCTCGACTTCGACACCACCGAGGAGGCCCGGATCAGCACCATCCGCCTGCTGCCGGGCGCCGGTGACGTGGTGATCCGCGCCGACGGCGAACCGGACCGGATCCGCATCAAGCGGGTGGTGCGCTACCAGGGCGACGAGCCGGGGATCACGTACGAGATCAAGGGCAGCGAACTGGTGCTCGACACCTCGTGCGGCCGCCGGTGCAGCGTCTCCTACGAGGTGGTCGCGGGCGAGGGGGTCCGGGTCGAGGGCGAGACCGGTTCGGGCAACATCGACCTGAGCTGGGTGGGACAGGTCGAGGTGACGGTCGGTTCCGGCGACGTCCGGGTGGTCGGCGCCGCCGGTCCGGTCCGGGTGGAGAGCGGCTCCGGCGAGATCGAGGTGTACGACCTGACCTCCACCGTGGTGCTGCGGACCGGCTCCGGCGACATCACCGCCACTCGACTGCGCGGCGAGGTGGACGCAGAGGCCTCGTCGGGCAACGTGACTGTCGAGTTGGACGCACCCGCCTCGGCCCGCGCGCACGCGTCGAGCGGCAGCGTCGAGCTGCGGGTACCCGCCGGCAGCTACCAGATCCGGTCGGAGGCCGGTTCCGGTTCGGTCGACGTGAGCGTGCCGAACGACCCGGCCGCCGCCCTGGTGCTCGACGTGCGGACGGGCAGCGGCGACATCTCCGTCATGACCCGGTGACGTCCCGGCCCCGCCGACCCGACACCGCGTCTTCCCGGGGCTCGGCCGCCCGGTCACGCTGACCCGGTACCGCCATCTCGCCGGGCACGGCGGCCCGATCGGGCGCGACACCGCGGCGCGACTCCGCGTGCCGGTGGGCGGCGGGCACGGCGTGGCGGCGTCCGCCGGGGATCAACTCGGGCGGGCGCCCCGCCGCGACGTCCTCGACCCAGCCGACAAGTGCGGTCACCACCCCCACCAGCAGGAAGACCAGCATCACCCGGATCGCCAGGCCCAGCAGGTCCTGATGCGACCAGCCGACCACGTCCACCAGCGGGGTGAGCGCCACCACGAACGCCATGTGCCACAGGTAGACGGTCAACGCCCGGCGGTTCAGCACGGTCACTGCGCGACCGAACACCGGGTTGCGGTCGACCCAGTCCGCACTCGCCGGGGCCCGTCCCAGCGCCACCAGGATGAACGCGGCCGACCAGAGGGCGTTGCCGAGCGGGTTGTCGTTCAGGTCGTAGCCGCGCGGCCCCGGATGGGCCAGCAACCAGGCACCACCGGTCGCCGCGAGGGCGAGCACGGTCGGCACCAGCACCCGGTTCGCCAGGCGGCGCAGCATTCCCGCCTGGTGGGCGAAGCCGAGCAGCCAGGCACCGAAGTAGAGCCCGAACTCCCGCAGCACGCCGGGGGCGTTCGGGTAGATGCCCAACTCGATCGCCAGCAGCAGGCAGTACGGGGCGAGCAGGGTGGGCAGTGGATAATGCCGGAACAGCCAGAGCGCGACCGGTGAGGCGAGCACGAACCACAGGTAGTCCCGCAGGTACCAGATCGGGCTCAGCGCCAACGCGCCCCAGTAGTTCGCCGGTGGATCGGCGACCGGGAAGAGCCAGAGCAGCACCTTCGGTGTCAGCGGCAACCCGGTCAGCAGCATCGCCGGTACGAAGATCGCGGCCAGCACCCACAGCGACGGCAGCAGCCGGCGCAGCCGACGGCCGACCGCGGTGGGACCGGACCTGAGCAGCGAGGTCGCCATCAACGACCCGGCCAGCGCGAACATCACCGACATCGCCGGGAACAGCAGGGTCAGCGACGCCCAACCGGTGACGTGGTAGACGACGACTCGAACGATGGCCAGGAAGCGCAGCAGGTCCAGGTATCGATTTCGCATCAGCCTGCATCTGTATCCGGGGGCATAGGTACGTCTCTCTACCCTCCGGGGTGGGCGGTGGAAACGCCCAGAGGCCCGACCAGATAGTGAACCTTCCCATATGCCTGACCGGTACCGATCAGTCAGATGCAGCGCGAGAAGTCCGGATTACCGGCGCTGTCAGAAGCCGAGTTTGCGCAGCTGCTTGGGGTCGCGTTGCCAGTCCTTGGCCACCCGCACATGCAGGTCGAGATAGACCCGGGTGCCCAGCAGCTCCTCGATCTGCCGCCGCGCGGCGGTGCCCACCGCCTTGAGCCGACTGCCCCGGTGCCCGATGACGATCGCCTTCTGGCTGGGCCGCTCGACGTACAGATCGGCGTAGATCTTCGTCAGCTGCCCCTCGGGGATCATCTCCTCGACCACCACCGCGATGGAGTGCGGCAGCTCGTCCCGGACACCCTCCAGGGCGGCCTCCCGGACCAGCTCCGCGACCAGCACCTGCTCCGGGTCGTCGGTGAGCATGTCGTCGGGATAGAGCTGCGGAGACTCGGGCAGATACCGCGTCATCACCTCGACGAGCGTGTCCACCTGGTGCCCGGCGACCGCGCTGACCGGCACCACCTCGGCGAACTCGCCCAGCTCGCTGACGGCCAGCAACTGCTCGGCCAGCCGCTTCTTGTCCACCAGGTCGGTCTTGGTGACCACCGCCAGCACGGTGGCCTTCAACTCGGCCAGCTCGCCGGTGATGAACCGGTCGCCACGGCCGATCGGCTCGTCGGCGGGGATACAGAGGCCGATCACGTCGACCTCGCTCCAGGTCTGCCGGACCAGGTCGTTGAGCCGCTCGCCGAGCAGGGTGCGCGGCCGGTGCAGACCCGGCGTGTCCACCAGCACGAGCTGCGAGTCCGGCCGGTGCAGCACCGCCCGGATGATGTGCCGGGTGGTCTGCGGCTTGTTCGAGGTGATCGCGATCTTCTGCCCGACGATCGCGTTGGTCAGCGTCGACTTGCCGGCGTTGGGTCGACCGACGAAACAGGCGAAGCCCGCCCGGTAGGCGCGCGGCGTCGGCGCGGCGCTCACTCGGTCACCGTGCCGAGCACCGTGCCGTCCGGCGCGGCCACGTGCACCGGCGCATCGGCGGCCAGGTCGCGGACGGCCGCGTACCCCGCACCGTCGAGAGTGGAGGCCTCGGTGACCACGGCGGCGGCCTCCAACCGGGTGGCGCCGGCCGCCGCCGCCGAGGCGACCGCCAACTGCAACGCGGTGATCGTCAACGAGGGCAGCGACACGCTGGCCGCCGCGTACGTCCGACCGTCCTGGTCGCGTACCGCGGCACCCTCCACGGCGCCCACCCGACCCCGGGCTCCCCGGGCCAGGATGACCAGCTTGCCGTCCTCGGCGCTGAGCTCGGAGCCGGCGGGTACGGCGGCTGGTACGGCAGGTGACTCAGGCATCGGCGGGTTGCCTCTCCTCTGATCGATCGGTGTCGCCCCGGGAGGCGGTCGGCCCACCGCCCGGGTTGTCCTGGGTGTCGGTCGGCTCGACCCGGCGCACCAGCACCGTGTCGATCCGGTTGCGTCGGCCGGTGGTGCCCTCGGCGAGCAGTTGCAGCCCGGCCACCTCGACCTCCGCTCCGGGGATCGGCACCCGGCCGAGGCACTGGGCGAGCAGGCCGCCGACGGTCTCCACCTCGTCGTGCGGCAGCTCGGTGTCGAACAGCTCGCCGAGATCCTCGACCGGCAGTCGGGCGGTGACCCGCACCGCGCCGTCGGGCAGCTGCTCGATCGGCGGACGCTCGACGTCGTACTCGTCGGTGATCTCGCCGACGATCTCCTCCAGGATGTCCTCGATGGTGACCAGCCCGCCGGTGCCGCCGTACTCGTCGACGACGATCACCAGGTGGTTGCGGGCGGCCTGCATCTCCGACAGCAGGTCGTCGACGGGCTTGGAGTCCGGCACGAAGGTGGCCGGGCGCATCAGCTCGGCCACCGGCAGCTGGCGGTCCTCGGCGGCACCACCCTGGGTACGCCGGATGAGGTCCTTGAGGTAGAGCACACCGAGCACGTCGTCGACGCTCTCGCCGATCACCGGGATGCGGGAGAAGCCGGACCGCAGGAACAGCGCCAACGCCTGCGCCAGCGTCTTGGTCGACTCGATCCACACCATCTCGGTACGCGGCACCATGACCTCGCGGGCGATGGTGTCACCGAGCGCGAAGACGGAATGGATCATCTGCCGTTCGCCGTGTTCGACGACGCCCCGCTGCTCGGCGAGGTCGACCAGTTCCCGCAGCTCGACCTGGGTGGCGAAGGGTCCCTCGCGGAACCCGCGACCCGGCGTGACCGCGTTGCCGATCAGGATCAGCAGCGATGCGAGGGGGTTGAGCGCCCGGCCGAGCCAGCGCACCAGCGGCGCGGCGAACCGGGCCACCGCGTACGCGTGCTGCCGCCCGATGGTGCGCGGACCCACACCCACCACGACGAAGCTGACCACGGTCATCGCCCCGGCGGTGACCAGCGCGGCCCGCCAACCCGCACCGAAGGTGTCCACCGCGACCAGGGCCACCAGCGTGGTGGCGGTCAGCTCGGCGAGCAGCCGCAGCAGGAGCAGCAGGTTGAGGTGGCGGACCACGTCACCGGCGACCAGTTGGAGGGTGGGCGCGCCCCGCGCACCCTCCCGGGCCAGCTCGGCGGCCCGAGCCGGCGAGACCGCGGCCAGGGCGGCTTCGGTCATCGCGATGAGACCGCCGAGCACCACCAGCCCGGCGGCGAAGGCGAGCAGTTGCAGGTCGGGAAGGCCGGTGGCGGACGCGGCCAGCGAGGTATCCATCACCGGGTGCGGGTCGACCGCCAGCTCGACAACAACCGGGCCTGGAGCCCGAACATCTCCCGCTCCTCCTCCGGCTCCGCGTGGTCGTAGCCGAGCAGGTGCAGGACGCCGTGCACGGTGAGCAGGTGCAGCTCGTCGTCGGCGCTGTGGCCCGCGGTGGCGGCCTGCTTCGCCGCCACCTCCGGGCAGAGCACGATGTCACCGAGCAGGGCCGGCTCGCCGCCGACGGCCGCGTTCTCACCCGGCCCGTGGTCGATGCTGCCCTCGTCCATGGGGAAGGCGAGCACGTCGGTCGGGCCGTCGCCGCCCATCCAGCGATGGTTCAGCTCGGTCATGTAGCCGACGTCGACCAGCAGCACGGACAGCTCGGCGAGGGGGTTGACCCCCATCTCGTCGAGTGCGTGCCGGGCGACGGCCAGCACGGCGTCGGTGTCGACGGCGACACCCGACTCGTTGGCGATCTCGATGGACAACTGTCTTCCCTCGGTCTAGCGGCGCCGACCGGCGCGGTTGCCCTGGGCGTTGCGCCCCGGCACCGCGTGCACGGCCTGCGCCTGCTGGTTCTCCCGCTCGGCGTCCCAGCGGGCGTACGCGTCGACGATCTCACCCACCAGTCGGTGGCGTACCACGTCGGCGCTGGACAGCTGCGCGAAGTGCACGTCCTCGACGCCGGCCAGGATCTCCCGGACGACCCGCAGGCCGCTGGTCGTCCCGCCGGGCAGGTCGACCTGGGTGACGTCACCGGTCACCACGATCTTCGAGCCGAAGCCGAGCCGGGTGAGGAACATCTTCATCTGCTCGGGCGTGGTGTTCTGCGCCTCGTCGAGAATGATGAACGCGTCATTCAGGGTGTTGTGCGTGACCAGGAAGTGGTCGGTGACATAGAGCGAGTCCTCCGCCGCCACCTGGATGCACATCGTCTCCTGCACCCCGGCCGGGATGATCGAGTCGATGAACCGCATCGGCCGCCCGCCGCCGTACTCGGAGTACCGCTGGCGCTTGCGGGCCAGCCGGAACGGCGGAATCTCCTCGGGTAGGCGGATCTCCACGACGTACGCGTCAGACCGGTAATGGACCGGGCGGCCCTTCGCCCAACCGGGCGTGCGGCCCTCGGCCGCGCGACCGCGCCAGGTCGCGACCCCACCCAGCGACTGGACCAGGTAGATGACGTCGTCGCGCAGTCGAGCCGAGGTCGTCGCGTACTGCACCCGGCAGGTGCGTCCGGCCTGCACGACCGGCCCGCCGTCGCTGTCCAGCAACCCCTGCAGGACGGCCAACCGGACGTCGAGGCTGTTGCGCTGGTAGACCTCGGGAACGAACTTGGTGCCCGACTTGGTCCCGGCCAGGCCCAGCTCACGGAGCGCGACCGTCACCGGGTTCGCAACGATCACCCCGCCCCGGTGCCCGTCGACGTGCCGCAGCACGTAGTCGTACTCGCTCTTGCGGACGAGTTCGATGCCGGCGAGCGCCGCTTCGAGAGCGTGGGCGAGTTCCGGATCCGCGGTGCTGAATCCGGGCGTCGCTCGCGACGAGATGGCACCGTCGCCGAGCAGCAGACCGAGCGCGTACGGGTCGAGCGGGACGTCCTGCGGCTCCATCTGCACGGGCGCCACGACCGGCAGCTCGTACCGGCGGGTGTGGCCCCGCCACTCCTGGCCGATCATCTCCTGCGTCTCGAGCGTGCGCCGACGTCCGCGTCGCTTGTCCTCAGCGGTAGCGACCGTCCAGAGGTGTTCGCCGCAGCACAGGGTGGAGGCTCCGTCTCCGGTGGTGACCCGGTAGACCTGCTTAGGCCCCTGCGGGTAGATGCCGATCACCGGGGTCGGCCTGCCGTTCGAGCCGATGACCAGGTCACCGACCTGAAGCGAACCGAACCGCTTGAACCCTTCAGGGGTGAGAACCCGCGAATCGTACGGCTGGGCCCGGCCCCTCATGTACGCCAGCGGGGCGACCTCGATCGTGCCCGCCGCCATCAGCTTCGGGATCGTCTCCGGGTCGAGCATGTCGTGCAGCGCGTCGTAGAGCGGGCGCAGGTACGGGTCGATCTTCTCGTTGAGGGTGCCGGGCAGGAAGCCCAGCCGCTCCCCCGCCTCGACGGCGGGCCGGGTCAGGATGATCCGGTTGATCTGCTTGGCCTGCAACGCCTGGACCGCCTTGGCCATGGCGAGGTAGGTCTTGCCGGTACCGGCCGGGCCGATGCCGAAGACGATGGTGTGCGCGTCGATCGCGTCGACGTAGCGCTTCTGCCCCAGGGTCTTGGGCCGGATGGTGCGCCCGCGCCGGGACAGGATGTTGAGGGTGAGCACCTCGGCGGGCCGTTCCGTGCCACCCTGCTCCAGCATGCCGACGGTACGCCGGACAGCATCAGTGGTCAGGGTCTCGCCTTTCTCGATGAGTTCGAGCAGTTCACTGAAGATCCGCTCGGCGAGGGCGTTGTCGGCGGGCGCGCCGGTGAGGGTGATCTCGTTTCCTCGCACGTGCACGTCGCTGTTCACCGAGCGCTCGACCAGTCGCAGGATCTCGTCACCCGCGCCGAGCAGGTTCACCATGATCTTCGAGTCGGGGACGGTGATCCTGGTCTGCACCCGGGGTGGGCCGGGAGGTGGGGTGCCGGTCATAGGTCGGGCCGCGAGGCCCTGCGCCACCTGCTCTCGATCTCGGTGCCGGGCCTGGCGCCACGGCGTGCTGACGTTACCTCCATCGTATCGGGTCGCCCGCGCGGACACGCTGCCCAATTCCGCCGGTACGACACAGGCGTACACGAGCGGACGAACCGGCACAAAAGGCGCAGCGGTCCGGGCGGTCAGGCCCGGAAGTCGTACCCGTCGAAGGCCTCCTGGTGCCGGGTGAACCGGTAGGTCGCCCAGTGCATCCGGACCACCACCCCGTCGCCGTCGCGGGTCAGTCGGAGCAACTCGCCGACCTCCCGCCCGGAGACCGTACGGAACACGTCCGGCCGGTCCGGCAGCGGCGCGAAGACCGCCGGCGGCTTGCCCGGCGGATCGTCCGCGCCCCGGGCCTGCAGGGTCTCGTCCCGCCAACTGAACACGTACTGGAAACCCTCGCCCCACCAGCGGCCGAGCAGCCCACGCAGATGGGCGGGGGCCGGGTCGCCGGGTCGCCACGGGGTGATCTCGGCCGGGTCGTGCTCGGCGGCGGCGGCGAGCAGCCGGTGCGGCAGCTCCAGCAGCTCCGCCGAGGTGCCCGAGGAGCCCAGCACGGCAGCCCCGAAGGCGGCCGGTGTGCCCTCGCCGCCCCGACGGCCGTACGCCCCGGCCAGGAATCCGGGCATGGCACCGTCGTGCCCGACGTGCACCACCCGGTCGCCCTGCGGCACCAGGATCAGGCCGAGGCCGAAACCGGCGTTCCAGAGCGCCTCGTCGGTGACCGTGACCGGCCAGCGCATCTCCGCACAGGTGGTCGGGCTGAGCACCCGGCCGGTCGCGTCCATCGCCGCCGGGTCGGCCAGGAAGGCCGCCCAGCGCGCCATGTCGGTGGCCGTGCTCCAGAGCTGGGCGGCCGGACCGACGGCGCCGAAGTCGGTCGGTGGCTCCGGATGCGCCTCGTCGGAGTACGCGTCGACCAGGTAACCGGTGGCCGCCCGGGGGCCGGGCGAAACCGTGGTGCTGGTCAGTCCGAGCGGAGTCAGCACCCGCTCGGTCAGCACCTCGGCCCAGGTGCTTGCGCGTACCTGCCCGACCAGCCGGCCGAGCAGCGCCATGCCGAGGTTGGAGTAGTGGAACCGGCGGCCGGGCGGCAACACCCGCTCGGCCCGGTCCAGCTCGGCGACGAGCCGGTCGGCGTCGGGCGCCTGAAGCGTGTCCCAGACGTCGCCGTACGGCTCGCGTTGCAGGCCCGCGGTGTGCGACAGCAACCGGCGTACGGTCAGCTCGCCGTGCGCCGGCAGGTCGAGGTGCCGGTCCAACCGATCGTCGAGGTCGAGCAGCCCGTCGTCGCGACACTGCATGACCAGTACGGCGGTGAAGGTCTTGGTCACCGACCCGATCCGGAACCGGGTATGTTCGTCCAGCGCGGTGTCGTTGCCGGTGCCGCCGACCGTGCACGTCCACAGCGCCCGGTCGGCCCGGTGCACGGCGGCCGAGACCGCCGGCACCCGAGCCTGCGCCTGGACCTGCCGCACCAGCCGTTCGAGGTGCTGGGCGGCTGCGGTACGGCCGGCGGCCGAACTCACGCCATGCTCCGGGCCAGCATCGGTCCGAGCGGCGCACCACCCAGCACGTGCGCGTGCACGTGGAAGACCTCCTGGCCACCGTACGGGCCGGTGTTGAACATCAGCCGGAAACCGTCGCCGAGCAGCCCCTCGTCCTCGGCCACCGCGGCGGCCGAGGCGAGCACCTCACCGGCCAGCGCCGGGTCACCCTGGCCGAGGGTGGCCACGTCGGCGTAGTGCTCCTTGGGGATGACCAGCACGTGCACCGGCGCCTTCGGGTCGATGTCCCGGAAGGCGAGCGTGGTGGGGGTCTCGCGGACCACGGTGGCCGGGATCTCCCCGGCGACGATCCGGCAGAACAGACAGTCAGTACTCACCCGGGCAGTCTAAGGAAGAGCGCGTGCTCGACGCCTCAGGTGGAGCAGCCCCTCGTCGAGGCCGCCGCGCGGTACGGCAGGATGTCGCCCATGGCAGGACGGGCAGTGCTGGTCACGGGCGGTTCACGTGGCATCGGGCGGGCGGTGGTGCAGGCGTTCGCCGCCTCCGGCGACCGGGTGGCGATCCACCACCGCGACTCGGCCGACCTGGCCGAGCAGTTGCGGGCCGAACTCCCGGGCAACGGCCACGTGGTGGTCCGCGCCGACCTCGCGGACCCCGACGCGGTACGGGCGATGGTCGACGAGGCCGCCGACCGCCTCGACGGCCTCGACGTGCTCGTCAACAACGCCGGCGTGTTCGGGCCGGCCGATCCCCCGCATCCCGTCTTCGGCAGCGGCTACGAGCAGTGGCGGCAACGCTGGCGCGAGGTCTGCGACACCAACCTGTTCGGGGCGGCCAACGCCGCCTGGTGCGCCGCTCAGCACATGCGCACGCGAGGTGGGCGAATCGTCAACGTCTCCTCGCGCGGCGCGTTCCGCGGCGAGCCGACCAATCCGGCGTACGGCGCGAGCAAGGCCGGTCTCAACGCGATGGCCCAGTCGTTGGCGGTGGCCCTGGCGCCGTACGGCATCGCGGTGGCCACGGTCGCGCCCGGCTTCGTCGAGACGGACATGACCAACGAGCACCTGAAGGCCCCGCGCGGCGACGCCATCCGGGCACAGAGCCCGTTCGACCGGGTGGCCCGCCCCGAGGAGATCGCCGCCGCCGTGCACTGGCTGGCCAGCCCCGAGGCGGAATGGGCCTCCGGCACCATCATCGACCTCAACGGCGCCTCCTACCTGCGCACCTGACGCAGAAGACCACCAGGCTGGTGGACGGCTACGACCGTCCCCGGCATGCAGACCACCGAAGCCCATCGCCATCCCGCACCGATCAGTCGGTCTCCGACGACTTCCCGGTGATGGCGATGGTGCGGCTTCCAGTGCCCTTCCGGTGCCCTTTGCTCTGCTTCAACCAACGCAACAGCCAGCGGCGAAAACCATTGCGTCCGCTGAAGCAGAGCAAAGGGCGCCAGGCAGAGACCTTCGGGTGACGCGGAAGGAGCCATAGAGGCCACGCGGCCAGCAGCGGGCGGCAGGGGACGGGGCGGCTGGCGACGGGGGCAGGGCGGTCGCAAAAGATCCCGGGCAGTCGAGCGGCCAGGAAGCCGGGAGACCCGGCGGATGGCACTACCAGCGCAGGAGGCGGGTGGCGAGGACGGCCAGGGCGGCCACGCCGGCGGTGGAGGTACGCAGCACCGAGGGTCCGAGACGGACCGGGTGTGCGCCGGCCTGCTGGAAGGTTGCCAGTTCGGCCGGGGTGATGCCGCCCTCGGGGCCGACCACCAGCACGATCTCGCCCTGGTCGGGCAACTCGACGGTGGTGAGCCGGTCGGTCGCCTCCTCGTGCAGGACGTAGCCGGCGGCGGCGCCGGAGATGCGTCGGGCCACCGATGCGGTGGGCTCGTCCGGTGCGCCCGCCACCACGGGCAGCCACGCCCGGCGGGCCTGTTTCGCCGCCTCGCGGGCCGTGGCCACCCACTTGTCCCGGGCCCGTACGCCCCGGTCCCCTCGCCACTGCGCGACCGACCGGCCGGCCGCCCAGGGGACGATCTCGTCCACGCCCGCTTCGGTCATCGCCTGTACGGCCAGTTCACCCCGGTCGCCCTTGGCGATGCCCTGCACCACCACCAGCCGGGGATTCGCCGCGTCGACGTACCCCCGGCTGGTGATCTCGATGTCGAGGGTGCCCCGGCCGACGGCGCTGACCACGGCGGCGGCCGTGCCGCCCCGGCCGTCGCCGAGCAGCAGTTCCTCGCCGACCCGTAGCCGTTGCACGGTGGCGGCGTGGTGCCCCTCGGGGCCGTCGAGCACCATCGTGTCGGCGGTGGGCAGCGACTCGACCAGGAACAGCGGAGCGGACACGAGACGGACCGGTCAGCCGTGACCGTTGAAGGCGTCGCGCATCCGGGAGAAGAAGCCGCCCTGCTTGGTCAGCTCGGCGACCTCCTCGCCGCGGGTCTTGGCGAAGTCGCGCAGCATCCGCTCCTGGTCGGCGTCGAGCTTCGTCGGGGTACGCACGTCGAGGTGGACGTAGAGGTCACCACGACCGGTGCCCCGCAGATGGGGTACGCCCCGGGCCCGCAGCCGCAGCGTGCTGCCGGGTTGCGTGCCCGCCTTGACGTCGACCGGCTCCTCGCTGTCGAGCGTCTTGATGGTCAGCCGGGTGCCGAGCGCCGCGGCCGTCATCGGCACGGTCACCCGGCAGTGCAGGTCGTCGCCCTTGCGGGAGAAGACGTCGTGCGGGCGCTCGTGGATCTCGACGTAGAGGTCACCGGCGGTGCCACCGCCCGGGCCGACCTCGCCCTGCTGGGCCAGCCGAATCCGCATGCCGTCCTCGACCCCGGCCGGGATCTTGACGGTCAGCGACCGGCGGGTCCGGACCCGGCCGTCACCGGCGCAGGTCGGGCAGGGTTGCGGGATGGTGGTGCCGTAGCCCTGGCAGACGGTGCACGGCCGGGCGGAGACCACCTGACCGAGGAAGGTGCGCTGCACCGACTGCACCTCGCCCCGGCCACCGCACGCCTCGCAGGTCGCCAGGTGGGTGCCGGCGGCGGTACCCGCACCGGAGCAGGTGGTGCAGAGCACCGCGGTGTCCACGGTGATCGGCGCCTCCACCCCGAAGGCGGTCTCCTGGAGGTCCAGTTCCAGCCGCAGGATCGCGTCGGCACCCGGTCGGGTACGCGGTCGCGGTCCCCGGCCGGCACCGGTGGCCCCGCCGAAGAAGGCGTCCATGATGTCCTGGAAGCCGACGAACGGACCGGCGCCGCCGGGCCCGCCCGGGCCACCGGCACCGCCACCGCCCGGGGCCAACGGGTCGCCACCGAGGTCGACGATCTGCCGTTTCCGATCGTCCGAGAGGACCTCGTACGCGGCGTTGATGTCCTTGAACTTCTCCTGTGCCTCCGGATCCGGATTCACGTCCGGGTGGAATTGCCGCGCGAGCTTGCGGTACGCGCGCTTGATCTCGTCATCGGAGGCGCCCCGGCTGACGCCGAGAATGCCGTAGTAGTCCCTGGCCACTGCGTTCCGTGTCCTCGTGTTCGTCTCGCGTTACGCCGGTCGGCGGCGGCAGCCCACCGTCGGCCCTGACTGATCAGTTCTGGGCCAGCAGCTCGCCCACGTAGCGTGCCACGGCCCTCACCGTGGCGATGGTCCCGGGGTAGTCCATCCGGGTCGGCCCCAGCACGCCCATCCCCCCGACGATGGTCGCGCCCGGGCCGTAGCCGGTGCTGACCACGGAGGCCGCCCGCAGGTTGTCGATCTCGTTCTCGTCACCGATGCGTACCCGTAGCGTGCTCGGCTCCACCTCGCCGATGAGTTTGAGCAGCACGACCTCCTCCTCGAGGGCTTCGAGGATCGGCCGTAGGGAACCCTGGAAGTCCAGTAGACCGCCGCGGGCGAGGTTGGCGGTGCCGGCCAGCGCGATCCGCTCCTCGTGCCGCTCGACAAGTGTCTCCAGCAACACAGTGGACAGGGTGGTCATGGCGGGACGCAGGTGCGGGACGCACTCGTCGATGAGGGCCTGCACCAGCGGTGGGGTCTCCGACAACTGGATGCCGACCAGCTTCTCGTTGACCGTCCGGCGCAGATCCAGCACGTCGTCGGCGTAGATCGGGGCGGGCAGCTCGACCAGCCGCTGCTCGACCCGCCCGGTGTCGGCTATCACCACAAGCATCAGCCGGGTGGTGGAGATCGGCACCAGCTCCAGATGCCGTACGCGGGACCGGGCCAGGCTGGGGTACTGCACCACGGCGACCTGCCGGGTCAGCTGTGCCAGCAGCCGGACGGTGCGGTGCACCACGTCGTCGAGGTCGACCGCGCCGGCCAGGAATCGCTCGATCGCCCGGCGTTCGGCCGGGCTGAGCGGCTTGACCCGGCTCAACCGGTCGACGAAGAGCCGGTAGCCGCGGTCGGTGGGCACTCGACCGGCGCTGGTGTGCGGCTGCCGGATGTAGCCCTCTTCCTCCAGCACGGCCATGTCGTTTCTGACGGTGGCCGGCGAGACACCGAGCTGGTGCCGCTCGACCAGGGCCTTGCTGCCGACCGGCTCCTGGGTGGCGACGTAGTCCTCGACAATCGCCCGCAGTACGGCGAGCTTGCGGTCGTCGAGACCCATCTCCCACCTCCTGTCGCAGGTCAGTGTCGAGCGTCACCCACCTCCGGCGGACGCCCTGGCACTCGACTGTAGCGAGTGCCAGTCTACGTCGAGGCCCCCGGCAGCGCGATGATCAAGAAAACGGAGTTGTCCGCAGTCCGATCGGAGACTTGACACTCGCCGGTGTCGCTATGGTGCGCCATTGCCGCTGGCACCTACCGTGAGCCCCATGACTGAACCACCTCGTCCCCCGAGTTTCGGCGACGATCCCACGGCTCCCGTTTCCGGATCGTCTGGCCAGGGCGGATATCCCCCGCCCGGCGGCTACCCGCCGCCCGGTGACCAGCCTCCGTCGGCCGGCTACCCACCGCCGGGTGGTTATCCGCCGCCTGGCGGTTACCCGCCGCCCGGTGTCGGCTACCCGACCGGCGGCTACGGCGCGCCCGGCGGTGGCTACGGCACCAACGAAGACAAGACGTGGGCCCTGATCGCCCACTTCGGCGGCCCGCTCGGCGTGGTCGTCGGTGGTGGCCTGCTCGGCTGGGTGGCGCCGCTGATCGCGAACATGACCCGCGGGCAGCAGTCCCCGGTCGTCCGGGCGCACGCCGTCGCGGCCCTCAACTTCCAGCTCACCTGGGCGGTCGTCGGGCTGCTGAGCTGGGTGCTCACCGCGATCACCTGCGGCATTCTGTTCTTCGTCCCGATGCTGGTCTGGCTCGTGCCGTTGATCTTCGGCATCATCGGCGGGGTCAAGGCCAACGAAGGCGTCCTCTACCGGTACCCGATGAGCTACTCCTTCATAAAGGGCTGATCGGCAGCTAGGGCAGCAGGTCACGCACCACGGCGTCGGCGAGCAGCCGGCCGCGCAGGGTCAGCACCCCGCGGCCGGCCGCGTGGGCGGGAGCGGCCAGCAGGCCGTCGGCCACCGCCCGCGCCGCAGCCGCGCGCCCGGCGTCGTCGAGGACGTCCAGCGGCAGGCCGTCGGCCAGCCGCAGCCGGAGCATGACCTCCTCCATCCGGGCCTCGTCGGCGGTCAGCACCTCCCGGGCCAGGCCGGGTGACCGGCCGGCCGCCAGGCGTTGGGCGTACGCCGTGGGGTGTTTGACGTTCCACCAGCGCACCCCGCCGACGTGGCTGTGCGCCCCCGGCCCGAGGCCCCACCAGTCGCCGCCGGTCCAGTAGAGCAGGTTGTGCCGACAGCGGGCGGATGGCGTACGGGCCCAGTTGGACACCTCGTACCAGGAGAAACCGGCCGCGTCGAGGGCGGCCTCGGCGGCCAGGTAGCGGTCCGCGGCGACGTCGTCGTCCGGGTACGGCAGCTCACCGCGACGCATCCGCGCGGCCAGCCGGGTGCCGTCCTCGACGATCAGGGCGTACGCGCTGACGTGGTCGACGCCCGCCGTCACGACCTGGTCCAGCGAGGCGGCGAAGTCCTCCGGCCGCTCCCCCGGCGTCCCGTAGATCAGATCCAGGTTGACGTGGTCGAACCCGGCGTCGCGGGCCTCCAGCGCGGCGGCCGTGGCCCGGCCGGCGCTGTGTCGGCGGTCGAGCACGGCGAGCACCCCGGGGGCGGCCGACTGCATGCCCAGCGAGATCCGGGTGTAGCCGGCGGCCCGCAACTCCTTGAGGGAGGCAGGGGTGACCGACTCCGGGTTGGCCTCGGTGGTCACCTCGGCGTCGGCGGCCAGTCCCCAGGTGCGGTCGATGGCGTCGAGGATGCGGGCCAGGTCGTCGGCGGGCAGCAGGGTGGGGGTCCCACCGCCGACGAAGACGGTCTCCACCCGACGGGGCGGACGGTCGCCCAGCACCCGCGCGGCGAGCGCCAACTCGGCCAGCACGGTGTCGGCGTAGCTGTCCCGGCTGGTGCCGCCACCCAACTCCTCGGCGGTGTAGGTGTTGAAGTCGCAGTAGCCGCAGCGACTGGCGCAGAAGGGCACGTGCACGTACACGCCGAAGCCCTGGTCACCGACGCTCGCTCGGGCGGAGGCGGGCAGCGACCCGTCGGTCGGGACGGGTTCGCCTGCTGGAAGGACGCCGGGCATGGCCACTAGTGTGCCCTCCCATGACCTCTCCCGACGCGCTGGTACGGGTCACCACGGCCCGCGGGGTGAGCACCCTCACCCTGGACAGCCCACACAACCGCAACGCGCTCTCCACGCCGTTGATGACCCAACTGCTGGCCGGGCTGGACGCCGCGGTCGCCGACGACACGGTCCGGGTGATCGTGCTGGACCACACCGGCCCGGTCTTCTGTTCCGGGGCGGACCTGAAGGAGACGGCAGCGGCGTACGCCAGCGGGACGGTGCCCGCGGGGATGCTGGGTGACGTGCTCGCGGCGGTCTGGCAGTGCCCGAAGCCGGTGCTGGCCCGGGTCGCCGGCCCGGCCCGAGCCGGTGGTCTGGGCCTGATCGCGGCGGCCGACCTGGCGATCTGCGCCGCCGAGGCCACCTTCGCCTTCACCGAGGTACGCATCGGGGTGATCCCGGCGGTGATCTCGGCGACCGTGCTGCCCCGGCTGCACCCCCGGGCGGCGGCCGAGCTGTACCTGACCGGCGACACCTTCGACGGCCGGCGGGCGGCGCAGATCGGTCTGGTCACCGCCGCGGTGCCGGCCGACGAGTTGGACGCCTCGGTGCAGCGCTACCTCGACTCGCTGGTGCGGGGCGCGCCGTCGGCGCTGGCCGGGGCGAAGGAACTGTTGCGCCGTCCGCCCGCCACCGACCTGCGCGCCGACCTTGCGGAGCTGAGCGCCCTGTCCACCGGCTACTTCCTGTCCGGTGACGGCATCGAGGGGGTCACCGCGTTCCGGGAGAAGCGTCCGCCGCGCTGGGTCGCCGAACTCGACAGGTGAGGATCGGCCGCTATCGGGGAACTTCCGTCCCGACGCGGATCGCGCGCTTGCGGTGGAACTGGTCGGACGACCCAAGCCGGGCGCTGAGGGACGTACGCTTTCGGCGGACGTCGTACGGGAGGTGTGGGTGCGAACTCGGGTGGTCGTGGGCGGTTTCCTGGTCGTCGTGCTGGTCGCCGTGATCGGCATCGTGCTCGGCATGCGGCAGGTGGGAGAGCGACTACGGCTGCCGCTGGCCAGCCGGGCCTGCACGGTGCAGGCCGACGGGAAGGTGACCCTCGACGCTCATCAGATGGCCAACGCGGCGACCATCGCGGCCATCGGCATCCAGCACGAGCTTCCCGACCGGGCCGTGGTGGTGGCGCTCGCCACCGCCTACCAGGAGTCCGGGCTGCGCAACCTGGCCGGCGGTGACCGCGACTCGGTCGGCCTGTTCCAGCAGCGGCCGAGCCAGGGCTGGGGCACCCCCGAGAAGATCCGTGATCCCCGGTACGCGGCCGACCGGTTCTACGCCGCGCTGAAGAAGGTGCGCGGCTGGCAGGACATGCGGGTCACCGACGCGGCGCAGAAGGTGCAGCGGTCCGCCTTCCCGGAGGCGTACGAGAAGTGGGCCGACGAGTCGGAGGTGCTCACCCGCGCGCTGCTCGGCCACGCCACGGGTGCGGTGGTCTGCACCTTCGGCGGCGATCCGGCGATGCGGGGTGAGGCTGCCGCCACCGCGCTGACCCAGGGTCTCAACCTCGACTGGGGGTTGACCGCCTCGGCGACCACGGCGCATCTGACCGGGCTCACGGTCACCGCGGCGAACCAACTCGAGGGCTGGCGGTACGCGCACTGGCTGGTCGCCCACGCCAACGATCACGGGGTGAAACGGGTGCGCTTCGGCGACCTGGAGTGGACCAACCGGGGTGGTTCGTGGAGCCGGGTCGGTGACGGTTCGCCAGAGCATGCCGAGGTCGTCGCCGAGGTATTCGCGGACGCCTGACAGGCCCCGATCTCCTTACCCGCAGTAACCGCAAAAACCGGCATTCCGCCATCAATAGCCCGGCATTGCCACTCTGAGTGGCTGCCGGTAGTCGTGTCAATGCGGTGCGTCGCCATCATCGCCGGGATCGATGCGGGCGGTCCGGCAGCCGATGCGATGGCGCGTTACGATCGGCCACCTGTGCCAGAAATGGTTTCACCTCTTGGGGAGGGGTACGACGTGGCTTTCGACTACGGCGACCGCACCGGCTATGAACCGATCAGTGACGTCGACCGCAAGGAGTTCCACGAGCAGGGCTTTCTCCTGCTGCGCAACGTCCTGACCGAGGACCACCGGGCGGCCCTCGAAGCCGCGGTCGACCGGGTGTACGCCGAGGAGAAGGCCAAGGGCAACACGACCAAGGACGGCACCCTGCACCTGCTGGGCTTCCTTGAGCGCGACGAGCTCTTCGGTGACCTGCTCACCCACCCGATCGCCTTCCCGTACATGTGGGGCCTGGCCGGGTGGAACATCTACTCGCACCACAACCACCTCGACGTGACTCCTCCGGCGCTGGAGCCGGAGAAGCCGTACTGGGGGTGGCACCAGGACGGGTACCGGCAGAACTCCGACCCGGAGACGATGGACCCGAACCTGCCCCGGCCGATGTTCTCGCTGAAGGTCGCCTACGTGCTCTCCGACCTCTCGGAGACCGGCCGCGGCGCGACCAAGGTCATCCCGGGCAGCCACCTGTGGAACTCGCTGCCGCGTCCGGCGGACACCACGGTGCACAACCCGGACCCGGAGGGCACCGTCGAGATCACCGCCAAGCCGGGCGACGCCTTCATCTTCGACCGGCGCCAGTGGCACTCGCGGTCGACGAACCTGTCGACCATCACCCGCAAGATGCTCTTCGTCGGCTACACCTACCGGTGGATCCGTCCGCTCGACGAGCTGCACATCGACAAGGATGGCGAGTGGTGGAACAACCGCACGCCGGTGCAGCGCCAGCTCTGCGGTGAGGGCACCCACACCGCGAACTACTGGGGCATCAACTGGGACGGCTACATCGACGACGAGATCCCGCTGCGCAAGGAGCTCAAGGAGCGCGGTCTGCTGAACCGCAACATCCCCTGGCTCCGCTGAGCATCTAGGAAAAGGCCCTTTGTCCGACGCTGTCGCGTGGGACAAAGGGCCTTTTGCCGCGCTGCCTACCGCGACAGGATGGTCGCGGTAGGCGGAACGTGGACGGCTGACGAAAAGGCACCCGACCATTGAGGTCGGGTGCCTTTTTCGTGATCAGCGATTACCGGTGGGTGACGCCCCGGCGACTGCGGCCGACCCCGACGACCAGCGCGACCGCGATGGCGGCCAGCAGCACCTGGAGCATCAGCTCCCGCCAGTCGATGCCGGCGGTCTCGGCGAAGCCGGAGGCGCGGGCGATCACGGTACCGAGCAGCGCGGCACCGACACCGATGAGCATGTGCAGCCAGATCGGCATGGGCTGACGGCCCGGCACCACCAGGCGGCCCAGTGCGCCGACGATCAGACCGACGATCAGCGCGGTGATGATGCCCCAGACGGTGAGCTCCATGGTCGCTCTCCTTCACAAAAGACGATCCACATTTGTGGTTTTCCTGTCGTGACCGCCTAATGCCCGACCCGCGAAGAACTCAAACCGACCTATGCCGGTCGACAGTCCGCCGGCTTCACCGCCCTGCCCGTACCCGTGGGTCAACACGGTTTCGCCGCAATGGCGGTCACCGGATTGCCTGGTGACCGCCATTGCGGCGAAAACGACGACCGCGCCTGCGGCGGGGTTACTTCTTGCCGGCGGGCTTCCCGTCGCCGGAGTCGGAGGAGAGTGCGGCGATGAAGGCCTCCTGCGGGACCTCCACCCGGCCCACCATCTTCATCCGCTTCTTGCCTTCCTTCTGCTTCTCCAGCAGCTTGCGCTTGCGGCTGATGTCACCGCCGTAGCACTTGGCGAGCACGTCCTTGCGGATCGCCCGGATGGTCTCCCGGGCGATGACCCGGCTGCCGATGGCGGCCTGGATCGGCACCTCGAACTGCTGGCGCGGGATCAGGTTTCGCAGCTTCGCGGCGATCGTGGTGCCGTAGGCGTACGCCTTGTCCTTGTGCACGATGGCGCTGAAGGCGTCCACCGGCTCGCCGTGCAGCAGGATGTCGACCTTCACCAGGTCGGACGCCTGCTCGTCGGTCGGCTCGTAGTCCAGCGAGGCGTAGCCCTTGGTACGGCTCTTGAGCTGGTCGAAGAAGTCGAAGATGATCTCGGCCAGCGGAAGGGTGTAGCGCAGCTCCACCCGGTCGGCGGAGAGGTATTCCATGCCGAGCAGGCTGCCCCGGCGGCTCTGGCACAGTTCCATCACCGCGCCGACGTAGTCGTTCGGGGTCAGCACGCTGGCCCGCACCGTCGGCTCGTACACCTCGGCGATCTTGCCCGTGGGGTACTCGCTCGGGTTGGTGACGATGACTTCCGTGCCGTCCTCCTGGATGGCACGGTAGACCACGTTCGGGGCGGTGGAGATCAGGTCCAGGTTGAACTCGCGCTCCAGTCGCTCCCCGATGATCTCCAGGTGCAGCAGGCCGAGGAAGCCGCAGCGGAACCCGAAGCCGAGCGCGCCGGAGGTCTCCGGCTCATAGGTCAGCGCGGCGTCGTTGAGCTTGAGCTTGTCCAGCGCGTCCCGCAGGGCCGGGTAGTCCGAGCCGTCGATCGGATAAAGACCCGAGTAGACCATCGGCTTCGGGTCCTTGTAGCCGCCGAGCGGCTCGGCCGCCGGGCGCCCGTTGATGGTGACCGTGTCACCGACCCGGGACTGGCGGACGTCCTTCACACCGGTGATCAGGTAACCGACCTCGCCGACACCGAGGGCGTCGGACTTCACCATCTCCGGCGAGATGACGCCGATCTCCAGCAACTCGTGCACCGCGCCGGTGGACATCATCTTGATCCGGTCGCGGGCGCTGATCCGCCCGTCGATCACCCGGACGTAGGTGACCACGCCCCGGTAGACGTCGTACACCGAGTCGAAGATCATCGCGCGGGCCGGCGCGTCGGCGTCACCGACCGGCGGAACGAACTGCCGGACGATCTCGTCGAGCAGGTGCGGCACACCCACGCCGGTCTTGCCGGAGACCTTGATGCAGTCCGCCGGGTCACCGCCGATCAGGTGGGCGAGCTCCTCGGCGTACTTCTCCGGCTGGGCGGCCGGCAGGTCGATCTTGTTGAGCACCGGGATGATGTGCAGGTCGTTCTCGAGGGCGAGATACAGGTTCGCCAGGGTCTGCGCCTCGATGCCCTGGGCGGCGTCGACCAGCAGGATCGCGCCCTCGCAGGCGGCCAGGGAGCGGGACACCTCGTAGGTGAAGTCCACGTGCCCCGGAGTGTCGATCATGTTGAGCACGGCCTGCTCGCCGGCCCGCTCACCATCGCGGATGGTCCACGGCATCCGTACGGCCTGGCTCTTGATGGTGATGCCGCGCTCGCGCTCGATGTCCATCCGGTCGAGGTACTGCGCACGCATCTGCCGAGGGTCGACCACACCGGTGAGCTGCAACATCCGGTCGGCCAGGGTCGACTTCCCATGGTCGATGTGAGCGATGATGCAGAAGTTCCTGATCCGCGCCGGGTCGGTGGCACCAGGAGCGTTCGCGCCGGTATCGAGCGTCGGTGGCACAGCGGTCCGTTCTGGTCGGCTGACGTTGAGCAGGCCGGCTCGTGCCGGCCCCCTCTATGCTCCCACGTCCCCGCCGAGCGTCGGCCGGGCGTCCGTCACTCCTGCGGCGGCTCCACGAAGAGGGCCGCGAGCTTGGGCAACCGACGCCGCGCCTCGTCGGCGTCGTCGAAGTCCCAGAAGTCGTTCAGGTCGGGCACCGGCGGCGATTCCCGGTCGGTGGGGAGTTCGGTCGCGGTCGCCTTGCGGTACGCGTCCCACGGCACCGCCAACATGTCCTCGCACTCGAACTCCTCGCCGCTGAGCGAGGCGGACCGCACGCGCGGCAGGTCGGCCAGCGAGTCCGGGTCGGCCACGGCACGGGCGAAGACCTCCCGACCCTGGGTCATCAGCCAGCCCCGGAAATACTCGAAGCCGTCGTCGGAGGCGCCGCCGTTGATCAGGTACGCCGCACCCCACAGGTCGACCCGGTAGGAGGCGGTGAGGACACGCCGCTGGTGGCGGGCGTACCCGATGATCTCCTCGGGGTCGCGGGCGGCGAGCAGCGCGGCGGCCCGAGCGGCGATGGCGTCCGGCTCTCCCCCACCGGACCGGGCGCTGTCGATCAACTGCCAGAACTCGTCGGTCCTCATGGCCTGGCAGTCTGGCAGACGCCGCCACCACCACCGCACGGCACGCGGACGCCACCGCACGGTTGCCGGCAGCATGGTGGGGTGAGCAACTCGCCTGCGTCGCCCGTGTCGTACCACGCCACCGCCCAGCGGCCCGGCTGGGCGGCCCTGCCGGCGGCGGTCCGGTCCGCGTTGTCGGCCCGCCTCGGCGCGCCGGTGGTCGAGGCCCGGGTCGCCACCGCCGGCTTCACCCGGGGTTTCGCCGCGGTGCTGCGCACCGCCGACGGCGGCAGCGCGTTCGTCAAGGCCGCGGCCCACGCCGAGCAGCCACACCTGGTCGACTGGTACGCCCGGGAGGCCGCCATCCTCACCCGGCTACCCACCGGGCTGCCCGTTCCGCGACTGCGCTGGACCCTGTGGGAGGCGGGCTGGTACGCGCTCTGCCTGGACCCGGTCGACGGGCACACACCCCGGCTGCCGTGGGATCCAGCGGAGTTGGACGCCACCCTCGCCGGGTTCGTCGACATCGCCGCCGCGCTCGCCGAGCCGCCGGCCGACCTCGCCGATCTCGGGCTGCCCCGCCTGGCCGACCTGGCCCGGGAGGACATCCTCTGGTGGGGCGAGGTGGCCGCCGGCCGGGAACCGGCACCACCGCTACCCGCACCGGTGGCGGGCCGGCTGGCCGAGTTGGTCGCGCTGGAGTCGAAACTGCCCGGATACGCCGCCGAGGCGACCGGCCTGACCCACGGTGACCTGCGGGTGGACAACGTCCTGATCGGCGCCGACGCGACCGCCTGGTTCTGCGACTGGACCTGGCTGTGTCACGGGCCGGCCTGGTTCGACCTGGCCGGACTGCTGATCACCGGGTACGCCAGCGGCCTGGACGTGGACACCCGTTTCGCCACCCACCCGGCCGCCGCCGACGCGCCGGCCGACGCGCTGGACGTGACGCTGGCCGCCCTGGCCGGCTACCACCTGACGGCCGCCGCCTCGCCCCCACCGACGGCGTCGGCCCAGCTACCCGCCCACCAGCGGTGGACCGGCGAGCAGGCGCTGGCCTGGCTGGCCCGCCGCCAGGCGTGGACCTGACTGGTCGGGTGCCGTTTTGGCTCGTCCGAGCCGACCTGGTAACCTGGCTCTTCGCGCAGCGATGACGCATGCTCGTCGCGCGCACAAGCTGACCAACCCGAGCTATCAAGACGAGGCTGTCGCGTGGCGAACATCAAGTCCCAGATCAAGCGCAACCGGCAGAACGAGAAGCGCCGGCTGCGTAACAAGTCGGTCAAGTCGTCGCTGAAGACCGCCATCCGCAAGTTCCACGAGGCCGCTGAGGCCGGTGACACCGAGAAGGCCGCCGTGCTCATGCAGGAGGCCTCCCGCAAGCTGGACAAGGCGGCCAGCAAGGGCGTCATCCACGCCAACCAGGCGGCGAACCGCAAGTCGGCGATCGCCAAGCGCGTGGCGTCGCTCGCCTCCTGAGCCAGCGACCGCTGACCTGACGTAAGCCCCGGGGCCCCCGCCCTGGGGCTTACTCTCGTCTGCCTGCTGACCGACCGGACGCTGCGTCGGTGCCGCCGGTCCGCTTGACGCTGTCCGCCGACCCGACCCGGACCACCACACCGGGCACGCTGTGCGGCAGCCAGTCGACCTGGGCCCGCCCCACGACCGGTTCCATCTGCCGTCGGAACCGGTCGCGTTCCTGCTCGGGTACGGCGGCCGCCGAACGGACCACCACCGCGGCCACCAGATCGTTGAGCTTGACCATGACGGCCACCGCCGTCGGCAGCACCACGATCGCCCACCACTTGACCAGTTCGGCGAGGACGAGCAGGGTCGCCAACGCGATCGCACCCTCGAAGAACAGGAAGCAGAGCACCCCGCCCGGGTTGACGAAACGCAGCCTCAGCGCCCGGGCGTAGAACGGGCGGTACCGCTGCTCGTCCGCCGGGATCGTGGCCCACGAGCCACGGGAGGCTCCGCTCATCTGGCGCCGTCCCGCCGCGCGGCGGCCACTGAGAAGACGGCCCGTTCCAGCGCGTACGCCCGGTCGTCCGAGCCGCCCTTGACCGCCGCGTTGCACTCGGCCGCCGCCTGCATCGCCTGGACCAGCCCCTCGGGCGTCCAGCCACGTGCCTGCCGCTGGGCCCGTTCGACCTTCCACGGCGGCATGCCCAGGCTGCTCGCCAACTGGTACGGGCTGCCCCTCCCGGCGGAGGCGACCCGGGCGACGGTCCGGATCCCGTCGGCGAGCGCATCGGCGATGGGCACCGGGTCCACTCCGACGTGCAGGGCCCAGCGCAGCGCCTCCAGCGCACCCGGCAGGTCACCGACCATGGTGGCGTCGGCCACGGTGAAGCCACTCACCTCCACCCGGCCCCGGTAGTAGCGGGCCACGGTGTCGGCGCCGATCCGACCGTCGGTGTCGGCGATCAGCTGTGCGCAGGCCGCGGCGAGCTCCCGCAGGTCGTTGCCGACCGCGGCGATCAACGCCTCGGCGGCGTCGTCGGTGCACCGCCCGCCGGCCCGACGGAACTCGTCCCGGACGAAGGCCACCCGGTCACGGTGCCCCTTCAGCTTGGCTGCCGGCATGATGTGGGCACCGGCCGCCTTCAGCCCGTCGGCGAACGCCTTGCCCTTGGCCGCACCGAGATGCTGCACGATCAGCTGCACGTCCGGGTCGGGATTCTTCGCGTACGCCAGCAGGGCCGCGACCAGGTCCTTACGGGCGTCCTGACCGGAACGCAGCACCAGCACCCGGCGACCACCGAACAGCGACGGGCTGAGCATCTCGTCGATCTCACCGACACTGAGCTGACCAGCCTGGTATTCGCGGACATCGACGTCCGGGTCGACGGCCCGGGCGGCGGCGACGGTTTCGGCCACCGCACGCGTGGCGAGCAGCTCCTCATCACCGAGGACGAGCACAATAGGAGCGGCACTGGCGGCGGTCACGCCGCCCATATTCGCACGCTCAGCGGCCCGGTCCAGTCCGGTCAGCCGCACCGCACGGGCGGACCCCGCACACAGCGCAAATCCAGACATATATCTAATTTGCCGCCAATCCCCATAAATTGGGGTCTATTTGCTGGTCGGTAATGAGCATGCTTCACGGGGTGGACCGGCTCAGGTCGACACCGCCCAGCACCACGGCCAGCCCGGACGCGGCGAGCACCACCGCCACGTCCCCGTCGACGTCGGTACGCAGCACCCGTGCCCCGCCTCGGGACAACCGGGCCAGCACCGCGTCGCTCGGATGCCCGTAGGTGTTGCCCGCACCCACCGGCACCAGAGCGACCGCCGGTGCGATCGCGTCCAGGAAGGCTGCGTCTTGGAAGGCGCTGCCATGATGGGCAACCTTCAGCACGTCGGCCCGCAGCCGGTGTGCGGGCAACCGTTCCCGCAGTGCCTGCTGCTCCTCGGTCTCGGCGTCGCCGGTGAGCATGATCCGCACCCCGGCCACCGTGGCGAGCAGCACCAGCGAGTTGTTGTTCGGATCCGACCGGGTTCCCCGCATCGGGTAGGGCGGGCCGACGACGAGAAGGTCGACCGCCCCGGCCTGGTACCGCCATCCGGCGGCAACAGGCACCACCCGGGTGCCGTGGGTGGCGGCGGTGTCGTGGACCTGGTTCCGCCCGGTTGCCGGCTCCGGCCACTGCGGAGTCGACACCAGGTCGACCCGCCGCCCCCGGAACACCCCCGCCATCCCTGAGGTGTGGTCGGCGTGGAAGTGGCTGACCACCAGTAACGGCACCCGGCGCACGTCGAGCCGGCGCAGACAGGCGTCCGCCGCCCCCGGATCCGGGCCGGTGTCGACGACGACCGCCCGCCCGGGCGCCACCGGCAACACCACCGTGTCACCCTGACCGACGGCGCAGACCGCGATGACCCAGCCCTTCGGCGGCCAGCCCGGCGCGATCACCCGCACCGGCACGGTGCCGAGCATCACAGCGACCGTGCCCACCGCGACCAGGCGGCGCACCACCGGCCGCCGGGCGGCGACCAACAGGGCCACGGTCAGCGCCGCCAGCAACAGCGCCCCGGTCACCCCGCCCGGCCAGGGCAGGTTCCCCATCGGCATGCGTGCGCCGTACCGGGCGACCAGCACCAACCACCACGCCGGCCAGTGCGCCAACCAGGCGGCCATCTCGGCGCCGAAGGGCCAGACCGGCGACACCGTCGCGGCCACCACACCGAGCACGGTGGCCGGGGCGATCGCCGGCACCACGAGGAGGTTCGCCGGCACCGCGACCAGACTGACGGTGCCCGACAGACCGGCGATCACCGGTGAACAGGCCAACTGCGCGGCAGCCGGCACCGCCAGCGCCTCGGCCGCCCCCGGAGGTACGCCCCGCCGCCGCAGCCCGTCACGCCACCGTGGCGCGAGCAGCAACAGACCACCGGTGGCCATCACCGACAACGCGAAGCCGGGATCCCCGGCCAGATCCGGGTCGACCAGCACCAGCACCGCCACGGCGGCGGCCAGCGCCGGTACCGCCGCTCGGGGGCGGCCGGCGGCCAGCGCGGCGAGCCCGATCGCACCCATGGTGGCCGCCCGGACCACACTCGGCGAGGGACGCACCAGGATCACGAAGCCCACCAGAGCCAGCCCACAGAGCACGGCGGCCAGCATGGGGCCGGCCCGCGCCCAGCGGGCCACCAGCAACACCGCCCCGGCGATGATCGCGACATTGGACCCGGATACCGCATTGAGATGCGTCATTCCCGTGGCGCGGAAGTCCTCTTCGACCGTGTCGGGCAGCCGGCTCGTGTCGCCGACCACCAGCCCGGGCAGCAGGCCACCGGGCTCGTCCGGCAACGACGCACACGCCTGCTGCAGACCGGCACGCAGCCGACCGGCGGCCCGTTGCAGCGCCGAGGGTGCCCCGAGCAGGTCCGGCGGACCGGCGGCGAGCAGTACGGCGGCGGTCAGGTCACCACCGCGCGGTTCGGTCAGCCGCCCCTCGGCGGTGAGCCGTTGCCCGGGCAGCAGGTGCCGCCAGGCCGGATCGTCGGTGAGCACCAGCACGCGGGCCGGTACGGCCACCCGCTGCCCCTCCGGGCCGGTGACGTTCACCAGTTTGGCCCGTACCAGCAGGGTGGGCGGGCGGCCCACGATGCCGCCGCGTACCGGTCGCGGATCGTCCCGGACGACCAGTTCGGCGGTGACCTGTGCCCGGTCGTCGACAAGTGCGCGGATCGGCTCGGCGTCGCGTACGGCCAGTCGGGCCGAGGTCGCGGCGCCGCCGCAGACCACGCCGATCAGTACCGAGACCACGATCCAGCCGTAGCGACGTGCGACCGTGCCGGGACGGCCGGCCACCCCGATCAGGTGCAGTGCCAGCAGCACGGCCAGACCGGCCGCGACGGCGGCCACCAGCAGCGCCCGCCTGGCGTCGACGTGCAGCCCGCCCAGGGCGGTCAGCCACGCTGCCACGGCCAGCCCGGCCAGCCGGAGATCGGGGATCTGGGCACCGTCCAGGCCGACGATCGCCCCGGCCGCTCCGAAGGTGCCGTCGCCCGAGCGCACCAGCCCGGCCAGCGCCGAGGTGCGCCGGGAGGTGGGTGCCCCGTCCGTCGTCACACCGTCACCAGGTCTTTGAGTTCCTCGTACCGTGCGTCGCCGATGCCGTTGACCTGGCGCAGGTCACTGACGGACCGGAAGCCGCCGTGCTCGTCGCGGTGCTCGATGATGCGTCGGGCCAGCACCGGCCCGACACCGGGCAGTGTTTCCAGTTGGGACTGGCTCGCCGTGTTGAGGTTGAGCCGTCCACCCGGGTCCGCGCCCGCCGCCGGGCCGGCACCTGGCGCAGCCCCCACCGCCGGGGTGGCCGCCGCCACGCCGACCACGATCAACTCGCCGTCGGCGACCTTGCGGGCCGGGTTGAGCATGGCCACGTCCACTCCGGGCAACGCTCCGCCGGCCGCCTCGACGGCATCGGCGACCCGCGCACCGGCCGGCAGTCGCACCAGCCCGGGACGCCGGACCTTGCCCGCCACCGCGACCACCACCTCGCCGGTCGCCCCGTCGGCCGGCTCGTCTCCCGGCTCGTTTCCCGGGTTGTCGGACGGGACCGCCGTGGGGGCACCGGTCACCGCGCTGACCGGTTCGACCTGGGGTCGGGATCGCCAGGTCCAGCCGGCGGCACCGAGCACCACCAGGACCGCCACCACGGCCAGCGCCCGAACCCCCCGCCGACCCGGATCGAACGCCCCCGGCCCCGGCAACCGCGACACCGACGCGACCTCGGCCGCGTCGAGCCCGGACCGCGAATCGGGCGACTCCGGCCCGACCGACGGCCCCGGATCAGCCGCCCCCGGCCCGACCGACGGCTCGACGTCACTCCACCCCGACCCAGCCAACCGGGCAGGCCCAGCCACGGATGGCCCGGTGACGGTCGGCGGCAGGGGGTTCCGGCCGATGGTGGTGGGGCGGACGGGTAGCGGTACCGTCGGCCAATCCAGCGGCGTGGAGGCCGCCACCGACGCCGAACGAGGGCCGCGCAGGGAGAACTCGGGCAGGCCTGAGTCCTCGGATTCCGGCTCGGCAACAGGTGCGCCGGGAACCGCCGTTACGTCAGCAGCCCGTTCGGCCGCGCCGGGCATGAGTCGCCACAGGCGCGCCCGTACCGCCGTCTCCTCGTCGTTGGACACCGCGCGAGGCTAGGACGATCGGGACGGCGCCCGTCGGTCACGAACGCTTCGCTGTGGACAACCAGTGCTCTGTGGACAACGCCCTGATCATGCCCTCAATGTGCTAGGCCGACTCCGGGTCGAGGCCGAGTACGCTGCGCCCACCGTCGACCGGCAGGATCACGCCGTTGACGAAGCCGGCGGCCGGCGACAGCAGGTATGCCACCGCCCCCGCCACGTCCTGCGGCTGTCCGATCCGACCCACCGGGTGCAGCCGGGCCAACTCGGCCTCGATCCGCTGCGCCTCACCGGCGTCCTGGCTGGCGAGGAACGCCTCGTGCCGCTCGGTCGTCACCGAACCCAGCGCGACCGCGTTGACCCGGATGCCGTGCCGGCCGTACTCGACCGCGAGCGCCCGGGTCAGTCCTTCCACGGCGGCCTTCGCGGTGGCGTACGGCAGACAACCCGGCACCGGACGGCTCGCCTGGTGGGACGAGACGTTCACGACGGCGCCGGGCGTCTCGGCGGCGAGGAAACGCCGTACGGCGGTGGCCGCCCCGACCACGGCGGGCCGCAGGTTGCGCGTGATCAGGTCGAGCACCTCGTCCACCGGGGCGTCATGCACGGAGGCGTCCCGGAACACCGCGGCGTTGTTCACCCATCCGGTGAGCGGCTGGTGCCGTTCCGCCAGGTCGGCGGCGTGGGCGGTGACCGCTTCGTCGGCGGCGTCGCCCAGCACGGCGGTCAGGCGGTCCGCGTGGGGATGCCCGGGCACCCAGGCCACCACGTCGGCGTCCCGCTCGATCACCACCACGGTCTCACCACCGGCGAGCAGGTGCTCGACGGTCCCCCGTCCGATCCCCCGCCCGCCTCCGGTCACCACACAGGACATCCGCCACCTCGCTCACGCTTCACGGCCGTCGGTGGATCACCACGCAGGCCAGGCCGGGGCCGACGTGGGCGGCGACGGCCGCACCGGCCTCGGTGACGTACGTGTCGTGCAGCCGGTCGCCGAGCCGAGCCGTCAGCGCACCGAGCAGATCCTCGGCGCGTTGCGGCGCGGCGAGGTGGTGGACGGCGAGATCCACCTGTGCGTCGCCGGCCGCCTCGACGGCCAGGTCGACCAGGCGCGCCACCCCTCGGCTGGCGGTACGCACCTTGTCCTTCAGCACGATTCCGCCGTCGGGCATGTGCAGGATCGGTTTGACCGACAGTGCCGTGCCGAGCAGTGCCTCGGCCGCGTTGATCCGGCCGCCCCGGCGCAGCAACTCCAGCGTGTCGACGTAGAAGAAGGTGGCGGTACGCCCCGCCGCGTCGACGGCTGCGGCGCGTACGCCTGCCAGGTCGGCGCCCTGCGCGGCGGCCCGGGCTGCGGCGAGGTTCGCAAAGCCGAGGCCCATGCCGCAGGAGCGGCTGTCCACCACCGTCACCTGCCCGCCGAACTGGGCCGCCGCCAACTCGGCGGCCTCGACGGTGCCGGAGAGCGCGGCCGACAGGTGCACCGAGACGATGCCTTCCGCGCCGGCCTCCAGCAGGCTGCGGTAGGTGCGGGTGAACTGTTCGGGTGACGGGCGGGAGGTGCTCACCGAGATCCGTCGTGCGCTCAGGGCCCGGGTGGCGTCGGCGGGGAAGACCTGCACTCCCTCCAGCCCTTCGACACCGTTGAGCACCACGGTCAGCGGCACCACGGTCAGTCGGTGCGCCAGCACCAGTTCGGGTGGCAGATAGGTGGTGGAGTCGGTCACGACCGCGACGGGCATGCCGGCACCGTAGCGGATCACTCCCGCCCTCGCCCCCACCGGTTCAACCCCAAAACCCACCCCGGGCCCCAACCCACCTGGTTGATCAAGAGGTTTGCGTCACCGATCGACGCAACCACGACGCAAACTTCTTGATCAACTACTCAACCGGCGGCGGCGCGGTTCAGACGGGTTCGGTGGGGGGTGTGGCGATGCGGCCTACGTTGTGGGCGCGGAGGTGCCAGCCCTGTTCGGGGTGGTGGTGGAGTTCGGTCCAGTGGCAGTTGCGGAGAGGGCCGACGGTACGCAGCACGGAGTGGTCCCAGCCCAGTAGTTGCCCGCAGCCCTGCCGTGCCGCGCCGCCGTGGGTCGCGACGACGATCGTGCCACCGGCCATCTCGTCGGCGATCTCGTGCAGGGCGGTGCCCATCCTCTTGCCCAGCTCGTCGAGGGGTTCGACGTCCGCCCCGGGTGCTGGATCACCGGCTCGCCAACGGGCGTACTCGTCGGGGAACTGTTCGGCGACCTCGGTGAGCAGAAGCCCCTGCCACCGGCCGAAGTGGCGTTCCCGCAGCCGGGCGTCGGAGCGTACCGGCAGGCCGGTGAGCGCGGCCAGCGCGGCGGCGGTGTCCGCCGCGCGGCTCAGGTCGCTGGCGACGATCGCGTCCGGACGCAGTGCCGCGAGCAACGGCGCGGCCTCGCGGGCCTGCTCACGGCCGAGATCGTTGAGGGGGATGTCGGACTGCCCCTGCACCCGGCTGGCGGCGTTCCAGTCGGTGTTGCCGTGCCGCCAGATGAGCAGCCGGGTCACTCGCCCGATCCGGCGGCGGCCTCGACGCGAGCCAGGTCCCGGTCGACGAACGGGATGGTCGGGCAGTCCTTCCAGAGCCGGTCGAGGGCGTAGAACTCGCGCTCCTCGGTGTGCTGGACGTGCACCACGACGTCGACGTAGTCGAGCAGCACCCAGCGCCCGCCGCGCTCACCCTCGCGCCGAATCGGCTTCGCCTTCTCCGGCAGGTTGAGCAGGGCTTCCTCGATGGCGTCGACGATGGCCAGCACCTGCCGCTCGTTCGACGCCGCGGCGAGCACGAACGCGTCGGTGATGGCGAGCTGGTCACCCACGTCGATGATGACGATGTCCTGAGCCTTCTTGTCCGCCGCCGCCTGGGCTGCGGCGATCGCCAGCTCGTGAGCGCGCTCGGAAACAGTCACCGTTCTCCTTCGATCAACCGTGCGATACCCCAAGCCTCTCACACGGCCCGCAAACGCGACCTGCCAGTTTAAGCCCGGAATCGACATTATCTATCGCATAAGTGGACGTATCACTGCTGATAGAGACGCCGTTTTGCGATGTACTGCACCACACCGTCCGGCACCAGGTACCAGACCGGCTCACCGCGGGCGACCCGCGCCCGACAATCGGTGGACGATATCGCCATCGCCGGCACCTGGACCAGGCTGACCGTGTCGGCGGGCAGGTGAGCGTCGGACAATGCGAATCCCGGTCGGGTCACCCCGATGAAGTGGGCGAGTTCGAAGATCTCGTCGAGGTTCTTCCAGCTCAGGATGCGTTCCAGCGCGTCCGCGCCGGTGATGAAGAACAGTTGCGCCTTGGGGCCGTACATCGCGTGCAGGTCCCGCAGGGTGTCGACGGTATAGGTCGGGCCGCCACGGTCGATGTCCACCCGACTGACCTGAAAGCGTGGATTGGAGGCGGTGGCGACCACGGTCATGAGGTAACGGTCCTCGGCCGAACTGACCGGAAGATCCGCCTTCTGCCACGGTTCGCCGGTCGGCACGAAAATCACTTCGTCCAGCCCGAACCGGTCCGCGACCTCACTGGCGGCCACCAGGTGCCCGTGATGGATCGGATCGAACGTGCCGCCCATGATCCCGATCCGCCGGCTGTCTTCCGTCACCCCATGATCGTAGTCCGAGCCGGCCTCATTTCAGGCCGGGCATGACGGAGAGCTCACGTCCCGCCACGCAGATCAGGCAGTCGTGGCAGCCACCGCCGTCCGCGCGACCAGGGCACGACGCAGGTCGTCGTCGGCGTCGGTGATCACCCGGCGCAGGCCGGGCGTGAGGTCGTCCCGGGACAGCAGCGCCGCGGCCGCCTCCCGGGTGGGCTGCGCCACCGCGTAGCGGGGGAAGGCGAGCTTCGCCACCTCGTCGGCCACCCAGGGCGTACGCAGTCGCGCCATGGCCGGCATGTCGGCGAAGTAGCGCGGCACGTACTCGGCGGTCAGCTCGGCCTGCTCGGGCTGCCAGAAGCCGGCCGCGGTCGCCTCGATCAGCCGGTTGGAGACCGTGGTGTCGGCCACGATCATCTGCCAGGCGGCCTGTTTGGCTGCCGGATCCGGCAGCGCGGCTCGGTACCGCGCGGCATGCTCGGCACCTGCGGCGCTCCGATCGGCCGTCGCCTCCGCCTCGATCTCGGCCGCACCCGCCGCACCGAGCACCACCAGCCGACCGAGGATCTTCCACCGCAACTCGGTGTCGACCGCCAGGCCGTCCGGGACACCTCGGCCGTCGAGCCAACCGGTGAGCAGGGCGGCGTCGGTGGTCGCGGCGATCCGGCCCCGCGCCGCGGCCAGCTGCATGGACCCGCCGGCGGGAGCCGTGTCGAGCATCCGGCGGCAGGCTTTGTCGATCACCGCCAGGGCGGTCTGCCGCATCGACGGATCGAGGTATCGGTCGACAAGCGAACGGCTCAGGGCCAGCACGTCCTCGGCGATGATCACCTCGGTCTCGGTGGGCAGCGCCTTCCCGATCAGCTCCACCACCGCCATCACCGGCCGCTCACCGTCGGTCGCCGCATCCAGCGCCTCGCCCCACAGCAGAGCCCGGGCCAGCGGATCGGTCAGCCGGGGAAGCAGCAGCGGCACCGCGTCGACCGAGGCGGAATCGAGACGGATCTTGGCGAAGGTGAGGTCACCGTCGTTGGGCAGCAGGACGGCCGACGCCGGCTCACCGGTCAACCGGTCGAGCACCGTCCGGCCACCGTCGGTGCTCGGATCCAGGTCGACCTCGAAGCGGTCGGCGCTGCCGTCGACGGCGTACCGCCCCACGCCGATGCGGTGCGGACGCAGCACCGGATGCGTCGACGGCGCGGTCTGCAGGACCGCCACCTCCCGGTAGCGGCCGTCGGCGTCCAGGGCCACCTCGGCCCGCAACGTGTTGACCTGGGCGGCACGCAACCACGCCTGCGCCCAACCGGCCAGGTCCCGCCCGCTCGCCGCGCCGAGGCTGGCGAGGAGATCGGCCAGGGTGGCGTTGCCGAACCGGTGCCGGGAGAAGTGGTCGTTCAGCCCGGCCAGGAAGGGCTCGTCGCCCAGCCACGCCACCAGTTGCCGCAGCACACTGGCACCTTTGGCGTACGAGATGCCGTCGAAGTTGAGCAGCGCCTCTGCCGCGTCGGACAGCTCGTCCGGAGCCACCGGATGGGTGGAGGGACGCTGGTCCGCCGCGTACCCCCACGCCTTGCGGCGCATGGCGAACGTCGTCCATGCCTGGTCGAACCGGGTCGCCTCGGCGGTGACCCGGGTGCCGAGGTATTCCGCGAACGACTCGTTGAGCCACAGGTCGTCCCACCACCGCATGGTGACCAGGTTGCCGAACCACATGTGGGCCATCTCGTGGGCGATGGTGGTGGCCCGCAGCTCACGCTGCGTGTCGGTGACCGCGGATCGGAAGACGTAGTCGTCGCGGAAGGTGACCAGCCCGGGATTCTCCATGGCGCCCGCGTTGAACTCCGGCACGAACGCCTGGTCGTACTTGCCGAACGGATAGCGCTCGTCGAACAGCCGGTGGAAGCGGTCGAGGCACTGCTTGGTGACGGTGAAGATCTCCTCGGCGTCGGCGTCCAGGTGCTCGGCCAGGGAACGCCGGCAGTAGATGCCGAGCGGAACGCCGTCGTGCTCGTCGCGGCGGACATGCCACGGCCCGGCGATCAGGCTGAACAGGTACGTCGAGATCGGCAGGGTGGGGGCGAACTCCCAACGCCCCGGCCCGGGCTGGACGGCCAGTTCGGCGTTGGCCGCGACCGTCCAGTGTGGCGGTGCGATGACCGAGAGGGTCACCGGGGCCTTCAGGTCGGGCTGGTCGAAGGCGGCGAAGATGCGCTGCACGTCGTCCAGGAAGGACATGGCGTAGAGGTAGGTCTCCCCGTCGGCCGGGTCGACGAACCGGTGCAGCCCTTCGCCGGTGTTGGTGTACGCCATCTCCGCCTCGACGGTCAGCGTGTTCTCCTCGGCCAGCCCGGTGAGGGCCAGCCGGTTGTCGTCCAGCGCGGCCGGGTCGAGGTCGACGCCGTTGAGGCGTACGGCCAGCAGTTCTGCGGGCTTGACCTCGGCGAAGGTCTCGGTGCCGGTGGCGGTGAACCGGATCGTGACCTGCGACCGGAACCGCTCGCCGCCCCCGGTCAGGTCGAGATCCACGTGGTACGACTCGACGGCGATCGACGCGCCACGCGCGGTCGACTCTGCACGGCTCAGGCTCGGCATCCGCTTATCCTGCCGGATGGGGTCGCATGGAGCGCCCCCACCCACCGACGCTGGAGGACTGGACCATGACAACGCACCCCAAGGGCGACTTCGACCTCTCCCGGGCGGTCTGGCAGCGTGCCGAGGGGGACACCTCCGAGGCCGCCGTGGAGGTCGCCTTCGTCGACGACCTGATCGGCATGCGCAACTCCGCCGAGCCGGACGGCCCGGTGCTGGTGTTCACCCAGGCCGAGTGGGACGCCTTCGTCGCGGGCGCCCAGGACGGTGAGTTCGACCTCGACTGACCGGCGGGACCCACCGCCCCGGTCGGCGGGCCCGACCCCGCCGTGCCGGACCGGGGCGATCCCTCAGACGACATCGCCATCACCCCAACCCAGCCCACCGGGCCCCGGCGCGTGATGGAACCCCGGGTGACCGGCGACGTCGACGCAACGCTCGCCGTCGGGGCCGACCGCCCCGCAGAACAGCCGCTCGGCCCGCCGCCAGTCCTCGGCCGGGGACACCGCGGACGCGCCGAGCGCCACCTCGGCCCGCAACACGCTCAGCGCCTCCGCGTATCCGACCGCCGTTTCCCGTGCGGTCGCCAGATCAGGCGCGGTGAAGCCGAGGTGCGCGGTGAAGCACCGTTCCGGCCGGACCACCCGCCGGGGCGGCCCGATCAGTGGTGGGTCGCCGCCACCACACAGCGCCCCGGCCATCCATCGCCGCCAGTGTGGCGGCCTGTTGTCCCGCATGCGTCCTCCCCCGCGTGCCCGCCGGCCCACCTGCCGCACCCCGCCCCGCCGACGCTCCGCCGCAGGCCGGCCGACGCGGTGCACACCGCCCGGGTGGGCGGCGTCGCCGACGCTGACCGCAGTCAACCAGGAACGTCTGCTCCCGGGAGGGGCCAGCTGGCCCACACCACCCGGGTCCGCGAGTCGACAACGACAGCCCCGGCGCGTCAGGCCGGGTGCAACACCGTCCGCAGGCACCCGTCCTACTTCTTCTCGAAGATCTCGTAGCCACGGGCGCCCTGGCGGGCCGTGTCTGATTGGTCGTTTCGCTGCGGGAGCACCGCCGGGCTTACGACAATGGAGGACCAACGGGCCAGCGAGATCGCCCAGCCTCGCCGCCCCCTCGGCCGCGCGCGTATCCAGATCCACAGGGGTGACATAAATGGCGCATCACGCACGCCGCGGTCGGCCCGGACGTAGCCGCGTCCAACTCGCCGCCCTGGCCGTGGCAGCCCTCTTCCTGGTCCTCGGCGTGGCAGGCTTCATCCCCGGCATCACCACCGGCTACGGCGACATGACCTTCGCCGGGCACCACTCCGGGGCGAAGCTGCTCGGCCTGTTCCAGGTCTCGATCCTGCACAACCTGCTGCATCTCGGCTTCGGCCTGATCGGCCTGGTGCTGGCCCGCCGGCTGGCCGGCGCGCGGATCTTCCTGACCGCCGGCGGGGCCGTCTACCTCGCCCTGTGGCTGTACGGGTGGGCGACCGAGGACGACAGCAGCGCCAACTTCATCCCGGTCAACGGCGCGGACGACTTCCTGCACCTCGGGCTCGGTTTCGGCATGCTGGCCCTGGGCCTGCTGCTGTCCAACAACGTCGGCACCGGCGGTCGACTCGACGATCCCCTCGACCGCCCCTGATCTTCCGCAGCGGTCGGCCTACTCGGCGTCGTCCGCCTCGATGGCCGCCGCATCCTCAAGGGTCGCCGCAGCCACGGGTGCCGCCTCCACCTCGTCGGCGGGCCGCTGCCGGCGAGCCTTGCGGGCCGCCAGCCGTTCGGCCGCGCTCGCCCGGGTCGACTTCTCCTCCAGCCGGACGTCACGTCCCCGGGCCCCGGGCGTGAACTCGGCACCCGCGTAGAGGGTCGGCTGCCAGTCGAACTCCCGCTCACCGATGCGGACCAGATCGCCCGGTTGGGCGCCCGCCTTGGCCAACTGGTCCTCGACACCGAGTCGGGCCAGCCGGTCGGCGAGGTAGCCCACCGCCTCGTCGTTGTCGAAGTTCGTCTGGCGCACCCACCGCTCGGGGCGGACACCCCGCACGGTGTACGAGCCGTCCGGCTCCGCCTCGATGGTGAAGCCGGCGTCGTCGACCGCCTTCGGCCGGAGCACGATCCGGGTCGGCTCGGCCGGCGGCGCCGCGGCACGCGACTGCTCCACCATCGCCGCCATCGCGTAGGTGAGCTCCTTGAGCCCTTCCCGGGTGGCCGCGGACACCTCGAAGACCTTCAGTCCCCGCGCCTCAAGGTCGGGCCGGACGATGTCGGCCAGATCCCGCCCGTCGGGTACGTCGATCTTGTTCAATGCGACCAGCCGCGGCCGATCGGCCAGACCGCCGTACTCCGCGAGTTCCGCCTCGATGGTGTCGATGTCGGCCAGCGGGTCCCGACCCGGCTCCAGGGTCGCGGTGTCGATGACGTGCACCAGCACGGCGCACCGCTCGATGTGCCGGAGGAACTCCAGCCCGAGGCCCTTGCCGGTGGCCGCACCGGGGATCAGGCCCGGCACGTCGGCCACGGTGAAGGTGTGGTTGTCGACCCGGACCACACCGAGGTTGGGCACCAGGGTGGTGAACGGGTAGTCGGCGATCTTCGGCTTGGCTGCGGAGATCACCGAGATCAGCGACGACTTACCGGCCGACGGGAAACCCACCAGACCGACGTCGGCGACGCTCTTGAGTTCCAGGACCACGTCCAGGTGCTCACCCGGCTCGCCCAGCTCGGCGAAGCCGGGGGCCTTGCGGCGGGCGTTGGCCAGCGAGGCGTTGCCCCGGCCGCCACGACCGCCCCGGGCCACCTCGAAGGTGGTGCCGGCACCCACCATGTCGGCGAGCACGGTGCCGTCCAGGGTCTGCACGACCGTGCCGTCGGGCACCGTGAGGACCAGGTCCGCGCCGTTGGCGCCGTCCCGGTTGGAGCCGGCGCCGCCGCGGCCGTTCTGCGCCTTGATGTGCGGGCGGAAGTGGAAGTCGAGCAGCGTGTGCACCTGCGGGTCGACCACCAGGGAGACGCTGCCGCCGTGCCCGCCGTTACCCCCGTCGGGGCCGCCGAACGGCTTGAACTTCTCCCGGTGGATCGAGACACAGCCGTGCCCACCGTCGCCGGCCTGCAGGTGCAGGACGACCCGGTCAACGAACATCGTCACGCCGCAATCCTTCCAGCGGGGAGCAGCCCCGCATCTGAAAAGGCGAAGCGGGCCGGGACATCAGGTCCACGGCCCGCTCACGCCGGAGAGTTACTGCTGCGGCACGATGCTGACGGTCTTGCGACCGCGCTTGCTGCCGAACTGGACCGCACCGGCGGCCAGCGCGAAGAGCGTGTCGTCTCCGCCGCGGCCGACCAGGTCACCGGGGTGGAACTTGGTGCCACGCTGCCGGACGATGATCTCGCCCGCGCTGACGACCTGACCACCGAAGCGCTTCACGCCGAGCCGCTGGGCCGCGGAGTCCCGGCCGTTACGCGAGCTGGACGCACCCTTTTTGTGAGCCATCTTGAGACGACCTACTTCCCGCTGGAGATGCCGGTCACCTTGACCTGGGTCAGCGGCTGGCGGTGACCCTGGCGCTTGTGGTAGCCGGTCTTGTTCTTGAACTTGTGGATCCGGATCTTCGGGCCCTTGGTGTGTGCGGCGATCTCGCCGGACACCTCGACCTGCGCGAGCTTGGCCGCGTCGGTCACCAGGTCGTCACCGTCGACGAGGAGCACCGCGGCGAGCTTCACCGCGTCGCCGGGAGCACCGACGAGCTTCTCGACCTCGATCACGTCGCCTTCGGCGACCTTGTACTGCTTGCCGCCGGTCTTGACGATCGCGTACATCGGAGGCGCACTCCCTGTCGTTGAGGCTGCTAGCGTCTTTTCCCACCGTTGCCGGTCGGTCGTCCCCGCGGCGGCTCGCCGGGTAGCAGAGGCACGGCGGCGCGGGCACGCGAGAACTCGGCACACAAGGGTGCGCCGCAGGCAAGCGTACGCCATGCCTGCCCCGCGCCCCAAACCGCCCCCGCCCCACGCCGGGCCCGGCCCGACCGCCGACACGCAGCAGCCCCTCCTCGCGGACGTCACCGCAGGGAGGGGCCACCACGAGTGTGCTCAGCTCAGGGGCGGGTACGGCGCCGAGCACCGGCCCGGCGGGAGCGACGGCGACCGGAGCCGCTGTCGTCCTCGTCGTCCTCGGCGAGCGCATCCGGGTCGTCCGGCGCGGCCAGCCGAGCCGACTCACCCTGCTGGCTGTCGGCGACGTCCGGCGTGGCCGGGGTCTCCGCCTCGTAGCGCGACAGGTCGTAGCCCATGGTGTCGTGGTAGTCGGCGTCGGCGCTGCTCGTGTCGTCGACCTCGGCGACCTCCACCACGGTCCGCTCGGCCGCAGCGCTCTTGCGAGCCCGACGCCGGGACGAGGCGGTCGGCTGCTCCGTCGTCGGCGCAGCAGCCGAGGCGACCGCCTTGACCTTCTCCGCGCCACCGGAGCGGGGCTTCTCCGGCACCGGCTCGGTGTGGATGACCAGGCCCCGGCCCTTGCAGCACTCGCAGGTCTCGCTGAACGCCTCCAGCAGACCGGCGCCGATCCGCTTACGGGTCATCTGCACGAGGCCCAGCGACGTGATCTCGGTGACCTGGTGCTTGGTACGGTCCCGGCCCAGGCACTCGGTCAACCGGCGCAACACCAGTTCCCGGTTCGACTCCAGCACCATGTCGATGAAGTCGATCACCACGATGCCGCCGATGTCGCGCAGCCGCAGCTGACGGACGATCTCCTCGGCCGCCTCCAGGTTGTTGCGGGTGACCGTCTCCTCCAGGTTGCCGCCGGCACCGGTGTACTTGCCGGTGTTCACGTCGACCACGGTCATCGCCTCGGTGCGGTCGATGACCAGGTGACCGCCGGAGGGCAGGAAGACCTTGCGGTCGAGCCCCTTGAGGATCTGCTCGTCGATGCGGTACTCGGCGAAGACGTCCGTCGTGCCCACGTGCCGGCGCAGCCGGGCGAGCAGGTCCGGCGAGACGTGCGACAGGTACGACTCGACCATGTCGTACGACTGGTCGCCCTCGATCACCAGCTCCCGGAAGTCCTCGTTGAACAGGTCCCGGACCACCCGGATGACCAAGTCCGGCTCCTCGTAGAGCAGCACCGGGGCGCCGCCCTCGGCGGCCTTGGCCTGGATGTCCTCCCACTGCGCCTGGAGCCGCTTGACGTCGCGGGCCAGCTCGTCCTCGCTGGCCCCCTCGGCCGCGGTCCGGACGATCACCCCGGCACCGTCGGGCACCAACTTCTTCAGCACGTCACGCAGGCGCTTGCGCTCGGTGTCGGGCAGCTTGCGGCTGATCCCGGAGGCGTTGCCACCGGGCACGTACACCAGGTGCCGGCCCGACAGCGCGACGTGGCTGGTCAGCCGGGCGCCCTTGTGCCCGATCGGATCCTTGGTGACCTGCACCAGCACCGAGTCGCCGGACTTGAGGGCCTGCTCGATCGAGCGGGCCCGACCCTCCAGGCCGCTGGTGTCCCAGTTGACCTCGCCGGCATACAGCACCGCGTTGCGACCGCGACCGATGTCGACGAACGCCGCCTCCATGCTGGGCAGCACGTTCTGCACCTTGCCGAGGTAGACGTTGCCGGCCATGGTGCCGGTGGAACTGCGGGTGACGTAGTGCTCGACAAGCACGCCGTCCTCGAGCACCGCGATCTGGGTACGGTCACCGCGCTGGCGTACCGCCATCACCCGGTCGACGGCTTCCCGGCGGGCCAGGAACTCGGACTCGCTGAGGATCGGCGGGCGGGTACGGCGCTGCTCACGACCGTCCCGACGGCGCTGCCGCTTGGCCTCCAGCCGGGTCGAGCCGGAGACGCCCTGCACCTCGTCGACCGTACGACGGGGCTCCCGGATCTTCACCACGGTCGGCACGCCGTCATCGGCGGCGCCCTCGGTGTCACCGGCACCGCGCCGACGCCGTCGCCGACGCCGCCGGGTCAACCCGTCGCCCTCGGTGTCATCGCCGTTCTCGTCGGTCTCGGCCTCGGCCTCGGCTTCGGTCTCTCCCGCCTCGGCGGTCTCAGTCTCGGCCTCGGCCTCGGCGTCCTCGCCGTCCTCGGCCTCTTCCGCGCCACCCTTGCCGCGTCCCCGGCCCCGGCGACCACGCCGACGACGACGCCGTGCGCTGGCGGTCTCCTCGTCCTCGTCCTCGTCGGCGGTCTCCTCGACCTCCTCGACGGCGGGTTCCTCGTCGGCCTCGACCGTCACGACCGGTTCGGGCTCGCGCCGGCTACGCCGCCGGCGGCGGGAGGGTTCGACCGATTCCTCGGCGACCTCCTCCTCGGCCGCCGCCGCGGCGGCGGCGATACGGGCGGCGGTGATCTCCTCGGGGGCCATGAACAGCACCGTCGGGGCGGTGAGCGCGGCCCGGCGGCGGCGCGACCGAGGCTCCGGCTCCGCGACCGCCTCCGGCGCCGGTGGCACCTGCGTCACCGGTGGCGGCACCGCGCCCGGTGCCGGCTCGGCCGCCGCGCCCGCAGCCGGCGTCTGCGCCGTCGGCTCGACCTCTTCGGTGGACTCGTCAGGTGCGGGGGCAGCGCTCTCGGCCGGAACGGCTGCGGCTCCGAAGTCGGTTCCGGCGGCAGGTTCGGTCGCGACCTCCGGCTCTTCGGCGCTCGGCACCTCCGCCGGGGTCTCGACGGCCGGCTCGACCGCCGCGGGCGTGGCCTTCCGCCGCCGGGTACGGGTCACCTTGACCGGCGGTACGACGTCACCGGCGGCCACTTCGACCTCGGCCGCGGCCAGGGGCTCCTCGGTGCTCTTCGCCGCGGTGGTGGCCTTGCGGCGTCGCCGTGTGGTCTTGGGTGCCGCCTCCAGGTCACCGGAGACCGGGGCCAGGACCTCCGCCTGCGGGGCTTCCGCACTGCCCACGGCCGGCGTGCTCTGCGCGTCCACCGGAGCATCGGTCTGTTCGGGCTGGCTGACCGGGGTGGCGCGCCGTCGGGTGGTCCGCCGCCGCGGTGGTGTCTCGCCGGTGGGCACGCCCGCCAGGTCGGCCGTACCACTCACCGTGTCGGTGGCCTCCTGCGACGGGGTGGCACCCGCTCCGGTGGCAGTGGTCTCCTGCGGCGTGGCGGTGCCGCCGGCCTCGCTCGCCGCGTCGACGGTGGTGGGCTCGGCGGCCGGGTTCACACCGGTCCGTTCGCCGCCCTCGGGCTCGTTCTCGAGCATGGACGTTCTCCAGTTCTGGCTTCCCCGGGCGCGGGTGAGCGCTGCCACGCAGGGATGCCGCAAAAGGTGTTTCCCCGGGCGCACGGCGTGCGCGACCGGCGAAGTCTGCCTGCCAGGACGCCGACCGTCGGTCAGCGTCCGCCGATGGTTGCCCCGTCGCGATCCGCGTCCAGCGGATCCACGATCGCACCCTGCGCGGTCAGCGTGCCCTGAGCCAGCCGGATCACCTTCGGGGCCACCGGCGGCTCCAGGCCGGCCACCACGCGGAGGCCGGAAAGGACGTCATCGGGTCGTACGGACGGGGTGACCTGCCGTACAACCAGTTCGAGTATCGCACACGGTACGGCTGATGCCTCGGAAGGCGTCACCGACGCAACGTCAACATCGATGGCGATGACCGCGGCCCGCGCATCGAAGGTGCGCCGCCCCTGTTTGGTCATCCGCTCCACCTGGACCTCCTCGGCGGCGCTGAACGCGGCCACGGCCTTGGCGAGCACCTCCGGATCGACCTGCGGCAACTCGACGCGCCACCGGGACGCCTCGATCCGGTCGGGCAACCCGCTGCCGGTGGCCACCACGGCGTCGAGCACGTCGAGGCCGGGTGAGAGCGCGGCGTCCAGCGCCAGGCGCAGCGCGTCCGGGTCGACCGGTTCACGCAGGCCGATCTCCAGGTACTCGGCCTCGCTCGCCACCCCGGTCGGCGCCGCACTGGCGTACGAGATCTTGGGGTGCGGGGTGAAGCCCTGCGAGAAGGCCATCGGCACACCGGCGCGGCGCAACGCACGCTCGAACGCCCGGGCGAAGTCCCGGTGCGAGGTGAACCGCAACGGGCCCCGTTTGGCGTACCGGATCCGCACACGCTGGACGACCGGCGCCTGGCCCCCTTCGGGCTGTGGTCTCTTACTGATCTTCATGCTCCTCGTTGAGAGACCCGATCAGATCACTGCTGGGCGCCGGTGGGCAGCTTCAAGCCGTTGACCGGGGTCAACGGGAGCAGCTTCCGGCCGGTCGGACCGATCTGGATCTCGGTGTCCATGGTCGGGCAGACGCCGCAGTCGAAACACGGCGTCCACCGGCAGTCGTCCTGCTCGTACTCGCTGAGCGCGTCCTGCCAGTCCTGCCAGAGCCAGTCCTTGTCCAGGCCCGAGTCCAGGTGGTCCCAGGGCAGGACCTCCAGCTCGTCGCGCTCGCGGGTGGTGTACCAGTCGAGGTCCACCCCGAAGGCGGGCAGCACCTCGGCGGCGGCCTCCACCCAGCGCTGGTACGAGAAGTGCTCGCTCCAGCCGTCGAACCGGCCGCCGTTCTCCCAGACCTTGCGGATCACCGCACCGACCCGGCGGTCGCCCCGGGACAGCAGGCCCTCGATCAGGGACGGCTCACCGTCGTGGTAGCGGTAGCCGATGGCCCGGCCCAGCGAGCGGTCCGCGTTGATCGCCTGCTTGAGCAGCCTGAGCCGGTGGTCGATGACCTCCGGCCGTTCCATCGCCGCCCACTGGAAGGGGGTGTGCGGCTTCGGCACGAACCCGCCGATGGAGACCGTGCAGCGGATGTCCTTGGACCCGGTGGCGGCCCGACCGGCCCGGATGACCTCGTGGGCCATGTCGGCGATCTCCAGGACGTCGGCGTCGGTCTCGGTGGGCAGCCCGCACATGAAGTAGAGCTTCACCTGCCGCCACCCGTTGGTGTACGCGGTGACCACCGTACGGATCAGGTCGTCCTTGGAGACCATCTTGTTGATGACCTTGCGGATCCGCTCCGACCCGCCCTCCGGGGCGAAGGTCAGACCGGTCCGCCGCCCGTTGCGGGACAGCTCCTGGGCCAGCTCGATGTTGAACGCGTCCACCCGGGTCGACGGCAGCGACAGCGACACGTTCGTGCCCTTGTACTGCTCGGCCAGGCCGGAGCACATGTCGCCGATCTCGGAGTGGTCGGCCGAGGAGAGCGACAGCAGCCCCACCTCGTGGAAGCCGGAGAACTCCAGCCCCTGCTGCACCATCTGCCCGACGGTGGTGATGGACCGCTCGCGTACCGGTCGGGTGATCATGCCCGCCTGGCAGAACCGGCAGCCCCGGGTGCAACCCCGGAAGATCTCCACCGCGTACCGCTCGTGCACCGTCTCGGCCAGCGGGACCAGAGGCTTCTTCGGGTACGGCCAGGCGTCCAGGTCCATCGTCGTGCGCTTGTGCACCCGGAACGGCACGTCCGCCCGGTTCGGCACGACCCGCTGGATCCGGCCGTCGGGCAGGTAGTCCACGTCGTAGAAGCGCGGCACGTAGACGCTCTCGGTACGCGCCAGCCGCAGCAGCAGCTCGTCGCGGCCACCGGGGCACCCCTCGGCCTTCCAGTCCCGGAGAATCGCGGTGATCTCCAGAACCGCCTCCTCGCCGTCGCCCAGCACGGCGGCGTCGACGAAGTCGGCGATCGGCTCCGGGTTGAACGCGGCGTGCCCGCCGGCCACGATCACCGGGTCGGCGTCGGTCCGGTCCGCCGCGAGCAGCGGGATGCCGGCCAGGTCGATCGCGGTGAGCAGGTTGGTGTAACCCAGCTCGGTGGCGAACGACACGCCGAACAGGTCGAAGTCGCGTACCGGCCGGTGGGCGTCGACGGTGAACTGCGGCACGCCGTGGGCGCGCATCAGCTTCTCCAGGTCCGGCCAGACCGCGTACGTCCGCTCGGCGAGGGTGTCGGGCAGTTCGTTGAGCACCTCGTAGAGGATCTGCACGCCCTGGTTGGGCAGGCCGACCTCGTACGCGTCCGGGTACATCAGCGCCCAACGTACGGTCGCCGAGTCCCAGTCCTTGACCACTGCACCCAGCTCGCCACCGACGTACTGGATGGGCTTGGTCACCTGGGGCAGCAGCGGCTCCAGCCGGGGCCACACGGAATTGGCCGCGACGGGGCGCGGTGTGGTGGACGGGACGCTCATGATGCCCAAGGGTACGCGCCCGCCCGTCGACGGCCGCGCCACACCTGTCCCCCCGGCACGCCGGGCCACCGGTACCCCTGCCGGGGCCGACCACCGGTACCGGACGCGGCCTGATTCGGACACGCTGGCACGACGGTACTAACCTCGGGTCGGCGTGAGAGGAGATTGCCGCGATGCCGGAGCCGCAGCCGGGTACCGACCGGCCGGTCGACGGGAACCGGCCGGACGCACACCGCGACGGGGAGCCCGCGGTCACCCAGGAACAGCCCACCCCGGTGGTCCTCGGGGCCCCCACCGGCCCTGACGGCACCCAGGTGCTGCCTGCCGACGCGCCCGACCCCACCAGCCCGCCGCGTGACGCGGACCAGCCGACGCGGGAGGACAGCCCCGTCGGAAGCGACGCCACGGCAGCCCCGCCGGCTAACGCCGACGCCACGGCACCGACCGCCACCGCGCCGGGACAACCCGACGACGAGCCGCGCAGCCCCGGCCAGGCCACCGGCAGCTCCGGTGACGAGCACCCCACCGCAATCGACCCGGGCGACGCGCAGCGCACCGCAATCGACCCCGGCGACGCGCAGCGCACCGCGGTCGACCCGGGCGATGCGCAGCCCGCCGGCCTCCCGCCGACGGCTGTCGGCCCGCAGGGCACTCGCGTGATGCCACAACCGCTGCCGGACGAGGAGCCCGCGCCGCGCTGGAGCGGGTCGGCCGCCGTACCGCCGGCAGCGCCGCGCCGCCCCAGTTGGGGCGAGTCGGCCGAGCCGACCCCGCCGCCGCCGGTCGCCGCGGCCCACCAGCCGGAGCACCAGACCCCGGTCGACCCGTGGGCGGGCGTCGACACCAGCGGCTGGGAACTGCACTCGGCCGACTTCCCGGCGCTCCCGCCGACACTGTCCTACCCGGCCCCACCGCCGACCCGGCCGTACTCCGGCCCACCGACGCCACCGGCCCACCAGCCACCGGCCGCCAGCTTTCCCCCGCCGGCGGCGGCGCCGGCTCCCCCGATGCCACCGGCGTCTCCGGCGTATCCGCAAGCAGGGTATTCGCCGCCACCGGTGCACCAGGCGCCCGCGCCGTCGACTCGCCCCGCCGCCCGACCGCCGGCCCCGGTCGGGCCGCCGCCACCACCTCCCCGAGGGCGGAAGGCGAAGAAGTTGCCACCGGCCGCGCCGCCCGGCTGGCAACCGCCCGCCGGGCCCGTCCGGGCCCGCAAACGGCGCCGCTGGCCCTGGGTACTGCTGTTGACGCTGGCCTGCTGCTGCGGCTGCCCGGCCTACTACGGCATGCCGATGGCCACCCAGTACCCGGCGGACGCCGCGCTTCCCAGGCAGGTGGCGGATCTGCGCCTGCGGGAGGATCCGCGCAACGCGCAGACCGCCCGGAAGCTGGAGACCCAGACCCGCCAGGCGCACCTGCTCGCCGACGACATCTTCGCCGGGGTGTACACCACAAGCGTCGGCAAGCGGGTGACGGTCTTCGGTGGCACCGGCTTCCGGTTCGACCCGTCAGGCGACGCCGACGCCGAGATCGAACGCCTCACGCAGGAGTACTCCCTCGGCGCGGCGGAGGTGGTCGACACCGGCGTACGGGGGCGGCACGGGCGCTGCGCGGTGGGCACCTCCGACGGCATCGGGGTGGTCGTCTGCACCTCCGTCGACCACGGCAGCCTCACCACTGCGGTGTTCACCGGCCTCTCGGTGGACGACAGCGCCCGGCTGCTCGACACCCTGCGGGAAGAGATCATCACGCCGGCCTGACCTGCACCGGTTTCCACCCCGGCCCGCGCCCGCTCGGGGACAATCGGGTCATGCCTCGGCGTTGGCTGTTCGCCGACCAACTCGGACCACACTTCCTCGACGAGCGCCGCCAGCCGGTGCTGCTGATCGAGTCGAAGGCGGTCTTCCGTCGTCGGGCCTTCCACCGGCAGAAGGCCCACCTGGTGCTCTCCGCCCTGCGCCACCGGGCGGCCGAACTGGGCGATCAGGCGATCTTCCTGCGCGCCGAGACCTACCGGCAGGCACTGCGGCGGGTACGCGAACCGCTGGAGGTCTGCCACCCGACGTCCCGGGCCGCGCTGGACTTCGTCCGTGGGCTGGACCAGGTGACCGTACTGCCGCCCCGCGGCTTCGTCACCGGGCTGGACGAGTTCGCCGACTGGGCGGACGCTCGGCGCGGCGCGCTGCGGATGGAGACCTTCTACCGGTTCGCCCGGGAACACCACCGGGTGCTCGTCGACGGTGCCGAGCCGGTCGGCGGGCGGTGGAGCTTCGACACCGAGAACCGCCAGCCGCCACCGAAGGGTGTCGAGCGGCTCGACGTACCGCCTCCGCCGATGCCCCGCGAGGACGACATCGACGCCGAGGTGCGCGAGGATCTGGACCGCTGGGAACGGGAGGGCATCCGGTTCGTCGGGCGGGACGGTCCCCGCCGGTTCCCGGCCACCGCCAAGGAGGCCCAGGCACGGCTGCGGCACTTCCTCAAGCATCGACTGCCCCACTTCGGCCCGTACGAGGACGCCATGCTCGCCGGTGACCCGTGGCTGGCGCACAGCATGCTCTCCTCCTCGTTCAACCTCGGGCTGCTCGACCCGATGGCGGCGATCCGGGGCGCGGAGCAGGCGTACCGCAAGGAGAAGGTGCCGCTGCCCAGCGTGGAGGGCTTCATCCGGCAGATCCTCGGCTGGCGGGACTTCGTCTGGAACCTGTACTGGTACTTCGAGCCCGGCTACCAGCGGAGCAACGCGTTGGGTGCCCGCGCGGCGATGCCGGGCTGGTTCCGCGACCTGGACGCCGACGCGGTGCAGGCGCACTGCCTGTCGGATGTGCTGGCCGACCTGCGTGACCACGGCTGGGTGCACCACATCCCCCGGCTCATGGTGCTCGGCAACTACGCGTTGCAGCGCGGTTGGCGAACGGCCGAGGTGGTGGACTTCTTCCGCCGCAGCTTCGTCGACGGCTACGACTGGGTGATGACCGTCAACGTCGTCGGCATGAGCCAGTACGCCGACCTGGGACGGATGAGCACCAAGCCGTACGTGGCCGGCGGCTCGTACATCAACCGGATGAGCGACTACTGCGGCGGCTGCCGGTACGACCCGAAGGTCCGCCTGGGTGAGCGGGCCTGCCCGTTCACCGCCGGTTACTGGTCGTTCCTCGATCGCAACCGCGACCGGATCCCGGCCAACGCCCGGATGGCGCGCACGATGGCGCAGATGAACCGGCTCGGCGACCTCGACGCCGTACGCGACCAGGAGAAACGCCGCGCCTCGAAGGCGCCGTGACCGGCGTGGGTCAGTCGGCGCTCGGCTCGCCGGTGGCCTTCGGCTGGGCGCGCGGCGGGGCGTACCGGGGCACGTACTCCTGACCGGTGAGCTTCTGGATCTCGGCCATCATCTCGTCGGTCATCTGCCGCAGCGACAGCCGGTCGTCCGGCCGGCCGGTGAAGTCCAGCGGTTTGCCGAACCGGACGGTGATTTTCTTGCCGGTGAAGGGGCGCGGCACCCGAGCGCCGATCGGCTGCACCTTGTCGGTCCCGATCATGCCGACCGGGATGATCGGCACCCCGGCCGCGATGGCGAGGCGGACCGCTCCGGTGCGGCCCCGGTAGAGCCGCCCGTCCGGCGAGCGGGTGCCCTCGGGATAGACGGCCACCAGATCACCGCCCTTGAGCGCGGGGATGGCCGCGTCGAACGCGGACAGCGCCGCCCGCCCACCGGCCCGCTCCACCGGGATCGCGCCGAGGCCGGTGAGGACGAACTTCGAGAACCGCCCCTTGAGGCTGGTGCCCCTGAAGTACTCGGACTTGGCCCAGAAGGCCAGGTGCCGGGGGACGACCGTGCCGAGGAACAACTCGTCGGCCACCGACAGGTGGTTACCGGCGAAGATCGCCCCACCGGTCTCCGGTACGTGCTCCAGACCCTCCACGGTCGGTCGGAACGCCAGCCGCAGCGTCGGCGCCACGGTGAGCTTGCCGATGGTGTAGAGCAGCGGCACTGGTCCTCCGACGATGGGTGATGTACGCAGTGGGGGCGCTGACACCGTAGCGGACGGACGCACGTCGTGATGCGCGAGGTGGGCCGGATCCGCTGGCTGGACGACGGATCGTGACAGGGGCCCCTGCTGCCGCCCGAGGGCGTCGACAAGGGCCCCTGCTCATCCATCAGACGCGGCGGACCGAGACGGTGACCCGCTCGCCCTCACCGGCCTCGCCGGCGAACCCGTCGATCCCCTCGGCGAAGTCGACCCGGTCGGCCAGCACCTCCCGGGCCACGAAGTCGGCGTATGCCGACACCGCCTCCCGCACCTGCGCCGAGGCGTCGACGGTCGCCACGATCCGGTCGGAGATGTCCAGGTCGGCGTCGCGCCGGGCCTGCTGCACCACCCGGACCACGTCGCGGGCCAGCCCCTCGGCGGCCAGTTCCGGGGTGACCGTGGTGTCCAGCACCACCACCCCTTCGCCGCCGGGCAGCGGTGCCGAGTGCTCGGCGTCGGCCGCGATCAGGCGCAGCTCGTACTCGCCCTCGGCGAGGGTGACCCCGGCGGCGACCGGGTCGCCGTCGACCAGCTCCCACTCCCCCGCCTTGACCGCCTTGATCACCTGCTGAACCTGCTTGCCGACCCGGGGCCCGAGCGCCCGGGGCACCACGGTCAGCACCTGCTGGCAGTACGCCGACACGTCCCCGGTGAAGACGACCTGCTTGACGTTCACCTCGTCGGCGACCAGGTCGGCGAAGGGACGCAACTGCTCGGCGACCGGGCTGGCCACGGTCAGCGTGGACAGCGGCAACCGCACCCGCAGACCCTTGGCCTTGCGCAGCGACAGCGCCGCCGAGGCGACCGCCCGGACGTTGTCCATCGCGGCCACCAGGTCGTGGTCGGCCGGGAACTCCTCGGCGACCGGCCAGTCGGTCAGGTGCACCGACCGCTCGCCGGTCAACCCGCGCCAGATCTCCTCCGCGGTCAGCGGCGCCAGCGGCGCCACCACCCGGCACAGGGTCTCCAGCACCGTCGACAGCGTGTCGAACGCGTCGGCGTCGCCGGACCAGAACCTGTCCCGGGAGCGACGCACGTACCAGTTGGTCAGCGCGTCCAGGTAGGACCGCACGGTGGCGCAGGCGCCGGAGATGTCGTACGCGTCCATCTGCGCGCCGACCGTCGCCACCAGCTCGTTCGTCTTGGCCAGCACGTACCGGTCGAGCAGGTGCGTGCTGTCCGTCCGACGCCGGGCGGTGTAGCCGTCGGCGTTGGCGTAGAGCGAGAAGAAGTACCAGACGTTCCACAGCGGCAGCAGCACCTGCCGGACGGCGTCCCGGATGCCCGACTCGGTGACCGGCATGTCCCCGCCGCGCAGCACCGGCGAGGACATCAGCATCCAGCGCATCGCGTCCGAGCCGTACGAGTCGAAGACGTGGTAGACGTCCGGGTAGTTGCGCAGACTCTTGGACATCTTGCGCCCGTCCGAGCCGAGCAGGATGCCGTGGCTGAGGCAGTTACGGAACGCCGGCCTGTCGAACAGCGCCGTGGCCAGCACGTGCATGGTGTAGAACCAGCCGCGGGTCTGCCCGATGTACTCGACGATGAAGTCGCCCGGGTAGTGGTGCTCGAACCAGTCCCGGTTCTCGAACGGGTAGTGCACCTGGGCGAACGGCATCGAACCGGACTCGAACCAGCAGTCCAGCACCTCCGGCACCCGACGCATCATCGACTTGCCGGTCGGGTCGTCCGGGTTGGGGCGGACCAGGTCGTCGACCGCCGGCCGGTGCAGGTCGGTCAGGCGTACGCCGAAGTCCCGCTCGATCTCGGCCAGCGAGCCGTACACGTCGATGCGGGGGTAGTTCGGGTCGTCCGAGCGCCACACCGGGATCGGGGAGCCCCAGAACCGGTTCCGGCTGATCGACCAGTCCCGGGCATTGGCCAGCCACTTGCCGAACGAGCCGTCCTTGATGTGCCCCGGGGTCCAGTTGATCTGCTGGTTGAGCTCGACCATCCGGTCCTTGAACTTGGTCACCGCGACGAACCACGAGGACACCGCCTTGTAGACCAGCGGGGTGTCGCAGCGCCAGCAGTGCGGGTACGAGTGGGTGTAGGTGTCCTGCTTGAGCACCACCCCCCGGTCCTTCAGCTCCCGGATCACCGGCTTGTTGACGTCGAAGACCTGCTCACCCTGGTACGGCGGGACCAGCGCGGTGAACCGGGTGTGGTCGTCCACGGTGACGATGGTGGGGATGCCGGCGGCGTTGCAGACGTTCTGGTCGTCCTCACCGAAGGCCGGGGCCAGGTGCACGATCCCGGTACCGTCCTCGGTGGTCACGAACTCCGCCCCGAGCACCTGGTACGCGTTCTCACCGGCCTGCTCGACCAGGAAGTCGAACAGCGGGGTGTAGCGCCGCCCCACCAGGTCCGCCCCGCGCACCGTGCCGACCTGCTCGTACCCCTCAAGTTCCTTGGCGTACGCGGCCACCCGCCCGGCGCCCACCAGGTACCGCTCGCCGTCGCGCTCCAGCACGGCGTACTCGATGTCCGGGCCGACGGCGAGCGCCAGGTTCGACGGCAGGGTCCACGGCGTGGTGGTCCAGACCCCCAGCCGCACCGGCCCACGGACCAGTTCCGGCGCGGACTCCTCGGCGGTCAGCTCGAACCACACCGTCAGCGTCGGGTCGTGCCGGTCCCGGTAGACGTCGTCCATCCGGGTCTCGGTGTTCGACAGCGGCGTCTCACAGCGCCAGCAGTACGCCAGCACCCGGAAGCCCTCGTAGACCAGACCCTTATCGTGCAGGGTCTTGAAGGCCCACATGACGCTTTCCATGTAGTCCAGGTCGAGGGTCTTGTAGTCGTTGGCGAAGTCGACCCAGCGGGCCTGCCGGGTGACGTACCGCTCCCAGTCGTGGGTGAACTCCAGCACCGAGGTGCGGCACGCCTCGTTGAACCGGGCCACGCCCAGGTCGAGGATCTCCGCCTTGCTGGTGATGCCGAGCTGCTTCTCCGCTACCACCTCGGCGGGCAGGCCGTGGCAGTCCCAGCCGAAGCGCCGCTCCACCCGCCGACCGCGCATGGTCTGGTAGCGCGGCACCACGTCCTTGACGTACCCGGTGAACAGGTGTCCGTAGTGCGGCAGCCCGTTGGCGAACGGCGGGCCGTCGTAGAAGACGTACTCGTTGTCGGCGTCTCCGCCGTCGGCGCCCGTCTCCGACTGCCGGCCGGAGGCCGGCCGCTGCTCGACGCTGGCTTCGAAGGTCTTGTCGGCCGTCCAGTGCTCCAGCACCCGGCGCTCGACCGCGGGCAGGTCCGGGCTCGCCGGGACACCGGCGGCGGTCGGGTCGTGCAACGGATAGGCCATCGCCTGTCGCTCTCCTCGCTGACGCTCACTGTGTGTGGGTCTGCGAGGACGAGCCCGTCTCCGGTACGCCGTCACCAGCGCCCCGGGCAAGGCCCGCGGTACCACCCCGCTTGACGGTCAGGATCAACCGCCCGCTCGTTAGGCCGGCTGTAACGGGCCGAACCCGTCCGGTTCTACTCGGGCACAAGGCCCTTTCTTCCGGAGACTCCCCGGTGATAGCCGGATCATCGCCACTCCCCCCATCCTACCCACCCCACCCGCCCCCCACCTCCCCATAACCCACCCCCTCCCTCTCCCCCACCCCCTCTCCCGCGATCTTGCACTTCTGGTCGCCCTTACGCGGCTTCTGGATGGATATGCACCGACACAAAGTGCAAGATCGGCGGCGCCGAGGCGGGGTAGGGCGGCGCGAGGCGACGGGGGCGGGGGTGGTGGGGGTCACAGGGGTGGGGTGTCACGGTGGGGGTGGGGTGGGGCGTCGTGGGGGTGTTGGAGGCACTGTCAGGAGGGGTTGTCGTGCAGCGGATGGATGTGGCTGAGGTGGCGCCGGAGGCGTACCAGAGCGTGCTGGGGTTGGAGAAGTACGTCCGGGCCAACGTGGATCACACCGTGCTGGAGTTGGTGAAACTGCGGGCGTCGATGCTGAACGGCTGCGCGTACTGCGTCGACATGCACAGCCGGGATGCGATGGATGCCGGGGAGTCGCATCGGCGGCTGTTCGCGGTGGCGGCGTGGCGCGAAGCGCCCTTCTTCGACGAGCGGGAGCGGACCGCGCTGGCGCTCACCGACGCGGTCACCCGCCTCGGCGAGCACGGGGTACCCGACGACGTCTGGGCGGCCGCCGCGAAGGTCTGGCCGGAGAAGGCCCTCGCCGACCTGGTGCTGGCGATCGCCACAATCAACGTGTGGAACCGGATCGCGGTGACCTTCCGCAAGGACCTGCCGACCGAGGTCTGAGCCCGATCGACGCGGTGGAGGCGGCCGGTGCGCTCGAAGCGCACCGGCCGATGCTGCTCGGTCTGGCCTACCGGCTGCTCGGCAGCCGGCACGACGCCGAGGACGTGCTCCAGGAGGCGTACCTGCGGTGGATGCGGGTCGACCGGGCCGGCGTGGCCGAGCCGCGCCGCTACCTGTCACGGGTGGTGACCCATCTGGCCATCGACCGGCTCCGCGCTCGGCAGGCGGCCCGGGAGGCGTACGTCGGGATGTGGCTGCCGGAGCCGGTGCCCACCGCGCCGTCGCCGTTCGGCCCGCTGGAACGTGCCGAGTTGCGCGATTCGCTCGCCATGGCGCTGCTGCACCTGCTGGAACGCCTCACCCCGCCGGAGCGCGCGGTCTACGTGCTGCACACCGCCTTCGAGATGCCGTACGCCGAGATCGCCGAGCTACTGGACCGCTCGGCCGAGGACTGCCGGCAACTGCATCATCGGGCCGCCAAGCGGATCGGCCGCGACCAGCGCCGCTTCACCGTCGACCGGACGGAGCAGCAGCGACTGATGGACGCCTTCATCGCCGCCGTCGACGGCGGCGATCTGGCCGCGCTGACCGACCTGGTGGCCGCCGAGGCGACCGCGTGGAGCGACGGCGGCGGCCGGGTGCGGTCCGCCCGCAACCCGGTGACCGGCGTCGACCGGGTGGCCCGCTTCCTGCTGGGCATCCGCGCCAAGGGCTGGCCGCTCATCGTGCACCGCACGGAACTCAACGGCCAGCCGGCCGCCGTCGTGGTCACCGCGGCCGGTCACCGGTACGCCCTCACCCTCGCCACCGCCGACGGTCGGATCACCGACATCTTCCTGGTGGCGAACCCGGAGAAGCTGACCTAGGCGGCCTGAACAGCCGCCCGGCAGGTCGTCAGCTCAGCTCGGGGAACCAGAGTGCGATCTCGCGCTTGGCGCTGTCGGCCGAGTCGGAGGCGTGCACCAGGTTCTCCCGGTTGGAGAGCGACAGGTCACCCCGGATGGTGCCGGCGGCGGCCTTGCGCCCGTCGGTGGCCCCGATCAGGCCACGCACCACGTCGATGACCTGGTCACCGGAGAGCACCAGGGCGACTAGCGGACCACCGGTCATGAAGGTCTTCAGCGGCGGGTAGAACGCCTTGTCCACGTGCTCGGCGTAGTGCTCGTCGGCCAGCGCGGCGTCCATCGTCCTGGACACCATGGCGTCGATCCGCAGCCCCTTGCGCTCGAAGCGGGAGATGATCTCGCCGACCAATCCACGGCGGACCGCATCGGGCTTGATCAGTACGAGCGTACGCTCGTCCGGGCTGCTGCTGGACACGCTGGGTTCCTCCTCAGAGCGGAAGCCGGTCGGGCTGGGTACGGTCAGCCTAGCGACCCGGTCCCGGCGCCGGCGCGGTGGTCGGTGCTTCCCCCGATCCCCGATCCGGCCTAGCCTGGCCCTGACCACCCGGGAGGTCCACTGTGGCGAACGGCGGGAACCGACCCATCGCACCGGTACGCAAGTTGGTCGCTGCGGTGCTCGGCACCGTGGCCTCCTTCGTCATCCTTTTCGGCCTGGGCATGACCAGCTGGGCCATCGTGGCGCTGGGCGTCGCGGTCCTGGCGCTGGCGATCGCGCTGGCCACGGTCCGCGCCGGCGGGCGCACCTGGGTCGTGGGCGCCGGGCACGTGCACAGCGCCTCGGAGCCACCCACCCAGTACGCCTTCGGGCGCTGCGAACTTCAACTGGTGATCGACGCCCCGGGCCTACCGCCCCGGTCGAAGAAGATCATCGAGCCTCGGGTACCGGTGTCGAAGTGGCCGTCGCTGGGCCAGAGCCTGCCGATCCGGGTGGCCCTGGACGACCCGCGACACGTCCGGGTGCTCTGGGACGAGGTGCCCACCCACGCCGAGACCGACCCCACCGAGCCGCCTCCCGAGTACGCCACCCAGGTACCCCCGGACGAGGTCCTCATCGGTCAGGAGGCCCCGCCGTGGGCCGGCCGGGCACCGGAGGACGACTTCCCGCTGAGTGATCCGCTGGCGGGTCCCGGCGGTGACGAACCCGTCGAGCCGGTCGAGCCACGGGAGCCGGTACGGGTCCGTCAGCGTCCGGGAAGCCCGGTCGTGCTGGAGGGGACGGTGGTGGAACAGTCGAACGACCATCAGCTGCCCCGCCGGGCCACGCCGGCACCTCGTACCCCGGCCGAGGAACGGTTCGCCGCCGCCACCGCGTCCACGGAGGCTCTCGTCGACGCCCAGCCGAGCGGGGCCCGACTGGCCGACCCGGCCCCCCGCTCACCCGATCCGCTCGACCCGCTCGACCTCCCGTTGGACGACCCGCAACCACGACCGACGGCCGCGGGCGACCTCACGTCAGTGCCGTCGACGGCGAGCGACCCGGCACCGTCCGCCGTCGACAGCGAGGCCGCAGTGGACGACGCCGTCGAGGCCCGCAAGCTGGACGAGGCGATCTTCGGGTACGACCCGGAGGCCGTCGACACCGCGGACCCGGCCGCGCCGATCAGCGGTGTCGGCATCACCCTGCTGGTCACCGACCTTGCCCGCTCCCTGGCGTTCTACCAGGGGCGGCTCGGCTTCACCGAGGTCGACCGGGGCTCCGGCAACGCCGTACTCGCCTCCGGGGCGACCCGACTGGTGCTGCGCGAGGTGTCCGGCGCCCAGCCGGTCAGCCGTCGACTGGTGCACGTCAACCTCGACGTCGACGACATCCAGGGGGCGTACGAACAGCTACGCGACTCCGGTGTGCGGTTCACCTACGCCCCGAGGGTCGTCAACCGGGGCAACCGGCTGGAGGTGTGGGCGGCGGCGTTCCGTGACCCGGACGGTCACGGCATCGCCCTCACCCAGTGGCGGGAACGCGCCGACGCCTGAGCACGGCTCAGCCGAGGATCACCCGACGGACATGCCAGGCGTACGCCCACACCAACGCGAACATCACCCCCAGCACGAGCAGCGACCAGTGCAGTAGCCCGGAGAGCAGCAGCAGCCCCTGCAACACCGTGCCGGCGTTCCACGCCCACGGCCGGCCCATCAGACCGGCCAGCATGGCGGCGGCCACGGCCAGCGCCACCACCGCCCCGATCGCGGCAGCGCTCAGGTCACCGCCGACCAACCGGATCGGCTGGATGGCCAGCAGCAACACCAGCGCCTCCAGGGCCAGGGTGCCGGCCCCGAGACCGCGTACCGCCCGCTGCGGGTCACGCAGCCCCGAGCGCCGCTGCTGCGGGCCCTCCGGCCCGCTCATCGCTTCAACAACCGGCGCGCGTCGGCCACCGTCACCACGGAACCGGTGACGATCACACCGACCCCGGCCAGTTCACCCGGTACGTCCTCCTCGGCCAGCGCCACCGCCGCCTCGATCGCGTCCGGCATCTCCTCGGCCACCTCGACCCTGTCGGGCCCGAACACCTCGGCGGCGAGCGCGGCCAGTTCCTTTGCCGGCAGGGCCCGTGGCGAGCTGTTGCGGGTCACCACCACCTGATCGACCACCGGCTCCAGCAGCTCCAGCATGCTGGCCGCGTCCTTGTCGGCAAGCGTGCCCACCACGGCGACCAGCTTGCTGAAGGCGAACTCCTCCTGCAGGGCGGTGACCGTGGCCGCCATGCCCTGCGGGTTGTGCGCGCCGTCGAGCAGGATCGTCGGGGCGGTACGCACCCGCTCCAGCCGACCCGGGGAACTGGCGGTGGCGAAACCTTCCCGGACCGTCTCCAGGTCGAGCTGACGCCGGGCACCGGCGCCGAGGAACGCCTCCACGGCGGCGAGCGCCACCGCCGCGTTCTGCGCCTGGTGTGCGCCGTGCAGCGGGACGAACACCTCCTCGTACACCCCGCCGAGGCCCTGCAACGTGAGCACCTGCCCGCCGACCGCCACCGCCCGACGCAGTACGCCGAACTCCGAGCCCTCGCGGGCGATGGTGGCACCGACCTCGGCGCAGCGTTGCAGGATCGGCCGCGCGGCTTCCTCCTCCTGGGCGGCGGCGATGACCGTCGCGCCCGGGTGGATGATGCCGGACTTGGCGACCGCGATGTCCTGCAACGTGTCACCGAGCCACTCGGTGTGGTCCAGCCCGATCGGCGTCAGTACGCACACCCCGGCCTGGATCACGTTCGTGGCGTCCTCGGCCCCGCCCAGCCCCACCTCGACCACGGCCACGTCGACAGGTGCGTCGGCGAACGTGGCGAACGCCAACGCGGTGGTCATGTCGAAGTAGGTCAGCGGCTCGGCCGAGCGGTCGTCGACCAGTTCGGCGAGCGGCTTGACCTCCTGGTACACGGCGGTGAAGCGGGCCTCGTCCACCGGCTCACCGTCCAGGCTGATCCGCTCCCGCACGGTCTCCAGGTGCGGGCTGGTGTACCGCCCGGTGTGCAGCCCGAACGCCCGCAACAACGAGTCGATCATCCGGGCCGTCGAGGTCTTGCCGTTGGTGCCGGTCAGGTGGATCGACGGGTACGCCCGCTGCGGGCTGCCCAGCAGGTCGAGCAGGTCCGAGATGCGGTCCAGTTCGAAGACCATCCGGGTGAAGCCGCGCCCGGCAAGTTCCGCCTCGATCTCGGCGAAGGCGGCCCGCTCGGCGGCTTTGCCCCGCTCGGGGCGCTCGTCGGCGCGGCCGGGCCGACCGGCGTCCGCCGGTCGGCCCGCACCACTGCGGTCGTCGTGTTCGTTGCTGTCGGTCACGAGGGCAGCGCCTCCAGAGCGGCGTCGATGCGGGTCAGGTCGGCCTCGGCCGCGGCGAGCCGATCACGGATCTTCGCAACCACGGGTTCCGGTGCCTTACCGACGAACGCCGGGTTGTCCAGCTTCGCCCGCGCCTGCCCGGCCTCCTTCTCGGCCGCCGCGCGGTCCTTGGTCAGCCGGGCGCGTTCGGCGGCGACGTCGATCGAACCCCGGGTGTCCAGCGCGACGCTGACCTCGCCCGGCATGGCCAACGTCGCGCTGGCCTGGAAGCCGTCACCGGCCGCGTCGAGCCGGGCCAGGGAACGGATCAGCGGCTCGTGCGCCGCGACACCGGCCCCGGCCAGCCCGTCGAGCCGGGCCGCGACCCGCTGGGTCGGACGCAGCCCCTGGTCGGAACGGAACCGGCGGACCTCGGTGACCACCCGTTGCAGGGTGGCGATCTCCGCCTCAGCGCCGCTGTCGATCCGGGCCCGGTCGGCGACCGGCCAGGCGGCCGTCATCACCGTCTCACCACCGGTCAACGCGGTCCACAGCTCCTCGGTGACGAACGGGATCACCGGGTGCAGCAGCCGCAGCAACTGGTCCAGCACGTGCCCGAGGACCCGGCGGCTGGTGTCGGCGGCGGCACCACCGGCGGCCAGCACCGGCTTGCTCAACTCCACGTACCAGTCGCAGACGTCGTCCCAGGCGAAGTGGTAGAGCAGATCACAGACCTTGGCGAACTCGTACGCCTCGAACTGCTCGTCCACCTCGGCGGTGACCTGCGCCAGCCGGGACAGGATCCACCTGTCGACGGTCGACAACTCGGCCGCACCCGGCAGCGGCCCCTCGGTGTGCGCGCCGTTGAGCAGCGCGAAGCGGGTCGCGTTCCACAGCTTGTTGCAGAAGTTGCGTGACCCCTGGCACCAGTCCTCGCTGACCGGCACGTCCCCGCCGGGGTTGGCCCCCCGAGCCAGGGTGAACCGGGTCGCATCGGCCCCGTACCGGTCGATCCAGTCCAGCGGATCGACCACGTTGCCGAACGACTTGGACATCTTCTTGCCGTGCTCGTCGCGAACCATGCCGTGCAGGGCGATCACGTCGAACGGCTGCTTGCCGTCCATCGCGTACAGGCCGAACATCATCATCCGGGCGACCCAGAAGAACAGGATGTCGTACCCGGTGACCAGCACGCTGGTCGGGTAGAACTTCGCCAGTTCGGGGGTCTGCTCCGGCCAGCCGAGGGTGGAGAACGGCCACAGCCCGCTGGAGAACCAGGTGTCCAGCACGTCCTCGTCCTGGTGCCAGCCCTCGCCGGTCGGCGGCTGCTCGTCGGGGCCGACGCAGACCACCTCGCCGTCCGGGCCGTACCAGACCGGGATGCGGTGGCCCCACCACAGCTGGCGGGAGATGCACCAGTCGTGCATGTTGTCGACCCAGGCGAAGTACCGCTTGGCCAGATCCGCCGGCTCGATCGCCACCCGGCCGTCACGCACCGCGTCACCGGCCGCCTTGGCCAGCGGGGAGGTGTTGACGAACCACTGCAACGACAGCCGCGGCTCGACGGTGGTCCGGCACCGCGAGCAGTGCCCGACGGCGTGCACGTACGGCCGCTTCTCCGCCACGATGCGCCCTTCGGCGCGCAGCGCCGCGACGATCGCCGGGCGGGCCTCGAACCGGTCCAGCCCTTCGAACGGGCCGGGCGCGGTGATCACACCCCGCTCGTCCATGACCGTCAACGCGGGCAGGTCGTGTCGCTGCCCGATCTCGAAGTCGTTCGGGTCGTGCGCCGGGGTCACCTTCACCATGCCGGTACCGAAGGCCGGGTCGACGTGCGCGTCACCGACGATCGGGATCCGACGCCCGGTCAGCGGCAACTCGACCTCGGTGCCGATCAGGTGCCGGTACCGCTCGTCGTCCGGGTGCACCGCCACCGCCGTGTCACCGAGCATGGTCTCGGCCCGGGTGGTGGCCACCACCACGTCGTCGCTGTAGCGGATCGAGACCAGCTCACCGTCGTCGTCGGAGTGCTCCACCTCGATGTCCGACAGGGCGGTCAGGCAGCGCGGACACCAGTTGATGATCCGGTTCGCCCGGTAGATCAGGCCGTCGTCGTACAGCTTCTTGAACATCGTCAGTACGGCCCGCGACAGGCCCTCGTCCATGGTGAAGCGCTCACGGTCCCAGTCGACCGAGTCACCGAGGCGACGCATCTGGCCCAGGATCGCGCCCCCGGACTCCGCCTTCCACTGCCACACCCGCTCGACGAACTTCTCCCGACCAAGGTCGTGGCGGGACAGCCCTTGCGCGGCCAGCTGCCGCTCGACCACGTTCTGGGTGGCGATGCCGGCGTGGTCCATGCCCGGCAGCCAGAGCGCCTCGAAGCCCTGCATCCGCTTCCGCCGCACCAGGGCGTCCTGCACCGTGTGGTCGAGCGCGTGGCCCATGTGCAGCGAGCCGGTGACGTTGGGCGGGGGGATCACGATGGTGAACGGTGGCTTGTCACTGTCTGCCGACGCCCGGAACCGACCGTCGGCTACCCACTGCTCGTACCGTCGCTGCTCTACCTCACCGGGCTGGTACTGGCCGGCGATGGTCGGGGCGTCGGGGCGTCGGGTATCCAGGTTCTCGGTCACCTAAGAAAGTCTACGGAGCGCTTCCGCAGACCCGACGTCCACCACCGGTGCTTTCGCGTACGGTGGCGGCTATGTCGGACGCACATCGCACCGCGCGCCAGCTCGACGAGGGGGCTCCGCCGCTTGACCTGACCGACGAGCCGATCGAGCTGAGCAACCGCGACCCGCAGGACGACCCGGATCGCACCACGGTCCGTGGCCGCCGACGCCGCATCGTGATCGTCCTCCTGGCCGTCCTGGCGCTGACGGGTGTGGGTGCGCTCGGCGCCTGGGGCTGGCGCATCGCCCAGCAGAAGGACACCCTGATCGCCACGCCGGACACGATCGCAGGGCTCACCCGCGACGACAGCGAACGGGCCGTGAGCACCGCCGACTACCTGCGCAGCGGCCTCGCCGCCGACATCCAGCTCGACACCAGCTTCGGTGCCGTCTACCAAGACCCCGCCGACGAGCGCCGATCGGTACTGTTCTTCGGCGGCACCACCCTGCTCTGGCAGCCCGAGCGAGACCTGGAAAGCCTCTTCGGCCTGATGTCCGACGAGACGGGTGCGGTGACCGGCCTACGCGACATGACCCCGGGCCGACTCGGCGGCGTGATGAAATGCGGCACCACCAGCGGCGAGGGCGGCGACTTCGCCGTCTGCGGCTGGGCCGACCACGGCAGCGTGGCCATCGCCATGTTCCCCTTCCGCCCCGTCGACGAAGCAGCAGGACTCCTCCGCGAAATCAGAGAATCCGCACAGACCCGTGACTGACCCTCCAACCGACCTCTCTCGCCAGTCTCAGTCTCGCCAGCGGCCCTCTCTCGCCAGCAGCCTCTCTCACCGGCGGTCTCCGTCGTTGAGTAGCCCTTCTCGCCCGCATGACCCTCGCGCCGACCCACCGCCCCTAACGGCGTGCCGTGGGCCATGTCAGGACACCACACAATGCCACCAGCCGGCGAGCCGGGCATGTCTGCCTGAACCCCTTTGCTCTGCTTC
>NZ_JAETXL010000028.1:0-774 GCF_016774385.1 Micromonospora fiedleri
TTCGAGAACAAGCCCGCTTGTGTCTAGATTTGGGGATAAGCTCTAGGGCTGTCTCTTATACACATCTAGATGTGTATAAGAGACAGATGTTGCTCGCCGTGCTGCACCGCCATGGTGGCATTCCAACCCACGACCAGGATGTGTTCCTCAACGTGGTAGGCGGCGTGAAAGTGCTGGAAACCGCGTCGGACCTGGCGCTGATGGCGGCGGTGATGTCCAGCTTGCGCAATCGACCCTTGCCCCATGACCTGCTGGTGTTCGGTGAAGTTGGGTTGTCCGGTGAAGTACGTCCGGTGCCCAGCGGCTGTCTCTTATACACATCTAGATGTGTATAAGAGACAGGCTTCATGCTGGTGGGTACGCTGTTCATTATCCCGTTCATCCTGGGGTACACCTTCTGGAGCTATTACGTGTTCCGCGGCAAGGTCACCCACGAGGATGGCTATCACTAGCAGCAGTTGCAAAGACTACTGCAGAGCTTGATGCACAGCCTGTGGGAGCAAAGCTTGCTCGCGATGGCGTCGACACAGGCGCCATCAACCTTGAATAGGAGGGTAGAAGTTCATGGCCAGTAAACGCTCGTTGCAGGAAATCGAGGCCGCAGAGAAGAAACCACTGTGGCAACGCCTTGGCTGGCTGGCAATGATCTGGGTCGGCAGCGTCGGCGCATTGTTCATCGTCGCCAGCCTGATGCGCATGTTCATGAACGCAGCAGGCCTGAGCACGCATTGAGATGGGCGGATAAAAAAACCTCCTGGAAGGGAGGTTTTTTTC
>NZ_JAETXL010000029.1:0-641 GCF_016774385.1 Micromonospora fiedleri
GTACGCAAGAAGTCGGTGTCGATTCTCAACCTGGGTAAACGCATCAAGGCCCAGGACATCGCCCTGTTCACCCGGCAGATGGCGACGATGATGAAAGCCGGCGTACCGCTGCTGCAATCGTTCGACATCATCGGCGAGGGCTTCGAGAACCCGGCCATGCGCAAGCTGGTGGACGAGGTCAAGCAGGAGGTCGCGGCGGGTAACAGCCTGTCTCTTATACACATCTAGATGTGTATAAGAGACAGGTCAGGGTCAGCGCGGTAGCAGCAGCGGCAGTGATAGCGAACTTCTTCATACGAGTAACTCCTGTTTTTCTGGAAAGTCTGCTGCGTGTCTTGTCAGCAGGGTTACTGGGTATATTGCGAACGCTGTGCCAACTTTGAAACGTAAAAAAAATCGTTATATATCAATGGCTTGGTATTTTTGACGATTTTCGAAATCATGCAAATTGCATGAGTTGGAATCTGTCTCTTATACACATCTAGATGTGTATAAGAGACAGGGACCTGATCGGCCACGAGTGGGGCCTCAACTATCGAGTTCGCGGCCGTCATGCCGGACAGGATCCGCTGCTGTTCCTCGACCTACGTAACACCCGCGGCTGGGTCAAGGCGCACAGCCAAGGCAAAAGCGTACTCAAC
>NZ_JAETXL010000030.1:0-619 GCF_016774385.1 Micromonospora fiedleri
CGGGGGGGCGTGGCGGGGCCCCGAGGGTCGGGTGGGCGGGGGGTGGCGCCTGGGCGTGATGTGAGGGTCGGGGATCTTGGCGCGGCGGGCCCGGCGAGTCACCGAGGAGGCCGGTCGTGTCCAGGCCGGCCTGTTCCTGCTCGGCGGCTGCTGCCGCATGGGGCTGGTCTCGGGGGTGGTGCCGGTGGCGCTGCTGCTGGTGCCGATCTGGCTGATCGGCGGCGTGTGCAACGGCGGCAACAGCGTGTTCAACAACCTGGTGCTGGCGCGGCGGGTACCGGAGGCCGCCCGTGGGCGGGCCTTCGCTGCCATGGGTGCAGCGGTGCAGGGCGCGGCGATGGTCGGCTACCTCATCGGCGGACTGTTGCTGGAGGTGAGCCAATCCCGGCCACTGATCGTCGGCTGCGGGGTGGCCGGGTTGCTGGTGCTGCTCGGCTTCGTCCGCCCGGTCCGGCGCGCGACCCGGACCGACCGGTCCGGCGTCGCTGCGATTGCGGGTTGGGCGGGTGCGGGGCCGGCGGGTGCGGGGTTGGCCACTTCGGTGCCGGTCCGCTGAGCCGGCCAGCGGCGACGGGGATACGGTCGGGGCATGGTCGAGCGCGTCGCCCGCCCCCGGGTC
>NZ_JAETXL010000031.1:0-568 GCF_016774385.1 Micromonospora fiedleri
CCTCACCCGGCCTGGGATTCGTCCACACCGGGCACGACCGATCCTTTGTCTACGACATCGCCGACCTCTACAAGGCCGAATACACTATTCCGGTCGCCTTCGACGTCGCCGCCAGCGGCTCGACCGACATCGGATCGGACACCCGGCGTGCCGTCCGCGACCGTATCCACGACGGTGCTCTTCTCGACCGATGCGTACGCGACATCCGCAGTCTGCTGCTCAGTCCCGGCCCGACCGGGCCGATCGATGAGGCGTGGCTCGACGGGGAAGCGGAGAACGACACGGTGCGCCTGTGGGATGAGAGCGGCTATGAGTTCACCAGCGGTCGCAACTATGGCGGAGAAGTTGACTTCTGATGACCGTCATCATCCTGACCGCCTGTCCCGAAGGGCTCCGCGGACACCTGACTCAGTGGTTACTGGAAATTTCCGCAGGCGTGTACGTGGGCCACGTGAACAGCCGAATTCGCCAGCGTCTCTGGTCCAGAGTTGTCGAGATGGCTGGCCCGGGTCGAGCCCTGCTCGTCTATCAGCAGCCAGGTGAACAACGGCTGTGCTTCCAGGTCCAC
>NZ_JAETXL010000032.1:0-546 GCF_016774385.1 Micromonospora fiedleri
CGAGTTTAGATGCAAGTTCAAGGAGCGAAAGGTGGATGGGTAGGTTATATAGGGATATAGCACAGAGATATATAGCAAAGAGATACTTTTGAGCAATGTTTGTGGAAGCGGTATTCGCAATATTTTAGTAGCTCGTTACAGTCCGGTGCGTTTTTGGTTTTTTGAAAGTGCGTCTTCAGAGCGCTTTTGGTTTTCAAAAGCGCTCTGAAGTTCCTATACTTTCTAGAGAATAGGAACTTCGGAATAGGAACTTCAAAGCGTTTCCGAAAACGAGCGCTTCCGAAAATGCAACGCGAGCTGCGCACATACAGCTCACTGTTCACGTCGCACCTATATCTGCGTGTTGCCTGTATATATATATACATGAGAAGAACGGCATAGTGCGTGTTTATGCTTAAATGCGTACTTATATGCGTCTATTTATGTAGGATGAAAGGTAGTCTAGTACCTCCTGTGATATTATCCCATTCCATGCGGGGTATCGTATGCTTCCTTCAGCACTACCCTTTAGCTGTTCTATATGCTGCCACTCCTCAATTGGATTAG
>NZ_JAETXL010000033.1:0-530 GCF_016774385.1 Micromonospora fiedleri
TGCTTTCGGACACCGACGAGACCGGTGGAAGGGTTTTCGCCGAGCGTCTGCGTAAGGCAGTCGAAGGGTTGGAAGTGCTGCACCACGGCCAGAGCATCCGTTTCACCATCAGCTTAGGAGTGGCAGATCTGAGCCATCCCTCGATCGACTACGCCGATCTGATCGCCTGGGCGGACCGTGCGCTGTTTGCGTCGAAGAAGGCCGGGCGCAATAGGGTAACGGTGTATGAGTAGATAGATCGTAGTGCCTGGTTACTAGAAGACTTAACAAATGCTGGGGATTACACCCATTTTCAAGCATGGGGTTGCTAGGGGGATCAGCGCTCGGCCTGCATTCAGGAAAATAGGAACAAGCCCAAGTCTGCTGAAGAGGTGGTAAAGGCAGTAGAAGATCAAAATTGATCAACCACTGTAGGAATATACAACGCTAAGTTATTGATTCTAATAGAGGGAAATGGCTATTTTGAACCCATTGAAAACGGCCTGTTTTTCCTTACGAATCAATCGTTTGTGAAAGGTTAGGGGTCACAT
>NZ_JAETXL010000034.1:0-529 GCF_016774385.1 Micromonospora fiedleri
GGGAGGGCGGGCGGCGCGGAGGCCGGCCGGGACGCGGCAGGGGTGGTCACCCGCCCCGTGCAGGGGCAACGGCCGGGTGGGCCACGGACGGTCAGCGGGGGCCCACCGGGGCCGCCAGCGGGCAGGTGGACCTGCGCCGAACTGTCCACCGCGCAGCGTGCCGGCGCGCCCGCGCCACACAGCTCGATGCGGACCGTACCGTCGGGCCAGCCGGTGAGCCGGACCAGCACCTGCTCCCCCGGCCTCGCCTCGGCCCGGTCCACGCCGACATGAGGGCCGGGATCCGGGGCACCGGTCAGGGCGAGCGCGGCGACCCGGGCGAGAGCGGAGATCGCGAGCCTCACGTCTTGACCGTAGGCGGTAGACGCCGCCCCGAGCGCAGACGGATGACCAGCAGCCAGCCGAGCCCGCTGAGCAGGACGGCGGCGACGACCCCCGCTACGGCCAAGGGGCTGCCTGTACGGCGCACCGTCGGCAGGACCCGGTCGGGGGTGGGCCGGGCGACCACCGCGGCGGCCTGTCGCCGTCC
>NZ_JAETXL010000035.1:0-524 GCF_016774385.1 Micromonospora fiedleri
GGCGTTCGGTCTGACCGACCGTACGCAGAAAGGGGCAGGACGTGTCCGCTGATGTCGCGGTGAATCCGGGGGACACCGCCTGGGTGTTGGTCTGCACGGGGCTGGTGCTGTTCATGACGCCCGGCCTGGCCGTCTTCTATGGCGGGATGGTGCGCAGCCGCAACGTCCTGGCCATGTTGCAGCAGAACATGATCGCCCTCGGGGTGGTCAGCCTGACCTGGGTGTTCGTCGGCTACACGTTCGCCTTCGGCGACGACGCCGGCAGCGGCCTGTTCGGCAACCTCGAACTGTTCGGGCTGACCGACCTGAAGGTGCCGCCCGCCCCGCACCTGCACGTGGTCGACGCCCGGATCCCCATTCCGGCGCTGCCCTTCGTCGCGTACCAGATGATGTTCCCGGTGCTCACGCCCGCGCCGGTCACCGGCGCCACCGCGGGCCGTGTGAAGTTCGGCTGCTGGGCGCCGTTCCTGGCGATCCGGTCCATCGTGCTCTCCGCGCCGCTCCTCCTCTCGCTCTGGACCCCC
>NZ_JAETXL010000036.1:0-523 GCF_016774385.1 Micromonospora fiedleri
GTGATGAATGCGGCCATGGATGCTATGACTGCGTCGGCCGCCGCGATGGGGCCGCCTCCAAGGACGGCAGCCGGGATGGCGATAGCTACTTGGCCATCGATGTCAAGACTGTTGATCTGATCAGCTGGGTAGGTGTACGCATTTGCGTTTCCTCCAAAAATTCGGTCAGCCTGAAGGAATCGCCCTGTTGTCGGGTTGTAGAGGCGCACGCCCATCAGCACCATGCCTGCGGACGGATCTGTTGCTCGCCCAGTTGAGCCAAGCCATGCGTAGCCCTCGTCGCCGGCCGTGCTCGTATGTGGCACCCCATACCCGTCATATCCGCGTACGGTGGTCAGACCCGAATCGTTCCCGTGTATCGTTGCGACGATATCGCCGTGCAGGTTGGCGATCTGCCAGTTGCGGGTGGACTCGGCGCTGCTCTAGATGGTGGACATGCCACTTAGGGTGGTTATCGGACGCGTGAAGTCGATTCCCCCCAACTGTGTCGCTGTCCCTGATACACATTTAGATGAGTGAAAGA
>NZ_JAETXL010000037.1:0-511 GCF_016774385.1 Micromonospora fiedleri
CCAAGCGTTCCAACCTGCCAGGCCTGCGCTCGGGCTTCGTGGCCGGTGACGCCGACATCCTCAAGGGCTTTTTGCTGTATCGCACCTACCACGGCTGTGCGACTGTCTCTTATACACATCTAGATGTGTATAAGAGACAGACACCATCCCTCGCGTTTCGGCCTGATTCAACCCGCGCAACTTCCCGCCCATAGAAAGGAAAGCCAATCGATGCCGCAGGTGGATCCAGAACTCTTCGACCGCGGCCAGTTCCAGGCTGAACTGGCCCTGAAGGCAAGCCCCATTGCCGCCTTCAAGAAGGCCATCCGCCAGGCCCGCGAGGTGCTCGACGGGCGTTTTCGCAGCGGCCGCGACATTCGGCGCCTGATCGAGGATCGCGCCTGGTTCGTCGATAACATACTGCAAAAGGCCTGGGAACAATTCGACTGGAGCGAAGACGCCGACATCGCACTGGTGGCGGTCGGCGGCTACGGTCGCGGCGAGTTGCACCCATATTCCGACATCGACCTGC